>CAVFGI010000014.1:0-46126 GCA_963621975.1 Selenomonadaceae bacterium
GAAAAAGAAAGGGACCATTGCCCTTAGTCAAATGACTTTTGCAACAGTCCCTTTTTTTGTACTTTTTACCGGAGACGAGACTCGAACTCGAACGCCATTGCTGACACCAGATTTTGAGTCTAGCGCGTCTACCATTCCGCCACTCCGGCATTACTGGGCTATGTTAGCCTAAAGATTTGTTTTTTTCAAGCACTCATGATAGAATGAATGAAGTTTGGGGGTCATTAATGAAGATTAGAAGGCTTGTTTTGATTTTAGTTGTGTTTCTAGCAAGTTTTATGGTCTTTGCCAATGATTCGCTTCTACTTGCAGACGAACCAATTATCTATGGTGAAGAAAACTTCATTGAAAGAGTTAATAAGAAAACCGGTGGCGAGCGTGAGCCTGTAGGTGTGGTTTTAAGTGGTGGTTCTGCTAGAGCTTTTGCTCACATAGGAGTTTTACAATACCTAGAAGAGCAGGGCATTGTTCCAGATTATATTGTAAGTAATTCCATGGGCAGTATAATTGCTCTCTTGTACAGCTCAGGTCTCAGTCCCAATCAAATTGTTCAAGTCATAACTAGTACCAATATTGGTCAGCTTTTTGATTTCACAATTCCAATTAATACAGGTTTATTGAATGTAGACAAATTTAAATCTTGCCTTAGTGCTTACCTTGGGGAAGATTTAAAGTTGGAAGAGCTTACCATTCCTGTGATTGTGGTTTGCGAGGACATGGTAACAAAAAGGCAGATTCTGCTAACTGAGGGCGATTTTTATGAAATTTTAGCAGCTAGTTTTGCTCTTCCCGTATACTTTGGTAGCGTTGAATATGAAGATCATGTTTTAATTGATGGTGGTATTGCCAATCTTGTTCCTCTTGATGTTGCTTATAGATATTCTGACAATGTTTTAGTTTCAACGACTTTTTATGCCGGCAAGGACTTGAACTTGAAAAATCCTCTAACAGGACTGAATGTAAGCATTGATATTGGCAAGAGAAGACAGGGTGTTAGAGAACTTCTGGACCATCCTAATGCTATTTGGGTAAGGTGTAATGTAGAAGATTTTTCATTCATGGATTTTGGCTCTTGTGCTTTAATTGCCCAGCAAGGATACGTATCAAGCCAAGATGCTGCTTCTGAAATTGAAAGTTTTGCTATGCTTTACAATAAGGATGACAACTCTATTGATATTAATACTGCTTTCAAAGAACAGCTTATTGCAAAGAGGACGGGTTTTGAGATTCAGATACCTATAGTTAAGAAGAACTATGGAATTTTCAATAGAACATCCAATCATGGGACATCGTCTATGTTTGGCGTTGCTCTTTCTTCGCACTCTACTAATGGTTATCTTTTACGGGATGATTTGCTCTTTGGTGTCCTGTATACCTTCTTGTATGAAAATCTAAATTTGAACTTGGTATTGGGGGGATCAACAAAGCTAGTTTCCTTTGGCTATGATAATTACACTGGAATAGTGCAATCCTATTTACATACTTTACCCACTTTTAATTTTAGTTTGGACTATTATTTGGGTAATCATTTTAAGTTCAATTTTGATGGCTCTTTCTATTACAAAATTGGTGTGTCAGATGGAGTTAAAATCAGTCATTCTTCTCTTTTGTCTGAGTCTATTCAATACAGAACTGGGGCTTTTAATATTGGCTCATTAAGTGGGGATTTTAATTTTATAGCAAGACAGACGCTTGAAGTTGCTTTTAAAAATGATGGAATAACTGGTTTATATTGGGACTGCTCGTTACCTCTTTCAACTCTTATGGGAGAGTTTAGTTATAGCTCTTCTGTTTTTTCTGCATCTTTTAAGGCTGGTTTGCAATCTTTGGGTTGGATTGGAACTTCTCAAGCTAGATTCTTTGGTGCTACCTATCTTTCTGCCGGTGTTAAACCATGGAGTATTCCAATTGAATTTAGTTTGGCTTTGAATTCTAGGATGGCTTTTGATAAGAAGGGGGAGGTTCCTATTTTTGCTTCTGATGGGTACATTCTTGTTAATCCAAGACTAAAGGCTCAGGGAACTGCTTCTCCAATTACTCCAAATGACCAACAGTATTTGGTTTCTTCGTCTGTTACTATTGATTGGACTTTCTATTCTAAGAAGATTGGTCTTGCTGAACTTATTTTGCTTACAAATAACAAAATTGGCGCTTTTGCAAATGTTTTGTGGTATGACGGTGTGATTCCTTCTGCTCAGGTTGGAGCAAGTCTTTCAACTGATGTTGGCTTTTTGGGTTTAAAAACTGCACCTCTCATTATTTCTGTTTGCTATGATTTTGGTGTGCAACTTGTATTGTGGAAAATATCTCTAGAGACATCGGTATAAGAGGAATAATTAAAATTCAGGGGCAAGTTCAAAGCTCATTAGTTGGTTGGATATGGGATGAGGAAAAGATAGCTTTCTTGCTTGGAGCATTAGACGTTCAGCTGTACAGGGGTTGGCCTTTTCTGGATTGTCGTAGCCGTAAAGTCTATCTCCAACAATTGGGTGGCCAAGTCCGTATGCACAGTGCACACGTAGTTGATGAGTTCTACCTGTGAGGGGCTCCAGCATTAGTCTAGTGCATTTATGTCCAAAGTGATTTTCAATTGAAAGACATGTCCACTTTGTAATAGCTTTTTTCCCATTCTCGTAATCTACAATTTGGTGTGGTCTGTTATTTGGATCTAGGCGAATTGGAATTTCTATTATGCCGGATTCTTCTGCTATTCTTCCATAAACCAGTGCTTCATAAGTTTTGTGTGGTATGTGATTTTCAAAGGCAATGGAAAGTGTGTCGTGGGCATGTTGGGTTAATCCTAAAACCATGAGTCCACTTGTGGCTTGGTCTAATCTATGAACACAGGGTTGAGAAATGCAATCTTGGTATAGATTCTTCACTCTTGATGCAATGCAATCTTGCTTGTCTTCACCTTTGCCTTCTATGCTAAGAAGTCCACTTGGTTTGTTAACTACAACAATTGAAGAATCATAATATTCAATATCAAGACCCAGGATATATTTGAGTATTGGTTTACATCTAAAATCACATGGGCAATGAAAACTTAGATGTTCTTGCGTTCCAGAGCCATAAAAGAATTCGCAAAGAGAGGCAGGCTTTTTCCCTTGTCCATAAGCGTAGCTAAGTAATTTGGGGGCACAACAATCGCCTGTTCCTGATGGAGCATTAGGAAAAATTGCGTCAAGTGTCCTTTTTTCGCCATCAAAGCAGTTAAAGGTGTATAGCTTCAAAACTTCATCCCAACAGGCTTTTGAGGCTTCTTTTGTGTTTTGTGCCTCTTTAATTATTGCATTGTATTGGGAAAGAAGTTCTTGCATTTTTTTGCTGTCAAAGACAGGGGGTACAAAACCTTCTACTTCATATTGACCTTCAAGTAATCCGGAAAATGCTTTGTATATGGTTCCGTCTGTACATGTAAGGATGCCAAACATTCTTCCATGGCCAGGTTGTTTTAAGTCTTTTCCTAATGCAGCAGCATTTAGTGTATTATCCAAAGCAGAAATTAGTTTGAGACATTCTTCTTTTGCCTGTTGCTCTGGGAAGATATTTGTCATTTTTCTTTTGTCTCCATAGATGGAAAGTATGGATTTTTTTAGATTTAATGTGAAGTAGTTTTATGCGTTGTAATTGACATTGAGTTCTTATTGATATATGTTACCATTAAGGTGGAAACTAATGGAACGTAATACAATACAACGAGCTCTTACGCTTAATGCAGTAAGGAAACTAAAAAATCATCCTACAGCAGAAGAAGTTTATGCTGAAGTTGTAAAAGAACATACTTCTATCAGTAAGGGAACAGTCTATAGAAATTTAAAAGAACTTGCTGAAAACGGTGATATTTACGATATTGAAGTTCCTGGGGCTGCAAGTCATTTTGATCATAATTGTTATAAGCATTATCATGCACGCTGTATTAAGTGTGGAAAAGTGATAGATGTTGATTTGCCTTATATGGACAATTTAATTGACAGCATTGTAGACAAACAGGGTTTTGAATTTACCGGTTATGATCTTGTTTTTAAAGGTGTCTGTCCTCAGTGTAAAAACCTCTAAAGCAGTTTAATTTTTTTTCCAAACCATATATAATAACGCCTCAGAAAGATTATGGAATTCTTTGAAAAAGATTTTGGAAAAATATTAAAAACAAACGCTCAAGAGATGAGGCATGAATTGTTGCCTGAAGGTACAAACTGCTTTAGGGTATATGATAGAAATTTAGTTCAATTTCCTGTTACTGTAGACCTTTACGGAAAATATGCAAAGGTTACGGATTATGGAGAGGAAGGTCCTCTTTCTGCAAAGCTTCTTTCTAGTTGTGTAGATATTTGTGCAAGGATGCTTTATTTGGAGCATGAAAATATTATTTATTCCTATAGAGCAAAGCGCACCGATAGAGAGCAACACGAAAAAACCAATGATAACTGTATTGAGACCATAGTTAATGAAAACAATCTCCACTTTAAGGTGGATTTGGCCACTTATGTGGACACTGGACTGTTTTTAGACCATCGTTTGACAAGAATGCTTGTAAGAGAAAGAAGCATGAGAGCAGATGTTTTGAATCTTTTTTCTTATACAGGAAGTTTCTCTGTCTATGCGGCTGCTGGTGGTGCTAACAGTGTAAAAAGCATTGATATGAGTGCAACTTATACCAAATGGGCTGAAGAAAACTTAGCTCAAAATGGTTTTTCTGGCGATTCTTATCAATGCCTATGTATGGATGCTACAAAGTATGTTGCTCAGGCTATAAAGTTGGGCGAGAAGTACGATATAATTATCTTTGACCCTCCATCTTTTTCTAACAGTAGAAAGATGGACGGAGATTTTGATGTAGCTCGAGACTACGTGAAATGGGTTAAAGATCTTACTAAATTGCTTAAGAAAACAGGGTTTATTCTGTTTTCAACCAATCTTGGATCTTTCAGGATGGATAGAAGACAGCTCAGAGGATTGAGCGTTAAAGAGATTACAGGAGCAGTGCAAGCTCCGGGATTTGTTAAAGGTCGTAAAGGCACGGCTAGGAGTTGGATGATGGCATTAGAAGAAGATTCACTCAAATTGGATTGGAGTGAGCCAAAAGAGAAGAGTTTTGAGAAAAAGGTTTCAGAGAAAAAAAAATACGAAAAAAGAAGTCGTAATTATAGCTCAAAAGAAAAACGAGACAGTTATGGAGAGCGCGAGTACAGAGGTGATAAGTCAAGTTATCGTAGCCGTGTAGAGCGCAATTCTGAGCGTGGCGGATATGACCGTTATAGGAGCCAGTACAACGACCGCGAAGACAGAAGCTATAGAAATGACAGACGAAACTACAGAGAGCGTGACTACAGAGATCGCGAAGACTACAAAGCACGTGATTATAAAGAGCGTGATTACAAAGAGCGCGACTACAAAGGGCGTGAGGATTACAAAGAGCGTTCTAACCGTCATGAGCGCTATGAATCATCTGATCGCTATGAACGCCCACGCTATGAGAAATGGGACAGATATGATCGCAATGACAGACACAGTGGATCTTATAGCTCGTACAAAGAGCGCTCTACAAACTACAGTGGTAGCAGAAGCTCCTCAACACCGTATAGAGGTCGTGACAGCCACGACGAAAAGGCCACAAAGGGAGGAAAGAAGCCATATGGTTTCGATTCCTTCAAGCCAGCTCGTTCCAGAGATGATAGCTCAGATTTCTTCTGGAATGCCGATGACTTTGATCCAAAGTCAGAGAGCTAAAGGTTATACTTGCGTTGTAATTGCCAAGAGTTGTAATTGCCAAGATCAATTTTCTACTAATTTTGGGCATTTTTTAAAATTTTAGTAGAAAAAGTATACTAAAATTTTAAAAATACCTCGTTTTTAGTAGAAAAGTTTCATAAGTAAGTAGTAAGGCTTCTTTATAATCCAATCTTTGCTTTCTGCTTTGCCCAAGAATCCTTTAGGGTTACAGTTCTGTTGAAAATTGGATGCTCTGCTGTTGTGTCGTAGTCTGGAGTAAAGTATCCACTTCTGATGAACTGCAGGTATTCCCCTGATTTTGCATCTGCTACAGATGGCTCAACCTTTGCTTCTTTCATAACAATGAGAGAGTTTGGATTAAGATCATCAAGATAGTTTCCAGTGGCTCCGCCCGGGTTTTCTGCGGCAAAAAGCTTGTCGTAGAGACGAACTTCTGCATTTACAGCATGCTTTGCACTTACCCAGTGGCTAGTTCCCTTTACCTTACGGCCGTCAGCGGTTTCGCCACCACGAGATTCTGGGTCATAAGTACAATGAACAACAGTTACGTTGCCATTTTCATCCTTTTCACAACTGGTTGCTTTAACGTAGTAGGCATTCTTTAGGCGAATTTCGTTTCCAATATAAAGACGGTGATAGCCTTTAACTGGAACTTCCATGAAGTCTTCACGTTCAATGTAAAGTTCATTTGTAAACGGAATTTCGCGGGTGCCCATTGAGGGGTCTTCTGGGTTGTTTTCAGTTGTGAAATACTCAGTCTTATCTGCAGGATAGTTATCAATTATTAGACGAATTGGGTCCAAAACAGCCATGACACGTTTTGCTCTCTTGTTTAAGTCTTCGCGAACGCAGAATTCCATAAGAGAGTAATCAACAACAGATTCAACTTTTGCAACACCAACTCGGTTAACAAAATCTTTCATAGACTCTGGCGAATAGCCACGTCTTCTAATACCACTTATGGTGGGCATTCTTGGGTCATCCCAACCAGTTACAATTCCTAGTTTAACTAAATTGAGGAGCTTTCTTTTGCTCATAACAAAATAATTAATGTTAAGTCTTGCAAATTCGTACTGATGAGGAGTGTGCTCAATTCCATCAATGGAGCAAGCCCAGTCATAAGCTGGTCTATGATCCTCAAATTCAAGGGTACAAATTGAGTGAGTAATGCCTTCTATTGCATCTGAGATTGGGTGTGTGAAGTCGTACATTGGGTAGATGCACCACTTGTTTCCTGTTCTTGGATGCTCCGCAAACTTGATTCTGTATAGGGCAGGGTCTCTCATGTTGATGTTTGGACTTGCCATATCAAGTTTTGCTCTGAGAAGATAGGTCCCTTCTGGATATTTTCCTTCTCCCATCTCCTTAAAGAGTCTGAGGTTTTCTTCTATGCTTCTGTTGCGGTCTGGGCTATCCTTACCAGCTGTGGTGAGGGTTCCTCTGTTAATACGAACTTCTTCTGGGCTCTGGCTATCTACGTATGCCATGCCTTTTTTTATTAGGTCTATTGCAATTTCATGAAGCTGATCATAGTAGTCTGAGGCATAGTATTCATGCTTTCCCCAATCAAAGCCAAGCCATTTGATATCGGACTTGATGGAGTTGATATATTCCATGTCTTCTTTTTCTGGGTTGGTGTCGTCCAGTCTTAGGTGACAAATTCCACCATATTTCTGGGCAAGACCAAAATTCAGGCAGATGCTTTTGATGTGTCCAATGTGTAAGTACCCATTTGGTTCTGGTGGAAAACGAGTAACTATTTGATTGTTTGGTACTCTTCCGTTTGCTAGGTCGTCTTCAATGATTTTTTCAATGAAGTTGAGAGGAGCTTTTTCTTTTGACTCGGTCTCTTCAATGATGGTTTCATTCTTATCCATAATTTCCTCCGTAGCCCTTCCAAAGGGGCCCTAAAGTGTCTCTGATAATAGCATATTGTGTTAAAACATGCCATAATCGTATCTATATTAAAGAGTACGCGCCAAACGTGCAATATGGAGTAGATATGATAGTTTGTGTTGGAGAATCGTTGATAGATGTTGCTTATAAAAATGGTACTATTTCAGAGACTATTGGAGGATGTCCGCTAAATGTTGCACTAACTACTGCTAGACTTGGCACTTCTACTGCACTTTTTACCAAGGTTTCAAGTGATTCTTACGGTAATATGATTCTTGAAAAGCTTATTAACAACTGCATAATGTTTGATCCTCAGTTGTGTAATGTTGACCTTCCTACATTGTGTAGCAAGGCTATAATTGACCAAGATGGAAAAGCTGAGTACATCTTTGATTGGAAGCAAACAGTAGCCGCAAACGTCACTGCTTCCCAACTTTCTAACGCTTTCTCTGTCATGACGGACATTGATTTTATTATGACAGGTTCATTGTTGCTCTCTTTTTCATCTACTAGAGATGCTATTTTTCCTGCAATAGAGACCATAAGTCCTAGTCCGGTTATTTTTTACGATCCCAATGTTAGACCAATGGTTATTGAGGATATTGAAGACTTTAAAATAAATATGCTTCAGTATGCTCAAAAATGTGAGATTGTAAAAATAAGTGAGGATGATTTGAATCTAGTTTTCTCAAATCTCTCACTAGATGAGGCTGTACAAGAGCTGAGAAAGTATTGCAAGTTGCATCTTATTGTGACACGAGGAGAAAGGGGGGCTTCTTGGTATGCTCCAAACTTTATAGTAAACGTTCCAGCCTGTAAAGTTGAGAATCTTGTTGATACCATTGGTTGTGGAGATGTTTTTTCTGGTTCAATTTTGGCACAACTTCAAAAGAGAAAGGACACCACCAAGAAGGGCATAGAAGATATAACTGAAATTGAAGCCAAGCAAATGCTTGATTTTGCTTCAAAAATGGCAGCAGATAACTGCACAAAACAAGGCTGTGATCCTAGCTTTAAAACTCTGTAATTATATTGGATTATATTGGCATGCTTCTGCTTTTGCGTTACTATTTTGGACATGAAGATTAAAAGCAAAGCAGTTAAGATTCTTTTGATTGTTCTTGGAATTATACTCGTGGTTTTGATTGGCTATGCATTGGTAAAATGGACATATGCAATAGAGTCAAAACAGAGGCAAAAGGAGCTTAGAAGTGCTTTGCAAGATGTTATTAGCACGTCTGGAGAAAAAGGTCTTTTGGAGATGGCTGGAGTTCCTGTAGATAACATCTATTATGGAGAGTCTGGGGTAAGTCTTTTCCAAGGAAATGAAGGCTCTTGGAATTATAGTGAAGACGAACTTCAAAATATTAGCATATTTGAGAAATGCAACAAAGCTGTAGTTCACATTGAAACAAGGGTTTCAAATGATTCTTCATACTTTGATGCCGTTCCTACTACAGATACTGGTTCTGGTTTCTTGGTTTCTTCTAATGGCTACATTGTTACAAATGAGCATGTGATTGCAGACGCATCTGTTATAACTGTATCTCTTTATGACAACTCTACTTATGAGGCTGAATTGATTGGAATAGATAGCGAGAACGATATTGCTGTTATTCGTATTACTCCAGAGGATGGAGTTCAACTCACATATTTGACATTTGGAGATTCAGACTCTCTTGTGGTGGGACAAAAAGTTCTTGCTATTGGTAACCCTTTTGGTTATGACAGAACTCTTGTCACCGGTTGTATTTCCGGCTTAAGTAGACCAATTAGAGATGAAGATGGCAAGGTTCTCTTGGGTATGATTCAAACTTCTGCGCCTATAAATCCAGGAAACTCTGGTGGTCCACTGCTTAATACAAAAGGGGAAGTAATTGGTATTAATACATCAATTTACTCAACTAGTGGTACTAGCCAAGGGATGAACTTTGCTGTAGCTTCAAATACTGCTTCAGATGCTGTTGCAGATCTCATAAAGTACGGCAAGGTAACTAGGGGATGGCTTGATATTGTTCCAGTTCAGCTTTCTCAATCTATTGTGGATTATGCTGGTCTTAAAGTTTCAAAGGGTCTTCTAGTTAGTCAGGTTGTTTCAAATGGAAAAGCAGATAAGGCTGGGCTTAAAGCTGGTACAACTCAAGTTTTATATGGCTCGTCTGTTATTTATTTGGGTGGCGATATTATTACTCAAGTCAACGGGGTGGATATCACAGATTACAATGACCTATTTACTTCGCTTTCAAATACAAAGCCTGGCGACAAGGTTTCTGTTGTGGTAAACCGCAATGGTTCAACGGTTAAACTTACCGTTGAGCTTGTTGAACGCACAGAAGAGTATTTGAGCTGGATATCTCAGTAAAAGATAGGAAGAACATAATGGCAGAGCTTGATTCAAGTTGGGGTGGAGAATTAGTTCAGAATGTCCATGGAGCAGTTCAATGGACAGATAAACCATTTGTAGTTCATGCTCCTTTTGAAACTTCTGGGGATCAACAACAGGCAATAGATAAGCTCTCTGAGGGCGTTCTTAATGGAGACAGATATCAGACGCTAAAAGGTGTAACGGGGTCCGGAAAGACGTACACTATGGCAAAAATTATAGAGAAAGTGCAACGTCCTACCCTTGTTTTATCTCACAACAAGACTTTGGCTGCTCAGTTGTACAAGGAGTTTAAGTCCTTCTTTCCAGAAAATCGTGTTGAATATTTTGTCTCTACATATGACTATTATCAGCCTGAAGCATACGTGCCAGGTAAGGACTTATACATAGAAAAAGATGCAGACATAAACGAGGAAATTGACCGCATGAGGTTATCGGCATCATTCTCGTTGATGGAGAGAAGAGATGTCATTGTGGTTGCAACCGTCTCTTGTATATTCAGTCTTGCAAATCCGGTGTCCCTTAGAGATATGACCCACGTACTTAGGACTGGTATGGTGTTTAATCACAGGACAGAACTTGAACAACTTACAAGAATGCAATATGAGCGCAATGACATGGTGCTTACGCGTGGCTCGTTTCGTGTTCATGGTGATGTTATTGAGATTTTTCCGCCGTACTTGGAAAATGCTGTGAGAATTACGCTGGATTGGGATAATGTTGAGTCTATCCAGTGGTTTGACCCTATCTCTGGCGAAAAGCAAAACAAGCAGGAAAGTTTTACGCTGTATCCGGCCAAGCAATTTGTCATGCCCAAAGAGCAAGTTGTGGCTGCCTTGGACCGCATCAGAAAAGAGATGGAGGAGCAATATGAGTATTTCATGAATACCGGACATCCTCTTGAGGCAGAAAGAATTAAGACTCGTGTTGAGTATGACCTTGAGATGCTTCAGGAACTTGGATATTGCTCAGGCATTGAGAATTACTCTAGGCCTCTTTCTAACAGGGCGCCAGGGGAAAGGCCTGCTGTGTTGCTTGATTATTTTCAGCCAGATTTTCTTACCTTTATTGATGAGTCTCATGTGACTCTTCCTCAAATTGGTGCAATGTATGAAGGAGATCACTCACGCAAGGTAAATCTTGTGCAGTATGGATTTAGGTTGCCATCTGCTTTAGATAATAGACCTCTTAAATATGATGAATTTGACAGCGTTACTGGGCAGAGAATTTTTGTATCGGCAACACCTGGCAAGCTTGAAAAGCAGCTTTCATCTCAGATTGTGTCGCAGCTCATTAGGCCTACAGGTCTATTGGATCCTGAGATTATAGTACGTCCTACAGAGGGCCAGATGGAGGATCTTCTTGGCGAGATAAGAAAACGCACTGCAAACACGGAAAGGATACTTGTGACCACGCTAACTAAACGCATGGCAGAAGATATTGCCGATTTCCTTGCCTCCAAGGGCATTAAAGTGCGCTATTTGCACTCTGAAATTGACACTATTGAGCGTGTAGAAATTTTAAAACAGCTCAGACTTGGTGAGTTTGATGTTCTAGTTGGCATAAATCTACTGAGAGAGGGCCTTGATTTACCTGAAGTTTCTTTGGTTGCAATCTTAGATGCCGATAAGATTGGCTTCTTGCGTAGCACCACATCTTTAATTCAGACAATAGGTCGTGCGGCACGTAATGCAAACGGTAAAGTCATCATGTACGCAGACAGAATGAGCGACGCTATGCGTGAGGCCATCACGGAAACGCAATCAAGACGTGCCATCCAAATGAAATACAACCAAGAACACAACATCACCCCCAAGACCATCATTAAGGCAGTAGAGGACATCCTAGAACGCGAAAAGGCCGATGTTGTTGAAAATAGTAAACAAGACATCAAGATTATCAAGGCCGGTTTCAACCTTCTTAATCCAGCAGACAGAAAACGCTACATAAAGGAACTTGAGACACAAATGCTCCAAGCTGCCAAAGATTTGGAGTTTGAACGAGCAGCATTATTGAGAGATGAAATTCAAAATGTCAAGCAACTTAAGTTTGACTAGTGTCTAGTTAGTTTTCCATTGTTGAATTCAAGAATTTTAGCAATTCTTATTCCAACGGTAATCTTATCAGAGGCTGGTTTATAAGCAGTATAGGCTTTAATTTTTTGTCCAGAATATTCTGCTGTAACAAGATATTCTTTTCCTAAGTATTCACATCTGACAATTTGTGCATTTTCAAAGCGAAGATGAGGGAAGAATTCCGGGAATGGAAGCTCTGGAATATCATTTACAACCATGTCTTCCGGTCTAAAGAAAATCCTGTGTTCTGGTCCAAAACATTGGTATATAAACTTTGAAGCTTCTGTTTCTGGCACTCTGAGAGTTTTCAAGATGATATCGTAAGGTAAGATGTTACATTCACCCATAAAGGTTGCCACAAATTCAGTAGATGGTCTTCTGTAGATATCTTCTGGACTTCCCATTTGTTCAATTTTACCATTTTTAAGAATTACAATGCTATCAGAGATGCTAAGAGCTTCTTCTTGATCATGGGTGACATAAAGAGTAGTTGTTCCAGTTTTGCGTTGGATATCCTTAATTTCGTTTCTAAGTGTTACTCTAAGTTTTGCATCTAAGGCAGAAAGAGGCTCATCCAAGAGAAGCAAATCCGGTTTTGAAGCAAGAGCTCTTGCTAAAGCTATTCTTTGTTTTTCTCCGCCCGATAGTTCATCAATGTGACGTTTCTCGTAGCCTCCAAGGTTCACAAGATCAAGGTAATTTGCCACTTCATTTTTGATTTTATCCTTAGACAGTTTAAGATTCTTCATTGGATAAGCAATGTTCTGTTCTACGGTCATATGTGGAAAAAGTGCATAGTCTTGAAAGACTTGGGCTATTTTTCTCTTATCTGGACTCAAATTTGTAACGTCTTTTCCATTTATAATAATGTTTCCACTTTGAGGTTGAAGAAGTCCACTAATTAAGGATAGTGTTGTGCTTTTCCCACTACCAGAAGGACCTATCAAAGCAACAAGTTCACCTTTTTTCACCGAGAAGTTCAACTCCATTGCGAATTGTGGATATGAGACTTTAATATTATTACAACATAGGCCAAGTTCAGACATAACTTCTCCTTTTCAAAGCTTCAGTTATAAGAAAAACAATAAAACAAACAACTATCAACACACATCCCATTACACAAGCACCTTGATAGTTGTATGAGCTTATTAACCTATAAATCTGAATGGGTAAAGTTTGATATTTTGTTGTTCCAAGTAGCAATGTTGCGTTTAATTCTCCAATGCTTAAAACAAAGGAGAACATAGAACCTGTCAAAAGCGCTGGTCTTAGAAGAGGTTTTTCAATATGCCTGAATGTTCCTCTTGCACTGTAGCCCATTGTTTCTGAAGCATTAACTAAAGATTCTGGGATTCTTCTGTATACCGGAAGAATTGTTCTAATTACAAATGGCATTGTAATTACTGTATGAGCCAAAATAACAAGAACAATTGAAGGAATAAAGCTAAGATATTTTGAAATAATGAAATAACTTAATCCTATTATTACAGAACTAATTACCATAGGAAGCATAAGAACAACATCAACAGCAACTCCCATGCGGTTTCTTTTAACAATAAATGTGCAAATTCTCAGAGCTGCAGCTGTTGCAAGAATGGAGGAGGCTAGTGCAATAACTACACTGTTAATGATTGCCTTTAGGCTTGAACTTCCAACCTGAAAGAGTTTTACATAGGCAGAAATAGTGAAAGCATATTTTCCTGCTCTTGTTGCACTGCTCAAAAAAGACCTAGCAACAATGCTTAAAATTGGACAAAGTATGAAGAGTAAAGAAAAAAGAAGATAAACAATGATTTCTAAGTGTTGAAAGAAGGTTTTTGGTTTTCTTTGTACTTTAATTTGGGATTGTTTAATACTTTCTCCCTTGTTCTGCTTGTTCTGTGCCACCGAATATATTGTCATAACAATAATTGCAACTAGCATGGAAAAAAGACTTAAGGCACAAGCCTTGCCTGTATCCACGCTTATCTTTGCTAACCTATAAATCTCAACTTCAGTGGTGGTTAATGCTGGACCTCCACCAAGGACAAGAATGATTGCAAAGCTAGTAAAACAGAATAAGAAAACAAGAGAAGCTGAGCTAAAGATTGCAGGCCAAAGTCTAGGAAGGGTAATTGTTCTAAAGACTTTAGATCTCTTTGAGCCTAGTGTTAAGGCAGCTTTTTCACAGCTGTAGTCAAGTTTTTGCCAGTATTCACTAACAATTGAAATTACCACAGGAAAGTTATAAAAGGCATGAGCCATAATTACTGTAGTAAAGGAATAAAGAATCTTTAGAGGAGGCTCTTCAAGATGAAAAAGAGCCATTAAAGCTTTGTTGAGAAAGCCACTGTTTCCATAAAAAATAACAAACCCAAGAACAACTAGAATTGAAGGTAGAACAAAAGGAACTGAGTAGAGTGCCTTTAGTAGTTTCTTCCCGGGAAATTTGTATGTTGTCATTATATAAGCCCCAGGAAGACCTATTAGCAATGATGCAAGCGTACTTATCAACGCTTGCACCAATGTAAATGCCATTATTCTCAAATAGTAAGGGTTTGAGAAGGTCTCAATCACTAGGGCAAATGAGAGCTGTCCATCCACAAAGAAGGCCTGACTTAATGTAATGCAGACAGGAACTAAAAAGAGGATGAAAAACAGGGCAAAGCCTGCTATTGGATATAGACTATAGAATGTTTGCTTTCTCATTAACCTTATAATACCATGGTTTCTGCCCAACGGGTAAGGTACTCGTCAGATTTAGCAATAAAATCGTGCTGATCATATTCAACAGTTTTGCTTGGCATAAGAGCATATTCAAAAGCTGCAGGTAGTTCAACCTTGCTATTGGCTGGGAACATTGTATTTGCTACAGCAATATTGGCCTGACCTTCGTTGAGTACAAATTCACAGAAAAGTTTTGCAGCTTGAACATTCTTTGAGGTGTTGAGAATGCCAAGATATTCTGTGGTATGAACGTGTCCATTGGAAAAATCAAGAGCCTGATAGCGTGTTGTGTCCTCGTAAAGTACGTGGTAAACAGGGCTTGTTGTGTAGCTGATGACTAAAGGAGCTTCGCCTTCTGTGAAAAGTCCATAGGAAGATGACCAAGAATCCCCAATTGTTAGGGCGTTATCTTTCATTGCCTTCCACCAGTCAAAAGCACCATCTTCTCCTAAAGTCTCAATTGTCCAAACTAAAAGTCCAAGGCCAACAGAAGATGTTCTTGGGTCAATGAGAATTACTTTATCCTTAAATTCTGGTTTTGTAAGGTCTTCAAGACAGGTTGGAAGGTCATGATTTTTGAAATATTCGGTATCAGCAATGAAGGCAAAATAGCCGTAATCAAATGGAATTAGATTTCCATTTTTGCCAACTGATAGTTCATCCATGCATTCTGGTGTCCAGTCAAGGAACAAAGACTGGTCAACTTCAATTGAGTCCGAGATTCCAATGACAACATCTGCTGGACAATCTTTTCCTTCATAAACAACCTTTGAATACATTTCAACAGCGCCTGAAGCACCTACAAGATTTACTTTGATGCCAGTCTTTTCTTCAAAGGCTTGAACTATAGCACTGCCTGGACCCCAATCACTTGTGAATGAGTCATAAGCGTAGACAGTGAGAACTTGCTCGCTCTGAGGCTGCGCAAAAGCAACAGCAAACACACTAACTAGTAAAACAACAAGAAAAAACAGTTTTTTCATAATTGTTCCTCCTTAGGAAATTCAAAAATGCTCGTTATCAATTATCGTTGCGATTGGTTTTTGGTCAATTAGTTATGCGTAAAATCTAATCGCATACTTGAAAAGGGACATCCCCAATATGTAATATTTGCATATGGCTCAGGTCTATTTTTTGAGTGTGCTTTATTTGTTTTTCTCTTCTTGTTTGCTTCTTGTGGACAAATACGGCTCCAGTTTCTTGTTTTTGATTAACTTGAAATCCTTTTATAACTCAAAAAAATCATATCCAGTGATCTTTATGGTCACAGGTCTTGTTATCTCAATTTGCCTGCTTCTCTTTCCAATGGACCCAGGCCCAATTCTTCTAGGCGATTTTCTTCCAGCCATTACAATTCTCATAGTTGTCTTTTATTTTTTCCTTCAAAGTCACAAAGAAGAGCCCGATATTGTTGTTGTTAACAATAAAAAAAGAAACGCCCTAGGCTTTATCTCCTTGGGCGTTGCAACTATTCATTTTTTGTTTCCTTTTATTGTTTTAATTTAGATAATTGTTCCATCTGGAATTATTGCATTCTTGTGAATGACAATTATGCCATCATGGATAGAGTAGTTTTCAAAATCACCTTCCTCTCTTGGTCTGTCATCAATTCCAATTCTACAGCCCATACCAATACGAGCATTCATATCAATAATAGCTTTTCTTATTAGAGTTCCTTCTCCAATTCCAAGATTAGGGATTCCCTTTCTCTTGTTTTCTGCTTTTTCTAAATCTGTTTCATAGAAGTTTGCACCCATGCAGTAGACACCGTTAAGAGAGGCGCCACTTTCAATTAAAGTTCTGACACCAATGATTGAGTTTACAATTGATGCATTGGTGATGATTGAACCTTCTGAGGCAAGAGAACTTGAGAATGAACAGAAATTAAGTTTTGTTGCTGGCAAGTATCTTCTATGAGTATAAATTGGCATGTCTTCATCGTAGAAATTGAACAATGGACGTATGCTTGCCAAGTTAAGGTTTGTTTCATAGAAGGCTTTAATTGTTCCAATGTCCTCCCAGAAATCGTCAAACAAGTAAGAAGCTACTTTTCTTTCTTTGATGACATCTGGAATTATTTCCTTACCAAAATCGGTCTTATCATTGTCCAAAACTTCATCCATTGTCTTTGCAGAGAAGATATAAATACCCATTGACGCAAGATATTCGTTGGATTCGTTGACCTTATCTCCCAGGCTCTTTTCTAGGTATTTTGGGTTGACCTTGTAGTCGCTGATATCTAGGTCTGCTGCCGGTTTCTCATAAAATTTTGTAACCATTCCGTGGGCATTTGTTGCCATAATTCCAAGTCCTGTGGCCTGACTGCGACTAATTGGTTTTGCTGCAATTGTCAGTTCTGCACCAGATTCAATGTGGCGCTCAAGCATCTTTGAAAAGTCCATGCGGTAAAGTTGGTCTCCGCTTAGGATAATGTAGTACTCTGCTTGTTGGTCGTGGAAGTGCATAAGATTCTTTCTTACTGCATCTGCTGTACCTTGATACCAAGATTCGCCTTTGTATGTTTGTTCTGCTGCAAGGATTTGTACAAAACCTCTTGTAAACTGGTCAAAGTTATATGTTCCACTAATATGGTTGTGTAGTGATGCCGAATTAAACTGAGTTAACAAATAAATTTTCTTAAAACCACTATTTATGCAGTTTGATATTGGAATATCAACGAGTCTGAATTTTCCTGCAAAAGGGACTGCCGGCTTTGCTCTATCTTTTGTCAGTGGGTAAAGTCTTGTTCCTTTTCCTCCGCCTAGGATGATTGCTACAACTTTGTCTTTTCGCATATTGTCCTCCTTATTTCAGTATGCTTTCATATAACTCAATATATTCTTTCGCCGAGGCTCCCCAAGAGAAGTCCTGTTCCATTGCACGTTTTCTTATGTTTTTAAGGCATCCATTGCCCTCTTTTCTATTATACAACTGAATTGCTCTTATTACATGTTTTTTTACATTTTCAGCTGTAAGTTCATCAAAAAGAAGGCCTGTTCCTTTGTCTGGGTATTCATCTATGTCAATAATTGAGTCTGCAAGCCCACCAGTTTTGTGTGCTATTGGGATTGTTCCGTAACGTAGAGAATACAATTGATTAAGCCCACAAGGCTCGTATCTACTTGGCATGAGGAAGAAATCGCTTCCGGCTTCAACTAGATGAGCTATCTTATTTGAGAATAAGATATTAACAGATAAATTTTTGCATCTTGTTTGTATGTCTTTAAGGGCATTTTCTATTGCTGAATCTCCAGTTCCTATAATGATGAACTGTATATCTAGCTCGTTGAGCATTTGCTCTAGGTTTTGAAGAACTATGTCAAAGCCTTTTTGTGAGGCTATGCGGCTTATCATTGCAAATAGTGGCACATTTGGTCTCTGCTCTAGATCAAATTGCTGTTGAAGTTCTGCCTTAAGCTTATCTTTTCCTCCCATTTTGCCTACGCTAAAATGATATGGAATTAGTGCATCTTTTTGTGGGTTCCATTCATTTGTATCTATGCCATTGATGATTCCTTTGAGTTTGTTTTTTCGCTTGCATATGATTGACTCAAGACCACAGCCCTGTGCTGGAGTTTGTATTTCCTTTGCATATGTAGGACTGACGGTGGTAATAAAATCGGCATAAACTAAGCCGGCTTGGAGCATGTTAATTTGTCCGTTGGAAAATAATTTCTGGCTGGGCTTGCAGTTGGAAAACAAGAAGTCCATGCGTGGAAATGTGCCCTGATAGGCTAAATTATGGATTGTGAAGATTGTCTTGGTTCCTATATAAAACTGGCTGTTTTTGACTTTTAAGAGGTAGGGGACAAGTCCTGTAGTCCAGTCGTGGCAATGAATTATGTCTGGTTTCCACCCTATGGCCTCACACATCATAAGAGAGGCTTTGCATAGCACTGTAAAGCGAGAAAAGTTGTCTTGATATGGTTGGAAACTAGTGTCTCCATAAATGCCAAGTCGTTGGCCATACATTGGATGACAGACAAAATAGTAAATCACTTTATCAACTACTTTTTGCCTGATTTCAACTGTCTGAACGGATGCCAACATGGGGACATCCAGCGAACATACAAGCTCGCCGGCGTCTTCATTTGCTGTATTGTATGCAGGCACAATAACCCTTGCATCTTCTTTTTTATTGTTGAGTGCTTGTGGAAGCGCCCCAACGACATCAGCCAACCCTCCTGATTTGGAGAAGGGCACGGCTTCGCTAGTTACCATCAAGATATTCATGGATATATAATACTACATATTCGAGTACAAAAACAAATTTTTTGATGCAATATGATGCAATATGATGCAAAAAAAAGCGGCATACGGGAGTCGGACCCGCTTCAGAAGCTTGGGAAGCTCCTGCACTACCGGTGTGCTAATGCCGCAATGAATTACTTTGTTGCAATAATAATCAAAAAGTACTAAAAACTCAACCTCAATTAGGATATAATATTTTGTGGCTGTAATGCTGGATGCTGTGCTGTGCATTCGGCTAGGGCAAGGAGACAATTATGACAGACAGAGAAAGACTTTATGCACAAAAACTGGCAACAATGATTCAGTGCAACACTGTCAGTGAAGAAGGCAATGAGAATGTTGAAAAGTTTGAACATTTTCATGAAATTTTGGCTCAATTGTTTCCAAATGTATTTAGCAAATGTGAAGTTGTTAAAATTGGTGAAGCATTGCTCCTTAAATTCAAGGGCAAGGAGCCTTATGAAGGCCAAGGCGAGCCAATTTTGTTGATGTCTCATCAGGATGTAGTACCGGCTACCGGAAAGTGGCAGCATGAACCTTTTTCTGGAGATATAGATGAAAACGGCAACATTTGGGGCAGAGGGACAATGGATACAAAGTGTTCTTTAATGTGCATTTTCCAGGCTCTTGAAGAGACAATTCAGGAAGGAATTGAACCAAATGTTGATGTATATATTGCATCTTCCTGTAATGAAGAGTTAAGTGGTTATGGTGCTCCTGAAACTGTTAAGTATTTACAAGATAAAGGAGTACACTTGCAGCTTCTCATGGATGAAGGGGGTATGATTGTTACAAACCCAATGGCTGGCGTTAAGGGGCAGTTTGCAATGATTGGTACTTTAGAGAAAGGGCATGGAAACATTGTTATTACAGCTCATTCAAATGGAGGCCACGCTTCAACACCAAAGAAAGGAAGTCCAATTGCAAGAATATCGGCATTTGTAGATGAAATAGAGAAGCATGACCCAAACAAGGCCAAGATGAACGCTACCATGCAGGAGATGCTAAGACGTTTTGCCCCATATACCAGTGGTGCCCTTGGCTTTGTCTTTAAGCATATAAAGTTCTTCACTCCTCTTTTAGAGAAGGTCTTGCCAAAGATTAATGCAAGTGCCGGGGCAATGATTAAGACCACAATGGCTTTTACTATGTGTGGAGGCTCTAATGCTGCTAACGTGTTACCAGAGAAGGCGTGGCTTAATATAAATACTAGGTTTATTCAGCACCAAGGCATTGAAGAGACTAAGAAGATTTTGGAGCCTCTTTGCAAGAAATATGATCTTGAGATGGAATTTGTAAATCCACGTGCTCCACAAAAGCCTGTAGATTTTACAAAGGAAGGGTTTAAATTAGTTGAAGATGTGGTCAAAGAAATTTATCCAAACGTTCACCCAACACCATATGTAATGACAGGTGGTACTGATGCTTATTTCTATTGGCCAATTACAGATAATGCAATTCGTTTTGCTCCGCTTGTAATTACAGACCAGCAGCTTAAGAGCATTCATGGTCTTGATGAAAACATTGCAGCCTCAAGCCTTCCTAGTGGGGTAGATTTTTACAAGACCGTCATTAAACGGGTGAAGTAAGTCCTTTACCTGTAAGAGATTCGCACCATTTAATGATTTCTATCTTGTAGCCTGCAAAATTCTCATACAAGAAATAGAGCACGTACTCTGTGAATGTTTCTGGTTGCGCTTTTGTGGTCTCAACTGGTTCTGTATATCCTCTAGCGTTTAAGTCGTAGCCATATTTTGCGGCTGTGGTTGTGGTATTGAACTTGGAAAAATCCCAAAGCGAGACATCATAGGAGGCTTCAAGCAGTATTTCCTCATCATCTGGCAACGCAGGAAAGAAATCCAAGCCGGTGACTTCCTCCAAGTAATCTATACTCACGGCAAAACTTGTTAAATCTGCACTTGAGCCTTCATTTTTGAGCAGAAATCCAATTGCTTTGTGCTCATCTCCTGAGTAGTCTAAAATGGCCTTGTAATAGTAATTTGGCACGGCAACCTCGTTTACCCCGATACTTTTATATGGCCCATCTGTGAGAACGGGTCCTGTTACTACGCATATGGACTGATTTTGTGCAGCAAAGGTTCGTACAACGGACTCTAAATCTGCCCAAATGCCTCGGTTGAAGCTTCCAACTTGAGGGCTCATATTTGAAAGATAGAATGAGTCATCCATGGCCTGTTCGCTCCATTTTTGGTCTGCAGCAGGGATTAGATGGCCTCTGTCATAGCCTGAACCTTTGTAGTCTGCAAGAGTTGCGCTTCCAGTTGGAATATAAGGGTCTTCATGAAAGTTGTCCTGCCGTTCCGAATTTGTGGAAAAAACTTTGTTGGCAGTTAAGACATAGGCTACCCAATAGGGCTGTTCGTATTCTTCTGCATAGTTAAGAGTATAACCAGTGTGCTGGACAATGATATCGGTACTAGAGAAGGCAGGTAATGCTAGCGTCTCGTCAATGCTACCCTCTGTGGTGGATTGTGCCTTTTGGATGAGCGGATTTGTGGTGGGTGTGAAGATGAAAATGGCTGTGACAATTGCTAGTATGACTAGAATCCATATAAGTGGGTGTTTTTTGACCGATTTTTTTACCGATTTTTTAACTTCGCGTTTCATGGTGCCAGTATAATGTTTTTAAGCTTGTATAGCCAGCATGGACTTTGTGGAATATAATCAGTTTAAAGAGGTGGAGAAAGAGGTGGCACATGAATTCAATAGATAAAATTGTGGATTTACTTGCGCATACAAGTGCACAAAAAATTACCTATGTATTTCCTTCAGAAGTTGTGGCTCGTAGCTACTTAGAAGCATGTGCTCGGAAGTACCCAAATAAAGCTATTTTTAATGATTTGGTCATTTCTTGGGATACTTTTAGCGAAAAATTCACCCAATATCCAAAAAATCTTACAAGGGCAGTTTTTACCGATAGGTTATTGTTTGTTCAACACTTCTTTAAGAGCTGCAATGCTATGCAGAGATTAAAATATTACTGTGACAGTAGTTACTTGTGTAGTAAACCAGCATATATGCGCAGTATTGCCAAGGCACTTCCCAAGATGTGTAAAGCCTTTGATTTGAACACAATGCAAATTTTGGACAAGGTTTTACAGGATTCTTCCAAAGAAATGTTGGATGATTTGAGGCTTCTTGTGCCTTCATATAAAGATTACTTGGAGCAACATGGCCTATATGATATGGCATTTTACGAGCCCAATTTTACCATTCCCGCCAACGATGGCTCTCTTGCATGCGACTATACGCTTGTTTTTCCTCAAATTTTCTCCAAGACGGGCATTTTAAAGGCACTTGAAGGGTGCAAATCTGTAGATCTTCCGTTGCAGGAAGAGGGGTTAAAGCTCAAACTTTTCACTAATTCACTAGCAGAGATTCGTGCTTGCATGCGCAAAATTTATACACTACTTTCCACGGGCACTCCTCCAAACGATATAGCTATTTCTTGTGCCGATTTTGATGCTTATAAACCATATTTGAATCAAGAAGCTCAAAAGAGAGACATTACACTTACTTTCAATAATGCTCTTCCTCTTTCAACATATACGCCAGGGGCTTTCTTTTGTGCGCTTTTAAGAGTTAAAGGTGAGAATTATAGTTTTAATAGCATGAAAGCATTGTTGTTAGACCTACAATACCCTTACAAGGACAGGGAGACTTTAGTAAGCATTATTCAAAAAGCAGTAGATTGCAAATGTAAAGACGGCCCATTATCAAATTGGATCAATAAGTTTAAAAAGTTGGGAGCCTTAAAAGAGGCTCAGAGGCTTTCAGAAATAGATATAGCAATTAGAGCTGTTGTTGATTGTAAGGACCCCTTAAAACTAAAAGAAAATGTCATGATTTTGATAAAAGACTTATTTGGTGAGAATTCATGGACAAATAAGGAAGAACAAAATGATAGCCTAAAAGCTGAGAATGCACGCATTTTTGGCTCATGTGAGAGAGAATTAGACAATCTTTCTTCTCATGCAAGTGAGGTTGACCTTGATGCTTCTGGAAGTTTTTTTAGCTTGTTTACAGATATTCTTAGAGATAACACGTACAGGCCAAACACAGGAAGAGATAACATAAATGTTTATAACTATCCAGTTTCTGCTGGTCTTGCTGTGAAGTATCATTTTATTTTAGGTCTTACTGAATCAACTTCAAAAGTACTTCGTAATCCATATCCTTTTTTGCCCTTGGACAAGGCAAAAACAATGGATGACGTTGTAGACTTGGAAGAATCTGTTATCAATCTTTACAGTCAAACTATTGACGGTGGTTATTCATGGATGTCATCTGCTGAAGAAGGTTTTTCTGGATCTGATGTTGTTCCAACTATATTCCTCAAGGCTAATAGACTAAACAGAATAAAAGATGTTGAGCTGGATTCTTTTGCAAAAGAGATAAAAGTTTGGGAAGGGCAAGATAGTCCAAAAGGTGAGGTTTTTGAGATTACACAAAAACAGAAAGATTGCTTTAATTGGGCATATGAATGTGAGTTAAATTTTGACAATGAACTTGTCTTTATGCCAGTGCAGACTCCTTTTAAGATAAGTGTTTCAAGTGTGAAGGAGTTTGAGTCTTGTCCGTACAAGGGTTATGCTTATTGTGTTCTTGGATTAAAAAATGTGGATTTTGAGCCAAATATGGCAGATGCAGCGCAAATTGGCAATTTACTTCATTCAACACTTCAACTTGCCATAAAAGAGGCAGGTTCAATAGAAGCTATTAAAACAGAGAGACTTCAAGAAATATTCAAACAAGAAGTTGCAAAGTATGAGAAATTGGCAAGATCTACAGATAGCGTTCACCTTCAGTATATCAGAAACAAATATTCAAAGATTCTCCCTCTGATTTTGGATTGTGTTGAAGAGACGGAGAAAACAAAAGAAAATACAGATGCAGCAACTCAAGTTCGTCTTGGAACTATGAGCTTTAAGGCTATGGAGTATACTTCTTGCGCTTTAGATGTTGGTCCAATTAGGTTTGAGGGCAGAATGGATTGTATCCTAGAAGACAGTAATGGGTCGTTAGCTGTGATTGATTTGAAGAAAGATGCTTCAAAACATCATGGTTCTTCCTTAGATAAGGTTAATCTCCAAGTTGCTATCTATTCTAAAATGCTAGAAAAAGACCCAAATTTTGGAAAAAGACCAGAGATAGGGGCTTTCTATTCTTTTGAAGATGGTAAGTTTTATTTTGTTTGGCCTAAGTTTGGCAAGAGAAAGGACCTTAAAAATTTCTTTTACAATGAAAGTTGTCTAATTCCGGATGCTAAAGGCGGTACGGACGAGTATGTTGAAGAGAATTACAACAAAAGAGTTTCTCAATTAGCTAAAATTGTTGAAGACCATAATTTTGCACCAAACCCTGCTAATGGCGCTTGTGATAACTGTCCCTTCTTTAACCTATGCAGAGGAGGCTTTCAAAAGGTATGAGTATTGATTCTAGGTTTTATGATTTTTGTAAGAAAAACAAGATGCAGTTGGTGGACGAAAATGGTGCTTTAACTGTTCAAGGGCAAGCTGTAATGGAAACAAAAAACTGTGTTGTTGCAGCTGGAGCAGGTTCCGGAAAAACTACAGTTCTTTCCTATAGGTTTTTACGAATGGTAGTCCAAAACGTATCTCCTGAGCGAATTTTAACCATTACATTTACAAAAAAGGCTACCGCTGAGATGAAAAGCAGAATTTATGAACTTCTTCAAAAAGGACATGAAGAAGGTCTTGTAGGTCATGCTGCAATGAAAAAGTTCTCAGAAGTTACAATCTCAACAGTAGATAGCTTTTGCTCTGAAATTGTCCGCAAAGATGCAGTTCATCAGGGTGTACCTGTGGATTTTAGAATCCAAGATGACAACGATTTCCAGCTTATGTCAAACTCAATAGTTGGTAATTTATTGGATAAGCATGGCAAAGATTGGGCGGTAAGACTGCTACATACTTATTTGAGTGTTGACAATATTGAGGAAATTTTTAGAGAGATTGGCTATAAATTTTTAAATATCGCCAATCCATTTGATGATAACTCAATCCAAGAGAGTCTTGCTTTTGTAAAACATGAGCTGAACAAGGCTGTGGATAAATGGCAATGTAGCAATTTAAATAGGAAAGATAATAAAGATTTTTTGAACCTTCTTTATTCTGGTCTTGAAGATGACAACCTTTGTACGTTAACTAGTTTGTATAAATTGATTCAAGAATATGAGACAGAGCTTTTTAATGAAAAACGTGCAGCTGGTGTTTTGTCTTTTGGCGATGTAATGCAACTTGCAATTAAGATTCTCAAAGAGAACGAGACTATCAGAGATTTTTATAAAGCAAAGTTTGAAAACATCATGATTGATGAATTCCAGGATAACAATGATGATTACAGAAAACTTCTATACCTGCTTAGCGAAAAACCTAATTCTCATATTTGTGATGTGGAAGGTATTCCTGTCAAAGAAAACCTTTGTCCAAACAAAATATTCCTTGTTGGAGATGAAAAACAGAGTATCTACAAGTTCCGTGGGGCAGATGTTACTGTATTTAAGAGACTATGCAAGGATTTATGTTCTAAACCAATAGAACTTAAGCGAAACTGGAGAAGTGAACCTGCAATAATTGAGTTTTGTAATAAAATATTCCCAGAGCATATAATGCCAAGGACAACTACTTCTTGTGAAGATTATGAAGCTCAATATGAAGATTTAGAAACAAGGCCGGCAACACCGCGCTTAGAAAGCAGAATTGTTTTCTTGCATCCGGAAATTCCAGAAGATGCAAATAAAGATAAAGTGGATTCTGAATCAGAAGCAAAGGTTGTGGCTTCTTTTATTAAAGAGATGTGTTCTCCAAATGGTACATTTTTAGTGCCAGATGACAAGGCCAAAGATAGTGAAGGAAATCCTGTATTAAGAGTGCCAAAGTATAATGAGATTGGTCTTTTGTTAAAGGTTGGCTCTCATCAGGCTCTTTTTGAAAGGGCTTTAACAGAGCAAAGAATTCCTTATACCGTTACAGAATCTAGGTCTTTAATGAAAGGTAATCTTGTAAATGATTTTTACAATGCTTTGCAATATTGTATTTTCCCTTACGATAAAATTAGTCTTGCTGCTTATTTAAAATCTCCTTTCTGTGCACTTAAAGATAGTGAGATTGAACAAGTTCTAAAGCAACCTCAATATGAAGATAATAGTCTTACAGACCTTAAAAAGGTTATAGCCACTGGAATAATATGCAAAATGCTGGATTTTTTGTGGTTTGATATGGGTTATAGAGACTATATGTTGTCTAAGGAGCTTAATAGACCGTACTTGGATGACTTTGATAATCTTTATTCTATTGCTGTTAATTACGATAAAAGAGGCGAGTCTTTAATATCCTTTTTGGATTATCTCAGACCATTATTGAATTCCACAGAAAAGATTGAAATGGACTCTGTGTTTAAAGAGAAGATAGATGGAGTTCAAATTATGACTATTCACAAGTCTAAGGGCCTAGCTTTCAAGATTGTTATTGTTGCAGATATGAGCTCCGGATCAAAAGATCCCGGTGGTTTTCAGCCTGAAATATATACAAATCCACAGCATAAACTTTCTGTACGATATTTAACTAATAATGGAGAAAAACTAAGAAATCCTGTTTTTGAATTACATAAAGATGATGAAAAAGCAAAGGATAATGCGGAGGCAAAACGTGTTCTTTATGTTGCGGCAACACGTGCTAGATATCATCTTATTTTCAGTGGTTCAGATTTAAGTTCCACTGTGAACAGTTCAAAAAAGAATAGTTTGCTAGCTTATTTATTGGATGCTATAGGGAAAACTAAAGCAGAGCTAAGAAACTATGAAGAGCTTAGCCTTAAAGTTCAAACTAATGCTTGCTATGCAACACAGGACAAACCAAAAGAGTATTTTAAAAATATATTTGATTCTGCAAAAGTTACAAAACTAACTCCAAGTATTTCACGAGTTTCTGTAACTCATGCTGAAGAGACTGAACAAACAATGTTCTCTAATGGGGGCATAAGCAAAAAATATCTATCTAAACTTGCATGTGACACCATTATTGAAGAGCACAAGTTTGCAACAGGTTTTGGCTCTTTGACTCATAGAATTCTTGAGGATTATATAAAGGCGCAAGAAGATCAAATTCCTTCTGATGTTGAAAAATTGTTGCTAGGAGAGAATTTTACAGAAAAAGAACAGGATTTACTTACCAGTTGTGCAAAAGAACTTGCTTCTAATTTCTTAAAAAGTAGGCTCTACAACCAAATCAAAGACATGCAGCTTATGTCTGAAAAAAGGTTTTTAATATTCAATGGTACTTCATATGTTGATGGTGTTATTGACCTTCTAGCTTTGTCTGAAAAAGAGGCTTATATCATTGATTTTAAGACAGACTCTGCTTTTTCAGCAGAAGACCATAAGTATCAACTTGAACAGTATACAAAGGCTGTAAAGAGTATTTATCCAGAAAAGGATGTTTGCGCTTATGTTTGCTATTTGAGGGAAGAAGACCTAGTTTTGAAGCTGTGAGGCCCTAATACTGCAAAAACGCAAATTACAAGGCAAATTGCAGCTTGTACCAAGAGCATGGGGCCAGAATTATAAGCCTGAGTGAATAGTGCATTGGTAGTGACAGCTGCATTGGGATAAGTAAAAAACCAGGCATTGATGAGGTTATTTGCAATGTGGATTCCTAGCGCTGCGCCAATGCTGTGTGTTTTAAGCGTAACAAGCATAAGTGTAAAGCCCATCATGAAATAAAATCCCATGGCGTAGAAGGCACTACTTCCAGAGACCTCGGGATTGGAGAAGTGTGCAATTGCAAAAAACAGTGCAGATGCAAGGCAATAGATGAGAATCTGCCGAGCTCTGGTTTCCATTGTATCAGATACAAAATAAGCAATGTAGGCACGGGTTAGGAGCTCTTCCAAAAGTGCTGCTACAATGACCAGTGCTAGTGCTAGAGCCCAGTCCAAGACCCACCCGCTAGTAGAAAGGGTGTAGGTGAACTCTTCTGGATGAAGAGACATGCTAATGAAAGAGACAGCAAAGCCAGAGATAAGCATTGCACCAAAGCCAATGAAAAGCCCTTTAAAGTCTAAATGGCCATTTTCTCCAAACAACTTGCAGACTGGGAACTTTAAGAAGTATTTAATTACAGCTAAAGCAATTAGTATGAAGGCACAATAACTCATTATATTAAGCACAAGCTCCATTCTATAGCCTGTGCTAAAAGTTGGCATGACAAGAGAGAGTAAAATCCATGCTATATAGATTAAAGGCAGCCCAAAGAACCACTTAACTAGGCGGCTCATTTCTTCTTTAGCATATATGGGTTTTCGTACTTTCATTATAGCCTTCCTTTGGAATTCTTCATGTGAAGGCGAGTTAGCCAACTACCTTTTGCAATTTTTACAGCACCAGAAGATAAGTCTTTGCATAGAGCGTCCAAAACCGTGGCGTCATTCATGCAATTTGCATTAAGAGTTGTGCTGTAACTTGGAAGACATCCTGTCTTTGCACATAAGCGTTCAACCACCTTGAGGGCATATTTAGGTTTTTCACACACGCAAATTGAGGCAAGATATTCAAGAGCTACAAGATCTATACTTCCAAAGCCTTCTTTCAGTAGCTTGACAACCTTATCCGATACATCTTTTCCTGTCTTGTAATAAAGTAGCGTAATCTCGTTAGCTTCTTCCAAGATTGTTGGTGCCTCCAGGGCGTTTTCCAATTTGACAGCATCTCCATCCAAGCGTTTTGCAATCTCTCCTGCAATGATTTCAAGTCCATCCTCAAATACTATTCGCATCATGTTATCACCTCTAATTATCACCTCTAATGTACCGATACCCTTGCAAAGAGATCAAAAAAGTTTGGAAAGGTTATTGAAGCTGCGCTGGAACCTAGAATTGTAAGCTTACTGATACATTTTAGAGATGCTAGTGCCATGGCCATTACAATTCTGTGATCTCCGTAGCCATCAATTTCAGTTGCTGTAAATCTATCTATTGGATAAGCAACAAGTCCATCTTCAAGCTCTTGAGCTTGACCGCCAAGTGCATTGATGTTATTCACAAGAACCTTAATTCTATCGGTCTCTTTAAGACGGGCTTGCGGGGTGTTGTAAAGCCTCACGGGTCCTGTTGCAAAACAGCCTGTGATTGAAAGAGCGGGGAGGGCGTCCGGCATATCGTTTAGGTCAAAGTCTCCTGCACTGAGACGGTTTGGCCCAGTGACAGTCACAGAATTGCCTTCCCAATTCACAAAACAGCCCATTTTGGAGAGGATTTTTAGTATTCCCTTATCTCCTTGAGGATCATTTGGATCTAGATCATTAACAGTTACCGTTCCACCTGTTATGGCTGCCGCACAGAAAAAGAATGAAGCAGAAGAAAAATCTCCGTTAATCTTATCTTCAAAAGGAGTGTAGTGTTGACCACCACGAACATTAAAGATGGTCATGTTCTTGTCTCGTTGGAAGTTAATATGCTGTTTATTAAGCCATGCTTCTGTCATGTTGACGTACGGTTTTTCGTTTAAAAGTGGAACTTGGATTGTTGTATCTTCACTAGCCATTGGACATGCAAGAAGAAGGGCTGACAAATATTGACTTGTCATACATTTGATAGAGGTTTTTCCGCCTTTTAGAGGCCCCTGTAGTGTGAATGGAGCATTGATTGCATCATTGGGGTAAATAGTTGCACCAAGTTCTTTAAGACTGCTGAGAAGTGGACCAATTGGGCGTTTGCTTAGTTGTTCATCCCCTCTGAATGTGAGCCGAATGTCAAATGCACAACTCATTGCACTGGCAAGATATAATGTGGTTCCACTATTGTTGCAATCAAGTGAAAGTGCCCCATCTTTGATAAGATTAGTTGAGTCTATAACCAGTGTTTTTCCATCATCTTGCCATGTAATTTTTGCTCCAAGTTGTTTACAAAGCTGTATGCAAGATTCTGTGTCTTTAGAAACTAGGGGATTGTGCAGTATGCTTACACCTCTAGCAAATAGTCCAATTAATAATGCTCTAATAGTTTGACTCTTAGAGCCCGGTATATCAATTTGCCCACACACTCCAGCGGGGAATAATGTCATATCCATAGCAGATAGATTCTACACCAAAACCCCTAAAGCTCAAAGAGATATTTCAGAGGTTTTTGCAAAAACATCTTCATTGAAATAATAGCCGGTGTTTCTGCCACTTTCACCAGAGGGAATTAGAAACCCTTTTTTCACTAGATGCTGTATGTCTCTGAAGGCAACAGTATTTGAGCATTTGGTAATTTTCATCCACTTTTCTGTGGTGAGTTTTCCAAAGAAAGAGCCATCTGCAAGTTTGTACAACATGCTCATTTCCCTTGAGTTAAATTCGTTTGGGTCAAGAGATTTCATAAAGGCAGTTGTTGAGAGTGTCTTCTTTAGCATTAACCGTGATTGTTTAATACATTGTGTAACAAGGTTAAGAAACCAGACGCACCACGGGGATATATCCATGCTTTGGTTATTAACAGAGGTACTTTGAATCTGATTGTAGTAGGACGTTCTATCTTTCAAAATTCCTGTAGAGATATTAAATGCATGAAATGCATCATTGGAGTTTTTGCTTATAATGTAATCTGCTATTGCCCTTGAAATTCTTCCGTTTCCGTCTTCAAAAGGGTGAATAATTACAAACCACAAAGATGCAATTGCAGCTTTAAGAAAGCAATCTAAAGCTGTGTTGTTTATGAAATCTAATAGCCTATTTATTTCCTGCTCAACAAATTGAGGAGGGACTGCTTCATAAACAACTTCATTCATTTTGCCTGAAAACTTCATTACATATTCAGGACCTTCTCTATACTCTCCAATTTGTTTTGGTTTAAGTCCAGCTTTATTCTCAAATAGCTTAATATGCCAAGCAAAGAGCCTTTCAGAAGTTAAGGGTTCATGATTTTCTAAAGCATCTAACACCATGGATAATATGCTTTGAGCATATGCGCTATCCTTAGATTTACCAGTGAAAACAACATCTAAATGTTTAGAGACTGAAGAGTAGACAGAATCAACATCAATATTTTCTCCTTCTATGGAAAGAGAAGAAACAATATCTTCTGTTAAGTTCTTTGTAGTCAGCAAGTTCTTTGTTTGATTATCAATTAGAGAGTAAGCTAAATTGGTCTTTTCTTTTTCAGAATAGAGTCTTTTAAGTGCTTCAGACACTAAGGGAGAGTTGTAAACAAAATTTGGCCATTGTTTGTTTTCCCAAATGTAGTTCATGCTTTGATTATAACATTTCATTTTTGAAATGAAAAGACTAAACATTTCATTTTTGAAAGGAAAACTGCTAGACAAAGTTGGTGCAAACAGAGCTTAAAACATCTTGACTGTTAAGGGCATAAAAGACAGACTCAAAGCATGGCAAAAGACAAATTTCTTTACATTGAAAACCTAGGTTGTGCAAAAAATCAGGTGGATGCTGAGGTTATGGCACACAACCTTGAAAAAGACGGTTGGAAACTCACAGATGAAGCTTCTTTAGCTAGTTTGATAATTGTAAATACATGCGGTTTTATTGAAAGTGCACGAGAAGAATCAATTAACTTTTTTTTCTCTCTAAGAGAGCAAAATCCAAAGGCAAAAATTATTGTTTCAGGGTGCCTGGCACAACGCTATGCACAGGACTTGGAAACGCAACTTCCTGAGGCAAACGGGGTGTTTGGCAACCGTAATCTTGCAGAAATCAACACATTTGTCCAAGAGGTTGAAAGTCAACCTAAAACCAAGCCGGTTGTTCTTACTCCAGAATATCCAGATCCCGATTCTGAAAGCGACGAGCGCAATAAACTCTTTAATTTTCCTGGAAGTGCATACTTGAAGATATCTGAAGGTTGCAATCATAGATGTGGATATTGTGCAATTCCACTTATTCGTGGCTCATTGCGTTCTAGACCAAAGAATGCTGTCTTAACAGAAGCTAAAAGATTGATTTCAACTGGAATTAAAGAACTCAATTTAATTGCACAAGATCTTGCGGCCTACGGAACAGACTGGGACGGACAAAGTCATTTCTGTGAACTTCTTAAAGATATTGCAGACTTAGACGGAGAATTTAGAGTTCGTATGCTTTATATCCATCCCGATGCTTTCCCTATGGAATTAATTGATTTAGTGAAAAATAATCCAAAAATTATTCCATATTTTGATATCCCATTTCAGCATGCAAGCCCCAAATTATTGGTACCCATGAAGAGAACAGGCAATTGTTTAGTCTATGAGAAGCTGATTGATACAATTCGTAGTAAGCTTGATAACTGTGTTATTAGAACTACAATTATGCTTGGTTTTCCCGGTGATACCAAGGAAGACTTTGATGAGGTTTATAAATTTGTTGAGCATTGCCGGTTTAACTGGATGGGATCTTTTCTTTACTCCAGAGAAGAAGGAACCTATGCTTGGGATTTAACTACTGAAGAAGAACATAAAGCACTTGTCAAAAAAGCCAAAACTTGGCAAAAGAAGCTTGGAAAACTTCAAGAGAAAATCTCTTCTCAGCGTCTTGAGGAATTTGTGGGTCAAGAATGTGATGTTCTTATTGAAGAGATTATTGAAGGTGAAGACTTGGCTATTGGAAGAATTTGGGCCCAGGCTCCTGAGGTTGATGGCCTTACTGTTGTTATGGGCAGAGATATGATTCCTGGTCAGGTTTATAGATGTGGTATTAGAAAGGTCAATGGCATTGATTTGGAGGCTGTTAAAATATGATTCCAATTGATGAATTGCTTTTACAACTCAATGATGAGCAGCGTAAGGCTGTTATGATAAATGAAGGCTCGTTGTTGGTTTTTGCTGGTGCTGGAAGTGGCAAAACTAGAGTTATTACTACTAAAATTGCCTATGCAATTGAGAAACTTGGTATTCAGCCATGGCAAATTCTTGCTGTTACATTTACAAACAGAGCCTGTAAGGAAATGCAAGAAAGAGTTTCTTCTTTTGTTGGAGAAGAAAAAGGTTCTCAAGTTATGATAAAGACATTTCACTCTTTTGGTGTTTGGCTTTTAAGAAAGTATGGCACAAGAGTAGGGTTAAATGAGAACTTCAAAATTTATGATGATGACGATAGTGTAACTCTATTGACTCAAGAATTTGCTGGCTCTGAGTTTAATAGAAAGACTCTTGCAGAGTATTACAAGAAAATCTCAGTTCTAAAAGATAAGATGCAAAAGCCAAATGGCATGGAAGATAGGCTCGCTATTTGTTATTCAAGATATCAAAGTGCTTTAGCTAGAACAGGAAATGTTGACTTTGCAGATATGATTATCAAATCCATTGAATTACTACAGAAAGATCCTGAAGTAAAGCAACATGTTCACAATAGATTTAAGATGATTTTGGTGGATGAGTATCAAGATTCAAACAAGGCACAATTCTTGCTATTAAAAGAACTTGTTGGACCTAAAACTTTTGTCTGTGCAGTTGGAGATGATGACCAAAGTATCTACCGTTTTAGAGGAGCTGAAGTTCAAAATATTTTGGACTTTGCAAATCAATTTCCCAATACTCAAAAGGTTGTTCTTGGAAAGAATTATAGATGCACGCAGAGTATTTTGGCGGCTGCAAATGATGTTATTACAAAAAACAACACCAGAGTTAAAAAGTCCCTAAGTGCTGTAAATCATGGTGGGCAGCTTCCGCAGGTTTTTTACTTGAATACAGGACGTGATGAGGCAGATAAGGTAGTTGAAATCCTTAAGAAAGCTAACCTAAAAGACCCTAATGCTTACAATAATAGTGCTGTGCTTTACAGGACTAATGCGCAATCAAAGGACTTTGAAGACCGTTTTATGCTTAATTCCATTCCATACCATTTGGTTGGCTCCCTTAGGTTTTACGACAGAGAAGAGGTCAGGGACTGCATTGCTTTGATTTCGCTTTTATCTAATCCTAAGGATTCGGTAGCTTACCAGCGAATGATTAATAAACCTGCACGTAAGGTTGGTGATACAAGTGTTGGCAAAATTCTGGAATATTCTCATTCTAATCTAATGGTGGATGGAGACTTAATTCAAAGCTCAAAAAATGCTATTGAAGAGGGAATAATTAAAGGTGGTGCTGTAGGAGGAGTTGCAGAGTTTCTTAATGCTTATTTTAATTGCCAGCAACAATTTGGAGTTATTTCCAATGGTGATCTTTTGGAGAAAATGCTCAGTGATTTTGGTATCCTAAAATACTACAGACAACGTGATATGGATGAGCATAATGATGTAAACAAACGCACCGATAACCTTGATCAACTTGTCAGTATGCTTTCTCTTCCAGAATTCTCAGATGGGCAAGAAGGTATTAATGCTTTCTTGGAATTTGCAGCCTTGGATCCATCATCTCTCAATAATGCAGAAGGTAAAAAAGAAGATGGCGTTACTCTAATCACCATGCATAACACCAAGGGTCTTGAGTATGATAGGGTCTTCATGGTTGGCATGGAGGATGAGATCTTTCCCGGAAACAGAGAAGATAGTACTGAGGCCGATCTTGAAGAGGAGCGGCGTATTTGCTATGTTGCAATGACACGTGCCAGAAAAGAACTCTATATGACCACAACATTTAGTCGTATGCGCTGGGGAATGTCCCAAAGAGAGACTCCTAGTATGTTTTTAAAGGAAATATCTCCTGAACATGTGGAAGAAATAAAAACAAATTCCAGGGATATCGGTTTTGGGGGATATGACTGGGGCTCTGACTGGGGCTCTGACTGGTATGAAAGACCCAAGTACTGCTATCACAAAACTGAGCCGGTTAAGAACGCTGGGCCTAAGCCTTCTGAGGTGGGCAAGTACAATATCCGCAATATGGCAAAGCCTATCTTGGTGAAGAAGGCAAACAAGGTGGAACAGCCTGCCAAAAAAGTGGAGTTTGCTGTTAATGACCGCATTAAAAGTGACTTCTATGGTGAAGGGACTATAGTTAAATTGAGGATGTCAGCTGGGCGTGAAGTCTTTGATGTGAAGTTCGATAACGGGCGTATGGGAACGTTTTCAAAAGATAAGGCTAGTTTTGTGAAGATTTGAAGCTCTCACCACTAGACAAAGTCTACCGTTGAAATATATTATCTGATTCGTGCGCCGTTTTGTCTGCTTGCGCAAAGGGACTCAAACCCCTTTCCCACGGGGTTCCAAAGTGTGAGGTTGGCTAAGGCGGGTTGCAAGACCTGAAGACCGCTCATTGGATGGTGTTGGAGCTGCACGAAAAAACATTTTTATACAGGTGTTTATATGAAGACTATTTTTGTAAAGCCACAATCAGTGGAAAAAAAGTGGTACTTGATTGACGCTGAGGGCCAGGAGCTCGGACGTGTTGCAGTTAAGGCCGCAAATATCCTTCGTGGCAAGAATAAACCAGAGTATGTCCCAAACGAGGACATGGGTGATTATGTTATTATCATCAATGCAGCAAAGGCAGCTATGTCCGGCAACAAGGCCAATGACAAGATGTATCGCCGTGTTTCCATGTATCCAGGTGGAATGAAAGAAGAGACTTATGCTCAGATGGTAGTTCGCAAACCTACATATCCACTTGAACACGCAGTTAAGGGTATGCTTCCAAAGGGACCACTCGGACGCAAGCTCTTCACCAATATGAAGGTCTATGCTGACGCTAATCATCCACATGCAGCACAGCAGCCAATTAAGGTTGAATTCTAAGGGGTTTGAAGATGGCAAAGACAGAAGAAAAGAACATTAACCTTGGTCAGGGCACAGGTAGAAGAAAGACAGCTGTTGCTCGTGTCTATCTCCGTGAAGGTAGTGGCAAGATTACTATTAACGGAAGAGAGCTTGAAGAGTACTTCAAAGATCCTCTTTGCGTTTATCAGGTAAAGCAGCCTTTGGATGTCACAGATAACCTTTCAAAGTTTGATATTGTCATCACTGTTTGTGGTGGTGGTCCTTCCGGCCAGGCAGGTGCTTGCCGTCATGGTATTGCACGTGCTCTCGTTGCTGAAAATGAAGCTAACAGACCTGCTCTCCATGAGAACGGCTTCCTTACAAGAGACCCAAGAATGGTGGAAAGAAAGAAGTACGGTCAGAGAGGTGCAAGACGCCGCTTCCAGTTCTCAAAACGTTAGTTTTGTACTGCTGTACATATGGTAAATATGGACAAGAAGGAGCCAATTCCAAATTCTGGAACTGGCTCTATTTTTTTTAATTGTGAACAACAAGCGCTTCGCTATCTCTCAATGCGAGAGCATAATAGATCTGAGCTTAGGCAGAAACTTTTGAATAAAGAATATGATGCGGTTCTTGTGGAAACTGTGTTGGATTCTCTATCCTCTGATGGCTCTTTGAGCGAGGAGCGTTACGTTAGATCCTTTGTTCGCTCTAATAATAAACGTCACCCTGAAGGCAAGTCTTTAGTTTTGGCACGTCTTTGTGCTAAAGGGACTAATAAAGCTGTTGCTAAAGAGGTTTTGGATGATATGTATGACCCTGATTATACTATGACTTTGATTTGCGCAGCATATGAGAAGCTTTCAGCTAAGGTTTCAGCAAAGGGGCTTTCATCATATGAAATGCGAGCTAAACTTTTTAAGTTAGGTTTTACTCAAGCCGATATTAATTTTCTTAAATAGACCAACACTTGTGCCTCAGGTTGATAATCCTTCAATGGCATTGTGCCTTGCACGTTGCTTTATATGTCTGGACAGTGTGGTCTTCCTAATTTCATTTGGGCCTCCTTTGCATCAAATCGCGGATGTTTTAACTCAGTCTCTAATTTCGGTCTCAAAGGACCATAGAAGGATGCGATACCGTCGGTTCATTCTCCAATTCGGCTTTCATGGCCATAAAGTGTGTCGAACTCAGATTTGATACTTATCAATTTTAGATCAGTTTTGCCCCGTCAAATGGGGTCATTGTCTTTAGCATTATGTAGATGATGCGAGATAGTTTTCTGGCGGTTGCAATGATTGCCTTGCCTGAGGATTTTTCTTCTTTGAGTCTCTGATATTGCTTCATCAATGAAAAATTTGCGGTCTTTTGTGGCATTCGGACCATTGCTACTACGCATTGTACTAGGGCTGTTCGCAATTCTTGTGGGCCTCTTTTGGTTATTTTACCATAGTAGATAGTCTCATTTGATGTCTGCACCCAAGGTACCAAGCCACAGTATGCCGAGTAATTCTTGTAGGTCTCAAACCTGTTAATGTCATCGGTATAAGAGTTGATGATACATGCGTTCACAATTCCTATTCCGGGGATGGTCATAAGTAGACTGACGCGTGGGTCATTTGCTGTGAGTGTGCGTAAATCTCTTTCCAGATTGCGTGTCTGTGTTTCAACTACATTGAGTGAATCAAAGATTGTTTTAAGTATATTGCGGATTTTTGCAGGGATGCGTTCTTGTAGTTTGTCTCTACTAGACTTGCTTTGAAATTGGGTTGGATGAGTGATAATGCCATAGGCAAGTAAAATGGCATGGGCTTGGTTTTTTAGTGCAACGGCATCTTGTACCATGAGGGAGCGGCTTTTGAGTATACGCCTAATTCCTTCCATTTCAGCTGTACAGAGATGACTTTGAGGAATCATGTCACGAGAAAGAAAGTATGCAAGGGTTTTTGCATCGTTTTTGTCGGTTTTCTTTGTGCTGAGGTTTACTACTTTAAAACGTAGAGTATTTACTACTTGTACAGCAAAGCCCTCTTTTTCCATTAAGTCCCGGAAAAATCTTGCATTTGCGGTGCTTTCAATGGCCATTACTATTTTTGCATTATTTTCTTGTTTGGAGAAATCCTGCATTCTAGAGATGAAACTTTGATAGCCGTCTTTATCCATTTTGTACTTGGTAACGGCTTCTAGCTCTTTATCATTTTTAAGTATGCATGTAGTGAATTGAGTTTTATGAAGGTCTACTCCTACATAAAGATTTTCTGACATAATCACCTCCTAAGAGGTTTTGCAAAACCTCTTAAAAGTGGTGATTATACCAATTATTTTGAGTCTTTCGTAGAACTCTCATTTAGCACTTTCTTGTATGGTCCCAGCATTCCTTCTTCCATGATGTTTTTGCTTTCTCTCATCATTCTTTTGTTGCGCATGAGGTTTCCAACCATCTTTAGTGCTATCATTTTGCTTCTTTGTTTTTGTGGGAAATCATAGAAGCCATTTTCTTTGTAGAATTTGTGGTCTTCTTTCATGATGCCTTGCATTACCCATATTAGGTCACGGAAAATCTTCATTCCGCCAACACCGTAGAATGTACGTGGCTTGACGAATTTATTTTCTAGTGCATAGGCTAGGTTCTTTGCTGTATTAGTAATTTCCTCATCATTTGTTGCTATCCCACTGAGGTAATTTCTTCCTACGTCTGCTCTAGCATTCAGTATCATTTTGAGATTGTCTTCAACTTCAAGGTTTCCATTTACTATGAAAGCTGTTGGTTTATACTGAGATACTGTTCTGTGTCCATTGTAGAAACATCTGTCATCAAAGTTTTTAAACAGAGGTCCCATTGAGTGGTCAACTATTGTAAAGGCATATACTATTGCATCTCCAGACAGAACTTTGTTTTCATAGAAATCGTTAAAACCATCAGTGTAGACACAGGTGCCGTCAATTGCGCATTTTAGACAGCCTAGACAGCCTCCTTTGAATTTAAAAGCTGAGAGGTCTACTATGTTAACCTTGTACGGGAATTGTTTTACAAAGTTGTTGACCATTGCTTGAAGTCTTTCTCTGTCCTTTGAGTAGTCTACCACAAGGGAGATTGTATAGCTTTCTTTATGGTCAGATTCTGTTGTAACTTCTTGTATTGCAGGAAGATTTGCCTGTGTTTTTGCTTGTAGTTTTGGCTGTGAAGGAGTTTTGAAAACTTTATTATCATATGCCCAGAGACTGTGATCAAACCATGAAAGAATTGAACTTTGACCCTCTTTGTTCAATAGATCGTCCATATCTAAAGAGAGACCCTCTAGGTAGTTGAAGCCTAGGTCTAGTAGGTTCTCTTCTATATAATTATGTGCTGTAACATCATAAAAATGTTTGCTGGTTGTGATTGCTGTGGCAACTTTATCTTTAAAGTTTAGGTTCTTCTCTTTAAGCAGCCTAATGAAGTAGTGTAGCTGACTTGGACATGCAAAAGTATAAACAGGGAAAGAAAAGATAGTAATATCGGCCTGAGAGATGAGCTCTAGGGTTGAAGATAAATTGGCCTCGTTGGTTTTCTTGCTGCAACCAATAAATTGGTATGTGAAGGTACAAAGTGGGAATCTCTTTTCTAGATAAAGAGATGTTTGAAGTGTAATGGATGAGTCGCCCTTTGGGGATGCGTTAAGTATAAGTATATTCATGGGCAAAATTATAGCATGTTTTTGGAGGTTTTCTAGCGTTTCCAGAAAGATTTTGTGAAAAGGCCGTAAACTGTGAAAAGTTCCAATCTACCTGCCAGCATGAGGAAACTAAAAAGCCATTTTGTCCATGCTGGGAAGATTGCAAAGCTCCCAGTTGGCCCCGTCTTGCCAAATCCTAGTCCTATGTTTCCAAGACAGAGAAGAGTGGAGGAGAGGCAGGTTTCAATATCGGTTCCAGAGATGGCCACTATGACAGATGAGATAATCCACGTAGCAAGATACATGCATGTGAATGTTGCTATTGATGTGAGGGTGTCTTCATCCATGGTGCCGTCATTTGTCTTGATTGTGCATACTGCCGATGGATGTAAGTTCCTCTGTATTGATCTTTTACCCATTTTGAAGACTGTGGAAACACGAATGACTTTAATTCCGCCACCTGTAGAGCCTGCACAACCTCCAACGAACATGGTTATTACTATTAGCATTACTGCAAATGTTGGCCATAGAAGGTAGTCTGTGGAGGAAAATCCTGTTGTAGTTAGAATTGAGGCTACGTTAAAGCTTGTGTATCTAAAGGCTGTAAGTAGGTTTGGATAAATATGTTTTACACAAAGTTGTACTGCTGCAAGTGCCGAGCAAATGAACCATATAGAAAGGTACCATTTTAATTCTGTGTCTTGAAGGCTTTGTTTTATTTTGCCTGTAAGTGCCTTGTAGTATAGTGAAAAGTTGATGCCGCCAATGAGCATGAAGACTGTAACTATGGCATCTACATAGGCGCTATTGTATGCTCCAATTGAGGTGTTTTTTACGCTAAAGCCTGCAGTGGAGATGGTTGAGAATGTGATTGTGACAGCATCAAAGATGTCCATACCACCAATTTTTAATAGCACACATTGCAATAACGATAGCCCAAAATAGATCAACCACAGTATTTTTGCTGTACTTTTGGTCTTTGGGGTAAGTTTTCCCTTTACTGGGCCTACAGACTCTGTTCCAACCAAGAGGAAAGAACCGGCACCCATTTGATAGCCTGAACCTATTGCAGGAAGGAGGGCAACAAATAGAACTACTATTCCCATTCCTCCCAACCAGTTTGTCATGCTACGCCAAAAAAGAATCCCTTTGTAGCAAGATTCTACTTCACTGAGTGCTGTTGCTCCTGTTGTGGTGAATCCACTCATTATTTCAAAATATGCTGTGCTGTATGATGGTACATCGTTTGAAAGTACTAGGGGAATTGCACCAAATGCAGTTGCAATAGCCCAAGTAAAAACTACAAAGAGGTATCCGTCTTTTGGCATTAATCCATTAAGGTTTTCTTTTTTTGTTAAGATTAAAACTGTTGTGCTAATGGTAACCATTATTGCTATGGTCAAAAGAAATGCTTTTACAGCAGGTTCTTCTTCATAGTGAACGCTTACTCCTAATGGAATTAACATGAGCAACGCTAGAAACATTATTATGGAGGCTAAGAGTCTTAGGTCTTTTCCAAGGTGCATAATTAACTTTCCTTTGGTACAATCTCAAGCAATTCATGAATAAACTGAGAGGCTTTGCGTTCTATTACAAGGATTAGTTTGTCCTCTGGTTGAATTACGTAAAGTCCACCAGGGATTGTTGTGCTTCCATTTTTCTTTGTTACACCTGCTATGATGCCTTTGCCTCTCATGTTTATTTCTTTTAGTGCCTTTCCTACAATCTTGGCGGTTTCTGGTACTTCGTATTCGAGGGCCTCTATTTGTCCGTCAAAGAGAGAATGCATGCTTGCTATGTTTTGTCCGTGCAAATATTTCTTTATAGAATCAACTGTTACATCTTGGGTTGATATGACGCTATCTATTCCCATGTGGCTAGCCATTCTAAGGTAGTTTGGATTCCTATTTACAAGTGCCATGCTATTTTTAACGCCAAAGTGTTTTGCATAGCTTGCAGTGATGATGTTTAGTTCATCGCTGTCTGTTAGGCACAAGAAGAGGTCTCTGTCTGCCAAGTCTTCTTCCTCAAAGATGCTTTCGTTTGTGATATCGGCATTAAGAACAAGGACATTAGGATATTTGGTGGCCATTGCTTGGCTGACTTCCTTGGATTTTTCAATGATGACAAGGTTTTTGCGTTGGGCTTTGGTGAACCGACAAATTAGGTAATCTGTGACCTCCCCGGCGCCTACTATGACTATCTTGCGTGGTTTTTGCTTTCTTCTACCAACTGTCTTAAGGATTGTCTCAACGCTATCTTCTTTTGCTACAAGGCTTAACGTGTCGCCCGGTAGAATCATGGTATCGCCACTTGGAACTATTGCCTGGCCATTGCGGTTTAAGGCTGCAATAATAAAGTTGCCTTCAATTTTTTGCCTGACTTCTTTAACCGGTAGTGCAGCGTATTGCGATTCTGCCTCCACGTAGACGTTATAAAGCACCAGCGAGGAGTCATCAAAGGAGATGATATCGCTATATATCCCACGTTCTATATCCTGATATATGTGTTGTGCAGTTTCTTGGCTTGGATTTACCAGATGGCTTATTCCCATGAGCGAATTGGTGATGCCATTTGCACCTGTGTAAGAGAGGTTGCGAATTGAGGCTATTGTCAATGGCACTCTAAATTCCGATGCTGCTATGCCACATGACACTAAGTTAGTTTCATCTGAACCTGTGAGTGCAATGAATGCGTGAGCTTCGTTCAGACCTGCTTTGCGCATGTCTTCAAGATTTGTTCCGCTTCCTGTGATTGCAAGGCAATCAACCTTTGTCATTGCCTTACTTACATCTTCAGCATGTTCATCAATAATGATGACATCCTTGTTTTCTTCTACTAAGTGCTTGGCCAGTCGTATTCCTCTGCGCCCTGCACCTAAAATTACGACCTTCATAGTGCTCGTATGGTACACTAAAAGCGAAATTCTATCAACTTTGAGCGAACATTAAGAGGGGCATTGACACTTTTTTGTAAAAAGCGTAACTTTACAAAGCAATCGACGCAGGGTGGAGCAGTTGGCAGCTCGCCAGGCTCATAACCTGGAGGCCGTAGGTCCGAGTCCTACCCCTGCTAATCTGTTTTTATAAGCAAGTTGTTACGGTGTAATGACTTGCTTTTTTGTTGTTTGATTGTATATTTTACTTTCTTTGTTTGCGAAAAGGTGCTTTTCTTCAAACTTAGAATAAACGCAAAGCGATACAATAAAGCAAATTGCATCGGTTATCGGGGTGGCAAGAACAATACCGTACATGGAGATAACTTTTCGAAGGACGAACATAAGTGGGATGTCCAAGATCCCTTTTCTGAGAAGTACAAGTATGAAGGACTTTTTTCCGTGGCCTACCGCTTGGAAGAAGGAAATGAAGGTGTATGTTATGGCCGAGAACGGTGCACCAACGCACAAAATGCGCAGAAATTTGATGCCATAGATGTGGGCTTCGTTTGTTGAGTGAATGAAGATTCCAATGACTGAGTTGGCGAATAAGAGGCTGATAACTGTGCAAAGCATGGCTCCCGATGCAGATAGGAGAACTGTAGCGCCTACGGTTTTTCTGGTTTTGATTCGGTTCCCGCATGAATATGAGTATCCAAGAAGAGGAAGTGCTCCTTGAGTTACACCTCTTACTATTGAGTGTGCCAACATGTTGACCTTCTTTGCAACTCCAATGCCTGTTTGTGCTGCTAGGCCATTGTAGGACATGAGTTTATCGAGGATTGCGTACGATATGTTTTCTGCTAGTGTCATTATACATGCTGGCAAGCCCGCATCAAAAACACATGCTGGAATATTGTTTTGGAAGGATTGTTTGCTGAGTTTAATGTTTAAGATGCTTTGTTCCTTTTTGCTTGCAATAAAGATAACAACGTAATATAGGAATGAAATGACATTGGACAGTGCCGTTGCTATGGCAGCTCCGGCAATCTCATTACCGGCTTCGAGTATGACAAACATGAAAATAGGGTCTAATACTATATTAAGCACTCCTCCAATAACTACGCCCACACTTGCATGAATGGCTTTTCCTTCTGATCTTACAAGATGTGCCATGAGGGCATTCATTGAGGTGAATAGGCCTCCAAATACAACGGTGTAAAGAAGATATGTTTTAGCATATTTGTGTACAATTGGATCTGTTCCACCAAGTGCGTTTATGATTGGATCAATAAATACATATATTAGAGTGGAGTAGAGAAGTGTAAAAACTGTGCATCCCCAAAAAGAGAAAGCACATGTAGATTTTGCTCTGTCATAGTTTGCTTTTCCTAGTGCTCTTGCTATTACACTTGACCCTCCAACCCCAAAAAGGTTTGCCATTGCTGTAAGAATCATGAATGCTGGCATACATATTGTGACGGCAGTAAGCATGTGATTGCTCTTTGTTAGTCCTACAAAATAGGTGTCTGCCATGTTGTAGATCACTAAGATGATTTGTCCAAAAACAGTTGGTAATGCTAGTTCAAATAAGGCTTTAAAAATTGATGTACTTTCAAATAATTCTTCTTTTTTCATATAAAACCTTGCCCAATTAATTGTTACTTTGTTGAAGTTTCAGTTATGGTACATGTGGTTTTCTTATAAAGCAAATTATTTAATTATATCGATGTATAAGGAAAATTTATGGCCTGTGTGGGGATATAAGGAATTCTGTATAAAAAAAGATTATTTTGTAATTGAACTTGATAACAATAAGTAATACACTTGTGAAAATTTTAAAAATAATTTTAGAGGTTTTTTGGAAAAACCTCGTTAGAACAAAAGAAAACAAAAGAGGAGTTTGTTTCAATTAACTTGAAGAGATTTTTGCAAAAAGCTCTGAAATTTAACTGTTAGAGGCGAGATATGGGAGAAGTTTTATCGTTCTTTGAGAATGGCATTCTTAGTTTACAGAACTATTTGGATTTTCTATTGAGAATAGTTGTGGCTATGCTGTGTGGAGGTTTAGTTGGTCTTGAGAGAGAAAAGAGACTGAAGAACGCCGGACTCAGAACACACATAATTGTAGCTATTGCATCATGTCTTATGATGATAGTTTCTAAATATGGTTTTATGGATGTTGTTGGCATTGACGGGCTTAGACTTTCTGCCGATGCCTCAAGAATAGCGCACGGTGTGGTTTCTGCTATAGGTTTCCTTGGTGCTGGTGTTATATTTATAAGAAGGGAATCCGTTGTTGGTCTTACCACTGCTGCTGGTCTTTGGGCTACTGTGGGTATTGGAATTACTGTTGGTGCAGGTCTTTATTCAATTGGTCTTTTTACTACACTTTTGATTCTTCTTGTTCAATGGGCCCTTCATGGTAGGCATGCAAAGTCTCATAGTCAGAACTCGGGCTCCATTACTTCTAATATTACAAAGCATGGAATCTCAGTGGAGGAGTTGCTTAACTATTTAGACAAATACGAGGTATCTGTTCGTGAAATGGCTCTTTCAAAGGATGAAGATGGCTGTTTAATTGCTAAAGTTGAGGTTCTCTTCAGTCTTGGTGATTCTATACTGGATCTAATGAAGGCATTTGAAAATTCTCTATACGTGGATTCTGTAGACGTTTATCCTACTCTCTAGTTTCTGTCTTATTTGACTAATTCTGTTTTAAGTGTATGCCAATCTGTTTGGGACGTGTGGGTCGTTTGGGACGTTTGGGACGTTTGGGACGTTTGGGACGTCTAGCACGTATGGGACACGACCTACACGACTGAAACACCGTAAACAGATTGGTAAACAGATGAAACAGATGTGCGTGCAAACAAAACAATGTTTTGCTGTGATGTATTAGTATTATGGGTGTTCTTTAATCAAAAAAAAGGCTACGGCCAAAAGGTCGTAGCCAACTATTCAAAGGAGAGACTTTAGTTACTTTTTAATCTTAACTTCAATCTTCTTTGGCTGCTCAACTGGAGTCTTAGGAAGTGTAACTGTAAGAACACCATTATTGAATTCAGCTTCAATTTGATCTTCGTTAATGCCTTCAGGAAGAGTGAAGGACCTGTCAAATTTTACGTATCCGCGTTCGCGAACCAAGAACTTCTTGTTCTCTTTCTTCTCATTAATCTTCTCGGAAGAAATGTGAAGAACATGTTTCTCAACGTGAATATTCACATCATCAACGGTATATCCTGGAAGCTCAGCTTCAAGGTAATAAGCTTTTTCGTCTTCGTAGACATCAACTGATGGGATTGTGCTGTTCTTTACACCCCACTTACCAAACATGTCATCAAAGAAAGTATCAAAGTCGCTAACTGCATTGTTTCTAGTTGTCATTAAGTAATTCATATTAGACCTCCATGTCTATTAATTATCTGTCCTTTTGGACACTTGGAATATAGCATGAATCGTGCCAAGTTTTAGCAACTATCTATATTATAACAAATTAACATAGGCAACATATTTTGATCCCATCAAGAAAAATAATCTTTTTAGCTCAAAAGCCCGAGTCAAATCATTTAAATCTGCGTCATTTTGACACAGCTGTATGAAATAATCGGGCAAATTTGAGTCAAAGAGGGCTTTTTTTTCGACTTTCTTCTTGAACTGACCCTCAAAAATTGGACAGTCAGTTTAATTTACGAAAAGAAACAAGGGATAACCAGTTAAGCTTCTCCGTTAATCTCTTGTGATTGTAATAAACGATGTAGTCATGGACAACATGAAACGTTCCATATGTCCTACACTGGAACGACCCACACATCTGACACAACCCAAACGACCCACACGACCCATACGACCCAAACGACCTAAACGTCCTAAACAGATTGGCAAACACTTGAGACAAGGT
>CAVFGI010000015.1:0-44375 GCA_963621975.1 Selenomonadaceae bacterium
ACGGCATTTGAGAAAGGAAAAATAGAGATGAAGATAATGTTTGTCTGCCACGGCAATATTTGCCGTAGCCCAATGGCCCAAGCAGTTTTTACCAAAATGGTGGAAAATGCTGGCCTTTCAGAAAAGTTTATTGTTGACTCTGCAGCAACAAGTAGGGAAGAGATAGGAAATGATGTTTATCCTCCTGCAAGAAGAACATTGGAAAGGCATGGCATAAAAGGCTTTTCTCACAAGGCAAGACAGCTGACAGTTAAAGATTACAATACTTTTGATGTGATAAAAGTTATGGATAAATACAATTATGCAAACATTCTTAGAATGACAAACAATGACCCAAAAGCAAAAGTATCTATGCTTTTGGATAGGGATGTAGCAGATCCGTGGTATACTGGTGATTTTGAGACAACGTATCAAGACATTGTTCAAGGTTGCAACAAGCTTTGTCAAAAACTTTTAGGAGAGACTTTTAAGCTTTAGTTTTTTTCGTTGGAAAAATCCTATTGTGCAACCTATTAAGCCTCCAACAGTGCCATTAATCATGTCATTCATTGTGTCTATGATGCCATTGTTTTGCCACATGGCGCCAAAGAATTCTCTGTCTCTAGTGAGGTTTCTTTGAACGTCTAGTTCTGTTATGCAGTCAAATGAGAATTCAAGGATTTCCCAAAAACCTGCACTTGCAACGGCAAAGACAAACATGAAAAAGAGCTCAAACCAAAGAGGATTTACATGTTTTTTTGAAAGAGGAAAAAAGATATCGCCAGCTAGGAGAGAAAGCATCACTCCTGAAGATAGATGAAGAGCAATATCAAACCACCACAAAACTCGGCATAAATTGTATCGGTTGTTGGTGTAAGTCCCAAGCACAATGAATATCATAAACAAAATATAGGTTAAGTCCGATATTTCTAGCTTTAGTTTTTCCACTATCCAAGGTATCAGCCAAATTAGAGCCATGGATATAAGAGCATACCAAATAATGGATCTCTGAGCTGGCATGAAAAGAACTACAATTGCTGATGTAAGCAGGTAGATTGATAATAAACAAGTTGCGATTTTTTTACTTTTTCCCATGAACAGAAATATAAGAATGTAAATTTGTTTTGGCAACTATCTCAAAGGTATACATATTTGGCACTTTTTGGCCATTCTACTCATAATCAAAAAGCACTTGAAAGTAGATTTAAAGCAATCCATAATGATTTCATGGATTTTACACAGACGTTGATTGATAGAACAAAGGAGTTTAGCTTGCAAGTAGATGCATTAGCATTTACTTTTGACGGCTATATTTACAACCCGCTTTCTTATGCTTGGCAACCACATGAACTTTATCTTTCACAATATGTGCATCCCAATCCAAAGGCTCTTTTTCTAGGTATGAATCCAGGACCTTTTGGCATGATGCAAACAGGCGTTCCCTTTGGAGAGGTCAATTTTGTCAAAAACTGGATGAAAATAGAGACTCCAGTTGAAAAGCCACAAAAAGAGCATCCTTCTAGGCCTGTCTTGGGCTTTAACTGCCCTAGGTCTGAAGGTAGCGGAAGACGATTTTGGGGTCTCTTCTCTCAAAAGTATCCCAATGCCTCCGATTTTTTTACTTCCCACACTGTGTTTAACTATTGCCCACTTGGTTTTCTTGAGCCGGGCAAGACAGCAAAAAACTTCACACCAGACCATCTTCCTAAAGAAGAGAAGGCCGCACTTGAGGGTCTTTGCGATGCTTATTTAGCCGATATCCTTGATTTAATTTCCCCTGAAATTCTCATTGGAGTTGGCAAATATGCGCAAGCAAAGTTGGAAAAAGTTAACAAAGATAATAGTAGAGTGGTTTCATCAATTATCCATCCCAGCCCAGGAAATCCAATGGCCAACAAGGGCTGGAATGAAAAAACAACAGCAAAGCTGATTGAACTTGGAGTTTGGCAATGACAAGAGAAGAGTCTCAATTTCAACTTTTAGCTCCGGCAAAAGTTAATCTTCATTTAGCCGTAGGACAAATGAGGGAAGATGGGTATCATCCAATATCGTCAATTTTTCAGAAAGTAAATCTTTATGACAGGATTAATCTTTGCTGTGTTAAAGACGGAGAAATCAAAACTTGGGTTTCTGGATTAGAAGAATATGTTGAAGAAGGAAAGTCAACAATAGACAAAGCCATATTTCTTTGGCGTGAGTTTACAGGCATAAAGGACTCTATCCTAGTTAAAGTAACAAAAAATATTCCAGTTCAAAGTGGACTTGGTGGAGGCTCTTCAGATGCTGCTGCTGTGTTACTAGCACTTAATAATCTCACAGAAGGAACCAGTGCTCATCTAAATGAAAAAGAGTTGATAAAACTGGGTGTAAACGTAGGTTGTGACGTGCCGTTTTTCCTAACAAATTGTGCAGCGGCAGTGGTTTCTGGGGTGGGCGAGAATGTTAGTCCAATTAAAGCTAGAAATGACCTACGAGGGTATATAATTGCACCAAAGACCAAAAAAGTCAGCACAAAAGCCGCTTATGAGGCATTAAACGAGAGAAAGACTATTAAACTTCTTGAACATAAAGACTTCTTAGAATCAGAGTACCAGAAGGATTTTACATTATGGAGATTTAGAAACGATTTTGAACTTGTTAATAAAAAACCTGTAATTGAGGTGCTTCCAAATGAAAGGCTTTTTTTGACAGGAAGTGGAAGTGCTTGGGTGCTCTTAAGTAAGAGCAATAAGCTAGAGCTACCACCGGAGTATAAAGTCTTTTCTGTTGATTTTCTTGGTTAAACAAAAACTGCTAAAAAAAAAGAAACTGGCCGTGGTAGAATCGAACTACCACAACCGGAGCCAAAACCCGGTGCCCTAACCATTAGGCTAACGGCCAATTCGCTTATGCACTATACTGTTAAGAGGCCTTGAAAGTCAACAATCTTTTACTTAACTTCAAAGATAACTTCAACAGAAGCAGAAACTGTAAGAGGTCCTGTTGGGGTTTCTGTGCTGTATGTAGTTTCTTCTGTGGCGACTACTGCAAACATTACGGCATCATTACTCATTCTATTGCTGTATGTGGAAGAACCACCATCTTGAATTGTTATAGGTTCACCAAGTGTGAGGCCTGCAGCTTGTGCATATGTTTGAGCCTTTTTGAGGGCATTGGCATAAGCTAATGCACGTGCTTGGTTTTCTGCTTCCTTGCTATTGGAAGACCCAAAAGTGACGTTGTAGAAACTGATACCTGAGATGTTTGAGCCAATGGAATCGGCTAAAGATGCAAAACCATCTAGATTATACATACGCACGTAGACCGTCTGACTGACTGTTTCCCCAATTTTCTGTTGCTGTCCATCACGCCATGTGTAATTTGTGGAGAAGTTAAGTGCGGTGGTGGAGATATCGTCGTCAGAAATTCCGTTTTCGTGTAGAATGGCTAAAAGCTGGCTCATTTTTTTATTTGTGGCCTGTTGTGCTAGTGCTGTTGTGTCCTCTGTTTCAGATATCTCAACTCTGAATGAGACGTTGTCTGCTTTGAGATTTACTGAGCCTGTTCCAGATACGCTTATTGTTTTACTTGTTGTGTTTGTATTTGTTGCACATGAGACTGTGAGAAATACAACTAACACTAAGATTACTAAATTTGTGATTTTCCTCATGATTTTACTCCTTTGGATAGTTTGCAACCAATTTTGCTGGCTGCAAGTTTGATATGCTCGTAGTTTATGATACCTGCTGCTTTTGGATCTTGCAATGCAATTGCTGTAGCTTCATTTAAAAGAGCTTCAATTGCAGAGCAACTTAATCCATCAAAGCAAGAGGCAAGGTTGTTTTCATTGAGTTCAGGTGATAATACTTTGCCCTTTGTGTAAAGCTGTACTAGCTGAATGCGAGTGTTAAAATCTGGATCTCCAATGTGATACTTTAAATCAAAACGACCAGGACGAACCAAAGCGGGGTCAAGAGAAGCAAATGAGTTTGTTGCGGCTATTACCAAAAGTCCATTGTTTGCGACAAAACCGTCCATTTCATTTAGCATTGCAGTGATGATTCGGTTATTTTCTTTGTCTATACCTGTTCCGGCGTAGTTTCTGCGTTCTCCAATACTGTCAAACTCATCTATGAATATAATGCATGGCTTGTTTCTGTTCGCTTTTGAAAAGAGCATTTTTATTTTTCTTGCTCCCATGGACATCATGGCACTTTGAAAATCGGCACCCTTAGTGGCTATGAATCTAACGTTGGCTTCTTGTGCTAGGGCTTTTGCAAATAGCGTCTTTCCATTTCCCGGAGGACCTTCAAGAATGACGCCCTTAATTGGTCTTATTCCCTTTGTTTTGTATGCTTCAGGATTTTTTAAAACATCTACTAGAGTCATCATATCTTTTTTGACTGAATCCATTCCTGCAATATTGTTAAAGGTAACGCCTGTGTGCTTAACAACACGAAAAGTCTTTCTACTATAATCAATGAGTTTGTATATTCCAAAAGCAATTAGTCCAAAGAATAGTAAGTTAAAGATACCGTCCATAATATCATTTAACGTGGAGTCATTTGTCTTATCTTTGACATCCACATCTTTTTCAAGAAGATCTTTAACTAAGCTATCATAGTTTGGATTTGTGGTTTTATAAGTTTCGCCACCAGAGGAATATTCTATATAGGAATCTGTAATAGTAACACTTGTAACTTTCCCATTATTCACTTGAGATGAAAATTCTGAATAAGGAATAAAGTTCGAAGGTTTACTTTCTAGGTTTAATACTCCAAGTAGGTTAAGCGCGAGGAGTATCACAATAATTGTAATTATTGCCATTAATACAAGTGTAATAGGGGATCTTTTTTTTGCCATGGTCATAATGTAACAATTTTATTGCTATGTGGACAAGTTTTTCATAGTTTGCTATAGTGGCTGTTGGTTGCCTCACCAATAGAAAGCAAAGAGGATAGATATTCAATGGTAATTGGTCTAAGACCAATGAGAGTAGGAGGAAATTATGGTTACAATTAACGCAACACTCAGAACAGAAGACTTTGGTTCAGCAGGTTCAAGAAGACTTGTTCGTGCAGGCTATCTCCCAGCAGAGATGTATGGCAAGGATGGAAATATCCACATTGTTCTTAATGCTCACGATTTTGAACTTAATCTCAGAAAGATTGGCATTGGCAGTGAATGTGAGATTTCTCTTGATGGCAAGACATACAAGTGTATCTTCAAGGCTCTTCAGGAGAATATCATGTATGATACTCTTCTTCATGCTGATTTCCAGATTGTATGATTGTAGTTTTTGGCTTAGGGAATCCCGGAGCCACTTATGAGCATACTCGCCACAATGTTGGCTTTGATGCCGTAAACGAAGCAGCAGCGTTTCTTCATGTTAAGTTGAGGAAACGCTGTTTCCGTTTATACAGAGAAGCAAGGATATTGGACAATAATGATGCTAGCGGTAGGGGACAGTCTTCAATAAAAGCCTCATTGGTAGAACCTCTCACTTATATGAATAACAGTGGTGAAGTGGTTAAGTATTTTGACAACAACTCTACTTTTATTGTGGTTTGTGACAATATGGACCTTGCAGTTGGAGGCCTGCGAATTAAAAAGGGGGGTGGAGCCTCTGGTCAAAAGGGCTTAAACAGCATTGCATCTAATCTTGGAAGAACTGATTTTATCCGTATCTACATTGGTATAGGAAGACCTTCTGAGGGAGATGAGGTTGTAGATCACGTTCTTCAGAGAGAACCTAGTGGCCCTAAAAAAGATGCCTTGGACAAGGCTATTAATGATGCTGCAATGGCAATAGTAAAGTTTATTAATGGAGCAACAGTGGAGGAATTGCAGCTTGAATACAATAGAAAAGGACTTTTGTAATAAGCTCTTTAGTCTATGTGATAAACCAATTGATGGACTTGTCATTGCCTTTTCCGGTGGTTGTGATTCGCTAGCTCTTTTAGCTCTTGCAACAAAAGCTCTTGGAAAGGAGAGAATATATCCTGTCTATGTTAATCATAATTTAAGAAGTTCTGATGAATTAGAGAAAGAAATAGCCTTAAATGAGATCAATTGTAAAAAAATTGGAGTGAAACTTGAGATTTGTACCATTGCAAGAGGTCAAATTTTGTCTTTAGCTAAAGATCGCTTAGGTGGTGTTGAGGATGCTGCTCGCGTTTTAAGATACGAAGCACTCGAAGAAAAAAGACTTCTTCATAATTGTTCTTTTATTGCTACAGCACATCATAGACAAGATCAAATTGAGACCATAGCAATGCGCTTATCTAGTGGTTCTCCTGTAAGTTCCTTAGTAGGTATCTCTCCAAGAGATGATACACGCTATTTAATTAGACCTCTTTTGGATTTTGATAGAAAAGACCTAGAAGAATACTTAAAAAGGAACGGGTTTACTTGGAGTACGGATTCTACAAATGAGGACGTTTCTTTTTCTAGAAATAAGATGAGAAATGAGACACTTCCAAGTGTTAGAGAAATTTGGCCTGAAGGAGAAAAGATTTTACTTTCCTTAAGTCAAACTGCCAAGATTTTGACCCAAACTAAAACTACTTTTAAAGAAAATATTTCTGTAGAGACTTTTAAAAGTTTAAATCCAACCCAAAAGACGTTGGCTCTTTTTGATTTGTGGAATGCTGTTTTTTTACATGTTGAAATGCCAATGACTTTGGTAATGAGGATCTGTGAAGCAGTAGAGGGTGATAAAAATCAAAGAATCTGTGCAAATGGGGCTACTATTTTAATAAAAGATGGCTTTATAACTCTCAAACCTCTTGCCTCAGAAAAGGACGCCCCAATGCAGGGAAATTCCTTTGCAATAGAGTTCAATCCTTTTGAAGACCAAAAGATATTACTTCAAACTAGTTCTGAAAAACTGACACTTTTAAGTGGTAGCTATGCTCAGCCTTATGCAACAGAAAGAAGTCTAAGGATGGATCCTAGAAAATTTAAGGGACAACCAAGAATTAGGTATGCCAAAATGGGGGATAATATAAAGCTCAAGAGTGGGTCTAAAAAGGTGCTAAGACTGCTGCAAGATATGAAAATTCCACAAGAGTTGAGAACTTGGGTTCCTGTTTTGGTGGATGATGACGGCTTATGTGCTGTCTTTGGCAGTTGCTATGGCGGCGTTGATAGAATTTGTGTGAAGTTTCGTTCTTTACTTGCCCCAAATCGTTTAACTTTATATATTGTGCGTAAAGAGGTTTTTGCAAAAAGCTCTAAAGGTTAACTTATGGAAGAAAAAGATAAAGATCAGGAAGTTTCTAAAACTCCTGAAGAGACAAAAATTGAGGAGCCAAAGACAGATAATACTGCAAATAGTTCTGATGATGGCTTAAGCGAAGCAGATAAAACCAAGTCCTATTGGAAAGAGACTCCTTATGATCAAATGGAAAGGGTTAAGCCCACTTCTTTTGCTGGTCTTGATGCTAACAAGTCAGAGGATTCCAACAACGAATCTAAAGATAAAAAGGCAAAGGAAAAGAAGAAGACTAATCCAGATGATTACTGGAGACCCAGATACAATGATAAATCTAGTGGTTACAACAATTTCAATGGCAATGGTGGCAATGGTGATAATGGCGGGAACAAGGGCTACAGACCTCAAAATGATGGGGATAACCCTTTTAACTCCAAGAAAAATAGAATTGGTTTAATTGTTTTTGCTGTTCTAATCATCATTTTTGCATTTACTCTGTTTAATCAAGGCGCATCTACGCCAGAAATTTCCTATAGCAATTTTAAAATTCTTGTAGAAAATGGCAAAGTTAAGTCTGCTAACATTAAAAATAGTACAATTATTGAGTTTACTTCTACAGACGGTGGCACATACAAAACAAGAATTCCTTACTATGATGAGGAGCTTTTGAACTACTTGGAACAGTACAGTGTTGATGTAAGAGGCTCAGATCAGGATATCTCAATTCTTTCTTTGATTATACAACTTGTTCCATGGATTATATTTATCGGCTTTACAATTATGCTGTTGAAGCAGTCTAGTGGTAATGGCCAGCTCATGCAATTTGGCAAAAGTCATGCAAAACAGTACTCCGATAAAGATATCAAGGTGAAGTTTAAAGATGTTGCCGGGCAGAAAGAAGCCAAGTACGAGCTTCAAGAGGTTGTAGAGTTCTTGAAGAATCCAAAGAAATTTGAGGCCATTGGTGCTAAGATTCCTAAGGGCGTACTTTTGGTTGGCCCTCCAGGAACAGGTAAAACCCTTCTTGCAAAGGCTGTTGCTGGCGAGGCAGGTGTATCCTTCTTCCATACAAGTGGTTCAGACTTTGTTGAGATGTTTGTAGGTATGGGAGCTGCAAGAGTCCGTGACCTCTTTGATCAGGGAAGAAAACATGCCCCATGTATCCTTTTTATAGATGAAATTGACGCAGTAGGCCGTTCTCGTGGAAGTGGTCTAGGTGGCGGGCACGACGAGCGCGAGCAAACACTCAACCAAATTCTTGTAGAAATGGACGGCTTTGACACGACTTCTGGTGTTATTGTGATAGCTGCAACTAATAGAGCCGATGTCCTTGACCCTGCTCTTCTTAGACCGGGTCGTTTTGACAGACAGGTTGCAATCACACTCCCAGATATCCAAGAACGTGAAGATATTTTGAAAATTCATGCTGCAAAGGTTAAGCTTGGTTCTGATGTAGACTTAAGTATTATTGCAAGAGCTACCTCTGGTGCTTCCGGTGCTGACCTTGCTAACTTGGTTAATGAAGCCGCTTTGTATGCTACTAGAGCAAATAGAAGCAATGTTTCGTTGAAAGATTTTGAAGAAGCCCGGGACAAAATGGTTCTTGGCGTTGCTAGAAAGAGCCATGTGATGACAGCTGAGGATAAGAAACTTACTGCTTACCATGAAGCAGGACATGCTCTTTTATTCTACTATCTTGACGATATTGATCCTCTCTACAAGGTAACAATTATACCACATGGAAATGCCGGTGGTGTTACAATGGGACTTCCTGAGACTGATCAGTCTTATATGAAAAAGAGTACTCTCTTGAGCCATATTAAGATGGCAATGGGTGGTTACATTGCAGAGAAGATGCTTAATGGTCAAACCTCTACAGGTCCAAGTTCAGATATCAAGCAGGCAACAGAGATTGCAAGAAGGATGGTTACTGAATTTGGTATGAGTAAGTTGGGCTTTATTTCCTTGGGATCAGAGGGTGAACCTCTATTCCTTGGCCGTGAAATTGCTCAGCACAAAGACTACAGCGAGGAAACAGCTAAACAAATTGATGCAGAGGTAAATTCAATTTTGGACGAATGCATGAAAGATGCAACCAGAATACTTGAAGAAAATAGAGATCAGTTGGATACTCTTGCTAATGAACTGATTGCAAAAGAAACCTTGGATGACAGAGAAGTTAGAGCTCTGCTTGGTTTTGAACAAATTGGTTCAAAGAATTCCGATATATCTTAAGGTCTTTGAGGCTCCTAAGGGGAATGTATGGTTGACTCTGCACACAAAAGAAATTTTTGCATTATTGCTCATATAGACCATGGTAAGTCTACATTAGCCGACCGTTTCATTGAGACGGCTCGGCTGATTACTTCTAGGGGTCCAGCTCAAACTCAAATTCTTGACAACATGGATATTGAAAGAGAGCGGGGTATTACTATTAAAAGTCAGGCGGTCACCATTCCATATACAGCCAAAAATGGCGAGCTTTATGAATTAAACTTGGTTGATACTCCGGGTCACGTTGACTTTTCTTATGAGGTTTCAAGGGCTATTAGCTCTTGTGAGGGTGCTTTACTTTTAATTGATGCTTCTCAAGGTGTTGAAGCTCAAACTCTTGCTAATTTGTATATGGCAATGGAGCACAACCTTGAGATTATTCCAGTTATTAACAAAATTGATTTAGCAAGTGCAGATATTGAGTCTTGCCTTCAGCAAATTGACCATGACCTAGGTTTGGATCCAGATATGGCGCAGAAAGTATCGGCCAAGACAGGAGAGGGTGTTCCTGCGTTGTATGAGGCTATTGTTCAATATATTCCGGCTCCGGTAGAAGCAGATGATAAGCCCCTTAAGGCTTTGATTTTTGATAGTCATTATGACCCATATAGAGGTGTTATTGTTCATTTTAGGCTCTTTGAGGGTTCTGTTTCTGAAGGCCAAGAGATCATGTTTATGAACAGTAAAGCTGTTTACAAGGTGGAGGAAGTTGGAATCTTCCAGTTGGATCTTGTGAGAACTAAGACACTTAAGTCTGGTGATGTTGGTTATTTTATTGCCGGTATTAAAACTATTGCAGACATTAGAGTTGGTGATACTGTTACATTGGCATCAAATCCTGCTAGCTGTGCTTGTGAAGGTTTTAAGGAAGTAAAACCAGTTGTATTTAGCTCAATATATCCTGTTGACACTAACGATTATGAAGAACTTCAAGACGCTATTGATAGACTTAAGCTAAACGATGCTTCTTTGGTTTATGAAAAGGATAGCTCAATTGCTCTAGGTCAGGGTTTCAGGTGTGGCTTTTTGGGTATGCTCCATCTTGAAGTAGTTCAAGAGAGAATAGAAAGGGAATTTGGGCTTTCAATTGTGCTCACTAGTCCATCTGTTCGTTATTTGATTCATATGAAAAATGGAGAGGTTCTTGAAGTTGATAATCCTCTAGAGTATCCAGAGCAGGTTAAAATTGATTATGCAGAAGAACCTTATATAAGGGCGAGCGTCATAACACCATCGGGCTATGTGGGGCCAGTTATTACCTTGTGTATGGAAAAGCGCGGGGTGCAGACTGGCATGAACTATATAGATGAGAAGCGTGTTGAACTGATTTATGAGATGCCACTTGCGGAGGTTCTGTTTGAATTTTATGACCGCTTGAAGTCTATCTCGCGTGGTTATGCTTCCTTTGACTATGAAGTTATTGGGTATAGAAAAACCGATCTCGTAAGAATGGATATCTTGGTAAATGGCGAGGCGTGCGATGCTCTTAGCATGCTTGTATTCAGAGATAGTGCAGTAGCACGTGGTCGTCAGGCATGCGAAAGATTACAAGAAGAGATTCCAAGACATCAGTTTAAGATTCCAATTCAGGCAGCTATTGGTGGCAATATCATTGCTCGTGAGACTATAAATGCCTTTAGAAAAGATGTCACTGCAAAGTGTTATGGTGGCGATATCACTCGAAAGAGAAAGCTCTTGGAAAAGCAGAAGGAAGGTAAAAAACGCATGAAACTTGTTGGAAATGTTGAGATTCCACAGAGTGCCTACCTTGCTGTCTTGAAGAGTAAAGACTCGGACCAGAAGTAATTGGGGGTGCATATGGATGTCAAAGAGTTTTCGTTTTCAAATGGCGATTATTCGTTTTCCATTTTGAATTTGGGGTGTGCTTTGACATCTCTCTGTGGACCGGATAAAACAGGTAAGAGTGGAAATGTCTTGCTTCATTATCACAATGCCGTTGAAAATCCTTCTGCAGTTTTAAATTCAGCTGCCAACTTTGGCCTAACCGTTGGAAGATTTGCAAATAGAATTAGTGGAGCTTCGTTTTCTTGTAATGGCAAAACATATAGTTTTGAGGCAAACAATGGCCCAAATCTGCTACATAGTGGAAAAAATAGCCTTAGGTATAGAATTTGGGACATTAGAAAAGAGACTGATGGTTTTACTTGTTTGATTAAAGTTTCAGAATCTGATGATGGTTTTCCGGGAAATTTGGATGCCCGAGTAAGATTCTCCCTTTCTGCTGAAGGTTTACTTAGAATTCACTACAGTATCAGTTGTACAGAGGATTGTCCAATTAACTTCACTAACCATGCCTACTTTAATTTAAGTGGTGAAACTGAGGCTTTAGGTACAAGTGGTACAATCTTTGACCATGTGGCTCAATTTAATAGTTCAAAAATTCTTGAAGTAGATGAGACTTTAATCCCTACAGGAGCATATATTCCAGTTGAGGGAACTCCATGGGATTTCACTATGGAAAAAACCATTGGACAGGACATTAATGCCCCTGAGTTATCTTCTGCTCGTGGCTATGATCATGCTTATGTGATTGACAGACTTGACTCTCAATCTCGAGGTTTTACCCAGTTTGCCAAGGTCTATGACCCCAAAAGTGGGCGTGTTTTGTCTGCTTACACAGATCTTCCTGCTTTTCATTTCTATACAGGAAATTACATAGATGGAGAGGAGGGTTATATTACCCACGGTGGATTTTGTCTTGAAACGGAATTTTATCCCGATTTTGTTAACAAATCCCAGTTTCCACCATGTATTTTAAAAGCCGGTGACTTATTTGAGAGTACAACGGTTTATCACTTATACAATTTACACAATTTATACAACGCCAATTCGTCATTATAGGGGAGTCAAATGAAAGAGGTTAAAGTAATTGGAATAACAGGTGGAAGTGGAAGTGGAAAATCCACAATAGTTCGAAAAATTGCTGAAGTTAGTGAATCTTTTGTGTCAATTGCACAGGATAGCTATTACAAGAGCGCCGCATTCGTCAACAACGCTAACATCACAGCCTTCAACTTTGACCATCCCGATGCCTTTGATAATGACCTATTGTGTCAACATATTCGAGATTTAAAGGATGGTAAAGCCATCCAAATGCCACAGTATGATTTTGTACATCACTGCAGAAGACAGGAATCTATTCGTGTTGAACCAGCTCCCTTAGTTATTGTTGATGGACTGATGATTTTATATGTTCCAGAGATTCGGGAGCTTCTAGATTTGAAGATTTATGTTGATACTCCACATGATATTAGGTTTATTAGAAGGCTTCAAAGAGACATCTTGGAGCGTGGAAGAACAGTTGAAAGTGTTGTGAAACAATATTTGGAAGTTGTGCGCCCAGGACATTTTTCATTTATTGAACCCACAAAAGAATTTGCAGATTTGATTGTTCCTGAAGGGGGACATAATGAGAAGGCTATGAAGGTCTTAAGATCTTTTGTTAAGGATATTTACAGAGAAAATTGACTTAGCTTTTGTTTCTATGCCGCCTAAATATTATTCTGCTGTCCTTGATATATTTGAAGCTGAATTCATCTGGTACAGGGTCTGGTCCTCCAAGATAAAAACGGCTACATCTAAGTATTCTTGAAACTCCCAGTATTGTACCTTTGAAAATGCCGTGTTTCATTACAGCAATTTTGAAATATTGTGAACAAGTTGGACTATAGATACAGTTTTTGCCCAAAAATGGCGAAATAAGTTTTTGATATGCAACAACAGGGAGAAGGAATATTTTTCTAATTAGCTGGCTGAATTTGCAACTCATATTAATCCTTATGCCTATTTTATCTTTTAGGCCCGATTTTTCAACTATTCTTCATTAATAGGGTTTGACTTAAAGACCTTGTTTGGTCTATATTTACTCTGTTGTAGTGATTATTTTTTCAGTTTATGGAGGATACATATGGCAGGTGCTATTTCTAAAAACGCTCGTCGTGAAGGTGAAAAGATTCTTACAAGCCGCTGGGGTGGACAGATTAAGACAAAGTCCGTCTTCGAGAATGGTAAGCTTCACCATATTGCATATTGCGTAAAGACCGGTAACACGGCTCGCAAGCCAAAGGATTTGATGTAATCCAAGAAAATAGGCCCGCTTGATGCGGGTCTTTTAGAATAAAGACACATTTAAATTTCCTGGTCAAAAAAGGTTGTTTTTCTAAAAAAATTGTTTTTTTCTGTATCTAGTTCAATTTTGATGTGTTATTATTAATAGTAGTTTTACTTATTGATAGAATTACGGATGTCATGAGGAGGAAATTCGTGAAACGTTTTTCAAAAGCCATTTGTTTGGCACTCTTAGTTTTTACAATGATTTTTGCACTTGCTGGATGTTCAACAGCACCAAAGCAGGATCTTGGTGATATCGTAGTAACTGATGTCCAGGTTCCTGAAACAACGGTTGAACCAGTTGAAGAGCCAGCTGTCGAACCTGCAAAGGAAGAAGAGCCAGTTGTAGAAGAGCCAGTTGTAGAAGAAGCAGTTGTTTTTGTTCCAGTAGTGAAGAAATACACACTATTTACAGAAGGTGATATTACAGTCGTTGCAGATAAGGGCAAGGCTACAATCACATACCCAGCTTCATTCATTTCAGAGGCTGATATTGATGCCGCAGCACTTGCAGCATATCAGGCTTATAGCCCAATATATGATTTGAGCGAAGTTTACTACAGCGTAAGCGATGGAGTTCTTACACTTTACTATCCAGAAAGTTGGGGAGTAGAAGAGCTTGCCGTAGCAGAAAAGGCTGTTATGGATGTTCTTCCATCTTATGTTGAGACAGTAATTGCATCTTATATTTCTCAGGCTGCTGAAGAAGCTGTTGAGGCAATCAGTGAAGAGGGTCTTTCAGCAAGTGTTTCACTCTTTGGCTATACTGCAACTATTTCTTTGAAGGATGATGTCCTTACAATTGATTACCCTGATTTCATTACAGTTGATGAAGTCAAAGCTGCTGCAGCTGCTGCATATCAGGCATACAGTGAATATCTTCAGGGTTCAACACTTGAAATTGATGACGGTTTTGCAACTCTCAAGCTTTCTTTCAAGCTTGGAGAAGATGAATTCTATTATGCAGTCAACCTTCTTGAAAGTGAACTTTCATATTACGTAGCAACTTTGCTTGATGCTCTTACTGAAGAGTCAACTGTTTCTATTGATGCAGTTACAGCTGAAACAGCTAAGGAAACGCTTTATACAGCATCAGTTAGTGTCTTTGGTTATGAGATAGATGTAGAAGCTTATGACAATATTGTTAAGATCACATATCCAAGCTTCATTACATTTGAAGATATCCAAGCTGCTGCTGCAGTAGCTTATGACCAGTTCCCTGAGTACCTTGCAGGTTCCACGTTATATGTTGATTCTGATACAAGTACAGCAGTTCTTTCTCTTGCAGCTATTCCATCTGTAGCAGATTTGAGCTACGCAATGGGTCTTGTTGAAGAAGCTCTTCCAGCGTACGTTCTTTCATTGTTCACAGGATTGGAAGAAACAACAGAAGTTGCTGAAGCAGTTGAAGAGCCTGTTGTTGAAGAAACAGCTCCAATCTACTACGAGACCTCTTTTGATGTATTTGGTTACGCTGTTGATATTGCAGCATATGGCAACCAGATTTCTGTTTCCTATCCAGATTTCATTACCAATGCTGAAGTTGCTGCTGCAGCAAGAAAGGCTTATGAAGCTTATAGCCAGTATTTCCAGGGTTCAGAGCTTGTAATTGATAATGGTACAGCAGTTCTTACCCTTGCATACAACCTAACTGAAGATGACTTAAATAGTGGTGTTGCAACACTTAAGAGTGAGCTTACAAATTACATAGTTGCACTTTTCTTTACTCCAAGCACAGAAGAGACAGAGGAAGTTGAGGTAGTTGCAGAAGTTGCTGAAGTTGTTGAACAGCCAGCAGTTGAAGAACAGCCTGCTGCTGAAGCTCCAGCTACAGAGCCAGCTAAGGAAGAAACTCCTGCTACAGAAACTAAGACTGAGACCAAGACTGAAACAACAACATCTCAGCCTGCTAAGACAGAGACAACTACTACAACAACCACTGCTACAGCAACCCCAGCCAAGAAGTCTAATGCAGGTCTTATTGTCCTGATTATTGTTCTTGTTGCAGTTGCAGCAGCCGCTGTAGTGCTCTTTCTTAAGAAGAAAAAGAACTAATAATCCGTAATTACGGAAATAAAAAAAGCCACTTCGCAATGAGGTGGCTTTTTTTGGCTCAAGCACATTTTCGTGGCAAAAAAAGACCGGTTTCTGAATGAAACCGGCCTTTCAACTCCCCGAGACAGACTCGAACTGCCGACAGGGTGGTTAACAGCCACCTGCTCTACCGACTGAGCTATCGGGGAATGTTCTTTGAACATTGAGAATGTACCCCATTGCCCAGCTTTAGTCAAGTAAGCTTAATGAAATTGTTTAATAATACCAACAATTTCAGATAAACGCTCATCTAGCTCTGCTTGCGTCTTTGCTTCTGCTACAACTCTAAGATATGGTTCTGTGTTAGATTTTCTTACGTTGAACCACCAAGTAGGAAATTCAATTCTATAGCCATCAAAGTCAAGAAGCTTGGTTGGATTCTGTTTTGAATACTTTTCATACAGAGCATTCATTGCATCATCTTTGTTTTCTAGCTTAAAGTTGCGTTCTCCACTGTTTGCATAAGAGACAATTTCATCAATATGCTGGCCAAGTGTTTTGCCTTGCTTTTTAAGTGCTACAACGGTCTGAAGTACTATTAGTGAGGCTAAAAGACCACTGTCACAGTTGTTGAAGTCTCTAAAGTAATAATGACCGGCAAGTTCTCCACCAAATATACAGTGCTCTTCTCTTAACTTAAGTTTTGCGAAAGCATGTCCAACTCTACCAATAAAGACCTCTGTTGCACCTAGCTTTTCAAGATATTCGGTTGTTGAACGAGACGTTCTAATGTCTGCAAGCACAGAACCTTTTTCCTTTGACAGATAGTAGTCTCCAATAATGCCTGTGACATAGTCTGGTTGGATAAAGCGACCTTTTTCATCAATAAACATTACACGGTCAGCATCTCCATCATAAATGACGCCACAATCTGATTTGTTTGCTTTAACAGCTGCCATAATCTGTGCACAGTTTTCAACTTCAAGAGGATTTGGCTCGTGTCCAGGGAAGGTCCCATCAAGTGTATCATTGATATATTTTGCATGGTCACCAAAGAGCTCTTTGACATAGAGATTACTCATTCCGTTTGAACAGTCTATCGTAAGGTTAAGGTTTGAAAGATCAGGAAGGAAGCCTTTGAGATAGTTTAGATACGCTTCATGGATGTCCTTATCTATAACTTTTCCACGCTTGCAAGTACAAACTGGTTCAATTTTATCTTCATTAACCATTCTTTCTAAATCTTTCAGTCCAGTGTCTCCTCCAACAGGGATTGCCATAGCTCTAGAAATTTTCATTCCGTTGTACTGCTTTGGGTTGTGGCTGGCTGTGATTTGTACAGAGGCCTGAGCTTTGTAATATACGGTTGAAAAGTAAACCATTGGTGTTGTTGAAAGTCCAATATTCCAAACATCTACACCTGCATCATTGATTCCATTGCAGAGATTTTCAAAAATCTCATCACTTGTTAGACGAATATCTCTTCCTACAACTACATAGTCGCAAGGAAGAAGTTTTGGAAGAAAATATCCAATCTTATATGCCGTCTCTTTGTTGAAATCTTGATTGTAGACTCCACGAATGTCGTAAGCTTTAAAAACTCCCATTGTTTTTCTCCTTTATTTTATTACTTAACGTTTTATCCATTAATTCAAAGAATAACACAGTGTTGTTGTTTAAGGCAAACTCTGTCACACATTGACAGAAAATTTTGTCAAACCAGTTTGCTTCTTTTAGTTTCTCATATTTTTTATGCCCATTGCAAAAAGCTATAGCAGCATTTTTTTTAACAGTTCTAATGCTTTTAACATCCTCTGGAGCAAAGGAGTCTTCAAACTTAACATAAGGCTCAGCATTTTTAGGTTTTTTTAACGGAAAGCCAAAGATATGTGCGGTATGTTCAAAATCTTCATACCAAAAATGATTATTAACTTCATAGAGAAAAACCCCATGGTCCCGAACAATTCCATTGCTGTTTGCATAAAAGGTACTGAAGGTTTTCCACTCTATGCTGCCACCTCTTTTTTCCTCTAGTCCTTTGAGATAAGTTGTTGCTTCATTGTCCATTCCTTTCCTCCAATAAGTAGCCAAAGGCATTTGCTAAATAGTAAGGTGCAATCATTAAGAATACACACCAGTTGTCTTGCAAAAAAACGCTTGGCAAGACCAGCTTTAGCACAACTAGAACTGCCATAATTCCAAGTAAAACCTTGTATACAGGCGCAAGTTTTTTAGGCTTGTGCCGTAAAGACATAATTGCCATGACAAGCAATACAGGGTTAATAAATAGTATGTTTTCATTGTACCATGTTACGTTGTGATTAGTAAAAAACATCATGAACATTAACAAGGAACCCAATAATCCAAAGATTAGATTTACTGTGAAAGTAAAACCTTTATAAATTCCACGGTGGTTTGAGCACAATAGTAGTAAAATGCTTAATATACCAAGGAGTAAACCAACTATAACTGAAAATAGGATATTGTTTTTGGGTTCTACCTCAGAAGGGGAATAGTCAGAAAAATCGGACTGGACAAGGCCGGATTGCATTCCATATTGGATGACGGCCTTTTCAAGGATGGATGGCAAGAACATTTCATCCCAGAGTGTTGCTGAGCCATCTATTTTGCCACTTTGGAGAAATTCAAGAACCCATTGCACTGGGCGATTTTTGCTTAATGCACTTGAGGCGAGTTGGCGGAACGTACGGCCCTCAATCTCAGTTGCCCATGCCTGGAAAGAGCCATCTGTGGCATAGTTTATGATATCTCGTAGGCGTGTGGCGCAGTTATCGGTGTAGTGGTTATAGAGGTAGATTCTATTTTCTTCGCTGGCATTGATGTTAAGGAAGTTGATGATGGCTTTCTTCTGACTTGCGCTAAGATTCAACTCTACAGCGTGATAGCTACGCCCGGTGGATTCTAGATAGGCCAGCTCGTAGGTTGCATAAGAGACACTACAACAGAACCAAAGGCGCCCCATGGCAAAGTTTTTGTAAAAACTGTCTTCGTCAAAAGAAAAACTGCCATAGTCATAGACATATGCTGGATAGTTAGGTGCCTCAACTAGTAAGGCAGAGTGTCCAAACCAAGAATAAAGAGGTTTTCCCTCTCCAATTGTGACAAGCGATATCTTACAGGAATCCCAGAAATCTTCATTTGTACCCTCAAGAGAAGGGTCATAGTAGGCTTCTAGCATTGGAATTGAATCAAAAACATTGACTTGCGTAGTATTTTTCACGCTTACAGCATACACGCTAGAAGAAAGGGCCACGACGCACAGTAATATGCAAAGGGCCCTTTTTACTTCAATACCGATATTCTTGATTCTTTTCATACTACAAGAATACAACCAAGAACAGAATACGTCTATTATATTTCTTTTCCTGCTACCTTCTTTATAACTAAAAGAGTTCCAATCATCATTAGAATTGCAATTGGTAGGGCAATGTAAGCATACGGAACAAAGCCTGCAATTAGATATGCAACAAAGGAAACTGCAGCAACGGTCATTGCGTAAGGTAACTGTGTGTTTACATGGTTGATGTGATTGCACTGAGCACCTGCGCTAGACATGATAGTTGTATCAGAAATTGGAGAACAGTGGTCTCCACAAACAGCACCGGCCATACAAGCCGATACACAAACTACACCAATAGGCTCTGTGAGTGGGAATACTCCAAGTGTGATAGGAATAAGAATTCCAAAGGTTCCCCAACTGGTTCCAGTTGCAAAAGAAAGCAAACAACCAATAAGAAATACAATTGCAGGAAGAAGAGCTTGGAAGTTTTCAGCAGAGCTCTTAACAACAGTTTCAACAAAAACCTTAGATCCAAGGCTGTCTGTCATGGCCTTCAGTGTCCAAGCAAAGGTTAGAATCAATATTGCAGAAACCATTGCCTTGAAGCCTCTAGGAATACACTCCATCATGTCTTTAAATGTTAAAGTTTTTCTGAACATGAAGTAGATAATGACAACCATTAATGTTACAACACTACCAAGCATAAGACCTACAGAAGCATCGGACTGGGAAAAAGCATCTACAAAAGATGATCCTGAGAAGTAACCACCACTGTATAGCATTCCAGTAACACAAGCTATAATGAGAATTACAATTGGAATTACTAGGTCTATAACTTTACCGTTTTGAGAAACATGGGAGTTTCCTTCTTCATCAGTGTCGTTTGTGTTGTCTGGGTCAATGATGGTCTGTAAACGGGTCATTGGGCCATAATCAAACTTCATAAGGGATAAACAGACCATCATTACAATAGTTAGAAGTGCGTAGAAATTGAAAGGAATGGCCTTAATAAAGATACTCAACCCGCTAAATCCAGAGTCTTTCACAAAGGCTGATACTGCTGCTGCCCACGAAGAAACTGGAGCAATAATACACACAGGTGCCGCAGTTGCATCTATGTAATAGCTAAGCTTTTCTCGTGAAATACCATGTTTGTCAGTAACTGGTCTCATGACAGAACCAACTGTTAAACAATTAAAGTAGTCATCAATGAAGATAAGAACACCTAGAGCTATTGTTGCAAGTTGGGCTCCAGTTTTTGTCTTGATTTTGGTTGCTGCCCATCTTCCAAAAGCTCTGCTTCCACCAGCTTTGTTCATGATGCAAACTAGAGCTCCTAGGACAACTAAAAAGACAAGGATACCAACATTGTAGGAATCTGAAAGAACCCCAACAACTCCATCGCTAAAAACATGAACTAGCGTTCCTTCAAAAGAAAAGCCTGAGTATAATAATCCTCCAACAAGAATTCCAAGGAATAAGGAAGAATAAACTTCTTTTGTTACTAGTGCTAAGCCAATGGCAACTATTGGTGGAAATAAGGACCAAGCTGTATTGACAAATGCTCCACCTGTGACTGCTGCATAAATCATTATTGCAATGATTAAACCAGCAACGAAAAAAACGCGTCTTACGTCTTTAGACACTTTTCCCATAAATAAAACCCTCCTGAAATGCAACAGTCATGACCTATCATGACACCTGCATATCCCAGAGGGTTATACTGTGACAATGATAGCTCTCCGCTCATTAGAGCGACAGTCTGTAGGATATTTTCCTAACAGCCCGAGCATTGAAGCCTTAGGCATTGCTTCAACCCCTCGGCAACTACACCTTTCATTGCTCCCATTGCCTTTGAAAAGCAAATACTTATTGTAGTCGCGCCTCTATCATGCTTGTATTTCAATATATTTGACCGCATGATAGAAAAAATAGAACAATACTGTCAAGAGTTTTTTTCTATTTATTTGCGTGAGGCTATCTTATGAGATACAATGAAATAAGTTTTAGAGGTTTTGCAAGAACCTCTCATAAAAAGAGGAAGTTATGATATTAACCGAACGACAAAAAGGAATTCTGGAAGGGAAGGAAGGTGAGGTAAAATCAAAGGTCATGAAAACTCTTATCATGTATGGAGAGACCTTTGGCGCTGAAAAGATGGTGGATATTACAAGTAAATATGGACATCTTGTAACATCTTTTGGGCTGTCTGTAATGAAGCCAGTTTATGAATTAATGGATACACTAATTCAGGGTGGAGCAGTTTCAAGTCAAAAATTTACTGTTGACCCAATGCCTCTAGAAAAAGGTGTACCATGTAATTTTATTCAGAATCTTTTCTTTAAAGTTATGTATTCCAAACAGAAGGAGTATGATGAACAACTTAAAAAATTGGGTATTCTTTCTCCAGATGCTTATACCTGTACTTGCTACATGGATGAAGTTGGCAATACTCCAAAAGAAGGCGAGATTCTTTCTTGGGCAGAAAGTTCCGCTGTTGTTTATGCAAACAGTGTTTTGGGTGCTAGAGTTAACCGCAATTCAGGAATCTTAGACTTGTTTGGCTCCATAGTTGGCTGTGTTCCTTACTTTGGACTTTTGACAGATGAAGGAAGAAAAGCAACGTGGCTTATTGAAGTTAAGACATCTAAAAAGCCAGAAGCTCAACTATTAGGTTCTGCCATTGGTATGAAAGTTATGGAAGAGGTTCCGTACGTTGTAGGCCTTGATAAGTATTTCTCAACTCTTGATGATGAGGCTAAAGCTTATCTCAAAGATTTTGGAGCAGCTACAGCTTCTAACGGTGCCGTTGGACTTTATCATATTGATAATTTAACTCCAGAAGCAAAGAGATTAGGTAAAGATTTACTTACTTCCAATTACAAAACATACGTTATTGATGATGCTGAACTTGAAAAAGTTGAAAGGAACTATCCAATTATTTGGAAGGATAAAAATGCAGAACCAAAACTTGCATTCATTGGTTGTCCTCATCTTTCTCGAGAGCAGTTATCCTCTTGGGCAGAAAGAATTAACGATAAATTAAAACAGAATGGTAAAGCTAAAGTTTCAGTTCCTACTGTTATGACAGCAGCTCCGGCTGTTATGGAAGCTTTTAAGAAAACTGAGCAGGCTAAAGCTCTTGAAAATCAGGGAGTTATTCTAAGTCACATTTGTCCTCTTATGTATATGAACAATCCTATGTGTGGCAAAATGCCTGTTATAACTTGTTCAAATAAGCTTAGAACTTATACTTCTGCTAGGTTCTACAAAGAAAACGAACTCTTAGAAATTATCACAGGAGGAAAGAGATGAAAAAAGTTTTTAAAGGCAGAGCCGTAGTTAAGGGTGAGACAGAAGCCATTGCTCTAGTTTCTAAGAATGGTTTTAATACTCTTGCTTCCTATCAACATTCTTTGATGTTTGGAGATAAAACTGGTAAGTGTTCAGATCAAAACAATCCGGATTTATACAATAAACCAATGGCTGGCACAGCTCTTTGCATGCCTCAAACAATTGGTTCTACAACTGGTGGGCTTGTTCTTTTTTGTGCTGCAAGTATGAAAAGACAGCCAAAGTGTTTGCTTTTCTCCAAGCCTATAGATTCATTGGCTGCTGCTGGTGCAATTCTCTCAGATGTTTGGACAGAAGCCAGTATGCCAACTATTGATAATCTTGGTGACGATTTCTTAGACTATGTTCAAACAGGCGATAAGATTTTGGTCCATGAAGATGGTACTGTTGAAGTAGAAAGATAAACACTAACAATAACTACTTACAGTAAAAAGAAATGCCCCTCAACTGAGGGGCATTTTCATAACTAAATTGTCATAACTAAATCTTCATTCCAACTTCGTATGCTCTCCAAATTACAGAACGTAGGTTTCCAACCTTTAAACAGTCTCCTACTAAATGAACCTTGCCTTCAGTTGTAAGTGGATTTGGAATATAGCCAGCAGAGGAAATTACAGAATCGCACTTAATTTCAATTGTGCTTCCGTCTTTCTTTTGACAAATGATACTGCCATCCTTGACTTCAGTGAGCTTTGTCTCTAGGTGTACTGGGATTTGGTGTAGTTCAAACCATTCTCTAAGATATGAGCTGTTTGCAAGACATACGCCTTTTTGCTTGATTAGGTCATCAAGCATTTCAACAATAATTGGCTTTTTGCCCTGAAGTGCAAGCTCATAAGCAATCTCGGAGCCAGTAAGTCCACCACCAATTATTGCCACAGTTTCCCCAACAGGAGTTCCTGTGAGGTATTGGCACGCTTCAACAGTCTTTTCAAAGCCTGGGACATTTTTTAAGAATCTTGGTTTTGCTCCAGTTGCAATAACAAAGGAATTAGCTTTGAGGGAGCAGAGGTCTGTAATTTCCGTGTTGAGATGTACTTGAATATCATGCTTTGCAATTTCACGTTTATACCAAGCCAAGAGGTCACGAAGTTTGCCCTTGTAGGACTCGGCCGATGCTGCCACGAAGGTACCGCCCAAGTGGTCTGACTTCTCATAGATTACTGGATTATGACCGCGTTTTTTCAGCACGAGAGCTGTTTCCATGCCACCAATGCCACCACCAATGATAGCTACAGTCTTTGATTCCCATGCCTTTACAATCTTATGCTTATTCCACTGCATGGTTTCTGCATTAACTGCACAGCGAGCAAGATGTAGAGAATCGCTAAGGTCTTGGTCGTTTGGAACGCCCTTATAGTGACACATATTAAAGCATCCGTTGTGGCACAGAATACATGGACGGATATCGTCTGCTTTGTCAGCCATGAGTTTTGTGACCCATTCTTGGTCTGCAAGGAATGGACGTGCAAAACCAGCGCCATCTAGTTTTCCTTCCTCAATTGCTTGTGCGGCTACAAACGGATCTAGTCTTCCAGCTGCAACAACTGGGATAGTAACGAAATTTTTAATATGTTCAACGTCTGCAAGGTTACAGTTTTCTGGCATATAAATTGGAGGATGGGCCCAGTACCAAGCATCATATGTGCCGTTATCACAGTTGAGCATGTCATAGCCAGCCTCTTCAAGATACTTTGCAGCCTTTTCACTTTCTTCCATATCTCGACCAACTTCCGTATAGTCTTCACCAGGAAGAGCACCCTGTCTAAATCCTTTTGTCTTTGAGATTACGCTGTATCTAAGAGATACTGGATAGTCATCTCCACAAACTTTTTTGATAGCTTTGACTATTTCTACAGCAAATCTATATCTATTTTCAAAACTTCCACCATATTCGTCTGTTCTCTTGTTTACATACTTAAGTGTAAATTGGTCTAAGAGGTAACCTTCATGAACAGCATGAATTTCAACACCATCTACACCAGCTTCTTTGAGTTGTCTTGCACTTTCTGCAAAAGCATAAATCATGTACTCAATTTCCTTCTTGGTCATTTCTCTGGAAGGCACTTTATCTGACCATCTATTGGGAGAAGGGGAAGCGGAAGCTGTGATTTTGTCCAAGTTCATAAACGGCTTGCTAAGTACGTTCAAAACTGGGTTTGTGTATAGTTTTTCCATCATTTCAGAGATTGTGAAAGATCTTCCAAAACCAGCAGTGAGCTGAACAAACAACTTTGCTCCGGTTTTGTGAAACTCTGGCATCCATTCTTTGAGCTTTTTGTACATGCCTTTGTTTTTATGAAGCCACTGCCCAAACATTGGGTTATAGACAGGTTGGCAACCCGGAAGTACTAGGCCACAATTGTTTTTTGCAACTCTTAAAATAAATTCTGCGCCATCTTTGTCAAAATGATTTTTTTCCATCCAACCAAAAAGGTCTGTTCCACCCATGCTGGTAAGAACAATTCTATTTTTGATTTCACAATTTCCAATTTTCCACGGTGTGAATAGAGGGTTTAGTCTATTATCCATAACGTCTCCTTTTTTTTTAGTGTATACCTAGAATTAGATTTTGGGGATAAAAATTTAGTGCCTGCGCATATCAATAATTGTAAGTTGAATAGATTCTTGGTTCTTGTAGTAGTTTCGTCCCATCTTAAAGGCCACATCTACAATTTCTCCCTCATTGAATTCTTTTCCAACCTTCTGGCCTGCAGACCAATAAACACTTGGCCATTGGTATGTTCCAAAAGACAATATTAAGCGAAGGTGCGCAGAGCCGGGGTCTTTTTGGTTTTGCATTGCCTGGATACTCTGGATTCTGGCTCCTTCTATAAGAAAGATAATAGGCTCGTTTTGTTCCCCATAAGGTTCAAAACCTTCTACCACCTTCATGATGCTTTGGTTAAACTCTGTTTCTTTTAAGACGGCGTCAATAACGAGATTTTCATTTTCATCAACTACAGGGCAATCCATGTAGTCTATGTCTTCCGATATACGGATTGTAAGCTCATCAACCTTGTCTAATGGTAGAGAGAATCCACCAGCGCAGGCATGACCTCCAAAATCTTCAAATAAATCGCTGTATTTGGACAAAAACTCATGGCAATTAAAGCCTTCATTACTACGCATTGAGCCTATTGCTCTTAGATCATTTGTTTGAGTAATAACCATTGAGGGGCATTTAAAGAATTTTAATAGACGTGTTGCAAAAATACCTGTAATACCTCTTGGAATTGATTTGTCTTGCACTAGTACCAGTTTTGTTCCAAAGCTTTCATAGCTTTTCTGAGCTTTTTGATGGAATTTATTCCACACCTCCTCACCAAGTTTTTTGCGTTCTTCGTTGAGAGCTATGAGCTGTTGCGCATAGTTTAAAGCTTCTTCTTGGGATTGAGAAAGAAGCATGTCTATTGCTACATTTGGCTTGCCAAGTCTCCCCGATGCATTCATTGGGGGCGAAATCTGCCAACCTATGTCCGTTGTGGATAATTTTTTTCCTAGAAGATTTACCAAAGACAAGAAAGGTCTAAGAGAATCTCTTGGATTGTTTTCTATAGACTTAAAGCCTGCTTTTATAATGATTCGGTTTTCATCTGTTAATGGCATGAGGTCGCTTATTGTGCCAATTGCAGCAAGATCTAGAATTTCTTGGTATTTCTTGTATAGTAAAGGGTTAGTTGTTCTAATATAGGCACAAAAGAGTCCAAAAAGGGTATCTAGTTCACTTCGTATTTGTGTGTAGCGTGCAAACCTGCTTACTTCATTTAAGGCAAATAAAGACTTGCCTTTTACAAATGGCATGACTTTTTCAAATTTGGGGCGAAGCTCATACACATAGATATCGGCCTTGGGGAAGGCTTTGCGTAATTGCAACATCTCCTCGTCTTTATCCAGCACGTAGATGGGTAGCCCGCATGAGAGAAATTTGAGGAGGCGACTACTGTACTCTGGGAGATTTCCGGGGACAACTTCCTCTGCAATGCGGTCTGTGATTTCCATATTCTCCACACGTGCAGCTTCAATGACTACCGTGCCATTTCCTGGGTATGCATGAAGTAATAATACTGGAGCCCGATAATATTGGGATTGGGAGAATCTTATTGCCCAGATGCATTTTGCTGCTACGCCAACACCAGCTAGATGTGCAAAAGGATAGCCACAACCTTCTACTTTTGGGTCAATTATTGCACTGGCTGGTGGAAGAACCTCGCCGGCTAGGTGGTGATCCGTGACTAGGACGTCTAAGCCATGGCTTTGGGCATAGTCAATCTCTTCAAAGCATGAGATACCACAATCTACGGTAATTGCTAGTGTGATACCCTCCTCAATTGCCTTTTTGATGTTGTCCATTGTGACACCGTAGGGCTCATCTCCCATTGGCACAGTGTAAGAGGCTTCAAGCCCAAGTCTACGCAATTCCGTGATAAGTAGCGCTGTGCTGGTGATTCCGTCCACGTCTCTATCTCCAAAAACGCGAACCTTTTCATTGTCTTCAATTGCTTGATGAATTCTATCGCAAAACGCTTCCATATCCTCAAAGAGGAACGGGTTATGAAGAAACGATATATCGTTTTCTAGATAGAATTTAACTTCCTCAGGTGTGGTAATTTCACGGCCTGCTAAGATTCTGGCGGAAACCAAGTTTACGCCATATCTTTCCTGTAGCGTCTTGATATCATCATACGCTGCCTGTCTGATTTTCCATTTCATCTATATACTACCAAAAATTAAAATACAAGTTTTAGAGGTTTTTCCTCAAGTAAATGGTAAGAGTAAAAGGGTTATGTGGCAATAGTTTTTCTTGTGAGGTTTTTGCAAAAATCTCTTAAAACTGCCAATTGTCTAGAGTCTTAAGCGGGGTGTTTACGTGTATTTTTAACCATTTAATTAGGTATGAAAAAATGCGTTCTTCTGCTGCAGGATTTAACTGAACTTCACAAGCTTGATTGAAGTCCATTGGTAATGTGTATTTGAGATATCTTCTAGCTCCTGGGGGCAGAATAAGATAATCTGTATCTCCACAATTTTTGCAACATGGAGATGTGAGACTATTAGAGAAAATAAGAATTTCATTTTCATCATACTGTCGTTCACAAACAGGACAGTATTCTAAATCTGGAGCAAACCCCCAAATTTGCAGTAGTTTCCAAATAAACGATATTGTTATTTTCTTTGAATTTTCTGGATTATTTTCTAGTTTTGTGATGGCATTTTTTAGGATATCAAAAACAGTCTCTGGTTCATCTGTTAAGGTTTTTGATACAATTTCACATAAAAGTGAAGCAGTATAAGTGCTTTCTAAATTTTGCATTATAGCTTCAGGAATAAAGCTTGAGACAGCTTCTTCTAAAGAATATTCGTCTCTTACAGGGTTATGATAAAGCTGAAAGGTTCCTATTGAAAAAAGAGGAGCAAGGGCCGTCTTTTTGCCCTTGCGTCCTCCATAAACCATAACGTTAACCAAACCAAGAGTAGGGCACAAAAGCGTTAATAATTTGTGCATTTCTCCCACTTTAGAGGTCTTAACCACAATTGCTTGTGTCTGTATGCTTCTTTCCACTAAAAGCCTCAAACTTTAGAAAATATAAGGAATTCTGTAGTTATGCGACTGGTAGACCACAAAGGTTTCTACATCAGAGACTCCCTGTATCTTGCTTAATTCATTCTTGAAGAAGTTCAGTAGGCTTGTATCCCCTGAAGTTCCAGTTGCAAGGCTTACAATGAGGTCATATCTTCCTGTAACAACTACAACAGATATAACTCCTTTTAGTGCAAGAAACTCCTGAGCTTTTTCTTCTAAGTCAAGTGTGCTTAGTTTAATCCCCATGAAGACTACTTGCATTTCTGGAATGTATTGTGGGTCTACAAGGCCTGAAATCTGGAGAACCCCGTCTTCAATGAGTTTGTTAACTCTTGCTCTAACTGTGTTTTCTGTGATTCCAATTTTATCGGCTATAGCACTGAAGGCCTTTCTACCATTACTGAGTTCTTTAATGATGGCTTTATTAGTTTCATCAAGTTTCATCAAATTTTTCCGTTATCCTTAAGGTCTTTAATTGTTGCAATAAGTTCATCACCAATTCTAAGAAGGTTTTCTTTACTATTTGCACCTACATGAGGTGTAAGAATGACTTTATCTGACTTGAGAATTGGATAGTCAGGAGCTGGTGGATCTGTTGGGTAAACATCTGCACAGTAGCAAGATACTTTACCTTCATCAAGAGCCTTGACCATATCTTCTGCATTAACAATAGCGCCACGAGCTGCGTTGATGATGACAGGCTTTTTTGTCATGATAGCAAAGAGTTTTTCATTGAACATATCTCTGGTTTCATCTGTCAATGGCATATGAATTGAAATGTAGTCAGCATCTTTAACTGCATCTTCAACGGTTGGAACAAGAGTTGCAACTGCTGATGAAGAAACATACTTGTCATATGCTACAACGTTCATGCCAAAGGCTTTTGCTCTTTCTGCAACTTTTGTTGCAATGTTTCCAATTCCAAGAAGACCAAGAGTTTTTCCATAAAGCTCTGTTCTCTTTATATTCTTGAGCCATTCGCCATTCTTCATTCCGTTGTGATAGGTGATGATGTTATTTGGAGCACAAAGCATGAGAGCAAATGTAAGCTCTGCAACTGCAATTGAACTTGCCTTTGGTGTGTTACGAACAATGATTCCCTTTGACTCTGCATAAGCCTTGTCAATGTTATCAATTCCAACACCACCACGAATGATGAGTTTTACATTCTTTGCAGCATCAATATATTCCTTGTTGCAGATTGTCTTTGCTCTGACAAGAATAATATCTGCTTCAGGTGCTCTTGACTTGTCTGTTGTGACTTCTCCAAACTGCTGGAGTTTTGATTCTAATGATGCATCAAATGCATCAGAAATAAGAATAAGCATATCTCTCTCCTTTTATTCCTTGTTTGATACTATTTGATTCTATCAGTAGATTGAGCATAAGTCAAATTTTATTATTGAAAAATACTGTAAATATAAAAAGAGTTTGAAATTTTTGAGGATTATGGGATTTAAGGAGGTTTTACTTTAACATATTGAAGACTTCTTTTGGCTGTGATGTCGTTGCGTTAGAACGGTAGACGGTGTTATAATGCGCTTTGTTGGAGGCACTTTTATGAGTTCTTTAGAAACTACATATATGGGATTGAAACTAAAAAACCCGTTGATTTTAGGTAGTAGTCCATTAATTACTGATTTAGATTCAATTAAGAGAGCAGAAGATTCTGGATTGGGTGCTATTGTTCTTAACCCTTTGTTTGAAGAAGAAATCACAAAAGAAGCTCTTAAAGATATGAGTGGAGCAGAGGATTATCTAACCCATGCTGATGCTCGTGCATTTCTTTCTCAAGCTAGTGCTGACTTCTATGTAGATAAATATCTTGATCTTATTGGAAAGGCAAAAAGCTGTGTTGAGGTACCAATTATTGCTTGTATTAACTGTACTTCAGAAGCACGCTGGTTGGAAGATGCAAAAAGATTTGCTTCTTGTGGAGCAGATGCAATTGAAGTGATTCACTTTATTATCCCAAGCAATTATAAAATTAAGGGTCCCACGGTTGAGGCAAATTATTTGAAATTTGCGCAAGAGACTAGAAAGGCTATTTCTTTACCTCTGAGTATGAAGATTAGTTCTCACTTCACATCAATTTCTAACATGGTGAAAAATCTGTCAGATATCGGAATTGATGGAATTGTTATGTTTAATCACTTTTTCAGACCAGATATCAATATTGATAAGGTTTGTGTGGATTCCACAATGCTGCAGCCTAAAGGCGATTATGGTGATACTCTACGTTGGACGGCTATAATGAGTTCTGTAGTTAGTGCCGATATCTGTGCTTCTACCGGTATTAGAGATGCTTCCACCGTGATTAAAATGCTTCTTGCTGGAGCTAAAGCAACACAATTAGCATCTACAATTTCCATGCATGGTTTTCAAGTTGTGAATGAAATCCTCAAGGGAATGGAACAGTGGATGAATGAACATAACTACAGTAGTATTGATGAATTTAGAGGTTTATTGTCTCAGGATAAGCTTGGAGATCCTCAGCGTTGGGAAAGATCAATTATTCTTGAACTTAGTCAGAGTTTCAGAAACAACTAAGGAGGTGTCTTTGTGAAAGAAGAGTTTAAGGATATTGCTCCTTATGAAGGGCAAGATTTTGAGGATGCTGTCTCAAGGCTCATTCAGTATCCTCAATTGCTGAATAATTTCACAGACATTATTTCTAGACATAACAGAATTACAAATTCATGGAAATCGTTTCACTCAAAGAGGTTACTCTCACACTTGCTTACCCAAGTTCACAATTACACCCAGTTTCAAGAGTTTATTACCTGTGACCTTTTCTTGGAAATGATTGAAAGTTCCAGTATTGACGAATTTTCATTTGCAGGCATAGATAAATTTACAGATGATGTCCCTCATATTTACATCAGCAACCACAGAGATATTGTTCTAGACACAGCATTGCTAGATTTAGCTCTCGCTCGTAGTGGTAAACAAATGTGTGAGATGGTCATTGGAGACAATCTCTTGGTTAACCAGTTTGCAACCGATCTTTTCAAGGTAAATGGAGCTGTTACTGTCAAGAGATCTTTTTCTTCTTCTAGCGAATTGCGTAAAGAGACTTTACATTTAAGCAAATACCTAAAGTACGCCATAGAGGAAAAGAAAAAATCTATTTGGATTGCACAAAAGAGCGGACGCTCAAAAGACGGCATTGACAATACTAGTCCCGCCATCCTGAAGATGCTTTATCTTGCATACCGTGAAGAAGGATTAAATTTCTCGCAGTTCTTGGAGAGAGCATCAATTGTCCCTGTAGCCATTAGCTATCAGAAAGATCCTTGCGATGTGACAAAAAGCCAGGAACAAATTCGCAAACTCAAGGCAGAAGGGGTCTACAACAACATATATGTCAAGAAAAAATATGCCGATGTCCTTGACCTTATAAGAGGTCTTAGACTTCCAAAAGGAGATGTTCACATTGAAGTTGGCTCTCCTTTAAGTTCTGATTTAAATGATGCTCGTTCTGCCGTAAAAGAATTGGATAGACAAATTCATTTAAACTATAAGCTCTATGATGCTAATTATTTTGCCTATGACTATATAAATGGTACCAATACCTTTGCAGACAAGTACAGCAATATGAATACAAAAGCTTTTATAAAGCATTATAGTCATCTTAAGCCAGAAGTCCAAGACATGGTTTTTCAAGAATATGCAAATCCAGTTGTCTCAAGATTAAACGAACTAAAGGAAGCAGATGAAACCAAGTAAAAAATTTATCTTTTTTACTCTTTGCTGTGCTCTTCTTTGTTGTGTATCTTGCTACAAAGGAAGTTTTGAAGCTTCAAGTGTTGTCGCCCAACCATATGTTAATGCTTCTTCTGGTGAAATGGGACTGAGTGTGTATTTTACTGGTGTTGTTCCTAGTGATGATGGAATAACAATGTCCGTTATTTCACCAGATGGTGTATTTTCTTGGACTATTGGTGCGAATAAGACTATTGTTGATAATGTTTCTTACTATGGATGCTCAAGTTTTGCTATGCCCAAGGAGGCTTTGCTACCAACAGGCCAGTGGTCATTGAAGTTGTACTATAAGGATGGAAGAACCCTAGATTATAGCTTTGAAGTAAGCTATAGAGATGTTGAGGGAGCACTAGAACGTAGTGCTTCATATTCCGAATCATTTTTTGATGAAACATCTAACCTAACAGTTCTATTTTAAGTTGTTAGACAATACGGCCAACCTTTTTGTACAGCTCTTCTTTTGAAATCTCGTAGGTGAAACTTCTGCCATGTGGACAAAGCATTGCATCTAATTTGAAAGCTTTATCAACAAGAGCTTTTGCTGTAATTGCGTCAAGTGGGTCTCCTGCTTTTATTGCAGCATGACAGGCTATGATGGCAAACAGCCCTTTTTTTGCACTTTCTATATCACCAGTTGTGTTTTGTATATATGTAGCAATTTGTGTTTCATTCTTTCTGCATGCGGCAGGAATTGTGGACATTTCCCAAAGTAGAGGTTCTACTCTGGTAAGCTCTACACCAAAATCAGTATAAATTATGCTGTTTTCAAGAAGAAAATCGTCTGCTGAGCGGTCAACCTCAAATCTATAGGGAACCATAAGACGTTGGACGTCTTTTTGAGAAAGAATTTCGTCGTAGAGGATGCGTTCGTGGGCAGCATGTTGGTCTATAAAGAGAATCTTATTTGTGGTTTCTACAAGCAAAAATGTGTTAAAAATTTGGCCTATGTAGGTATATGAAGTATCTTCTTTCTCTTTTAAAGCCTCGTTTTCTTTGATACTTTTCTTGCTTTGAGACATGATAGATTTAGCATTTTCAAACCAAGAAGGGTCAAAAGGCTTATCTTCTTTTGGCTGTTGGACATGATTTGTTTTGTATGGCGCAGGCTTCTCATAAAACAGATCCACATCTTTATCTTGCTGAATCTGTGGTTTTGAGTATAAAACCTTTGATGTGGTATTGTTGAAACTTCCATGAAGCAATGCATTTCTTACCATGGCAGTAATGCAACCATATATTTGGCTTTGATTACGGATTTTACATTCACGCTTTGTTGGGTGAATGTTAAAGTCCACCAACGCTGGATTATCTTCTATATATAAATAGAAGAAAGGGAAGGCCCCTCCTGGGAGAGCAACAGAGTAGGCATTGTTTATTGCTTGTACTAGAGCAAAACTGTCAATAATCCTTCCATTTAATAGTATTTTTATTTGAGTTCTATCTCGTTTATAACAAGAAGGATCTGAGGCAACTGCATACAGTTTTGTGTTGTCACTTTCATATTCCATCTCCAAAATTTTTGCTGGCCTGAAAGATTTATCTAAAGCCATAACACTTACAGTTCTATCTTTTTTTGTTGTTTTTGGCAGATGTAGTTTTAGTTCTCCATCTATAAAAAGGAGAAATTCTATTTCCTCAAAGCCAAGGGCTTTTTCTAAAAAAGTTTTTTTACATTCGGCTGCTTCGCTTTGAGGTCTCTTTAAAAAGAGTTTTCGTGCAGGAATGAGTTCAAAAAGGTTTTCCATTCTTACACTGGTTCCTTTTGTTACGTTTCCTGGAAGAACTTGGCTCTGTTGTCCATTATCAACTATTATGCGATTTCCGTTTGAATCTATTGTAAGAAGGGAGCAAGAGGCTATGCTACTTAAAGCTTCTCCTCTAAAACCTAGAGTACGGAGGTTAAAAAGGTCCTCAATTGTTGAAATTTTACTTGTTGCATGGCTTTTGCAAGCCATTGTAAGGTCTTCTTTAGACATTCCAATTCCGTCATCAATTACAGTAAGACTCTTAATTCCGCCCTGTTCTAGATGAACACTTATTTTTGTAGCTTCTGCATCAATGGAATTGTCTATGAGCTCACGCAAAACGGAGGAGGGCCTTTCAACTACCTCCCCCGCTGCAATACGAGACGCAACTATTGGGTCAAGTTGCTTAATCATTTTTTAGAATGTAAAGGTTGCACCCAAGGATGTTGAAACTCTCTTGTAGCCGTCAATGGTTGCTAAGTCACCTCTAACGTAGGTTTCAAAGTCACCAAATTTCAACGTCATTTGTGCATACATTGTTGCAAGGTCACTGTCCAAAAGTCCTGCAACTGCTGAACTTCTGTCAGTCTTGTTTTTAATTGCTTTTGCAAAATCTAGCAATCTGCCAGAGAAGCCTTCAAATAAGATTCCACCTGAAAGTGAAACTGTGTTGAAATCAAGCTTTGCAGAAACAGAAAGGATATCTGTTGTGATATTAATCTGTTTGCCACTTCTTGTCTTAACAGTGTTGTAGGCAAGATGTTCACCAGTTCCGTTGAGAGAAATTGGAAGAGTCATAGAACCGCTCATTGAGAATACTCCCCAGTTAAGTCCTGCAGACAAGAGAACATCAAGGGATTGTCCGTTAAAGGCTTTAACAACTGTTACAGGTGAGTTGTTAACTGCGTTGTTGATATGCTCCCCCTTGTTGTAGGCAGCGCCAATACCAAAGCTGAAGAGGTTTGTGCCAAGAGTTACTTGTGTTTTTGCGAGAACATTCAAGCTCTTTGCACTCTTCACGTTAAAGAGGCTAGCAACTCCAGCATAAACTTCAACATCAAGTTCATTTACACCAAACTTTGTTGTTACATCAAATGCTGGATAGAAATCAATGTTCTTGAGGGAATGAACGTTAGCAATCACAGACGCATTAACTTCAACATTCTTTGAACCAGTTGAGAGGTTGAAACCAGCAAACTGATTCTTTTCATTAAGATGATTTGTCAACTGAAGGTCATCAACAAAGGCACTTGCAGTAAGGAATCCAAGCTTCAAACTTCCTGTTGCAACTAAGCTGTTGTTTTCATCAAAAGCCTTGTCTAAGGAGTGGAAGACTGGGCTTGAGAATTCAACGCTGTGATTTCTGTCAATGTCAATGTTAAGAGAATCTGTATTATAGTTGATTCTACCAATATAGTTCGCAACACTGCTAATATAGCCTACAATGCCCTTATTTGTTGTAAATTTGAAGCTTCCTTTAATATCTGAGACATTGATTGAGAGGTGAAGTCCAATTGTTAAGTTGTCAATTGTGATGTATGGATCTACATTAAACACAGCATTCTTTGGAGCAAAGCCAATTATACGAATCAAGTGTTTGTCAATAAATGGTTTGAATTCGGAGCCCTCTGTGTACTTTCCATAAACAACCCCTATTGTTGCTCCAAACTTCACATTAGCTTTTTCTTTTACTTCAACTGGTTTTTCAACTGTTGGTTGGGCAGGTCTTTCAGGAGCTCTGACTTCAATTATATCAGCTTCTTTTTCATCAGTTTTAACTTCAACTTCAGTTTCTTCTACAGGTGTTTCTGCTACAGGTGTTTCTGCTGAGAACAAAGAAGCAATATAGTAAGGAAGTTCTTTTTCAAGAAGAGAGATGGCTAGGTTAAATTCTTGTTCACCATAGGTTTCTGGATAGGTTACAACAGCCAAGCCGTTTTCTACAACCTGAATGTAAACATCCTTAAGGTAAGCACCATAGACGCTGTAAGCAGTGGCTGCTGCATCATAAATTTCTTGTGCAGTAACAAATGCTGGATATTCAATATAAGCTTTTCCAATATAAGCAGTTATAGTTGCTTCATAACCAGCATAAGAGAAAGTTTTTGAAAGTGGAACAATAACGTCTTTGGTTAATGGTTCAGTATCACGCTTTTCTATCTCTATGGTAGCTAGATCTATCACAATTTGAAAATCATCTACCTCTGCCTTTTCTGTATCTGAAAGGCCAAAGAGGGAAGCAATATAGTATGGAATTTCTTTCTTAAGCATAGAAATTGCAACATTGAATTCAGTTTCACCGTAGGTCTCTGGATAGGTTACAACGGCCAATCCATCCTCAACAACCTCAATGTAAATGCCATCTAAGTAAGAACCATAGGCGCTGTAAGCAGCAGCTGCTGCATCATAAATTTCTTGTGCAGTAACAAATGCTGGATATTCAATATAGGCTTTTCCAACATAAGCAGTAATAGTTGCTTTATAACCTTCGTATGTTAATACTGTTTTAAGAGGGCTAATAACCATTGCAGGTTCAGCAGGAACTTCAACAACTGTTCCAACTGATTCAACTGTTGCAGTTGTTTCAACTGTTGCAGTTGTTTCAACTGTTTCAACTGTCCATTCTAGGAACTTTTCAATAGTTATTGCAATTTCCGTACCTTCTACTGGGATTTGTGGCATTACGTTACTTTGTGAAAGGTCAAGATATTTTTCTTGTCCAACATCTTTGATTGCTCCAGTAATGCAGTTTGTAACTGTTGAACTTCCTTGATAGACGTAACCGCTTTCTTCTGTCTCATTGGAAAGAATAACAACAGTTGAATTTGCTGTTAAACTATAAATAGTGACTGGCGTTTTGACTGTGAGTGTGTTAGCGTTTTCTTTTGCTGTTGCTCCAAGCCATCCATCTAAGAGATAAACAACAGGAGTAGTTTCGTCTAAACCCAAAATCTTAACGAGAGAATTCTCTCCAATTGTGAGTTTAACGTCTTCATTTTCAAATACTACTACGTTATCGCTAGTACGAATAATCCAGTTAGCCTCGACTGAATTGACTTCAACTACTGAATTAAAAGTATCATCGTAAACTTTGGCATTACCAACAGAACCGACCAAAGTGAGTGGAGATGCAAAAATGGAACCAATTGCTATAGCCGTAATAAGAACCACAGCAATAATCTTCTTCATTTTCTTTCCGTCCATAAAAACTCCTTCAGGGGCATCTAACCCTTCCCCAAACCAAATCTCCTGGGCCTAATGAGGTCACATCATAATATAATAATATCAATAGGGTATTTTTGCCAATACTAGCGCTTTATTTTACAAGTCAAATCATGGGCAGAAAACACATGTTCTCGTGTAAATTTGTCCATTTTGCAGAGTTCCTTGACTATTGGTTTTAAATTTGCTCGTATATTTGTTTGGTCATAAGGACAAACTGGCTTGATAACCGGCAGGTCATAAGATTGTGCAAGTCTAATTAAAGTTTGCTCATGGATTTCAATCATGGGTCTTATAACATAGAGCTTTCCATCAAAGAATTCTTGAATTGGATTCATTGTTGCAAAGTTTCCTCTAAAGAATAAATTCATCATTGTGGTTTCTACTAGATCGTCTAAATGATGTCCCTTGGCTATTTGTTTGAATCCTCTTTGCTGAGCAATCTCAAAGAGAATCCTTCGTCTATTTCTAGAGCAGAGGTAGCAGTTGAAGTCTCCCTTGAAACTTTCCGGGAACTGATATTCATCTATTATTTCAAAATCAATGCCTAAATCGTTAAAGTATTCCTTGAGCCTTGGTCTATAGTTCTCATCAATTGGATGTTCAATCCAGTTAATCATGATAGCATGGAGTTTGTAATCAATGGGAAGCCATTTTTTCCTTACAGACAGTGCCATGGCTAAGGCAAGAGAATCTTTTCCTCCTGAGACTCCAAGGAGAATCTCTTCTTTGTCCCTTATCATGTCAAAATCATTTATGCCCTTTCCAACGGCTTTAATAAATCTCATCACCCAAGGCGGCATATTTCCGTTGAGTATGTTTTTGTATGAGAGTTTAGAGCTGTCATATGGACTTTTGATTTCTTCTTTCATGATTTTTGAATAATAAAGTCAAAGAGGCTTGAGGACAAGTGGCTTTTAGTGGAAAATGAGAATTGTGAAAAAAATGAAAAAGGTCTTAATTGTTTTATCTCTTTTGTTTATACCTTCTTTTGTTTTTTGCTCAAATGTGAGGATTTCCCTTCCATCTAAAAGTTTAAACGAGCAACCTGTTTTGCCTGTTGATTCAAATATGGGACAAACGGTTCAAACAGATGATACGATTTTTCATTCTTTTTTGTCCCAGGCTATCTCTTCTGAATTTGGGTATGAATGGTTAGAAACATATGTACTTCCTGATTCTAGAGCCTCAATTGCAGAAGTTTTTAGTACTTTTCTTTCTGAAAATCTTCCGGCTAGGAATTTTGTTATGTCGGCACTTTCTCAAAATGGAGATGGGAGCGTATCAATTTCTGTAAGATTTGGCTCTAAGATTGCTAGTTTTGTTGTTGATGGTTCTTTCATTGTGGCTTTGTCTATAAAAAACAACCCTTAAGGTATTGTCATTTTTTCTCAAATGTTCTATAAAATCAAAGGCTTGGCGGCGTAGCTCAGCTGGTAGAGCAATCGGCTCATATCCGATCGGTCAGGGGATCGTGGCCCTTCGCCGCTAAATGAAAATCCTTGGTTTTGCCAAGGATTTTTTGCTATATAGGCAATAATTGCAAGAAAAATCGGGCTAAGAGGTTCACGGTGATTAGATTTAGCGTTCTTGGAAGTGGTAGCTGTGGGAATAGTTATGTGTTCTCATGTGGCTCGCATGCTATTTTGGTGGACGCTGGATACTCACTACGCAAGATTGAGACGCGCATGTCTGAAGTTGGCATTCAGCTATCTTGCGTACAGGCATTACTTCTAACTCACATGCATCCAGACCACAACAGTAGTGCAGCTATCTTTGCAAGAAAGACGGGTATGCCGGTGTATGTAAGCGAAAATGTGCTTCGTTATGCTCACGTGGAATACGACAAAATGGGGCTCCCTCCATCATGCAAGATGTCTTTTTCGCCTGGAATGAGCTTTGAGATTGGCCCTTTTTGTGTGAATTCATTTTATTCAAGTCATGATAGTGCAGGTAGTGTTGGCTTTGTTATTTCGTGTGAAGATAAGAAAATAGTCTTGATTACTGACACTGGTTATTATACAGAGGAAATGCAAAATCAGGCAAAAGATGCAGACCTATTGTTTCTTGAGTCTAACTATGATGTTGAGATGTTGCGTACAGGTCCGTACCCAATTTATTTAAAAAAAAGAATAGCAGGGGAGCGTGGGCATCTTTCCAACGATCAGGCCAAAGAATTTTTGACTTCTTGTGGGTATGAAACCTCTCGTACTCCTGTTTATTTGATACATGTATCGGATAGCAATAACACACAGGATAAAGTGGCAACGGTGATGCAACCTTTTAATGCTTGCGTGTGTCAGCGGGGCCTTCAATACAGTGGCCAACTCACTTGAATAATTACTTGACTAATACTAATTGGGTTTTTAATATCTGAATCCATGAGGAGATTTTATAAGGAGATTATAGTATGCAAACAGTTATCAAAAAATTGAAAACTATGCAGCCGGGACCTACTCCTGTTGTAGCAGAAGGTTGGGTCAGAACAAAAAGAGACAGCAAAAATGTCTGTTTTATTGAAGTTAACGACGGAACTTGTCTTAAGGGTCTTCAAGTCGTTGCAGATAAAGCTGTTTTTGATAATAATCTCCTCAATTCCCTTTCAACCGGATGCTCTGTTGTCTGCGAAGGTTTAATTGTTGCCTCTGAAGGTGGCGACCAAGCTGTAGAACTGAAGGCTTCCTCAATTAAATTAATAGGCGAAGCTCCTGCCGATTATCCTCTTCAAAAGAAGAGACATACTCTTGAGTACCTCCGAGACATTGCACATCTTCGTGCTAGAACTAACACAATTGGTGCTGTTGCAAGAGTAAGAAGCAAAATGGCCTTTGCTGTTCATAAGTTCTTCCAAGAGAACGATTTCTACTATGTCCATACTCCACTAATTACTGCAAGTGATTGTGAAGGTGCAGGCCAAATGTTCCAGGTAACAACCCTAGACATGAAAAATCCACCTCTCTTAGAAAATGGTGACATTGATTATTCAAAGGACTTCTTTGGAAAGCACACTAGCCTCACCGTTAGTGGCCAGCTAGAAGGCGAGACATATGCTACTGCACTTCGTAACATCTACACTTTTGGTCCTACTTTCCGTGCAGAAAACTCCAACACAAAGCGCCACCTCGCCGAGTTCTGGATGGTTGAGCCAGAGATGTCCTTCTGTACCCTCGAAGGCGACATGGAGATTGCAGAAAGATTCCTCAAATCTGTCTTCAGCTATGTCCTAGAAGAATGCGATGAAGACATGGACTTCTTCTCCAAGTTTATTGAACCCGGCGTCAAGGACACTATTGAGCACGTGGTAGAAAGCCCATTTGCACACCTCACATACACCGATGCTGTTAAGGAGCTTGAAAAACATTCTCATAAATTTGAATTCAAGCCTTACTGGGGTTGTGACCTTCAGACCGAGCATGAAAGATTTCTTACTGAAGAAATTTGCAAATGTCCTGTCATTGTGACCGATTATCCAAAAGAAATTAAAAGCTTCTATATGAAACTAAACGAAGACGGCAAAACCGTCAGAGCTATGGATGTTCTGGCTCCACGTCTTGGTGAAATCATTGGTGGAAGTGAAAGAGAATACAGATATGATGTTCTTAGGGCCAGAATGGCTGAATTGGGACTTAGAGAAGAAGATTACTGGTGGTATCTAGATCTTAGAAAATATGGAACCGTTCCACATTCCGGTTTTGGCCTTGGATTTGACAGAGCTGTACAGTATGTGACTGGAATGCAGAATATTAGAGATGTGATTCCATACCCACGTGCAGCCAAACAAGCTGAATTCTAGATTTTTGGGCAAGCTGCGTTGTCACTTCAGGATGAGCTGTACAGAGTAGTACTGTCTCATTCTTTGCTTCTTCTTTTTTACTCGGAGGTTGTTGTATGAAAAAAGTAGTTGTTGTTTTGGCAAACGGCTTTGAAGAGATTGAAGCTATCACTCCAATTGATATTCTAAGACGCGCTGGTCTTGAAGTTACAGTAGCCGGTGTTGGTAGTACCACCATCACAGGCTCACATGGAATTTCTGTAACATGTGATGTGGAAGTTTCTGATGCGAAAGAAGAATACTCTTGTATTGTTTTACCCGGCGGTATGCCAGGTGCTTTAAATTTAATAAAAAGCAAAGCTGTTCAAAATCTTATTTACAAAGTAAACAAAGAAGGTCTTGTTTGCGCTATTTGTGCAAGTCCCGCTGTTGTTCTTGCCCCATGTGGTATTTTAGATGGAAGGGTTGCTACTTGCTATCCCGGTATGGGATCTTATGCTCCAACAATTGGCTTTGTTGCTGATTATAGTGTTGTAAAAGACAATCATGTGATAACAGCCTCCGGACCAGCTTTTGCATCAGATTTCTCTTTTATGATAGTAGAAGAACTTCTTGGAGCTGAAATAGTTAAAAAAATTAAACATGATATGCTTTATATTGCCTAATTAGGATGGATTTTATGGGTAAAATTGGTTTTGACAATGCTAAATATTTAAAAGAGCAGAATCAGTATATTCTTGAAAGAATGGAAAAAGTAGATGGTAAGCTCTATCTTGAATGTGGTGGAAAACTTCTTTTTGACTATCATGCAGCCAGAGTACTTCCCGGCTTTGATATTGATGATAAAATGAAGGTTTTTCACTCTTTTAGAGATAAACTTGATGTCATCATCTGCATCCATTCTGGCGATATTGAGCATAGAAAGATGCGCTCTGATTTTGGTATCTCCTATGACACAGACGTCTTTAAGATGATTGACGATTTTGCCTCTTGGGGCATCAAAGCCAACAAAGTTGTCATTACACGTTATAAAGGTGAAGCTAGTGCAAAGAACTTTGCAGACATGCTTCAACGCCGTGGTGTTAACGTCTACTTTCATAAAGAAATTTTGGGTTACCCAGAAAATGTTGACCTTGTTGTAAGTGACGAGGGCTATGGCGCCAACCCCTACATTCCTACCGATAAACCTGTTGTCATGGTTACTGCACCTGGTCCTGGTAGCGGAAAGCTGGGCACCTGCTTATCTCAGATGTACCATGATTACAAAAACAATCGTAGAAGTGGTTACGCTAAGTTTGAATCTTTCCCAATTTGGAATCTTCCAATTGATCATCCAGTCAACATAGCCTACGAGGCCGCCACAGCCGATATTGGTGACTTCAACCAGATAGACCACTTTTACGTGTCATCTACTGGCTCAATTGCAGTCAACTACAACCGAGACATGGAGGCTTTCCCTCTCCTAAAGCGTATTCTCAACAAGATAACTGGTGGCTCTCTTGATTATAATTCTCCAACCGATATGGGAGTAAATCGCCTTGGCTTTGGTATCTGTGATGATGCAGTGGTCCGTGAAGCTGCAAACCAAGAAATTATACGCCGATATTACAGAGCTACTTGCGAATATGCTCAAGGTATTGGTACAAAAGAAACAGTTGCCCGCTGCGCATCCATCATGGATAGAGTGGGGCTAAAGTGTGAAGACCGTTACACCGTCCCCGTTGCGCAAAAAGCTCTTGAAGACGCCATCTCTAGAGGCAAAGGAAAAGATGGCATTACTTGCGCTGCTGCAATTCAGCTTTCTGACGGAAGATTTGTCACAGGCCACAACTCCTCCTTCATGCATGCTTCAAGTGCTCTAGTTCTTAATTCCTTAAAGGTTCTTGCTAACATAGACAAATCTGTTGAACTTATTCCTCATCAAGTTGTAGACTCCGTCACTGCTATGAAGCGTGATGTCCTCAAAGGCCGTGGTATTAGCCTCAACCTTGACGAGACCCTCATCTGTCTTGCTATGAGTGCTGCAATCAATGATGATGCAAAAAAGGCTCTTGATAAACTTCCCTTACTTTGTGGTTGTGAATCTCACATGAGTCATATCCCCTCTGCAGGAGATTCTTCAGGGCTTAGGAAGCTTGGTATTAATGTGACAAGTGAGCCTAAGTTTCCCTCCACCAACATGCGCAACTTCTAAATTCTTGGTCCTTAGGCGAGCTACTTTGTCACTTCAGGATGAGCCGTACAGAGCAGTACTGTCTCATCCTTCGTTTCTAGTAGCTCATCCTAAATACCTGCGAATTGCATTCTTGGGCTTTGAGCGAGCTACGGCCGTAGACTATTAAGAGTCAAGTTGTGCTTGGAACAAGGTGAAAATAAGGAGGAAGAATTTGATTTCTACTAATTTTGATGTGTTTTTTTAAAATTAGTAGAAAATTTCTACTAATTTTTTAAAAACAGTGCCTTTTTAGTATACAAAGCCTTTCAAGCGCAAGTGAGTTGTCTGTAAGAAAAGGTTTTTCTCACATTCTCAAAGCTAATTTTGCAAAGCTTGTTGTATTTTCAATATTATCGGGATTGAGGGTGGACCTTACGATGTGCTTTTGGCATGTTGAAGCGGTCGTGCGTGGATTTTTCTTGTGGCATGACCTGGATGTCGCCTGACTTGGTGAGAGCCCACTTGGTAATCATTGGGCCCGCAATTTCGTAGATGAACACTGAAAAAAGCACGATATTCCTAATAAGTAGGCCATCGTTTGAACCTAAGGCCTCTGCTTGGATGCACATGCCAAGAGCAACGCCAGCTTGTGGAAGGAGGGTGTAGCCTAGGTATTTTACAACGTTGTTGTCGCAACCTGTGGCCTTGGCGCTTTCACGTGCACCAAAGTACTTTCCAGCTGAGCGGGCGAGAATGTAGAGCACTCCAATGAGGATGACGATTGGGTTTTTGAAAACGCTTAGATTGAAGTCTGCGCCACTGATGACAAAAAAGAGTGCAAATAGCGGGGCCGTCCATTTATCTGCTCTAGCCATGATATCGCCTGAACGTGGGCAGAGATTGCAAAGCATTGTGCCAAGCATCATGCACACCAATAGCGATGAGAACGATACTGTCACAGGCCCGATATTAAATCTCATTGAAGATATTGCAATTGTCACTAAGACAAATGAAATTGTTAGTGAAAGTCGGTTTGAATTAGAGAAGAAAAGCTCTTCTAGTTTTGTAAGAATTATGCCCATTATTGAGCCTAGAAGAAGTGAAGCAACAATTTCAATTAATGGATTAACAATGATTGCTACAATGCTAACTGTATTTGTAATAAGAGTTTGTGCAATTCCAAAAGAAAGAGCAAATGCCACAAGTCCTACCGCATCATCTAGGGCAACAACTGGGAGCAAAATATCTGTTAGCTTTCCCTTTGCTTTGTATTGTTTTACTACCATTAATGTTGCTGCAGGGGCTGTTGCTGTAGCAATTGCGCCAAGAGTAATTGCGGCAGGAAGACTTAAAGTTTTGCCATCTGTAATCAAAACAACTACAACTAGAACTATATCTACCACTATCATTGCGGTAACTGCTTGGACAATTCCAATGACAGTTGCCTGTTTTCCTGTACCTTCAAGGTGTGAGAGTTTAAACTCATTTCCAATTGAAAAAGCAATAAAGCCCAATGCTACGCTGGACACTATGTCTACAGCATCAACCGCTTCAAAAGAAGTAAAGCCTAACCCTTCAATTCCAAGTCTTCCAAGTCCATAAGGACCAATACAGAGACCAGCAACAAGGAAAGCGGTTACATCAGGGAAGTTTAGATGTAATTTTTTAAAAACTCTGGTCATTAAAAGACCAGCTGCTAATGCAATTGCTACAGATAATAAATCGTTCATACTATTACTCTTCTAAAACCCATAGAGCAATATCACAAATTAAAGTCAGCGTCTAGTATTTTGAATAAAAAAAGGGACTGTTGCAAAAGTCATTTGACTGAGCAACAGTCTTTTTTTAATTTAAATCTATACAT
>CAVFGI010000016.1:0-43942 GCA_963621975.1 Selenomonadaceae bacterium
AAGCTTTGCGGTAGGAGGACGCGAAAACATGGAGCGTCAGAAGCAAAGCCGGCCTGCAGTGCGGACAACCATATCAAGTGAAAATAGAACTTTTGCGCTCTATTTTTTTCAAAAGTTCTATTTTGTAGGTCTATAGAAAAAATTTTTTTCCAAAAGTTCTACTTTTTAGCTCTATAAAGAATTTACCTTCTCAAGAGGCTTTGCAAATCTGCCTTCGTGAATCTACATTTTTTTGTGCCAAGTAAACCATGTTAACCATGTAAACCATGAACACTAATGCAACTTATGATGACAATATTGCCATAAATATGCAAAGCATAGTTGTTTGAAGGTGGAGCATTCGCCCACTAAAATACTCATAGGTAGGCCAATTATGAGTATTCTAGAAGTGAAAGATCTATCAAAGCGTTATCCTTCTTTTGAATTATCAAAAGCTTCCTTTTCCCTTGAATGTGGCAGGATTACCGGCTTCATTGGAAGAAACGGAGCAGGTAAGACAACGCTTATCAAATCTGTGTTGAATCTCGTTCATCCGAACAAGGGGGAGATTTTCTATAATGGAAAGCTCGTTGTTGGCAACGAGGCGTTCTTCAAGATGAATTGCGGTTATTCAACAGGAACACTGAGCTGGTATCCAACAAAAAAGATACGCTCTATTGCCACAATTGTAAGAAGTTTTTATGACAACTGGAACGAACAAGCGTACAGAAAGTACCTTTCTCTTTTCCATATAGATGAGGAGAAGACGGCATCCCAGCTTTCTGACGGAATGAAAGTCAAATGCAATCTCCTATTTGCGCTTTCACATAATGCCAATCTCCTTATTCTCGACGAGCCCACAAGCTCTCTCGATCCATTCTCACGCGACGAACTTCTTTCTATTTTCCAAGAGCTCGCTGCAGCCGGGAAAGCTATCTTTTTCTCAACACATATCATCTCAGATATAGAGAAGTGTGCCGATGATATCGTGTACATATCAAATGGGAAAATAATAGCTTCTGGTACAAAAGAGAATTTCATTTCAAGATTTTCCCTCTCTAATGAGAATCTTGAAGCAACCTTTATCAGACTTGAAAGGGAGGTGGAGCATGCATAAACTCTTCATGAAGGAAGTGAAGCTCGCATCTCACCCGCTTTCTTTCTTATTTGTCATCTTCTCACTTATGTTCCTTGTTCCTGGATACCCAATTCTATGTGCTCCGTTTTTTGTAACGTTGGGGCTCTTCCAAAGCTTTCAGAAAGCACGAGAGAATGGCGATATTCTCTTCTCCGTCCTTCTTCCAATTTCCAAAAAAGATGTTGTGAAAGGAAAATTCATCTTTATTCTATTCATTGAGCTGGGCTCAACATTTTTCATGACGCTATGTGTGATTTTGAGGGGGACTGTCCTAGCATATAATCCTGTGTATCTTACAAACAAGATGATGAGAGCAGACTTCTTTGCTCTCTCGCTTGCTCTTATGATATTTGCTTTGTTCAATTTTGTTTTTGTCAAAGGCTTCTTTTATAGTGCATATAGTCTTGGCGTACCATTTCTATTGTATTCAATTTTTGCCTTCCTCTTAGTTGGTATAGGCGAACTACTGAGCCATTTTTCATTTATGCATTTTCTTGACCATCTATGGAGCATAGAACAGTTTGCTCTTATAATTACAAGCTGCATTCTTTATTCTATCATTACGCTCATTTCATATAGAATGAGTGTTAAGAGATTCGAGAAACTTGATCTATAGGAGAAGAGATGTTCAAAGATAATATCATAAAGCTGAGGAAGATCCATAACTTGTCCCAAGAGAAGGTTGCAGAGGATATCGGGATATCTCGTCAGGCGTATGCAAAATGGGAGTCGGGTGAGAGTATCCCAGATGTTGAGAAATGCGCTCTTCTTGCATCTATGTATGATGTCAGTATAGATAGCCTTATTGGTGAAACAAGCGCTGACGCCGGTGACCTCCCTCCTGCACCAAAGGGTAAAAATATTTGGGGAAGTGTTACGCTCTCTGATAGAGGAGAGATAATGATTCCAAAAAAAGCAAGAGAAAAACTTGGCTTTGTGCCAGGGATGAGACTTGTTGTTCTTTCCGATGAAAACGGCATAGCACTTGTCAAAGCAGATTCCTTTGAAGCCGGTGTAAAAAAAGCAATGGAACTTTCCCAAAAGAATTTCAACTAAACCCCATTTTTTACTTTGCTGTTTCAAAATAAAGTGGAATTGCAGCAAGTTGGGCAACGACGGAGACAACTACCATTGCAATGATGTTTACATCGTAAAGAATTCCAAGAATCCAGCTTCCTAGGAACCAGAAAACGCCAAAGGAAAACTCAAAAACTCCATAGCCTGTAGCTCTGCTTGCTTTAGGAACAATGGAAGTCACTGCAGCTTTGAGAATTGATTCCTGAGCGCCCATGCCAATGCCCCAAAGAAGAACGCCAACAATAAGAAGAGGGACGGAATCAAACAAGAAAACAAAAATGGCAAATGGGGCAGATAATAGGGTAGACCATATCAAAGCTTTAACACCAATCTTGTCGTAGAGAAGACCAAAGAAGAGTGCTGCAACGGCATCTATTAGCATTGCTCCTGCATATAACAAGGGAAGGGTAGTACTGCTAATCAGTTCTTTTGCCTGTACATGCATGGCAATGATGGAGTAGTCAATGAAGCCAAAAGCAAAAAGACTAATGCCAATTATGTACAAAATGAAGCTTTTTTTAACAGTAAATGTCTTGTATTCTTTGGGCTCTGGCTCAAAGTTATCGGGATTAGGAAATTTATGTCGTGTGATGAGCAGTAGTATTAATGTGATCACTCCTGGTATTGCAAGAAAGGCAAAACAGGTGGAGTAGATTTCAAATTGCGTGCCTTCAGTTTTGAATAGCATTACCACATATAGCAAGACTGGTCCTAAAAATGCCCCAATCTGGTCCAAGACCTCTTGAAGCCCAAAGCTTTTTCCAACGCCCTCTTGGCTTGCTGCAAACGACATGATTGTGTCTTTTGCTGGTTTTTTTATGGCTTTACCCATGCGTTGGATTACTAGAAGAGAACAAGCTGCAATCCAGCCGTTCTCACCAACTAGTGCAAGCGCAGGAACAGCTAAAACATCCAAAACGTAGCCTAAAATTGTCATTGGCCAATAAAGCTTGGTTTTGTCGGTAATCTTTCCAAAAACGTAACGCATGGAATATCCAATTAACTCACCAAGGCCAGATACAAAACCAATTGCTCCAGCACTTGCTCCCAATAGAGATAGGTAGGCTCCTCTTATGCTTGAAGCTCCTTCGTGTGTCATGTCTGAGAAAAGGCTGACAATTCCAAATAGAATGATGAAAATCATTGCTTGTGATAGTCGTTTATCACGTTTACTCTTCATTTTTTTCACTTTCCTTCACAATTTGCGACATTGTTTGAAAATTATTCTTGCTTTCGTTCTTGCACTTCAAATAGAGCTTATCAAGTGCTTGCAAAAAGATTTCTGTCTCATTGGCTGTTAGGTCTTCTAGGAGCCATTGGTAAAAAAGAGCTTCAACGTGGGCTTTAGAGTTTTTTAATTCATTCGCTTTCTCTGTTGCATAGAGCAACTGGCTACGTCCATCTGCAGGGTTGTTTTCCCGCACAACGTAACCTTTGTTTTCCATGCTTAAAATCTGCTTAGCTACTGCCCCTTTATCAAGGCCAAGAGTGTTGCAAACTTCTTTTTGCGTGATCCCTGGGTTTTTACGAATGACATGCAGAACATCAAATTCTGCAGTTCCAATGCCATCGGCCTTTAGCGTGCGTGCTGCAAACTTTGCAACTTCACGTGCAATTTTAGTTATCTTTCTTTTTGAGCTGTCCATAATGTGCTGTCCAAGTCCATAACGAAACTAGTTGTACTATCAACTAATTTTTCTGTCAATATATCAAGGCTCATTTATTTCGCTCTAAATTTGAATGTATGCTAAAATCGATGACATTTTTAAATTTTAGTAGAAAATTTCTACTAAAATTTTAAAAAAGCTCAAAATTAGTAGAAAATGGCACAATGCCCTGGCACAATGCCCTGTCACAATGCCTAGGACAATACCTAGGACAATGCCTAGGACAATACCTAGGACAATGCCCTGTCACAATACCCTTCTGGCCCGGCCTAGCGTGGGGGCCTAGGCCTCCTACAAAATATGATTTAAGAAATCTTGGCAACGTTGAGTCTTAGGGCTAGTGAACATTTCTTGAGGAGTTCCAGTTTCAACAACCTGACCATCAGCCATAAAGACAACTTTATCTGCAGCGGCCTTAGCAAAACCCATTTCATGGGTGACCAAAAGCATTGTCATGCCGCTTTTAGCAAGATTAAGCATAACATCGAGAACTTCTTTAATCATTTCTGGGTCTAAGGCACTTGTGGGCTCATCAAAGAGCATTGCCTTTGGATCCATAGCAAGTGCCCTTACAATAGCAACACGTTGTTGTTGCCCTCCAGAAAGCTGACCCGGTTTCTGCCCAGCTTTATCCTCAAGGCCTACCTTCTTAAGAAGTTCCATTGCTTTGATTTCAGCATCATTTTTGCTCATCTTCTTTACCTTGATTGGAGCAAGAGTAATGTTATCTAAAACGGTTAAATGCGGGAAAAGATTAAAGGATTGGAATACCATTCCAACCTCTTCTCGAATTTGACGAATATCGGTATTGGGGGACATGATGTCCACACCATCTATGAGAATGGAGCCACTTTGAGCGGTTTCTAGCCCATTAACCATACGAAGTAGAGTGGACTTGCCACTGCCAGATGGACCAATTATGACAACAACCTCACCATCGTTGACCGTAAGTGAAACGTTTTTGACAGCATTAAGAATGGTGCCGTCGTTATTTTCAAAATCTTTGTTAACATTAAGGATTTCAATCTTAGCCATTTTTGTGGAGCCTCTCTTCCATGATTCCAACTAGGCGGGAAAGTATAAGTGTGAGGATGAGGTAGATTAGTGCTACCACAAGCATGGTTTGAAGTGAAAGAAATGTGCGTGAAATATATTCACGACCACGTTTGAGAATATCGGAGAGAGCAAGAATGGAAACAAGGGAGGAATCCTTGAGCATTGAAATAAATTCGTTGCCAATTGCAGGTAAAACTACCTTAATTGTCTGTGGCAGTATTACGCAAAAGAAGGCTTGAGTCTTTGATAGACCTAAGGCAGTTGCAGCTTCTTTTTGTCCCTTTGGAATGGACTGGATACCTGCCCGAATGATTTCACCCATGTATGCGCCAAAACAAATTGAAAGCGCAATGATGGCCGCTACAATGCCTTCTATGTGAATTAATGAGCCCAAAGCGTAATATAAGAACATCAATTGGACCAAAAGAGGTATTCCTCTTATGAGTTCAACATAGATACCACAAACCTGCTTTACAATAAGATTCTTAGATGAAGAACCCACGCCTGTAATGGTTCCAATTACAACGGCTCCAATGATTGCAAAGATGGTGCACTCAAAGGTGGTTGGAATACCTGTAACAACATAAATGAAGATTTTCCAATAAGTCTCAGCCTTAAAAATGCATAGACACAAAAGTAAAGCAACAGCACCATAGAATGTCAAACGCCATGACGTGACTAGATGTTTGTTGCTTTTCTTAGGAATAAGAACCCCATCCGTCATTGTAATAACGGGTGGGTTGTTTAATATTTTTTTAGACATCTCTTTTCAAAACCAAATCAGCTAAACCAAATCAGCTAAACCGTGTTAGTTAAGGCCATATTTGGACTTAATTTCAGCAAGCTTGCCCGAATCTGTAACCTTCTGAATTCCTTCATTGAGGATGTTCAACAGCTCTGTATTGCCCTTGATTACAGCCATTCCCATGTCATCTGAATTCTGGAATGAACCAGCTATCTTCAACACTTGGGAGTAGTTATCATTTGCAAGAACAAAGTCATTAGCAACCACGCTATCAAGTACAACAGCATCCAAATTGCCATTAGCAAGGTCCAAAATTGCAGAAGGGGCCTCATCATAAGTCTTTACATCCAAGCCGGCATCTTCACATGCAAACTGACATGTTGTACCAAGCTGAACACCAACCTTCTTGCCTGCAAGGTCATCTTCACTAAAAATGCCATCTGTGTCCTTCTTGGTCACAATTGAAAGAGAGAATTGCAAGATTGGAGTTGTGAAATCGCAAGTTTGCTTCCTCTCCTCAGTAATAGTCAATCCCGATGCCCCTATGTCATATTGCTTGCTCTGAATACCAGCAATAATGCCATCAAATGAAACATTTACAATATTAATCTTGATGTTCATCTCATCAGCAATAGCCTGGATAAGTTCCATCTCATATCCAACAATATTACCAGCATCATCAATATACTCAAGAGGTGGATAGTCGCAAGAAGCAGCTACCGTGTAAACTTGTTCTTGGGAGGCCTGTGCAAAACAGGGAAGCACAACTGTAAGAATAACCAAAACTGCAATCAATAATTTTTTCATATCTGTTCCTTTTTAGGTTTAGCAAACCTCCTTGAAGTTTCCAAACCCGTTTTGATTTAAATTTCAAGGCAACAATATTGAGTTTGCAGTTTTGGGTCAACTAGTTTTGTATAAAAATACAATAAATTTTTGCAAATTTATGCATAAATACACAAAAATAGGGGATTTTATTCCAAAATCCCCGTAACATATGCAAGAGTATATGCAGCACTTGCAAGAGAAATTTTCTGTTGAAGGATCTCCATTCTGTCAGTATTAATCTCAATCTTCTGAGACAGTACATTAGTTTTAGAAATAAGACCCTCTTCTTTTTGAAGTTCAAGCATTTCAAGTCTGCCCTGAGCTTCCTCCAGCTTTAGGTTGAGATATTCAATCTTAGCTTGGGCTAATTCAGCTGAAGCAATGTTTTCCTGTGCAACAGATTGAAGCTGGTCAACGGCAGCATCATAGTCTGCAATAGAACCAAGAACTTCACTTTGAGCATATGAGACATCGTTGAGTTTTACTCCACCATCCCAAACTGTGGACTTGATAGCAAATGTAATATATAGACCATAGTCATCTTTTCTATACCAGTTGGTTTCAAGCAGAGGGAAGGCAGAACCGCCATAGTTTAATGTTACTTGTAGAGCAAAATCTGGCTTCCAATATAAGGAGTCTTCTGCAATCTTTTTCTTTAATTGCAAAGCCTGTGTTTGCTTTTTAAGCATTGTCAAAGGCTCGCTTGAAGACCTAGTTGCAAGATTGTAAAGCTCATCATGATCAATAGCAACAATAGCCTGAATCTCCTCTTCATTGATAGAATAATCAATGTCTTCAGATTTTAGGCTATCATTACCAGTAATTGTGCGGAGCTCTTGTAAATTAGATTTGTACTCTTTAGCAATCTCTTGCTTTGTAACATCAATCTCCATTGCATCAATTTTAGCTTTGATAACCTCTTGTTTTAGAATCATTCCATTGTCGTACGCATCTTGGCTTACAGCTACAAGTTCATCTGCAATTGCCTTAGTTTCATCTAGGATTTCAAGAATTTCATCCATGTATTTCATAGCAGAAAGTCTTGCTTTAAGCTGAGCCGAAAGCTGATTTGATGTGTCCTCAATAGAGAGGGCTCTAATTTCTGCAACCTGGGTGTACAGCTTAACAGCATCTGGAATCTTTCCCCATGTAAACAAAGGCTGAGTAATTGAAAGACTTGCATTGTAGTAGAAATTATCCATACCTTTGTACAGTGTGACATATTCGCCTGCACTAGAACCTGGAACTACAACTCCAAGTTGAGAAGCAAGTTCATCCACTGAGATTGTAGTTTTTCCAATTGGTGGATTTGCCATGTATGTTGAGGTTAGCATGAGATCAATGGTGGGCTGATAGTTTGCTTTGGCATTCTTTACATCCAAGAGACTTTGAATGTAGGTTTGTCTAGCCTTTTGCAATGTTGCATTGCTACCATTCATAGATGCTTGAAGATCTTCAAAGGTTGCGTTGCTGCCTTCATCAGCAAACAACGCAGAACACACTAGAAGAAGCACAAGCATTACTGTGCAAAACTTTTTCATTTAAAAAACCCCTTATGCCTTAAACTGTGAAGATGTAGTTAGAAAAGTTAGTATCTTCACTTGTGAGTTCAATTGTTCCCACCTCAGTACCTTCTCTTTTTACTGTAAGAGTAATTGGGTTTGAAACATAGGAAACTGGAGTAGTGTCACTTTCATCTGTAGGATCATTATAGGTCAATTCTATTTTCCCAGATTTGCCAAGACCTTCATATTTACCATGATTTGTAGGAGCTCCATCAACTGTAGGATTTTCTGCCCTTGTAATTACTGTATCACCAAGTTTTGTGTCTCCATTGTAAATTGTAAGTTTTTTACCATCGTCGGTCTTATCTCCATATCCTTCACCAGTTACAGATGCGTTGTATACATAACCGCTGATTCCAGTGCCAAGTCTTAGATAATTCTTTCTAAAGTAAACATCTACGCTTAGACTATCGCTGTTATCATTCAACTTGACCTCAATAAAGTCGTCTTCATCTCTAAGAGACGCATCATTTTCACCTTCTGTCCAATCCCAATAGTCATTGTTAGAGCCTTTCTGGTCATCAAACTTCCCTAATATTAAGGTGCAAGGATTCTCTTCCATACCTCTTCTGAACTTAACATTGATGGTTGAACTACCGGTTGAAGTTGTTACTGTATCAGATTTTACAGTATCATCATCTCCGTTGTTATACTCCCACGCAAAGTAAATTGGGTCTGTAATTAAGTTGGATGTAGCACCATCCTTAAGGTTAATTGTAACACTTACAGTCTCCCAATCATTTGTGAAATAGAGACTGTTGGATGTATAGCTCTTGCTGGAAGAAGAGTAGTTCATTTCAACTTTTTCTTCCCCATCATAGCTCCAGTCGTCGCCTGTCTGAATATCGTATACAGTTACTGTTGGAGGGTTTGAACCGTCGTCCTTGTACTTTACAGTAATGGTATATTGACCATTTGTAATTGAAGAAACAGTTGCAAAAACATTGTCTGAGCCATTAGCACTATAACCATCACAATAGCTGTAGCGGAATGAGAATCCACTTGTGTCAGTTATAGTAGAATCTGAACCGGAAGCAGTTGTGCTGTTGTCATCAATATCCTTGAACTTAACAACCAAGTTCTTACTTACCGATACCTTATCACAATAAACAATACCAAAGTTGTTTGACTTGTCGGACTGGACCGTTCTCCCTTCAACTTTTGTAAGACCATAATCTTTATGGAAAACTAGCAAGTATACAGTACGGCTGTCAGCATCTTTTCCATAGATTGGGTCATTTGTCTTCCATCTAAGCGATGAAATTGAGAAAGAGCCATCTGATGTGGTCTTTGCAGAAGGTACTGAGTAGTCGTTAAAAACACTCTTTCCATCCCAGTTTTCATAGGCATTTTCCCATGCTGTCTTATCATCATAGGCATAAACCATGGCATCTGCAATTCCGCCGGATTGTGTTGAAGAGGTTTCTCTTGCACTTCTGTCTTTAACAGTTCCACTAATTGCAGAATCAAAGACGGCCGAGCAGCTTGTCAGTGTAAGTGCCATTAGGCAGACCAGTAGCAATTCTACAACTTTTAAATTTTTAAAAATCTTGTTTTTCATATTATTTTTCCTCCTCTGCAACTTTGGCAGAATTTTTCTTTTTATAAACTCTCTTAAGTTTTGCTCTTTCAAGCATGTAGTAGTAAGTTGGCATGATATATAGAGTTAGTATCATACTAGTAGCAAGACCACCCATGATAACCTGTCCCAACGGGGCATAGATTTCTGCACCTTCGCCCTTGGCCACAGCCATAGGAATAACACCCAAGACAGTTGTCAGAGTTGTCATCAAGATAGCTCTAAGTCTTGAGGCCGATCCCTCTGCCGTTTCCCTGTCTAGGATTGCTCGTTCTTCTCTATATGAAAGCATTCCAAGGGTATTGGTATATTCATCAAATTGAAGGCCTTTCATGGTTAAGAGCTTTTCTCTGTCACGCTTTCTGGCAAAGTTTGCATAATCTGCAATAACAATACCGTTGTTAACCAGCATTCCAATGAGAGAAACAATTCCTAGAATTGAAACAATACTCATGGATGAGCTGAAGATTGAAAGGGCAACAACTGCACCAATGATACAGAATGGGAACAAAAGCATGATTAAGAACGGCTGATCAAAACGCTCAAAAACAGCAACCATTACAAGATAAACCAAGAACATTGCAATCAAAAGGGCCTGAATCAAAGGGGTCATAGAAGTTTCAACCATTTCTCCAAGACCACTTGTCTTTGTTGTAATTCCACTAGGAAGTGGGTTTTCTGCTAGGTATTGGTTAATCTTCTTTGTAACGCTATCAGTACTTTCTGTTGTAAGTGTTGCAGAGACTGTAAGAGAAGTAGCTCTGTCATCATGGTTAATCTGAGACAAGTTTTCTTCCAAATCAAGAGAAGCAACATTTGCAAGGGAAATTGTTGCACCAGCAAGAGATGTAACCTTTATATCGTTTAGTCTGTGGGCACTAAGCTCTTGATCTTGGACATCTGAATACAGGTGAATATCATAACGGTCATCGCTACCTTCTTGGCTGTATTTACCTACATCAGTTCCGTAGAAAAGAATAGCACTTGTAAGTCCTGCTTCCTTTGCTGGAACTCCTAGACTTGTTAGGTAATCATAAGTTCCGTTAATGACAGCTGTTTTCATGTCGTTTGTAGCACTAATGCTTGTTGTCATTACTTCAGGGTAACTCTTGAGCTGTGCTTCAATGCGCTCTGCAGCTTCATAAAGAGCATCTGTATCTTCTCCAACCAACATAAGGCCGTAACCACCACCGTTTGAAACCAAGTTAATGAGTCTATCAAAACCACCGTTTTCTACGCTAATTGTTGCATCTGGAATATTTGCAGACAGAAGCTCCTGTACCTGAAGAATAATATCATGAATGTCTCTATCTCTGTCTTTGACGCTAGTAAGAACTACATGGATTGCGCCCTTATTCTTTGTTGCTTGAGATAGAACTGACATGTCCTTTCCTGAGAAAACCACGTCTGCTTTCATCTCTGGCACAGCTTCAATTACAAGCTCTTCAATCTTGTTCATTGTTTGATGAGTTTCTTCAAGAGAGTAGGTTTGAGGCAGTGTTACATTAACATAGAAGTCACCGTTATCTGTTGAAGGTATGAATGTGAACTCCATGTTTGGTAGAATGTAAACACTCAAAAGAACTACCAACAATGCCACAACAAGCATGAATGGACAGTGTTTTTCAACAAAGTATAGGCTTTTAGCATACCATTTCTCAACTTTCTTAAGACCTCTTACAACTATGTTTTCGCGTTTTGGTGTTCGTACACTGTCATCTTCTTTGAGAAGTTTTTTCATTAAGAACGGTATGTATATGATTGCAACAAGTAGTGATGCAGAAAGTGAGAGCATGAAGGTTACTGATACGTCTTTGAGAATTTGTCCTACAAGACCACTCATCATTGCAATTGGCAAGAAAACAACAATTGTTGTAAGTCCTGATCCTAAAACAGAGCCCATAACGTTATCGGTACCTAAAAATATTGACTGGTTGACGGTGTAGAGGGCTTTGCCGTCTTTTGTTTCCTGGTAGTATCGGTATACTTGGTCCAGGACAAGAATGGCAGCTCCTACTATGTTTCCCAACGCAACTACAATGCCAGATAGGGAAAGAAGGTTAATTGTGATGCCCATAAGCTGCATTCCAATGAACGTGAAGAAAATTGAAAGCGGGATGGACAGGCCAATTATGATTGTGGCCTTGAAGTCGCTGAGGAAGATGTAAATAACTAGGACTGCAATGAGAATACCTAGTACTCCAGATTCTATAACTGTGGAAAGTGAGGAGTTAACTAGTGTTGAGTCGTCGCTAATCATGGTAAATTTAAGGGCTCCACCGTATTTGGCTTCTTCCTCTGCCAAGATTTCTTTAATTTTGTTTGTGATTTCTATGGTGTTGCCATCGCTTCTTTTACAAATATCAACGCTTATGACTTCTTTGCCGTTTTTTGTGACAATGTAGTCTTCATCTTTGTAGTCGAGCGATATGTCTGCTACATCTGATAACCTTATGATTCCACCATCTAGTGAGTACCCTACAGGAATTGAGGCAATCTCATCCAAAGAAGAGTAGGTGGAGTCAAATTTTGCATCTATTGATGTACCTTCAAAAGAGACAGAATCAAGAGGTATGGAGTAGTTGCTGTAAGAAAGCATCTGGTAAACCGCAATTGGAGAGATTCCCTTGCTGTTTAGATCGTCCATTCTGAGTTTTACATCAACTGTAGGGTTTTTAGCCCCGTTAACAGTAATTGTTGATACTCCAGAGATTTGTGTAAGTTGTGGCTTAATCTCATTTTCAACATAATCTCCAAGAGCATTAATGTCCCCATCTGTACTTTCAACAACAAAAGAGGCAATTGAAAGCATTGAAGTTCCACCAACTAGAGCATAAGGTCTACCTTGTATGCCATCTGGTAAGTCATCAATTAAGTCATCTATTCTATTTCTGACTTCATCTATCTCATCGTAAGGGTCAATGCCATCCTGGTAGGTAATTGATACTATTGAGGCACTATTTATTGATTGAGAAGACATACTCTTGAAGTTTGGAAGAGTGACAAAATCGTCCTCAAGAACATTGGTAATAGTTTCCTCTATATCTTTACTAGAGGCACCTGGGTAGATAGTAACAACATATACCATTGGGTTTGAGATATCTGGAAGAAATTCTGTATTTGTGTCTGCAACCGCCATAAGTCCAAAGACACCTAAGGCTAAAAGCGTCATTGCAATTATTACGGGGTGCGCAACCGGATAACGAGTAAGTTTCATTTAGCACTTCCTTAATTACTTGCACTTGTTGTGCTAGAGCTGTCAACTATTGCTACTGGCAGACCACTGAAGAGGTCATCTTGACCTTTTATGATGAACTGCTTGTCTTTGTATTCTTCTGGAATAATGACATATTCTCCTGTGTAAAATGCGTTTAAAAGGTCAATTCGCTTTGCTGTATAGCCATCTTCACCTTTTTCTACATAATAAGCACCGCCATCAAGTTTCATAGCTTTTCTTTCAATTGAATAACCTGTTTGGGTTTCTATAGCAATGGTGACTTTTACGTACATTCCTGGGTTGAAGAATGTAGGATCATCTAATTTAAGATATAGTTTGAAGTTTTTGCTTGTTGGATCAACATATGGAGAAACTGCTTTAATTGTTGCAGTAGTTGTTTTTTCCTCCGAATAAGTAGTTGCAGGTCTTGTAATTGTAATCTTATAGTTTGATTCTGTTCCGTTTGTATAAGCATCTGAGAATAGGGCAAAGTATTGCTCTCCAAGATTTAAGTTAACTGTCAAATTGCTTAAATCTGCAATTGTTGCTACAGGTGTTCCTTGAGAAGCTGTGCTTCCTTGGCTCAAGATTGTTTTGAGAATTGTGCCACTTGTCTTTGCTGTAACGTTTGTATAAGAAAGTTGTAGTTCTGCAAGTTCCAACTGTGCCTTATAAGCGTCTCTTTGAGCTTTAACAGTATCATAATCCTGCTTTGACGCGCTTTCATTCTTATAGAGCTTTTCAACTCTTTCAAATGAACTCTCATAGGCTAAGTAAGCAGCTTCTGCTTGCTGTCTTTGAAGTTCGTAAGGCTCAGGGTCAATAACAGCAATGACATCGCCTTCATTTACATAGTCGCCTTCCTGGACATTAAACTCAAGAAGTGTCCCATCAAGATACGCAGTAACAGGGATTGTTGATTCTGCAGAAACATAAGAAGAAAGTGTAATTTCCTTCGTAAGAGTTCTTATCTGTGGATTTGTTACTTCAACCGGTGAAGTTGGACGTTCATAAGTTGTTTCAGTTCTTGTTGAATAGAACCACTTTAAAACTAAATAAAGGGTAATGAACACAATGAACAATACTGTGTACATTAATACAGATTTGAGCTTTTTACTTTTCATAAAATACCTCTCCAAATAACGGTGAAAAAATTACTAATAAAAGAGTTTTTTATCAACAGATTTTTAAGCGAATAAACAAAATTTCGCTATAATGTATAAATATCAACAAACGTAGGAAAAATGTTGGAGAATGAAATAAAACTTTGCAACATAGATAATTGCTCGTAAGATGTTGAAAAAAAATACTTTTTTATAGCTCCAACAGTTGATTTTTTTACAACATATGTTGTATTTTTCTCTTGATTTGTTTTTTTGTGAATTATTAAGGTTCGCGAAAAAACTTATTACTTTATACTATTGGATATTATTGGTCGTAAAAAATGGAAACTGGAAGAAAACTAAATAGAAATGCGTTGCGTTCTAAACGGTTGATTCGCCAAGCCTTTGTTAATCTTATCAAGACAAAGTCTGCTGACAAAATTACAATTACAGACATTGTTAATGAAGCCAACATTAACAGAGCAACTTTTTATGCTCACTACTCTTGTTTAAAGGACTTAATTGATGAGATTGAGCAGGATGTTATAGACAAACTCATGGAAGTTCTAAAAGATTTCAAACTTGAGAATTTCTTTTCTAATCCAACACCACTGCTACTTCAAGTTAGTATTTTCCTTTCTGAAGATCCAGACTACTATAAGACTCTTGCTTCAACACCGGAATCTAGTGTGTTTATAGAGAAACTTAAATTGATTTTTGTAGATTATATGGAACAGGATGCCTCCATCCCTCTTGAAGTAAGACAGTCAAAAGCTTTTCATATTAGTGTTCTCTTTTTTGCTGGTGGCCTTGTTTCTCTTTATACTCAATGGTTAAACGGGCAACTTGACTGCTCTTTATTCGATATTCCAATGCAAGTTAGCAAATTGTTTTCAATGGCAAACTGGTCTAAGGATGTTTGTGAAAACCCTGAAAAACATTAAAGATTTCTATTTCTAATTGCAAGCAATGTTTCGTTTGCTTTTTTCATGCTAAGAGTAATAAACACCGGTAATAGAACAATAATCTTGCGGGGTGTTCTCTTTCCAGCTCTTGCGTGCCATGCCAAATCAAGAGAATTCCAGATTGCAAATAGCTGAGGTAGAAAGTTCAAGAAAAGGGCAAAAGACTTAGAGAAAGTAAGTTTTGAATGCCTGAAAGTAATGCATAACTCAATTTTTTCAAGTGATTCTCTCATCTCAAGGTGTGAAGTTGTTCTAAAAAAGATGGAAGTGTAAGCCATTGATACCATAAGACGACTCATCAAAGTAAAGTTCCCTTTCTCAAGTAGAACAGTGGCATTAAAGTTGTCTTGAATTCCGGCCTCTATAGGCATTGGTGTCTTATCAAAGAGAAGAATAGTAAGCACGTCTATGATGAAAATAAAAAAGCAATAGTAAACTATAGGTTTCAGATCTCTAAAAAAACTATTCATTGGAAGTTTTGCAATCAAAGCAAGAAGCACAGCAAAACAGAAAAAGGCCAAATGATAGGGCAGTGTAGTGAAATGTAATGCCAATGGCACACAAAAGAGAATAATTAGCTTTACAATAGCTGGAATCCTATGTAAAAGACTATCGCGTTTGTTGTAGGAAAGAATTGCTTCTGTCATAAGTTTCTCAACGCCACACCAATGACTGCAATGATTGGTAGTTTGCAAGTGGATTTCTAATTCCCCATTCAGGCCTATTTTGAAGTTCCTTTAATCCCGTTTCTGGCGTTCCGTCAAAAAGAAGATGCCCTGCCTTGAGCACAATAAACCGGTTGGCAAGGGCCAAGCATTTTTCAATCTCATGGGTCAAAATCAACAAAGTCTTTCCACTTTCATGCAGTTCTGAAACAAGAGCATTCACATCCTTCACGCCAGCATAATCTAAATTGCTATACGGTTCATCCATGATGATTGTCTCAAATCCCAAAGCCAAGATAGATGCAATTGCAAGCCGTCTTTTCTCTCCCCCCGATAAATAATGCGAGGGGCTATTTCTTTTCCCATATAAATTTACATGGTCAAGAGCTTTGCACGCTTTTTCCTGCGCCTCTTTCCCTCTTATCCCGATATTTGCCAGTCCAAAGCAAACATCTTCAAGTGGAGTTTCCCCCAGAATCTGAGAATCTGCATCTTGAAACACAAGACCTGCTTTTGAACTAGTAAAAACTGAACCTTTGGATGGCTTTTCAAGACTAGCAATAATGTGCATCAAAACACTCTTTCCAGAGCCATTCTCGCCACTTATTACAACAATTTGTCCTTTTTCAACAAAAAAACTTACATCATCTAATGCAACGAATTTATTAGAGTTCTCAATGCCAGAGAGGAAAAACTTAGAAACATTTTTCACTTCAATTGCTTTCTGTGCCACTTTAGTCTTCCATGTGTTCAAGTTCGTGTTCATCTGGTGTAAAGATGTACCAAGAAGCAGAGATTCTAAGTTTAGAAGAAAGCAAGACAGCAATAATCATTTTCACAATATCACCAGGAATGTATGGAATAACACATAATGTCATTGTTTGCACAAAGGTCTTATCCATGACTCTCATGAAGTGAATAACTCCAGGAATATACATAACCACAAAACCAGCAACAGTAGCCAAAATTAGGCGTGTAAGTGAAGTTTTTTTACCATATACGGGTCTTTGGGCTATTATTCCAGCAACTAGAGTTGCTATTGCATATCCAAAAAGAAAGCCCCCAGTTGGCCCCATAAGCCTTGAAATTCCGCCGGTTCCACCAGAAAAGATTGGAAGTCCAAGAGCTCCTGCAACTAGAAACAATACTGTTGCTATTGTTCCCCAAATAGGACCAAGCAACAAACCAGTAAGAACAGTGAGCATGTTTTGAAGAACTATTGGAATTGGTGTCCCTGGTACCGGTATTGATACAAATCCACAAACGGCTATTAGAGCTGCAAAAAGCGCTGTAAAAACTATCTTTTTTGAAATATTGTTTGTCATGATTATGAATTTTACAGTAAATAACACCTCTGTGCAAAGTAGCTTATTTGTTGTACAGTTCCACACATGGAAAAAGTCTTAGTTGGAATGAGTGGTGGGATAGACTCGTCTGTTGTTGCCTATCTCCTCAAAGAAAAAGGTTATGAAGTTCATGGTGTTACCATGACTTTATGGAATAAAGACGTACCTTTTATAGGAGACCCTACAAAGACAGCCTGTTTTTCTCCCAGTTCAATTGAAAACGTAGAAAAAGCCAAAGCTATATGCGATAAAATTGGCATAGAACATACGGTTTTAGATATTTCAAAGCTTTATGAATCTGTTGTTCTTAAGAACTTTAGAGATGAATATCTTAGTGGTAGAACTCCAAATCCCTGTATATGGTGCAATCCAAAGATTAAATTTGGAGCCTTGGTAGATTACGCTAGAGAAGCTGGCATTCAGTTCAATTACTTTGCAACCGGACACTATGCTCGCATAGAAAAGAAGGATGGCCGATACTGCCTACTTCGTGGCTTAGATCCAAAGAAGGACCAGAGTTACTTCCTGTATAGACTTTCTCAAATCCAACTTGGTAGAACTCTTTTTCCTCTTGGAAGTATGGAAAAAACAGAAACAAGACACATAGATCAGCTTCTTGGGTTCCATCCTGCAGACCAAACAGAGAGCCAGGATTTTTACGGTGGTCACTACTCTGATCTTCTTGATGTAAAACCAGTAAAAGGCAAGATTGTGGACACAGAAGGCAAGGTTCTAGGTTTTCATAACGGAATATGGAATTACACAATAGGCCAGCGCAAAGGTCTTGGAGTTTCTGCACCACGTCCTCTCTATGTTCTTTATCTAGATCCCCAGGCAAACGAAGTTGTTGTAGGGTATGAAGAAAATACTGGAAACATTGCTGTTACAGCTTCTCAACTTAACTGGGTTTCTGTTGCTTCATTTGAAGATGGACTTAAGGCGCAAGCAAAGATTCGCTCAACCGGAAGCCCTGTACCATGCATCATCACACATGAAGGTGCGGATAAAATAAAAGCAACCTTTACAACACCAGTAAAGGCTGCAACTTGTGGTCAAAGTCTTGTTGTGTATGACGGTGACTACATTCTCTTTGGTGGAATCATTGATTCTGTTGAACATTAAGTTGAACATTAAATTGAGAAGAGTTTTTCTAGTGCTTCACGAGATTTCTTTGCTTTATCACTTGAGCTATCAGAAGAAAAGAAAGAAGTTCCAAGGGAAGTATTAAATCTGTAGTAGTCACAAAAGTTGGCTGCATTTTTATCCCATACTGGTTCATCTATTGTTTCTCTGCAACCATAGTGCGAGTCTGGACTATAGAAAGAACAGCATTTACAGCAATGCAGAGGCCTGCCACATGAAGGACATTCTGTATTCCGTGAAATTCTTTCTGGTATTGGATTTGAACAATACGGACAGTTAGCCATTTATCTTGAGCCTCTCACCATATTGAGCCATTTCGCCGTCAGCATATTTATCGTGAAGTGCAAAATATTTACGCCCATCGTTATCAAACCTAGGAATAACATGGACATGAATATGTGGCACTTCCTGTCCTGAGGCTGGATCATTATTGATGATTATATTTGAGCCTTCACAGTTTAGAGCCTTACGCTGTTTTGCATCTACAAGTTTTGCAATTTCCATAAGATGAGCAAGAACCTCATTAGGACATGAAGCCATGTTTGGATAAGGTTCTTTGCTTATTACAAGAGCATGACCTTTTAAAACTGGATTAATATCCAAAATTACAAAACATACATCATCTTCATAGAGTTTAACACTTGGGATCTCTCCCTTATCTATTTTTGTAAATATAGTTTCCATACCCATAACCTTCAAAAATCTCTAGAAAGCCCAGTTTCCATATTTAAAGATAGGAACTTGCTTGCCATCCCGAGTTTTTGCCGTGATGTTAAGATCTTTGCACCCAATCATGAAGTCAACGTGAATCATTGAATCATTAACACCTAGTTTGTGGCACTGCTCAAGAGTCATATTCTCAAAGCCCTTGATTGTGTCTGCAAAACCAGCGCCTAAAGCAAGGTGGCAAGCCGCATTCTCATCAAAGAGAGTATTGTAGAATAAAAGACCACTATTACTAATAGGAGAGTCGTAAGGAACTAAAGCACATTCTCCAAGATAAGCAGAACCTTCATCCATGTTGATCATTTCTGTAAGAAGATCCTTGTTCTTTTCTGCATCCCACTCAACAGCCTTTCCGTCTTGGAAACGGATCCAGAAGTTTTCAATAAGCTGACTTTGGTAGCTAAGAGGCTTTGTTGCATAAACAATACCGCTTGCCTTTCCGCGCATTGGAGAAATAAAACATTCTTCAGATGGAATGTTTGGGTTAAAGAAAATACCCTGAAGACTTGTTTCTCCACCACCGGTGAATTGAGCTTGTTCAATCATACCTACAGTGAAATCTGTGCCATTTGGAGCTTCATAATGAAGTTCTTCAATTCCTAGACTGTTGATATAATCACAATGCTTCTCTAGATCTGCATTGTGGTCTTTCCAAGCTTGAATTGGATCTTCCGTTACACGGCTAGTATAGAGAATTTTCTCCCACAATTTTTCAACTGCCTGTTTTTTAGAAAGCTCAGGGAAGAGTTTTTTTGCCCAAGCTTCGCCAGGAACAGCAGCAATACACCACTGATATTTGTTCTCAAGCTGATCTCTATACTTCTTAATCTGTGGATAGATTTTCTGTCTTGCTTGAGCAACTTTCTTCTGATTGATGCCTTTAAGACCATCTGGATCTTCCGACTCAATATAAATTCTGCATGGAACCCTATCAACATAGTGTTGCCATTTTTCGTGCTCCCATTTCTCTAAGGTGGTGAGGGTCTTCATTGATCTGTACTTGTAATGAAGTTTTGAAAGTGGCTGATAAGCCCAGTCAACAATGACTTTTTCTGCGCCGGCCTTATAGCATTCTTCAACTAACATCTTAATGAATTCGGGTTGGTCAAGGTCACATTGGATGATGACTTCTTGGCCCTTTTGCACGTTAATACCACACTGAGCAATAAGCTGTGCGTACTTCTTTAAAACTGTTTTTTTCATAATTATTTCCTTCTTATAAAAAAATTCTCTTTACATACATCTAGCAAGCTATCAACACTTAGCAAGCTATAAACACTTAGCAAACTATCAACACTTGTTAAGCTCGTACTCATCAGTGCCAAGGCCCAACTCTTTTGCATATTTGATTGCATCACGCCAGTCTGTGACCTTGTGGTTATTGCTAAGGTTGTCCAAACTCCGGTCATAAGGGTTATCTGCATCCATCAGATGGCTATGGGCCATAGGCTTTTGGGCGTTAACTGCATCAATGCATGCCTTATCTAGGGCAACTGGGTCAGCACTTGCAAACATTCCTACATCTGGCACAATTGGGGTGTCATTACATGCATAGCAATCGCAGTACGGCGATACATCCACAACCAGCGAGATATGGTAATTTGGCTTGCCATTTAAGACCGCTTTGGTGTACTCGGCAATCTTTCTGTTTAGCATCCTAAGGTCATCTGAGCCATGTTTGGTTGACAACGCACCAGTAGGGCACACCTCAAGACAGCGCCCACATCCTGCACATTTTTCTTCTGCAAAAATCATCTTGCCATCATTAAAGGTCTGCACGTCATGGGCACACACAGCCTTGCAGCTTTCACATCCCACACATAATGACTCATCGTAGGCCGGACGCACAGAAGTATGCATATCTTTCTTTCCAGCTCTAGATCCACATCCCATCCCGATATTTTTAAGAGCCCCTCCAAAGCCAGCTTCTTCGTGGCCCTTAAAGTGGGAAAGGGAGATAATGATATCGGCATCAGCAACAGCTTTACCAATTTTAGCTGTAGGGCAGTAGTAACCTCCTGGAACAGGTAAATCTACCTCGTCAGTGCCCTTAAGGCCATCGGCTATAATAACAGGGGCATCTGGGCAGCTAACTGGATTGAAACCGTTTGCGTAGGCGGTTTCCATGTGGTCAAGTGCATTGGTGCGACTACCTGTGTAAAGTGTGTTGCAGTCTGTGAGAAAAGGCTTTCCCCCACGGCTTTTGATATACTGTGCAAGTGCCTGTGCATAGTTGTGGCGAAGAAAAGCTAGGTTGCCAAGTTCTCCAAAATGTAGCTTGATTGCAACAAACTTGTCCGTAAAATCAATCTTGGACATATTGCTCTTTTTAATAAGATTCTCAAACTTGGTGATAAGAGAAATCCTGCTGTAAGTCCTGAAATCTGTAAAATAGACCTTACTTTTCATTTTCTACCCCCTTTGGGATTGCATGTTTTGCAATCTTGCTTGTTTTTGTGAAGATTTTTTCTATGCGTTTGACCTCGCCCTCTGTCATAGCTGCGCGGGTGAGAATGTCGGATAAAAATTCAGCTGTGAAGGAGCGTTCTTCATCATTTTTGAAGTAGCCAAGCTCTTCAAAAGCAGCTTTGCAAGTTTTCACAGCATTTGAAATGCGTGAGACAGTGACAATATTACTGCCGTCAATATTACTGCCGTAGCTATTAAGCTTTCTGAAAAGTGTATATGCAATAATCTGTACAGCTTGAGAGAGATTCAAAGAAGGGAAGGCCGGGCTAGTTGGTATTGTAACCACCATAGAGCACTGCTTGATCTGCTCGTCTGAAAGGCCATTAGACTCACAACCAAATACAATAGAAACTTTGCCCTCTTGGGCTGGTGTGCTTGCAATTCTCTGAGCAAGTTCTTCAGGAGAAACTCTACTTGTTTTACGCCCTTTTCCCACACGTCTAGTTGCAGCAACCGAGAGAATACTATCTGCCACAGCCTCTTTTAAATCCTGAAATTCCTTCCTGTTCTCATAGAGGTCATAAGCATGAAGAGCCAATGTTCTTACTCTTTCTTCATCATAGATTCTATCAGTAACTAAAGTGAGGTTTGTAAGCCCCATTGTTTTCATAGCTCTGCAAACACTTCCAATGTTTGCACCATCTTGGGTGTCACAAAGAATGATTTCTATTTGGTTAAGATTCATGCCGTAATGATATGTCATCTTGCCAGTTTTTCCAAGGTAGGATATGCTTTTAGGCATGAATTCCAGCACAAATAATACACAAGACAAGAAAGAAAAGTATCTCAAGCATATAAAAACAATGCTTAGTTTGCTCCTCATAATTGTTTTCATGGCAGTTTGCAAGTTAATGGGAGATGTTAGTATAACTTTCCTGCTTTCAATTTTTATTTTTATTATGGTTCTCCCACTTGTTAATACGCTTGAAAAAGTAAAGATTCCAGGTTGGTTAGCTACTATAATTGCCGTGCTTATAATTGTTATTTTCATGCTGGCCTTTGTTTGGTTTGTGTTTTACACAGTAGATGTTCTTATTCGTAAAATACCAACTTACGCTTCAAAGCTCTATGATTTAGATGTTTTCGTTCAGACCTTAGCAAGTAAATGGGTAGACCTTCCTGACGATTTTTCAATTTTCAATATGATTCAAATAGACTGGGTTGGTGGTGTTTTAATGCCAATGCTTAAATCTGTCTCAAGTTCTGCTGTGTCTATTTTAAGCAACGCTCTTGTTACCATTCTTATGACTGTTTTCCTTTTGCTTGAACGTCATACACTTATCCCTAAGTTGGGATATGTAGCCAACTATAACAACAAGATTGAGACAAGTTCTCTCTTTGAAGAAGAGGAAACTCAGGACGATAAAGTCCAGAAAATTTGGGATAGGATTAACAAACAAGTTTCAAAGTATATTGGAATTAAGATTGTAGTTAGTGTTGCAACTGGTGCAATGTTTTATATTGTTTCAAAGTCCGTTGGTCTTGATTTCGCTTTCCTTTGGGGTGTTTTGGCCATTGTGTTGAATTTTATTCCAACAATTGGAAGTATAGTAATCACCGTTTTGACAATCTTTATGGCAATTATTCAATTCTTACCTAACTGGACTCCAATTCTTATAGTTGCTGCAGGCACAATCTTAACTGAGAACATTATTGGAAACTTTATTGATCCAAGACTTCAAGGCAACCAACTTAACTTAAGTCCCTTTGTTATTCTTGTTTCATTGAGTGTTTTTGGGTATGTATGGGGCATAGTTGGAATGTTCTTAGCTGTTCCTCTCTTAAGCGTTCTACAAATTGTTTTTGCAAACATGGAAGAGACAAGGCCTATTGCAATGCTCATAAGTTCTGGACATTCCTTTAATACTGAGGTCCAAGGTTCTTCAAAAAAGAGTAGAAAGAAGAGGGCTTCAAAAAACAACGGCCAGGAAAATTCTGAAGATTTTTATGACGGTGATGTTTTGTTCCCAGAAGATCCAAGAAAGAAATAAAGTCTTAGGTGTTGGTTAAACAACAGTTTCTACAATTATTGATGATTAATTTTAAATAAACTCTCTTTTTCGCTTGACGAACAGTGCTTTTCATATGCATATTATGTTCCTAAAAAAGAATTGGTGGGGAGGTGTTGTCTCATGGCTTATGAAATGACTCCTTTTGAGAAAGAAATGGAAGAAAAGCTCCTAGATATGAGATCTGAGCTTTTACATAAAATTGCGAAATCTGACGATGATTTCAGATCACTTGTTGGTCCAACCGGTGGTAGAGACAGTATTGACCTAGCTTGTGATGATATGGTTTCAAAGAAAATGGAAGCAATCAGCAAAATGGATGCAGGACGTCTTAATGCTGTTGATCAAGCTCTAATTAGAATTCGCAACGGTAAATATGGCATTTGTGCCAACTGTGGACAAAAAATTCCAGAGGACAGGCTTCGCGCAATCCCATATGCTCTTTTGTGTATTAACTGCAAATCCAAATCTGAAAGACGCTAACCCGGCTAACCCGGCTAACCCTTTAGAAAAAATCTTCATGAGCAACATGGGGTTCAAGGTAAAATAGAACTATTTTGTAAGTCTTTTTCAAACAACAATTAGCGTTTGTCCTTATCAATACTTGAAAGACATATAAGAGCAATGATTGCAAAGAGAATAGCAAACACAAGAAGAGCGCCCCAGAGGTCCTTGATATTCTCTACTGTTGTTGCATACTCTAGATTTTGACTTTCTTGTCCCATTCTCATGCAAAAATCGTCAACTTTATTTTGACTTTCCATTGCAACCACAAGGTCCTTAATTGGAGTATCGCCCTCATATTCAACATTTTCGAATTGCTTGAGCATTTTCCATACAGATGTCATTGGAAGAGCATTGTAACCAACAACAGCACATAGAGCACACATCCCAACTCTTGCAATTGTTAAGTAGGAAATTAAAGTTGCCATTCCTTCTGGAAGTGAGAATACTGCACCTGAGAACAAAAGCTCAAAAATAAGTACAAATGGCATAATTGTCATTGCAGCTGTTGTTGTTTTTGAGATGGCTGAGATTACAAGGGCAAGCATGTCAGCAGAGAAGGTAATAAGAAACAATGTTACCAATAAATCCAAACCAAGTAATGGTAAAACCGTACCGTAAAGTGGCAATTTAATTCTGGTTAGATATAGTACTCCAGTTGTAACAAAAGCTTGGCAAAAACAGAGAAAAGCCTGATAAACAACGTGAGCAGAAATATATGCTTTTAAAGACATTCCACACCTGTGCTCGCGTTTAACAATCTCTCTTTCTCTACAAATAACCTGGACAGAATTAAAGAAACCATTCCAAATGCAAATACAAGATAGTGCCAATGAACCTTTTAGAGTTCCCTCCATGTTAATTCCAAAAGAACCCTTGATAACATAGGAGACAAGGCCAGCAATTAAAGCCGCCATTGCAACAACTTTCCAGTCTCCAATATTAATGAACATTCTGAAAAACTTTCCAACATAGATAGGAACCTGTCTAATCCAGCCTCTGTATTGTTTAAAATTCATTTTTTTCATTTGGCTTTCCTCCCTTCTTCAAAGCGTTCCATAAGTTCATCGGCTAGGCCTTCGCCACCTTCTTCTTTTCTGTTAATCATCTTAACTACATCTTCCATTTTTTCTTTTCCAAAGAATTGTTTTGCTTCATCAACTGGGCCGTAGAATACCAAACGTCCCGTTCGTTTTTCGTCTTTTGCAATAACAATAACATCGTCAAAAAGCTCTAGAACTCTATCAGGAGAGTGGGTAATGACAATGACAATTTTACCAGTTTTTGAAATGTTATGAAGTCTCTGCATAAGGTCATAGGCAAGAACTCCATCTAGGCCAGAATCTGGCTCATCTAAAATAAACAGAGAAGGTTTTGTAACAAATTCCATGGAAATTGAGGTTCTCTTCTTTTGTCCTCCGGACTGTTTTGCTACAACATTATCTTCAATTGGTAGCAGTCCAAAAATATCAAGAGTCTGTTCAATTTCCTCTGTAGCTTCATCTTTTTTCACGCTAGTAGGAAGTCTAAGCTTTGCATAGTCTGAAACTGTTCTCTTAATGGTGTCATTGTAACGAATAAGATCTTGCTGAGGAACAAATCCAATGTCATGTTGAATCTCATGGAATTCAGTGTAGACGTTGCGTCCATTTAAGTGTATTTCAGCTTTTGCCGGCTCGTAGCCAGTTATTGCATTTAAAAGGGTAGATTTTCCTGCTCCAGAGCCACCAAGAAGTAAAACCATTTTTCCTGGTTCAATATTGAAGCGGATATCCTTAAGAATGCATTTTTTCTTTAGACCAAAAGCTTTTGTTTCTATTCTTGATTTAATATCAACGCTAAGGCCTTTATCTTTTACTTCAACATTTCCATCTAAATTACTATCGTCTAAATCTTCTTCATCTACAGTTTTGTAAGGCTGATATTTCTTTGAAAACCCAAAAATCATGGCAGGAATGCCAGCAACAGTTACCCAAAGGAAAGTCCAACTCTTTTTTCTCTTTGCTTGGAATACTGTTACAAGATTGTAGTAAGCTTTGATTCTGAAAAAGAGAACACAAATAGCAATAGGAAGAACAATAATGCTCAATACACTTGTAAATTTTTCTGAAAGCTCAAGAGCTGCAAGAAATTCCCCTATGCCTAAAAGAAGTTCCATAATGAACCATGGAATTCCAATTTCATCTACATCTGCGCATTCTGAAAGTTTGAAGACTCTTAAAACCGGAACCAATGCCCATTTTTTGTTGACCTTACATTTTTCAAAGATGTGCCACAGTCCTATTGTAAATAGGATGAAATCAAAAAGTTCAACAAAGTCAAACAAATGAGTATTCATGTAATTTAATATTTGCATAGCTTGTTTCTCCCTAGCTAATTAATTTAAGTATTGATCTTGCAGCCTTTCCCCTGTGGCTGTATTTATTTTTAGTTTCTTCTAAAAGTAATGCCATTGGACTTTTTGCCTCATTGCAATAAAAAACAGGGTCATATCCAAAACCCTGTTGCCCAATTTCTTCTTCTAAAATTCTGCCCTCTGTTGTTTCCTGAACACAATAGACAGTCCAGTTATCCCTCAGTAGTACCATTGAGCAAATAAACCTAGCAGTTCTCTTTGATTCTTCAAGACCGTTTAACAAGCTAAGAAGAAGCTGATTTCTTTCATGAGTTTCTAATAGAGTAACTCCGTCTTTACTCCCAAATCTAGCTGTTTTAACACCAAGAAGGTTTGGAAGAGCATCAACAATAAGACCAGAATCGTCAGATAAGACAGCATAATCACCTAAATTTAGACCTTTTAAGACCTCTTTAAGTGCCTTTGCTTTGATCATTGCGTTGTCAATAAATGTTTCTCCGTCTTCAATACAGTCAAATTCTAGCCCCAAATCTTGAGGTAAAAGTATTTGATGTCCTGTAAAAAGATGCTCAATTTCTTTCTTTTTATGTGCGTTTGAGCTAGCAAGAATTATTTTCATATTTTGAGAATAATTCTTTTATATAAACAATTCAATCACAATAGGTGTTGTTCTTCTCCTATTATTGTGTTTTCTCCATGTCCTGGAAAAACAATTGTTTCTTTTGGTAGGGCAAGAATTCTCTCTAACGATATTTTAATGTCCTCAAATGAGCCCCCTAGGTCAGTTCTTCCATAACTTCCGCAAAATAGGGTATCGCCAGAGAAAAGGATGCCATTCTTTCCAGCCTCTTTTTCTATCTTTTCCATATATAAACAAATAGAATCTGCGGTATGTCCTGGTGTGTATAGAACTTGAAAAGGACCCAACTTATCTCTGTCTTTGAGAAGTAAGGTAGCCTTAGGAATTTCAAATTCTTTTGAGCCAAAACAGGTTCCATTATAGTAGTTGCCTAGTATGTACTTAGCTTGAAGCTGAATATTTTGAGTAGAAATATTTGTCTTTTCGCTTATTGCAATCACCGCCTCTGGGTGGAGCTTGTGAATGTCATTTAAAGCTCCAACATGGTCAAAATGCCCGTGAGTTAAAATTATATGGGTGAGTGGTTGTGAAAGGGTTTCTTCAATAACTTTTTGTATAAGAGAAGGGTTCTCCCCAGGATCAATTACTGCAGAGAACCCATCTTTTTCAACTATATAACAGTTGGTACCAAGGATACCAACTGAAACACATTTAATTTTCACCTATTCAACATCCTTGTCTTTGCTGTAGTTTATCTTAACTTTACGACCTTTATAAGATTGTCCATTTATAGCTTCAATGATGCCCTCTGAGGCCTCTTTCTTAATATGAATGAAGGAATAGTTTTGCTTGTAGGCTATTGCTACTATTGCATCGTTAGCAATATTTGCTTTCTCACAAATAAACTCTGCAAGTTCTTTTGGAGAACTTTTACTTGATTTACCAACATTAATATAGAAGGAAACTGTGTTTTCTAGAGAACGAGCAGGGGCCTTCCTTTCTTCTGTTCCTAATTTGTGAAATCTATTAGATTTTCCCTGATCAGTTGAAGTCTCATGACGAGTAATATAGAGATAAGCCAAGAGATTTCCTCTCATTAAAAGAGGTACATTCTTTTTTATAACCTTTCTCATCTCTTCAATTTCTTTTGGATTATTGTAGAGCTGCATTTCTTTTACTAGCTCTTTGATTTTTTGTCCTCTGATATCTGCAATGGAATCTGCCATTTTAAAATATGCTCCTTTATGAAGTCTTTTTGTGAAGTGTCTAAACAAGTATACAGTATTTTGAATTTTATTTGCAGACTGTTTTTTTCGAATATGTTACAATTTGAGTCATGGCAGGTCTAAACACTGAAATTGAAGCTCTATCCAAGGAGATAGAGAAAGCACAAGCCAATCTCACTGATTTGCACAGGCAACTTGGAAACACAGCAGCGCCTTGGCATACCAACATAAATTACGTCCCCAGTCAGGCAGCTTTTGAAGAGCTTTGTGAGCTAGTCAATCAAAAGGACCAAGTGGACGAAAAAATCACTGCCCTTCAAGATGCACTTAAGAGCATGTCCGCAGGTGGCGAACAAATGGAGAAAACCAAAATCTCCATGAAGAATCTTGACGCGCGTTTTGAGGTTCTCAAGGCCATGCTTGGAGCTGTTGCAATTGAGGTCCAGTCAGCCGGCAATCTTCCTTCTAGATTAGACCGATGTCTCTCTCCAATGCGTGAATATGAAAAAAAAGTTTCAGAATTAGAGTCAAAAATAGAAAAAATGAGCCCTGAGTCTAGATTTCTAAAACCTTTGTATGAAAAGAAACTTGAAACCTTAAAAAAGAGTCTTGATTCTGTTTTTGCTCAAACCGGTAAGAAATTGTACGATTCCGGAGATTTTAGAGAAGTTCCAGGAGAAAGAGCTCAAGAGATTCTTGCAGAGATGGAAGACATTCGTTTGATGAAACGAAACTATAAAAGCACACTTAAAGACCAAGCCTCTATTGTAGACCAAGCTCAAGGCTCTCTTGTAAGTATGGGAGCATACGGAGAAGAGGGTCGTAGGCTTAGAGCACTTCAGACAGAAGAAAATCAAATTATGAATAAGCTTGTTGAAAAGTTTACTCAATATGGCAAGATTTTAGCTGAAGGAATGGAGTTCTGGTATGATGCTGATGCACCAAAAGAGCTTAAGGAATGTTGTAGTCAAATTTACAATCAAGAAGTCTACATAAAGAAAAAGAAGCATGAACTTTCACATCTTATGATGCAACAAGATATTGAAATACATGAGATGAAGCTCTCTCAGCTCTCAGATCAAATAACCCATTTAAATGGTCAAATTATGGCAATAGAAAACCAGAAGGCTGAAGTGCAACAAAAGGTTGATTCAGAGCTTAAAGCTATATCTGACTTGAAGATGAAACAAAACAATTTATTGAGCCAAGATAAGCTTGTTTAATAGTGATTTAACGCATAGTGTATTATGGAGAAATGGAGGAGAGGCAGTGCTTGAAGAATTTGGAAACAAGATGGCATATTACTTTGAAAACTCAGGCTTTGAACTTTTAACAGCAATTGTTGCATTCTTTTTTGGTGTACTAATTATTAAAAACATTCTTCAATTGGTTAAGGTTGGTGTACTGGCTTGCGACATTGATACAGCGTTGGTTCATTTTATTCTGACTATCGTTAAGTTTGCGTTGTATTTATGCCTGATATTGTACTGTTTATCGGTATTGGGCTTGCCATTATCGGGATTTGTGAGTGCGGTATCGGCACTGACTTTGGCAATTGGGCTATCTGTGAAGGATTTGATTGGAAGTGTTGCAAATGGCCTTATGCTGGTGACGACACATCCTTTTAAGGAAAACGATTACGTGGAGATTGATGGCGTTGGTGGGACTGTGAAAGAGTTGACTTTGATGCATACGGTGCTTGCGACTCCAGACAACAAGAAGGTGATGCTGCCTAATTCCAAGGTTTTTAGTGCAAATATTGTTAATTATTCGGCTAATGAGTTTAGACGTATTGTGCTTCCGGTTGAGGTGGATTATAACGCGGACTATGAGGCTGTTCAAAAGCTTCTTTTGAAGGTTGTGAATGCTCATCCTTTGGTGTGCACAGACCCTGCACCTACTGCAAGATATAATTTCAATGGCGATTTTGCTGTTCACTACGATGTTAAATTTTGGTGTAGAAATGAGGATTACTGGCCTGTTACATGGGATTTGAGTGAACAGCTTTATATGGCTGTATTTAATAACAATATTGATGTTCCGTATCCACAAGTTACGGTTAGCTACAGAAAGGAGGACTAGAATGAGTGCTTTTGAAAAAATGCTTTCTACTTGTATTATCTGGCTTCTGGTTTACCTTTTAACGCTTTTTGTTACTACTAGGACTGGTGTTGGCTCCAATGTCCTCAAACACTCTTTAAAACGGCTTGCAAAAATGCGTAAACTTTGCGCTAAATTTCAGGCTCTTATTATAGCTAAGTCTTTTAGTATAAAATCTAAGAGTTCTGTTCTCATGTTAAATGAAATTGTCAGATGCCAGAAAAGCTTTTTAAGAATTCTTTCCGTGTATTTGTATGACGACAAAACAGACAAGGACGTGAAGGAAGCAAGAGATTATGTTTCTGATATTTCAGATTATTGTAGGCAGGCTTTGATTCTTGCCTCTGAAGGTTCAAATTCTGATCTTGATGATTATTTTAAACAAATTGAGGCCCGCATCTCCAGTGCTGAAGTTCACATTAAAAAGGCTTTAGAATACGATATTAAGAATGAAATGCTGAAGATTTGAAGTTTTGAAATTTAGGGTTTAAGGATAAAAAGATGCCCCAAAAGAAGTGTTTAACTGTTATTTTTTTATTATTTGTTTCGTTTGGGGCTATTTTTGCATCCAATCTACTTGAAGTTGAGACAACTCATTTTACAATTATTTATGATGAGTCCTGTACAGAAAGTGCAGCTTTGATTGCTAACTGTTGTGAAGATACATACGACTATCTTTGTTCTTTGTTTCATGTAGATCCTAATTTACATTTGCCTGTAATACTTACCTCAAAGATTAAAGTTTTGAATGCTTATTTTACGCCAAGTCCTTCAAACCACATTGTTTTGTACAATGTTATTGCAGACAAAGGAAGTCTTACTTCTTTCTCTGAAACACTACCTTCTATATTCAAGCATGAGCTCACTCATGCATTTACAATGAATCTTCGTAGTTCTTTTTGGCAGAGTTTGGCTAACATCTTTGGTGACTATATTAACCCTTCTACTTTCCTTTATTCCTATCAATCCATGACTGAAGGCATTGCTGTTGCTACAGAAAGTTTAGAGGGTTATGGAAGAATGAATGATCTTAATTCCTACAAAGTTGTCTATCAAGCAAAACTTGAAGGAAAATTTCCTTCTTGGATAGAAATATGTGGTGCAAGAGATACTTATCCTTCTTCTCTGTTGCCTTATATCTTTGGAGGAGCTTTTCTTACCTATTTGTGTGATAGTTATGGAACAAATGCTGTCTATGACCTTTTTGTAGAATTTGGAAGAATAAACTGGTTTAAGGACACAGCCAAGATAATTGAGAATACACTTGGCGTTAAGATTGATACTTTGTGGAATGATTTTTACAACTCTATTGAGGTCCCAAGCTCTTTGATTGAGGCCTCTAAGTTGGATAGCTACACAAAGCTTGGCTCCTTTAATGGAATTAAGGCTCTTTCAGATGGGTCTATCATTTTCCATGATAGCGCTTCTTATAGTTTGTATTCCCTTACTTCTGATCTTAGTAAGAGCTCTAAAATATGTGATTTTTTATCTTACTGTGACGAGTATTCAATTTCAGAGGATGGTTTGAAACTTCTTCTTCCTTATGTTCTTGAGACTTCAAACTGCGTTAGGATTATATCTAAAGAGGGCAAAATCCTTAAAACGTTTAGTTTTGATGACAAAGACGCTAGAGGTGGGGTTTTCACAAATGAAGGTGTTCTTTTGTATATTGCAAAAGGGCAGGAGACCTTTCTTGAGTTCTATGACAATAACTATAATTTTATTTCTTCCATATCTCTAGGCTACGGAGCAATTGCATCTTCATTTGTAAATTGCAATGACGCACTAGTTGCATTTATTTATACCTTAAATGGAGAAGATAATATTGCAATTCTTAACCTTCAAGATATGGGCATTGAGCTTTATGAAAATCCAAGTTCAATGAGAATCTTCTCTTTGTCATTAGCTTCTGCAACAGAAGAAAAGCTCTTGTCTTTTACTTGGTTTCCAACAGTTAGTTCTTTGGCTGACATGAAAAGCGCAGAAAACTCAGAAAATGCAGAAAAGGAGGGTCCAATTCTGGGTGGATATGGTGAATTTATCATAGATGATGGCAGTTTTAGGCTATCAAAAGCCAATGTTAATGGAGGAGTAAATTCTCCTTTGCGCTTACAAGAAACTGTTCTTTTTTCAAGTGAACTATATGAGGGTTCTGTTCTTAATACCATTGCAATTGAGGCCTTAAATCTAGAAGAGAAGATCTTTACATCCCATTTTGCTCTTGATGCTCAGAGTTTTGACTCTAGTAAGTTTGAATCCCTTACATCTTCTAAAAATTATAACGCATTTGAACATATGACAGATGGTGCACTTCTACCCGGTGGTTATTATCTTGATGGTTCAGCTGGTAGTGGTTTAACTTGGGCTGTAACAGATCCTACAGGACAATATGTTTTTCAAATGTCTAGTTTCTTTGATAGCTTAGGTATTTTTAATTTGGGTGTTTGGGGAACCAATAATCTAGAAATTGGCTCTCTTTCCTTACCAGTTTCCGTTGGAACTAAACTTACTAATGGAAAATTGTATTTTAGTTTTCAATTTGAACCCACCTATATTCATTACTTTGATGCTGGAAAACAACTTGCAATAGCAGATTACATTTCAGACAGCGTAGTATTATCTAATAATGGAGTTTCAAACTCCTTTAATAACGTATTTGTGGTCTCTTATGCTAGCGCAACTTCTACTGGTATTGGACTTAATACAAGCAAAGGTTACAAGGTCCAATTTGTCTTAGAAAATATAAATCCAAGCATGACCTTTAAAGTAAAATTCCCAATATTTAAGTTTGGAATTACACTAGGTGGCGGTGTAAATTACCAGACAAAGAACAAAGATCTTAATCTTTTAGGTTCTGGAAATGTAAATTTATATAATTTTGAGATTCAAGAAGGAATAAGAGTTCTAAGTTTATACATCAAGAGAATTACTGTAGATACTCAATATGACTGCTCGTATTCTATCTCTCAAAAAACCTTTGACCAGCTCATTCAGCTTAGAGTATATGCAACTTTTGCACCTCTATTAGGAGCTTTGAGTTCTTCTGTAGAGCTTAAACTTGGTGCATCTCTTTCTTACAGTCCAGCAGAGGGTAAGCTAAAGGTTTCTTTCTCCGTTATTCAATGATTTAGAGATTTTTGCAAAGGCTTTTGCAAAAACCTCTTTAGAATGTCAGTTCGTTTGTTTTCGAAACTAAGTCAATAAGCTGTGATTTGTAGAATTCTATTAGTTTCTCTTTATCCTGCACATTTCTACGAATTGTACGGCGCAATAAGCGCATATAACCAATAATCTTAGCTTTGTTTTCAACTTCTGTAAGACGAGCTTCATCTGAGGTGTCAAGATACATAGCAAGTGCTTTGTGCCAGAACAATGTAGTTATTTCATAAGGAATTTTAAGGAATTGCATAACAACCTCATGGTCTAGCGCAGAAAAGCCAACAAAGGCATTATACATTGAGCCTAACTCAAAGATTGGATGGCCTGTACACAATGTGTCCATATCAATCAGTATAGCTTCTCCGTCGCGCACCATGACATTGTTTGTATGATAGTCGCCATGCAACATTGTTTGTTGCTGTGGAACAGCTTGTACCATTGCATAGAGTTTGTTGCCAATTTCTTCTGGTAAATAATCTTTATCGAATTTGGCCCAACTCAAGGCAACCTCTCTCATGTCTGGCATATCATTTGGCTTAACATGCGTGCTGTGAATTTGCTTTAACATATCAACAAAGTACTTAAGAGGAGAGTCTAAGTGCTCCGGATCATTCTTTATCATTTTTGAAAGCGAAGTTGCTTCAAGAAGCTCCATAACTGTACCGTAACTTTCTCCAACAAGAACAACGTCATAAGGAATTGCTGTATTTATTCCAAGAACAAGTGCCTTGCGTGCCAATTCACGTTCTCTCTTAATTTCAGGAAGAGCATCTGAATTGAAGTATACTTTAACAATAGTTTCAGCATCATAACGATAAACAGCACCATTGGAACCTCTCCCAATTACTTCGCAACCTTCTACAGAAAGCTGACGGTATGCTTTTTGTACTGTTATCATTTCTGTAAAACCAGTCATGTTTAAAATATCATAGACTTCAGAAGATACGTTTATCATCTTTAAATTGGGTTCTTCCTTGCGTAATCTAAGAAGAATACGTAGACCAGCACTGGATATGTATTCGAGCTCCTTAGCATCTATTACAATTGCTGCATTAGGTGCAGCTACTCGAATTTCGTTTATTTTTTTTTCAACTTCTGCAGCATTAGAAGAGGTTACACGTCCATTGAGATAAATTGTTAATTCATTGTTGCAAATGCTGGATGTTACTTCCTTACTCATGTTTTATTACTCCTCTTTGTTCGTTTAAAGATTGGCTGTTGTGTCCTTAAAAACTTCGTGGACTAACCAATTATACTCCTTCCATGCTAAAGTATCAGAAAGTTCTTTTGTATAATTTAAAATAGAATAGTAATACCATTTCTGTTCAACGGGGTCTTTTTGGTTGAAGTGCTTCCACAAATTTTGTCCTTCTTTTTGCCAAAAAGAGTAAATAGAACGAATGTTGGATAGCTTATCGCCCAAAAAAAGAATTTTCACATCTATGTCATTAGTGTTCTTTAGAATTTCTAGTGCTTCTTCTTTGCGCACCTTCCACGTAACGTCAGCAGGAAGTTCTTCTCTTTTATCTTCTGTTTCTGATGCTACTAGTTGAGCAACTCTTTTACCAAAATTCTCTTCAATTTCTTGGCTTTTTGTGTCAGTGTCTTCTACAACATCATGAAGCACCGCTGCGGCAATAACTTCTTCATTACATGTCATAGAACCTACAATTGCTGCTGCCTCAACGGGGTGCAGTATATATGGAAGGGGAGACTGCTTACGTTGCATCCCTTCATGAACATTTGTGGCAAAAATAATAGCCCTTTCAACTAATCCCACAATATTTCTCCTAAATTTTCTAAAGATTAACACTTTTATGAGCTTTTTACAAAGCTTTTACATTACATCGCTTTTTATTTTACATTGCAATGTTATTGTCATGCCGTAAACAGGAGATGAATATGAAAAAAGTATTAGCAATGTTTATGATTCTTATGGTTATGACAGTTGTTTTCGCTGGTGGATCTAGCGAAGAATCTAAGACAGTTTCAACAGACGGTTCAACTTCAATGGAAAAGGTCATTGGAGCTTTGGGAGAGGCCTTTATGGAAAAATACAAAGGTGTTTCCTTCACTTATAACCCAACCGGTTCTGGTTCTGGAATTAAGGCTGTTTTAGAAGGACGTTGTGATATTGGACTATCAAGCCGTGCTTTAAAGGATTCTGAAATTGCAGAAGGCCTTACACAGACGGTTCTTGCATATGATGGAATTGCTATTATTGTTAATCCTAACAATCCAGTAGAGAATTTAGATGTAGAAACAATCGCCAAGATTTATAAAGGTGAGATTACAAACTGGAAGGAAGTTGGTGGACAAGACGCTCAAATAGTTCTGATTGGCCGTGAAGCAGGTAGCGGTACAAGAGATGGTTTTGAAACCATTACAAAAACAGCAGACGTTTGCCAATACCGCCAGGAACTAACTTCAACTGGTGATGTGATAACAACAGTAGCACAGAATCCAGCTGCAATTGGATATGCATCTCTTGCAGCTGTAAAGAATACAGTAAAGGCTTTAAAGGTGAATGGAGTTGTTCCAAGTGAAGACACAGTCAGAGATGCAAGCTATGCCATCCAGCGCCCATTTGTACTTGTAACAAAAACAGGTACAGCGCTTTCAAGTACAGCTCAGTTATTCTTTGACTATGCACTTTCTAGTGAGGCTTCATCAATAATATCGGCAGCCGGTGCTGTATCAGTAAATTAAAAATGGCAAGTTTAACGACAAAAAAACGAATAGAGACCGTCATGCAAGGCTTGTTCTTTGCATGCGGTCTTTTGACCGTTGCGAGTGTTCTTTTGATTACAGTTTATCTGTTAATAAGTGGAACTCCGGCAATTGCAAAAATAGGCATTTTTAAGTTTTTGTTTGGAAAAAAGTGGGCATCTACGGCTTCTGAGCCATCGTTTGGAATTTTACCCTTCATTTTAACAAGTATTTATGGAACCTCTGGTGCTATTTTTTTGGGGGTTCCCATTGGTTTTTTTACAGCAGTTTATATGTCAAAATTTGCACCAAAACCAATTAGAACAGTTTTAATGTCTGCTATAGATCTTCTTGCAGGAATTCCTTCTGTTGTCTACGGTTTGGTTGGCATGTTGGTTATTGTTCCCGCAATAAGAAAAATCTTCAATGTTCCAGATGGAGCAAGTCTTCTTGCAGCAATTCTTGTTCTTTCTGTAATGATTTTGCCTTCAATTGTCAAGGTTTCAGTCAATGCTCTTGATGCGGTTCCAAAGGAATATGAAGATGCATCTTTGTCTCTTGGTGCAAATAAAATAGAAACAGTCTTTAAGGTTTCCGTACCTGCAGCAAAAAGTGGCATTGCTGCTTCCATTGTTTTAGGAGTTGGACGAGCCATTGGAGAAGCAATGGCTGTAATGATGGTTTCTGGAAATGTTGCAAACATGCCCAGCCTGTTTCAGAGTGTCAGATTTCTTACCACAGCTGTTGCAAGTGAAATGGCCTATTCTGAAGGTCTTCAGCAACAGGCTTTGTTCTCAATAGCATTAGTGCTCTACCTCTTTATTCTCATGGTTAATGCTATTTTGAATTCAATTTTGAAAAAGGATAAGGAGCATTAAGGTGAACGTTAAGAATCAAAGAAGTATTTACACTAATCTTATGAAAGCACTTATGCTTATTTCTACAGTAGTTGTTAGCGCAATTGTAGTTTTCTTTGTGCTTTATGTTTTGATAGTAGGCCTTCCTAACGTTTCTTGGAATTTGCTTTCCACCAAGCCAAGCTATTTAAGCGGTAATATTGGCATTTTACCAGATATCTTAAATACAGTTTACATAATTATTGCAACTCTTATTGTTGTTCTTCCTTTGGGCGTTGGCGCTGCAGTTTATCTTTGTGAATATGCTACAAACAAGAGAATTGTTAAGGTTATTGACTACGCCTCTGAAACCCTCTCCGGAGTACCTTCCATAGTCTATGGATTGGTTGGTATGCTATTTTTTTGCCAGTTCCTTAAGTTTAAGACCTCTCTTTTGGCTGGAGCACTGACCTTGGTAATTATGAATTTACCTACAGTTATGAGGACAACTCAGGAGAGTTTAAAAACGGTTCCACAAAGCTATAGAGAAGGTGCTTTTGGTCTTGGTGCAGGTAAATGGAGAGTAATAAGAACTGTTGTCTTGCCCTCCTGCATAGATGGAATTGTCACAAGTTGTATACTTTCTTGTGGAAGAGTACTAGGGGAGTCTGCAGCCTTGCTATTTACAGCAGGTTTTGCTCATTCGCTAAATGGCTTCTTTGAAGGTTTAAATAGTGCAGGAGCAACCTTAACTGTTGCACTTTACTTTTATGCAAAAGACCAAGGAGAGTTTGAGGTTGCCTATGCAATAGCTGCTATTTTAATGATTCTAGCATTCATTATTAACATTAGTGCTTCCTTAACAGGAAGAAAGATTAAAGAGAGAAAATAATATGGCAAGTATAATTCAGGTAAATGATTTGTGTTTGTGGTATACCGTACAGCAAGCACTCTACAATGTAAATATCCATATAGAGGAAAAAAGTATAACTGCCCTAATTGGCCCTTCTGGCTGTGGTAAATCTACCTTTCTAAAAACATTAAATAGAATGAATGACTTAATCCCAGGAGTTAAAATAACTGGTCAAGTCCAATATGACGGCAATAATATTTATTCCAACACCACTGATGTAAATGACTTAAGACGTCAAATTGGTATGGTCTTTCAAAAGCCAAATCCTTTTCCAATGAGTATTTATGATAATGTTGCATATGGCCCTAGAACACATGGAATTAAAGGAAAGGCAAAGCTTGATGAGATTGTGGAAACGTCTCTTAAATCTGCGGCAATTTGGGATGAAGTTAAGGATAGATTAAAAAAGAACGCTCTAGGTCTTTCTGGTGGACAACAACAAAGATTGTGTATTGCTAGAGCTTTGGCTGTTCAACCAAAGGTCCTTCTTATGGATGAGCCTACTAGTGCTCTTGATCCTATTTCTACATCAAGGATTGAAGAATTAGCTATGGAACTTAAGAAAGATTACACTATTGTTATTGTTACACATAACATGCAACAAGCTGTAAGAATTTCAGACTACACTGCTTTTTTCCTTTTAGGAAAGCTCATTGAGTATGCTAATACTGAAATGATGTTTGAGCAACCTAGGGACAAGAGAACTGAAGATTATATAACTGGAAGATTTGGTTGAAAAAAGAGGTTGATATGAGAAATAGATTTGATGAACAGTTGGATTTGTTAAATAAAGAATTGATTCAAATGGGAGCCCTTTGTGAAGAAGTGATTGATCTTGTGACTAGGGCCCTTGTTTGTGGTAAGAGTACGCTAGCAAAAAAGGTAGCCCCTTTGGATTGTGAGATTGATCAAAAAGAAAGAACAATTGAGTCCATGTGTCTTAAGTTACTACTTCATCAACAGCCGGTAGCTAGAGATTTAAGACAAATATCATCGGCATTGAAGATGATAACTGATATGGAAAGAATTGGGGATCAGGCAGAGGATATTGCGGAGATTATCGGATTTCTGGATGAGGATGATAAACACGATTGCAAATTGGATGGCACTACGTTGCAAAAGATGGGTGAGAGTGCGAAAAAAATGGTAGTGGAGAGTGTTACTGCCTACGTGAATAAGGACCTAGACCTTGCTAGAGGCGTGGTAAAAGAGGATGATATTGTGGATGCTCTCTTTTTGGGGGTAAAAAAGGAACTCATAGAAAGAATTGCTTTGAATAAGGCGGAAGGGGAATATATACTGGATTTGTTGATGATTGCAAAGTACTTTGAGCGTATTGGCGATCATGCAGTGAATATTGCTCAGTGGGTGGTGTTTTCTGTTACTGGTGAGCATGAAGCGGAGGATTGATGATGATTTGGTGTGTTGAAGATGACGCAAGCATTAGAGACATTGAAGTTTACGCTCTACAGTCTACTGGTTTTGAAGCTAGAGGGTTTGAGGATGGCCTTGTCTTTTGGAATGCAATTAATGATGCTACAAAAGATTGGGAAACTGAATCAAAAGATGAGTTAAAAACCACAGAAAAGAAGCCGGAATTGATTATACTAGACATTATGTTGCCGAGTTTGGATGGAATAGAGCTTCTCAAAAGATTGAAATCATCGCCAGCACTTGCAAATATTCCAGTGATTATGGCAACAGCTAAAGGCTCTGAATATGACAAAGTAAAAGGTCTTGATATGGGAGCGGATTACTATCTTACAAAACCTTTTGGTGTTATGGAACTTGTTTCTTGTGTTAAGGCTGTATTAAGACGCTATAAGGAAAAAGAGGAAACTAACATTCTCAAAATCAAGGATCTTGTTGTTAACCTAAATGAACACTCTGTGAAAATAAACACAGAGGAAGTTCCTTTGACTTTTAAAGAATTTGAACTTTTAAAGCTATTTATGAAAAACCCAGGAATGGTGTTTTCAAGAGACAATCTTTTTAACGATATTTGGGGCTTTGAGTATTATGGGGAGTCTAGAACTGTGGATATGCATATAAGAACCCTTAGGCAAAAACTTGGAGAAACCTATGGCCATCTAATTAGAACTGTCAGAAATGTTGGCTACGGCCTTGATTCTGATTTTACGGATGATAAACAATGACAAAAAAAATAATGTATGCAATTCTTGCAGTTGCAACAATAGTTCTTTTACTTTCATTTATATTAATATCTGAAATTCTCTATAACAGTTATTCCAAAAGCCAATCTCTTCAGCTTGAAGATGAGCTTAACATTGCAGCTGAAGGGGTAGAAGTTGCTGGGTTAGATTTTCTTGAAGCAATAGAAGCCACGCATGATGAGCGTTATAGACTCACATGGATTGCTTCAGACGGAACAGTCCTTTTTGATAATGTAACAGATGCAAGTCACATGGAAAGCCATGCAGACCGCCAGGAGTTTCTTGAAGCTTTGGCAAACGGAAAAAGTGAGAATACCAGATACTCAAGCACCCAACTTGAGGTAATTGTCTACCATGCAAAGCTTTTATCTGATGGCTCTGTTTTACGAATAGCAACAAGTCGTTCATCTATCATTAAAATTGCACTTAACATGATTTTGCCACTGCTTCTCGTTTTTGCAATTTCCTGGATTTTCTCAATTATACTTGCACGGCGCATGTCCCAAAAAATTGTCCAGCCACTTAACACGCTTGATTTGGATAATCCACTAGAAAATGATGTTTATTCCGAGCTTTCACCTCTTCTTAGGCGTATCTACAGCCAAAGAAAGGAACTAGATGCTCAACTTTTGACCTTAAAACGCCATTCCGACGAGTTTGATCAAATCTCACGTAGTATGAGTGAGGGCCTTATGGTCTTAGATTTGGATGGCAAGATTGTAAGCATTAACCGCGCTGCTCTTGAGATGTTCAAATACGACGGTTCCTGCATTGGCAGAAGTTTTCTTGAACTAGAACGCACGCACGAATTTAACGTTGCAATAGATAACGCCATTGAAAACGGTCACGACGAGCTCCGTCTTGAACGAGATGGAAGGGTTATTCGCTTTTCCATGAGCCGCATTATCTCAGACAACGTTGCAATTGGCCTTGTGGTGTTAGCTTTTGACATCACAGAAAACGCCAACGCAGAAAGCATGCGCAGAGAATTTTCCGCCAACGTCTCCCATGAGCTCAAAACACCGCTACAAGGCATCATTGGTAGTGCCGAGCTCATAGAAAGTGGCATGGCAAAAGATGAAAATGCCATCCGCTTTGCCTCACACATCCACACCGAGTCCGCCCGCATGGTCAATCTCATAGATGACATCATTCGCCTTTCCCAACTAGACGAAGGCCTAGATCTCCCCTATGAATATACCGATATTTTTAACCTTGCTCTTGAAGTCAAAGCTCAGCTTTCTGCAAGTGCAGAAAAGAAAAATATTCAAATTAGTGTTGAAGGTGACCATGTTCAGGCAAACTGTGTGGTCCGCTTGATGCATGAAGTTTTATTCAACTTAATTGATAATGCCATAAAATATAACAACCAAGATGGAAAAGTCTTTGTCACTGTTTCTGAAACCTCAGAAAATAATGTCATAATTGAGGTAAAAGATACAGGCATAGGCATTCCACAAGAGCATATTCATAGAATTTATGAGCGTTTTTATAGGGTAGACAAAAGCCACTCCAAGGCCTCTGGCGGTACAGGATTGGGACTTTCCATAGTAAAACACGCAGTGCTTTATCATCATGGAAAAGTTTCCGTTGAAAGCCAAGTTGGACAGGGAACAACCTTTACTGTAGAAATTCCATTAAAATCTTAACTGAGATGTGATAGAATTGGCCCATGGCACAGAAATACAATATTACATTGCTCTCTGAAGCAACCTTAAATGAAATTATTTTTGGAATGGAAAATCAGGATGACGATTATGTCTTTTGCCTTAACGATGGCAATATTTATCCTTGTAATGAGCTAGCTGAATACTTTGATGACCCTGATTCAATGGAGTTTGAAAACCTCCCCCAGTGGACCAGCGCAGACGGCTATAGACTTATGTGTGCATTTGCTCAGTCGTACAAAGATGGCAATGTTAGAAATAGATTAAACAATGTCCTAAATTCTGGAAATCGTGGAGTTTTTAAACGCTTTAGGGCTGTATTGGATACTGTTGATGGTGCAACTGACGCTTGGTATAAGTTCAAAGAAAAGCGCATGTATGCCCATATTCGCTCATGGTACAGAAAGATAATGGCAAACAGAGCAAGTCCTATTTCAGAAAAAGAGCTTGCAGATGACAACACCGTAGGTGCGCTTTTTGTATCCTATGATATTGAACACTTAGAAAAATTGGACACAAGATGTCTGGATTTGGAAAAATCGGTCTTAAAGGAGAATCCTATTGCGAGAAAAGTTGTCAACTCGTTTGCAAATCAGGAGGCATATTGCGCATATAAGGGTGAGAATCTTTGTGGAATGTTGAGTTTTGAGGTGGTGGAAAATTCTGCGTGTGTGCTTATATATCATATAGAAGAAAAAAGCAGGCAAAATGGCCTTTTTGAGATGCTTTTTGACCTCATGAATAGGGATTTGGAGCGTAGGGGCGTGTGTAAAGTCCTTTTTCCGTTGCAAAGTGGAGCTAAATTGGAAAACTTCTTATCTAACAGAGATGTGCAGTCTTGTGACCTATATAATATTAAGGAATATAATGTGGATGACTGGAATGCCTCTGTTGACTCTCAAGAAATAGCATACCTAGTGTAGTAGTGTGTGTTTACTATAACAAAGCCCGTTAAATTTCTTTATTTTTGCTGTAACCTAGTGTGATTTTAATTGTTTTTCTTGACAGTTAGAGGTGTCATTGTTAGAATGACGCTAGTATAACGAGAAAAAAAGGGATGAAGCTGGTCTTTGGCCAGCCCCGAAATTATTGGAGGAAGTATGAAAAAAGGTATTATCGTACTTTTGATTACGGTGCTGGCTGCAGGAATGGTATTCGCAGGAACACTCACAGGTTCAGCTGGTATTTCATTTGGCTATGACTTAGACTCTAAGAAGTGGGGTTTTGAGAACCCAACTGGTCTAAAGTATACATTCAAATTTTCTGTTGATACTGCAAGTGCTGGTGTCTCAGACCATACTACAAATGTTTGGGCAGAAGTTGCAGCAACTGCAGAGGCAACAATTAGTGTAACAAATGCAACTAAAGATACCGATACTGTAGGGACTAAAATTGCAACATTTAAGGTTTCTAAGGCAAACATCCACATTGGTGAAGATATAACAATTGGAATTCTGAATGCAGGTGGTGCTTATGACTATGCAGCTCATCCATTCTTGAAAGATGCAGATGATGATGCTCTTGATGCTGTAAGTTTCGCAGGAAAGTCAGCTCCTGGCTTCACAGTATCTTACAAAGATTGGAATGGTGGTTTTGGTGCTAAGGGAAATACAGCTTCCGAGACTTATACTCTTTTTGCACACCTTGAGACTCCTTCTTTCAAGTTTGCTGAAGACGCTGTTAGTGTTCAGGCTGCTGCTTATGCAAAGTTTGCTGATTCTGATAAGGTTGTTGGTGCTGCTCTTGCTGCTTCATATGGTGCAGATAAGCTCAGTGCTAGCGTAGCTGCTGACTTACAGTACATGAGTGGAAATATTTTTATCTATGAAGTTGCTGCTAATGCAGGATATGACTTTGTTACATTAGATGTCTATTCAACCTTTGGTAAGCTTCTTTATATTGGTAGTCCCTACGGTGACACAGATGTTAAGCTTGATGCAAAGCTTGCTGCTGGTTACACATTTGAAGGTGATGTCCCAGTAACAGTTGAGGGTTATGCACAGATTACTGACGCAATTCTTGATATGAGAGAGATTGTAGTTGGTGCTAGCGCATCTGCAACAGTTAAGCAGGTTAAAGCAAAGGTTGAAGCAACATACAAGATCATGGCCAAGTCCCTTGCTCCTACCCTTACAGTCACTTATACACATGACATGTTTAAGGCAACTGCAAAACTTGCTATGGGATTTGCTTTTGGTGCAGAGGAAGCTCTTACATCTCTTAAGCCAGAACTCAGTGTTGAATCAACAAAGCTCGTTGAGAATGCAACACTCGCTCTTTCATGGAAGAATGCACAGTTCGCTGGTTCATCAAAGAAGAATGGTGCTATCACAGCTTCTGCAACAATCAAGTTCTAATCAAAGTTTAGAATCAAAATTCAGGGACTGTTGCAAAAGTCATTTGACTGAGCAACAGTCTTTTTTTAATTTAAATCTATACAT
>CAVFGI010000017.1:0-41393 GCA_963621975.1 Selenomonadaceae bacterium
GCTCTTCGTGACAAATACAACTTTGAATATGGAAGCGATATCAAGGTTGATGGAACAGTTGTAAATGACAAGTGTAAGGCCCTTGCAAAGAAAGTGAAGGAGACGATTGACGAGAAATCTTCTTATGCAGATTGGTTGAATAATCAGAACGTCAGGAATAACCTCGAATTCGATATAAAATTATGCCTTGTGAAGGCGAAATATCCTCCACAGTATAGCTCGGAGGTTTTCAAACAAGTTATGCAGCAAGTGGAAAATTACGAAGAGCATGCAGTAGAGTGATGTGTTGTCTTCTCTCTTTGAGGATGTAATGAAAAGTAGTATTTCCCCAGTATCTTCCAACTTGCTTAATTTCTTTGCTGGAAGCCATAAAAAACCCTTGTGTCCCAAACCCAACCACTATACCTTTTGCAAGAAGAGTACTGAACCCTTGATGACTTTTGGCTCAACAACGCCAACCAATATGGTTCTCCTCAAGAAATTAGCTGTATCCATCAACCTTGAATCCAAGCATGTTAAATGCAGTTTTTTTGCGAAAACAAACCTTTTGAGAGAAAAAGCTTAAACCTTTTGAGAGCCTTTGAAAGATGTAGTATTGAAACATTTGGAACCTAAAAGGGAATTGCTCAACAAAGTTTATGAGAAATAACTTGTTAGTTTTTTTCTGTGTTTGCTACAAGTTTGTCAAAGTCGCTTTGATATAGTTGGCCATGGGGATATGGCGACGTGCTTGCCTTGTGGCGTAATCAAGGTACATTGTGACGATTTTATTTAATTCTTGTATTTCGTTGACGGAGAAAGAAGAGGTTAAATGAAAATCTTGTAGTCTACTAAAAAGAGTGTTAAAATCACAATATCTTGCTAAATATGGTTTGAGGTTTTATGGAGAGGATTTCTCAAGGTTGCTCATCATTCTTTCTAGTGTCTTGCAATATAAATAAACTAGATTCAGAATGGAGCATTAGTCCCTTTACCCCCCCCCCGAAGCCAGATAACTTCTTGTACCTTAAATAAATACAAAAATTACTATCAAGTCTCAATGTGTATGCCAAAGGAGGTCTATGTATGGCCAGAAGAACTCTTGTGTTTGTTGCTATTTTAGTTTCTATCCTATGTTTTGGACTTATTGTCTCCTGTGATGATTCAAAGGAAGTAAGTTATTCAACGCCTACTATTAAAGGAACAGTTTCTCTTCCAAGTGGAACAAGTGCCACTCTTGGTTCTATTTGGGTAAAGGTTGGAGAGACTGGACAAGTTGCTAAGACTGACTCCAATGGCTCATTTGTAATTAGCGGACTGGATAAAGATTCTCAATACACCCTCTATTTTTCAGATACTCAACCAAGTTCTATCGTAACAAAGGCTCTTGGAGATGAAAATGAGGAAGACAATGGGATTGGGCTAAAACTTGATAAAATCAAAGCACAAACAGGTGAGGGGTTTGATACTGGCATAGTGAATCTTCTCTTCAATGGTACTGTGAAAGGCAATGTAAAGCTTAATGGTGCAGAAGAAGGTTCCAATTATGGCATTGATGTATATATTCCAGGAACATCATTTGTAGCCAAAACAGATGAAGAAGGCTCTTTTACCATTAAGGGTGTTCCACAAGGCGTTGGCTATACAATTAGGTACGAGAAGGCGGGCTATACAAGTTCGTTATCAACTGAATTTTCTCTTATTTCCACAAATCTTCTTGATAAACCAGAAACTGTGTTAGAAAACATGGTTCTTTTCTCTGCTTATGGAGGGGTAAATGGAATTGCCAAGATGGATGAGCAAAGTAACCACTCGGGCATTATCATTAATCTTGAAAGGACGGATGTTGTAGGTAGCTACACTGGTACTACAAACAGTACGGGTAATTTTTCATTTAGCAATATCACTCCAGGCACATATAGACTTAGCTTTTCCTATAACAATTACCTTCCTGTTGTGTCTCAAAATTTTGAGGTCTCAGCATCTAAGACCACAATACTTGAGGAAGAATATATACTTATCAAAAATGCAGGAACAATCTCTGGTTCCGTATATACCCAGAATGAAACTCCTTTACAAGGGGTTTCCGTGCTGATAAGCAATGAAACTAATTCCTATGTTGCTGTAACAGATGCAAGTGGAACTTTCTCCAAGTTTGTCAAACCTGGAACTTATAATGTTTCCTATTCAATTGTAGGTTATGGTTCAGAAGAGAAAAAAGATGTTGTGGTTCAAGCTAATGGAAAAACAGAACTTGGCGAAGTTGTTTTAATAAATAAATACGGAAAGGTTAGTGGGAAGACAAATTCTCCAAACGAGCAAGTCAGTGCTTCTCTTAACGGAGTTCCAAAGGCTGTCACAGTTTCTAGTGAGAGTGGACTCTATGAACTTTCTAATCTTGAAGCTGGAACATACACAATAACTTTCTCAAAGGCTGGTTTTGTTTCATATTCAGTTTCTGACTGTGTTGTTGCAGCTGGAGCAAGTACAACGGTTGATGGCAGTGAGCTTACAGTTGCATCTGGTATAGTAACTGGAAAGGTGGTGCTTTCAGGGGAGAAGGAATCTAAGGGTGCCACGGTAAGAATAACATCAACACATGATAGCAAAGTTACTTATGCCGATACCACAGCAATTGATGGAACTTTCATAATAAAGAATGTTGATAAGGGAGAATACACTCTTAGTGTTACTAAAGATGGATTTGTCTCGGATGTTGGAAAAATTGTAAATGTGAATCTTGGTGTAACAAACTACCTTGATACCATTACTCTTAAGAATGAAAAAGTTACTGTCATCGGTTCTGTTATTCTTCAGGATGCTGCCACATACGAAGGCATTATGGTTCTTCTTTCCAATAAGGTTGACGGAGGCAAAAGTTATACATCAACTACAGATGAAAAAGGACGTTATACTATAAGCGATGTTGTTCCTGGAATATATAGAATCATTGCATCAAAAGGTGGGTTTACTACAGAAACAACGGACTATTTCACAATAGAGTCGTCTGTAAACAAAAGCGTTGATTCAATGCTACTTTCAGTTGCAATTAGATCAATGGTTGGTAAAGTTACACTAGAAGAGTCAAGCGACAATGCCGGAGCACTTATAACAGCAACGAATATTAGCAATCCACAAACAATATATTCTGCAATATCGAACTCCAGTGGGGACTTTACACTTGCCGGAATGGTTGCAGGAGAGTATATGGTGTCCATCACAAAATCTGGCTACAGAACTGAGACGCTTTCTGCAATCAATGTCCTTAAGGATAATAAAAAAGATGTTGGTTCAATTAAGCTTAGCATTGCTCGTGGCTATATTGAAGGTTATGTAAAACTTGAAGGTAGAACAAATCACTCTGGTACAACTGTACTTCTTAGAAGTAGAGAAGAGACTACAACAACAGATGAACAAGGTTTCTATAGGTTCTATGTGCCGGCTAGCAACTATCCTAATGGATTATCATTTACCCATGAGGACTTTGAAGCAACTGAAGACAACAACACAATTACTGTCCTTGTAGACTCCACCTATGCATTAAGCAATATATCAGAAATGAAGGCTACAGCCGTTCCTCTTGTAAAGGGATATGTTGATGTCAAGGGAACAACAGACAACAGCAATGTTATGGTTTCTATTGAAGGTACGGATTTTACTTACACAACAAGTGAAAACGGGTACTTTGAATTTAAGCACGTTCCAGTTGGAACTTACAAACTCAAGCTTACAAGAGATAATACTCCTAACGTCTACGTCCCATTCAACGTTGTTGCTTCTTCTGAGATTGATTTGGGTAGTGTCTCCATGATTCCAAATTCAGCAACACTCACTGGGAAGGCAAGCCTTAAGAGTCTAAATAGTTACAAGGGCATAACTGTCACGGTCACATCCAATGATGGAAAAGAGGTTTTAACAACAACCACAGATGAAGCAGGGTTCTTCTCTATTAGCAATGTTCTTTCGTCTGTTGACCATAACGTTAAATTCTCAAAAGAAGGATGGGATAGTCAGACTATAACTGTTACTAATCTAACAGCTTTGGAAGAGCGAGACATCACAAAAGACAATGCAATAGAGCTTTTGGATACTACTGCACCAGTGCTTAAGAGTGTTGTCATAAACAGTGGTGCTCCTACTGCTGCGGATAAAACTGTGACATTGCATCTTACAGTAAACGAAACGGGAAGTGGTGCCTATCAGATGCAGGTAGCAAATTCAAAAGACGCTTTTAATTATACAATTGCAAAACAGGATTATAAGGCTGATTTTGAATGGACTCTTGACAGTGGTAACGGCTCTAGAAGTGTATTTGTCCGTGTATTTGATACTTGTGGGAACGCTTCTGAGATAGTAAGTGCCACAGTTACACTTACCGACCAAAAGAGAGAAGTCAAAGGTGTTCTTAGTGGTGAAGATTTACGTTGGACAATAGAGAATAGCCCATATCTTGTTACAGGCAATGTTTCTGTTGAGAGTTCAGATACTTTAGTTATTGACCCAGGCGTTGAAGTACAATTTGCTGGTGACTTTAGTATCCAAGTACTAGGAACTCTCTCTGCTGTAGGAACGGCCGATAAGAAAATCTATTTTAGAAGTGAAGATGACACATCTGAATGGTCAGGATTTAGTTTCAGAGGTAGTCCAATTGCATATTCTACTGAAAATTACCATTCAAGCCTAAAGGCAGGTAGCCATATCAGCAATGCAGTTATCACAAACGTAAAGAAGGCTATAGCCGGAAGTGTGTTTGTTGACAATTCAGAGATAACGGCAAGTGGCTATGTTTTGACTTCTGATAACTATGTCAGTGGTAGTACTACAATCTTCTCTAATAGCACATTAAACGGTTGTATAAACAATTATGACTCAGCTGTTTTGGAAGACAGTACTGCTATTTCTTCATCTGATATTAATGTACGGGGTTCTTATAACAGCACAATTTCTTGCACAAATAACACAGTAAGAATAGACAAAATAGCTATTAATAATAATTTCAAAGCTAAAGAGGTATCTTTAAGGGGTGAGATTAGAGAAAACACCATAGAAGCAGAGGCAATTTATTTCTACTCAAATCGATACTCTTGGTCTTCTGACGGTTTTGTAACTGGTTCAAACAATAAATATTATGCATCAAAGTACTATGTGAAAAATGGAACTGTTGAGCATTTCTCCTCATTTGATGGTGACAACTACATTATTGAGAATATTTCCAGTGTAACTTCAACAGATAGCGATTCTTTAACCTTTGCAGACATGCGCTTCAACTATTGGGGAGGAAAAAATACAAATGAGTTGGAACAAATGGGAGGAACAAGGCAAAAATTATCATTTATTGAAGACTATTATTCAAACTTTAGTAAAGGAAAAGTTGTTGTTGACGGTTATGCAACAACTCCATTTGCTTGTGTTGGTTGTGATGAAAATTTCATTGATTTCTCATTTACAGCAGATGTCAGAAAAGAAAAAGAGCTTACTGACAGTGGCTTTGTTAATAAAGAGACTATAATTAGCGATATAGTGTTGACCAACCTCTCTGGCAATGAGATTACAGGTTTTAGAGTTGCCTTTAGCTTGGATAAACTTAAAACTGCACAGTGGCATGCTTTAACAGAAACAAGTGTAACAATTAGTATTGAGGACACTGACTATGATGCTGATATTCTACTTATTCAAGTCAAGGATGAGGATGGTAAAGAGTCTGTTATAATAAGCCTCAAATGCTATAAGTGGTACATCAACTTTGGAACTTATGATAGCTTAGCAATTGACTGGATATGTTTAGAAGAGAAAGATGGTAAGGCATTGCTCTTAAGTAAGTATCTCTTATGTTACAAAGCGTATAATGATGTAAATACTGATGTTACATGGGAGACTTGTACTTTACGTACTTGGCTTAATGGAGAGTTCTATGATTCTTCATTTACTGATACTGAAAAGGCTAAGATAGTACAAACTGAAGTTCTTAATAGAGACAATACTAGCTGTGGAACAAGCGGAGGAAACAATACACATGACAAGGTATTCCTCTTGAGCCTTGACGAGGTTAGGTCTTATTTTGCTAGAAATGCAGAGAGAATTGCATGTTATAGAAATCAAACTAATGGTCACGGTTGGTGGCTTCGCTCCCCTGGTAACTCTCAGGACAATGCAGCGGAGGTGGGCAACGATGGCTACGTCTACGACGGGGGCCTCACTGTAGACTGCCCCTATAGTGTTCGTCCCGTTTTATGGATCAATCTTTAATCTTAAATCTTAGGGCAAAGCCCTTAATCTTAATCTACAAGGAGGATGAGAATTTGTATGGCAAGTGATTTGACAGTGACACAGAAGAGTCCAAAGTATTTTCGTTTTTCTTTTGTTAATCGCTTGCATAATCTGGCGTTGGATATAATTGAAGACTTATATATGGCTAATTCATATTTTGTATCCAAAGATCGTCCTAACGAATTGGAAAAACGTTTGGCACTGCAGAGAGAAGCCTACACAAAGCTCAAGTTGCTTGGTTATGTGAGCTATTTAGCAATGGAGCAAGGGTGCATATAACGGATTGGTAACAAAAATTGAAAAAGGAGTTTAGAGGTTTTTGAAAAATCTCTTTAGATATCTCATTTTGAATGTAGGTAAATTATTTAGTTAGGGACAGTGTTGAAGGAAACAATTTAATTGGAGGTAGATAAAATGAACAAAATAAACGATTTTAAGAAAAGCTTTTGGTCTTATTATTTGGAATTGGAACAACAATTTATAGAAACAAAGAGATATGTTGAGTTTTCTTCATGCAACAATAAGACCTATTCTATTGAATATCTGAAACTCTATCAGGCAATTTGTAGTGAAATTGATGTTGTAGGAAAAGAAATTGCATCGGATGTTGTGCCGGGTTTTAAAGTAGATAAAAACACAAACATTAAAAAATGGGGATATAATTTTCAAAAAGTATTTGGTTCAATAAAAGATTCTGAAGTTTGTTTTTATGAACTTTATGATGTTAAACCTTTTAGTAATTGGGAATATGAAGAAGAAACCAGTAAGAAGGGTAATAAGTATCTTCGCATTGTTGGAAAAAAGAACCCTATAGTTTGGTGGCACAATTATAATACTGTTAAGCATCAACGAATTGGCTTAGTGAGTGGTGAAAAGAATTTTTATCTTGCTAACCAAGAAAATGTAGTGTTGTCACTTGCAGCTCTCTTCTTACTTGAATGGACATATATGAATTACATAAATATTAATGATGAAGATACTGCTCCGAGCCAACTTTTTTCAGTGAAAAACTCTTGATATTCCAGCTATCAAAAGGAAATACTTCTACATTCCAACTCGTTTAATTTCTTTGCTGAAAGCCATAAAAATGGCCTTGTACCAAACCCAACCACTATACCTTTTGCAAGAAGGGCACTGAACCCTTGTTGTCTTTTGGCTCAACAACGCCAACTAATATAGTTCTCCTCAAGAAATTAGCTTTATCCATCAACCATGAATCCAAGCATGTTAAATGCAGTTTTTTTGCGAAAACAAACCTTTTGAGAGAAAAAGCTTAAACCTTTTGAGAAATTTTGGGAGGGGTGCTAAAATTTTTGGAGAAAGCGTAAAAAGTGTTAGTATTATAACATTTTCAACACAAGAACCCCATATATAAAAAATGAGCCAATTTTTATTTTCTTGTATTATAAGAAATTAACTGGCTCAAAAACTTGTATCAAAACGGGTCTTTAGTAGAGCCAAAAAAGGGAATTGAACCCTTGACCTGCTCATTACGAGTGAGCTGCTCTACCCCTGAGCTATTTTGGCGTGCAGTGTTAATGTATCTAATTTCAGAGGTTCTGTAAATAACCAAGCAAAATAGTTTGTGTAGTTGACTATTTAGGGTGGTGATTGTACCTTAAAGGCATGAACAAAATCATGATTGTACCTAATTCAGAGGAAGTATTTACCTCAAAGAAAAGTAAGCGCGGAGCTAAAGTATATGGGATTCCTCTTTCTAAGGAATTGGCATCATATATTGAGGATGCTGCACCACAGGCTAACCAACGCAGATTGATTGATATGTTCTTTGCTGGAAAGTTTTCACCAATATCCATGGACACAGATGATGAAGATGAAGATATTGATTTTGGTGAGGATCTATAAATGCGTGTTTTAGGAATTGAGACCTCTTGTGATGAGTGTTCTGCTGCTGTAGTTGAAGATGGCAGAAATATTCTTTCAAATGTTATTGCTACTCAAATTGAGCTGCATAGACCATTTGATGGAGTTGTGCCGGAGCTTGCGTCTCGTCTTCATACAGAATGGATTTCTCAAGTTGTAAACGCTGCAATTAGGCAGGCTGGTTTGAAGGTTGAGGATATAGATGCTATTGCAGCTACATCTAGACCTGGGCTCTTGGGTTCACTTTTGGTTGGGCTTAATTTTGCTAAGGGTATGGCATGTGTGCTTAAGGTTCCTTTCATTGGAATAGATCACATTAGGGCACATTTGTATGCTCCTCAAATTGAACATCCGCTTGAATATCCGTATTTAGGTGTTCTTCTTTCTGGTGGACATACTGTTATATGTAAAGTAAACAGCTATGATGATATAGAGGTTCTTGGAACTACAATTGATGATGCCATTGGGGAGGCTTTTGACAAGGTGGCTAAACACTATGGCCTTGGCTACCCAGGTGGCGTTATGATTGACCGTCTTGCAAAAAGCGGAGACCCTTATGCCTTCAAGTTTTCTGGCTCCAAGATGGAAAAGGGTTTTCATCCGTACGATATTTCTTATTCCGGCTTGAAGACGGCTGTAATAAATCAGCTCGATATTTTCTCTACTGGCAAGGAGGCTACGCCTGAAAATATTGCTGCAAGTTTTCAACGAGTAGCTGTTGGTATGCTTATGAAGAGAGTAGAAAAAGCCCTAGAAGATACTGGTCTTAAACGCATTTCTGCCGGTGGTGGTGTTGCTGCAAATTCGCTGGTTAGAAGCTCTTTAAAAGCACTTGAAGAGAAGGGTTTTGAAGTTTCTTTTCCTAGCTTGAAATTGTGTACAGACAACGGAGCAATGGTCGCTGGGCTGGGTTATAGGTATATTTCTGACGGAATTGTATCGGATTACGGCATCACTGCTAGTGCCCGTGTAAGTGCTTTTAAGAAAGCTTAAATGATATAGAGGTTTTGCAAAAGCTCTATTGACAATAGGTTAGTTTTTTTAGTATGCTCAATTCGTTCGTTTTTGGGATGTAGTGTAATGGTAACACTGCAGATTCTGGTTCTGCCTTTGGGGGTTCGAATCCCTCCATCCCAGTTGTGAATGATGGTTCCATCGTCTAGGGGTTAGGACGGGAGATTCTCAGTCTCTAAACAGGGGTTCGATTCCCCTTGGAACTAAAGATGATAGGCAACCTTCTAGGTTGTCTTTTTTTTGAGCTTTTGACGGATTTGACGGCTTTTGACGGTCTGCACAAGGAGATTGATATGATTACTGCTTCCGATATTTCTCTGTCTTATGGCACGCAGGTGCTTTTTAAGAATGTTAACATCAAATTCACGCCAGGCAATTGCTACGGTATCATTGGTGCCAATGGAGCAGGAAAATCTACTTTTCTGAAAATCTTAAGCGGTGAGATTGAGCCAGATACTGGTGAGGTTATTATTACTGCTGGTCAACGTATGGCTGTGCTTCGTCAGGATCACTTTGCTTTTAATTCTTACACTGTTTTGGATACCGTAATTATGGGATACCAAAAGCTTTATGATATTCGTAAAGAACGTGAAGAAATCTACTTAAAGGAAGATTTTTCTGAAGAAGATGGCATTAGGGCTGCTGAACTTGAGAGTGAGTTTGCTGAACTTGGTGGATGGGAAGCAGAGGCAGATGCTGGTGTTCTTCTTGATGGTCTTGGAATTCCTGTTTCAATGCATGATAAGTTAATGAGTGACATTGAAGACAATATTAAAGTTCGTGTTCTTCTTGCTCAGGCTCTTTTTGGTAACCCAGATATCTTGCTTTTGGACGAGCCTACAAACCACTTGGATTTGGAATCTATTCACTGGCTTGAGGATTTTTTAAGCGATTTTAATAATACGGTTATTGTTGTATCTCACGACCGACATTTCTTAAATACTGTTTGTACGCATATTGCAGATATCGATTTTGGTCGTATTCAACTTTATGTGGGAAATTACGATTTCTGGTACATGTCCAGCCAGCTTGTTGCTAAGCAGATGAAGGATGAAAAGAAGCGTAGGGAAGAGAAGATTGCTGAGCTGAAGGAGTTTATTCAGAGGTTCTCAAGTAATGTGGCCAAGGCACGTCAAGCAACCAGCCGTAAGAAGCTTATTGATAAGCTTACAATTGACGATATTCAGCCCTCTAGTAGGCGTTTTCCGTATGTGGCCTTTAAGCCAAATAGGGAATGTGGTAAGAACATCTTGGAGATTAAGGATCTATGCAAGACAATTGATGGTTCGGCTGTGTTGGATCATTTAAATCTCTTGATAAATAATGGTGACAAGATTGCTTTTGTGGGGCCAAATCACTATGCCAAGACTGTGTTGTTTCAGATTATTACTGGCAATATGGAGCCTGACAGTGGTGAATATAACTGGGGTGTTACTACTTCTCAGGGTTATTTTCCTAAGAATAATGATTACATGTTCCTAGATGATATGACTATTACAGATTGGCTTAGCCAGTTTGTTGAAGATGCGGATGAGACATATATTAGATCATTCCTTGGGCGTATGCTTTTTTCTGGAGATGAGGCTTTAAAGAGTTGTAAGGTTCTTTCTGGAGGTGAAAAGGTTCGTTGTGTGCTTTCTAAACTTATGCTTGAGGGTGCTAACTGTCTTATATTTGATGAGCCAACCAGCCATCTTGACCTTGAGTCTATCCAGAGTTTGAACAATGGTTTGATTGATTTTAAGGGAGTTGTCCTTTTCAATTCTCATGACCACCAGTTTGTGGATTCTATTGCAAACAGAATTATTGAGTTTACACCTAATGGAATTATTGACCGTTATATGAAATTTGATGACTATGTTGCAGATCCTGCAATTAAGGCTTTACGTATGGAAAAATATGGTTCAAAGTCAGCTGTTGCGCTTTGAGCTAGATTGTGACCACGGAGGTATTATCTTGCTTTTAGCTGTTGATATTGGAAATACAAATATTGTTACTGCTCTTCATGATGGGGCTTCGTGGGTTTTACATAAGCGCATTAAAACCAAAAGTACTCATGCTATTTCAGATTTTGCTGAGATTATGAAAACTGTTACTTTTGAAAAGGCTGTTGTGAGTAGTGTTGTTCCAATGCTTACAAACAACATTGTTTATGAAATCTTCCAACGTGGTGGCTTTATGCCAGTAATTGTTGACAAGAATGTAAATACTGGCCTTGTAAAGGATTCCATTCCAATTGAACTTGGTTCTGATATTCTTTGCAATCTTGCTGAGGCTCATAGGCTCTATCCCAATGATTATGTTACTGTAGCTGATTTTGGGACTGCATTTACAACTGAGACTATCTCTCCAGCAGGGGAGGTTTTGGGTGTTACTATTGGTCCGGGCATGATGACTTCAGTTAAGGCTCTTTTTCAAAACACCGCCCAACTTCCAGAAATTAGGCTGGATTTACCTTCAACTGTGTTGGGAAGAAATACTATTGAATCTATTCGTGCAGGTGTTCTTTTTGGCTTCACAGGTCAGTTTTCAGCTATTATTGCTCAGATTGAGAAGGAATTAGGCCACAAGGTTAAAGTTATTGCTACGGGTGGTTTTTCTCGATACATCACAGGATACGTTAAAGTTGACCGTGCAGATGTCAGTCATACAATCAATGGTGCAAAGTATATTTGTGAGTTGAATAGTCAACTGTAATCTATTGCAAGAAGAAGCCACGTTTGACAAGTTCTATAGTTTTGCCTTTGCAATTGGTTGCAAAAATGTTAAGTTTTGGGTCTAAGTGTAGCTTTAATGTATAAAGGCACTTGTTAAAATAGTCTGGTAGTGAACTTTCATCTTCTGGTATTGTTGCTAGTCCCTCTACAAGAGAGCCTCCTAAATGTAGGATAAACTCTTTATCTTTGAAAGAGATAAAGCCAGGTTTTTTTAGATTTTCATCAAAGTTGAATAGGGTATCTAATTCTTTTGAATGAGTCCAATCTACTAGTTTTCCATCTTTGAATACTAGAATGCAATCCAAATCTTTACCAAGAACCTTGCACTGGGCTTCTAGTTTTCCATCTATAAAGTTGCAATCTGTTATAAATGAAATAACATCAAAGTTTAGGCTGTTTAAAAATTTACGTCCGCTTGGAAGAACTTGTGTTCCTCCCATAAAACGAGCACCTTCAGGTATTTGCACAGTAAAATCTGTATTCTTTCCTGTAAGATGTAGCAGAATAGAATCCAATTGTTGCAAGTATTGTCTTCTATAATCTGCGACAAGACATTGATTTTCAATTCCAAGATCAATTTTATTGTTTATATCATCCCATTGTTGGGTGTTGTTATCATGTATTTTTGCAACACACCATGGTACGGAAATACGTCTATTTAGTAAAACAGGTTCTGCAAGATGACCAAATTTTTGGACTGTTACCAGATCCTCTTTATCAACAATGAGTTCTAAGTATTCTTCTTTGTTTTCCTGTTTTTCTTCACTTTCATGCGCAAGGCGTAGCATTGCAAAACTTTGAGGATCAAGCGCAGGTGGAGCTGGATCAAATTCTATTACTTGATTTGGCTTTCCTTTATCAGTAACAACTATTTTTACTGTCACTCTTGTAATTTCCAGTGCTGTATTTGCTATTTCTTTTGCAAACTCTAGGTCAATTTCTTCCGTGTTTATTGAGAGTGCATCACCAGCTCTTAGTTTGAGTAGGTCTGCAACAATTGTTTTTGCGTATGCCTGTCTGCTATTATTCACTGTTTTATTTTATACTTTATGGCTTTTGTGTGCTAGACAAATCATTGAGATAATGTTAATTTACTAACCGATTCTTGAGCCTTTAGGCAGAGGGGGTGAGTTTGTAATGGCATACGTAAAAGTTGATGAGACTGAACCACTAGAGAAAGCAATTAAGCGTTTTAAAAGAATGGTTGAGAAAGAGGGAGTTATCCGCGAGTATAAGATGCGCGAATACTTTGAGAAGCCATCTGCCATCCAGCATCGTAAGAACAAGGCTTTAGCCAGAAAACAGATGCTGAAAGTCAAGAAGATGCGTAATTCTAAGGTTTATTAATGAAAAAAAAGAGCTGTTAGCGGTTGCCAACAGCTCTCTTTTTTTGCCAAGGTGTTTACTCTTGGTGCTCCAAAGCAAGAGTCATGGTTGTTTGGTCACAAACAGAGGCTGGACCAAAGTACTGGATAGCACCAGGGAAGGTGAAGCAAGTCTCTTCAGCCCATTGAGCCCTATTTTTTTCAAAGTACATAAATGGCTTGCCATTAAGCTCAACAAGAGCTTTTTTTATAACCGGTTTTTTCTCACCATGGCGCTGTTCCATGTTCATCATCATGGTAATTGGAATTCCACCTGCCATCCACTCAGAGGCGGGCTTTGAAAGGTTTGTTACACTTGAAAGATATCCAGTTAAGTTTGCACTAATGAGGAAGAAAGCATTGTAACCAAGGCTGTAGCAGTAGTCAGCATCAAAGTTGGAAGGGAATGCACAACGGCCTTCATATCCAAAGAAATGATTCTGTGTAGCAAACTTGCCAGAATAACTACCGTCTTTTTTCATCTGTTTGAGTTTTGCATCTACAGTCTGTATTAAAAGTTTTTCAGTTTCAATTTTACTAACTTGTACGTTTCCATGAGGGTCTCTGTCTGCAAGAAGTTGAGCCTTAATTTCAACAGGTAGACTATCAAAAACAGATTTTGACATGGTAGAAAGTTTATCTTCAACAAAACTAATTTTTTCACTAGAGGACTCAAGCTTATTAAACTCAGCCTCAGTTTTGGCAAGAAGATCGTTAATTTCTCCAATAAGAATCTTCAAAGAAGGAATGAATTCAATAAGTCCTTCTGGAACTAGACAAACACCAAAATTCATGCCTTTTTCAGCACGCTTTGCAACAATGTTAGCAATGTAGTTTGTAATATCTTCTACAGACTGGTTCTTTGCCTCAACTTCTTCACCAATAAGACAAATATTAGGTTGAGTTTGGAGTGCACATTCAAGAGCAATGTGGCTAGCACTTCTTCCCATGAGACGAATGAAATGCCAGTACTTACGAGCAGAATTTGCATCTCTTTCAATATTACCAATCAGTTCTGAATATGTCTTTGTAGCAGTATCGAATCCAAAAGAAGTCTCAATACTTTCATTCTTGAGGTCTCCATCAATAGTCTTTGGACATCCTACAACACACACAGGCTCACCCTGAGCCCTAAAATACTCGGCCAATACAGCTGCATTTGTATTTGAATCGTCACCACCAATGATAACAATTGCATTGATCTTGTGCTTGCGACACACCTGCGTGCAAACTGCAAACTGCTCTTTTGTCTCCAGCTTTGTTCTTCCTGAACCTATAATATCAAAGCCACCAGTGTTTCTATACTCATTTATAAGTTCATCTGTCATAACAAGATATTTATCTTCAAGAATTCCACTTGGACCACCCATAAAACCATAAAGCTGACTTTCCTTGTTCGCCTTTTTAAGAGCATCATATAGGCCACAAATAACATTATGTCCACCAGGAGCCTGACCACCAGAAAGGATTACACCAACGTTGAGTTTGGTTCCAACATTGTCATTATGACCCTTTTCAAAACTAACCTTTGGAAGTCCATAAGTGTTTGGGAAAAGAGACTTAAGTGCGTCTTGGTCACTTGCTGCATTTGTTTGTTTTCCATAATGTGGAACAATTTCAGCAATTTCGCCTCTAAGAACGGCTGGGAGCTTAGGTGCATACTCGTATCTTGCTTTTTGTAATGCGGAGATCTTCATGATTTTATCCTCCAAGTAATTTTCTTAAGTGTATTTTACTTTTTTGTAAGTATTTTGTTCAATCTAATACTCGTAAAACATAAGACTTTATCTTATTATAATCATATGAATTTAACCTTGTGGATTGATGCTGATTCCATTCCAAAAAACCTTAGAAGTATAATTCTCAAAGCAGCCGTACGCATAAATGCTCAAGCTTATTTTGTCAGTGATAGAGTTCTTTCAGATGTTATTTTGTTTATTGAAGAGGACACTTTCAGAATTAGGAAGCTAAAAAGAGAAGAAGGCATTACAGATAAATCTGTACTTAAGTCTTATAAATCCAATATTCATTCAATTATTGTTCCTACCAACAGTAATAGTGCAGATGATTATATTGTTGAAAACTCCCAGCTTCCAGCCTTATGTATCACCCATGATATTCCTCTTGCTGCAAGAATGTTAGAGAAGGGGGCCTTAGCTATTGATGACAGGGGTGAAAGCTACACCCAAGAGAATATCAAACAAAGACTGGGCAATAGATCCATTAATCAACAACTTAGAGAGATGGGCATTTTTGATAATCAACAGTGTAAAATGAAAGAATCCTCTTTTAAGTCTTTCGCAGATAACCTTGACCGCACCCTCACTTGCATACTAAAAAACCTTTAAATATCCTCTTCCAATGTGCTTTTTTGTGTGATACCATCAAATCAGTTGCGGAGTAGGAGCGTAATTCTCTTGCTCAAACTTTTCTTACGGATTCCGGCATAGAAACAGTGCATTGCTCCCGCCTTAGGGTTTTTAGGGAACAGAATCTGTGACTTAACTGGGGGTCCCCCTTGAACCATTGGTTCAAGAGATATAAGGTCCTACTCTGTAACTCTTTTTCTTCTGCGGGCTTAGGGTGGTTTTTGTGGCACTTCAAGATGAGCCGTGCAAATAGGCTTGAACAGCATAAAGCCCAATAAGGAGATAACATGGATAGACAGGATAAAGATTTAGCATTCATGCTTCAGTATGAAAACATTGCATGGTATGAAAACGGCGAAGTAAGAATTTTAGACCGTAGAATTTATCCTGCTAAAATTGAGTTTGTTACATGCAAAACACACGTTGAAGTAACTAAAGCAATTACAGATATGGTCACTCAATCCGCCGGTCCATTTACAGCAGCTCCAATGGGAATGGCCCTTGCCGCATGGGAATGTAGAAATTTAAGTGAAAATGAACAAATGGAGTATCTGAAGAAAGCTGCATACACCATTTCTCATGCCAGACCAACAACTGTGAACAGGATGAAAATTGTCACAGAAGCGTGCCTGCCTGCCGCACAAAAAGCACTTGATGAAGGTAGAAGAGTTGACATTGCCATTAGGGATTATGTTGTTGATTCTAATAATAGACGCTACGCCAAAGTCTCAAAGTGTGCTGAGTATTTAGTTGATATGTTTCCAGATAACGGCACAATAATGACTCAGTGCTTTGCAGAGACCATATTGGGTATGATGCTCAAGGAATGTACTACTCGTGGCAAGAAGATTCGTCTTTTCTGTCCTGAAACTAGACCATATTTCCAAGGCGCACGCCTTACAGCTACAGTGTGTCGCGACATGGGTTTTGATGTGACAGTCATTACAGACAATATGCCTGCATTTGTCATGGCAAAGGAGAAGGTAGATGTCTTTACCTGTGCAGCAGATGCAATATGTGTAGATGGCTATGTTTTTAACAAAGTTGGCACATCCCAGATTGCAATTTGTGCCCACCATTTTGGCATCCCAACATTCATCTCTGGAGCCCCAGACATTGGTCATCCCACTCATGACAGCGTTACAATTGAGATGCGCGACCCCAATTTCTCCCTTCAGGCCATGGGCGTCCGCACCGTAGCAGATGGCGTAAAGGGCTACTACCCAGCTTTTGACATGACTCCACCATATCTTATCAGTGGCATTGCAACAGACCGTGGTATGTTCTCTCCATATGATTTATCCCGATATTTCACGCTAGGCAACAACGATACTGGCATAATTGTTTAACCCCTCAGGCCCGAAAAAATGTAAGTTTTTGTGAAATTAGGACCGAAAAAATGTAAATTTTTGTGAAATTAGGCCCGAAAAAATGTAAAAACTTATTAACAATGGTTTTTCTTTAGTTTATAATTGTATCTAGGAAAAGGGGTTACTAGATGTATAGAGAAGCAATTGAGAAGCTTAGGGCTTGGAAGGATAAAGAAAATAGGAAACCTTTAATTTTAATGGGTGCAAGACAAGTTGGAAAAACTTGGTTAATGAAAGAGTTTGGTAGAGTTGCATATGATAAGGTTGCCTATATAAGTTTTTTTAATAATCCTCAAATTTCAGCGCTTTTTGAATCGGATTATGAGATTGCAAGGTTAATTCTTAGGCTTAGTATTGCAAGTGGTGTTGCAATTACGCCACATGATACCCTCATTATTTTTGATGAGATTCAAGAGGTGCCCAAGGCGTTGGAGTCGCTTAAGGCTTTTTGTGAAGATGGTAAAGACTATCATGTCATTGCAGCTGGCTCTCTTTTGGGTGTGGCACATCATTCTGGTGTTTCGTTTCCTGTTGGAAAGGTAGATATTTTGCATTTGCAACCTCTTTCTTATAGAGAATTTCTTGCTGCTATTGGTGAAAAACAACTTGCCACGCTCTTAAAAACAAAAGATTACTCGCTAATAGATAGTTTTTCTGATAGGTATCTTTTTTGGCTAAAAAATTATTATTACATTGGTGGAATGCCAGAAGTTGTGGAGAGCTTTAGGCTCAGAAAAGATTACAAAGAAGTTAGGACAAAACAAGAGGCCATTCTTACTTTTTATGAAGCAGATTTTGGTAGACATGTAAAAGAGCGAGATTTGGAGCGCATTAGGCTTGTTTGGAAAGCAATTCCACTACAACTTGCAAAAGAAAATAGGAAATTTTTCTTTGGACAAATTAAAAAAGGGTCAAGAAGTAGTGAATATGAAATTGCAATACAATGGTTAGAAGACTGTGGTCTCATTCATAAGGTTTATATGGTAAACGAGCCACACTTACCTCTAAAGGCATATATGGTTTTGTCTTCTTTTAAGTTATTTCTTGTTGATGTAGGTCTTTTGGGAGCCATGTCTAATATGCCTGCAGAGGCTATAATTGATGGCAACAATGCTTTTGTTGAATTTAAAGGTGCAATGACAGAGCAATATGTTCTTCAAGAACTTGTTGCAAATACTGAACACACTCCATTTTATTATGGAACAGAAAAAGCAACGTTTGAACAGGATTTTCTTCTTCAAATTGGAACAGATATTGTACCTGTTGAGGTTAAAGCTGAAGGTAATACAAGATCACAGAGTCTTAAGGCTTACTGTGATAAATTCCACCCAAACAGAGCAATCCGATTTTCTGCATTAAAGTATATTTCTCAAGGTTGGATGGAAAACATCCCTCTTTATGCTGTCTCAAATATAGGCTAGAGAGTGAATATATTGACACTTTGTGCTGGGTTAAGTATAGTGTAGATAGATTTTTTAGTAGGATTTTTGAGGGATCGAAAGTTTCGGTCCCTTTTTTATGGCTTTATGTTGACGAACTGTATTGTCAAAGACCCACTTTTTGTGGATTTGAAGGATATTGTGGCAAATTTGGGCATGGTACTTTGTGATGTCAAAAAAACAATGCAAGGTACTACAATTCAAATTTCAGTAATCATCATGAATCCGCTGGGAGATACAAGTATTGATGATTGTGCAAAGGTTCACAATACTATTCTTCCTAGGCTTCAGGTTAGATTTGGGCGCGATAACCTTTATGTTGAGGTTTCTACACCTGGCTTACAGAGAAACTTTAGGGATGTCTATGAATTTGAGGTGTTCCAAGGTAAGAGATGTAGGCTTTATTGTTTAAGCGAAACTTCTTGGTTGGAAGGAGTAATTGGCAAGGTGGAGAATGAGGCGGTTACTCTTCTTGATTATGAGATTGAAAACTCAAAAGAGAAGGGTGAAGAGAAATTGATTGAATTTAATAACATCCAGAAAGCGAAACTGGATTATAAATGGGAGCATGTGAAAAATGTCCGAGTTAAGTGATGCTATAAGAACTATGGTTGAAGAGAAGGGAATTTCTCAGGATTTGGTGTTGGATACCATTAGACAGACCCTTTTAGCTACGTATAGAAGAAAGTTTGGTACAGATGACAATGCAGTTGTAACTTTTGCAGATGACCTTTCTTCTGTTGAACTTGCTTCACGCAAGGTTGTTGTTGATGATAATGACTTTGATGATCCAGTAACTGAAATCCCACTTTCTGAGGCTCAGGAATTTGGTGCTGAAGCTGAAATTGGTGATGAACTGTTGATTCCAATTGATCCTAAGAGCTTTGATAGAATTAGTGTTCAAACTGGCAAGCAGAGAGCCCAGTCTGCACTTAGAGAGATTCAGAAGGATGAGCTTTTGCAGGAATTCAGAGGTAAGGTTGGTCAAATTATCAATGGTTATGTTCAAGGTGAGAGAGAAAACGGAGACCTTATTGTTGATTTAGGAAGAACTCAAGGATATTTGCCAAGAAAGAATCAGAGCCCTAAAGAAATGTATATCAAGGGCGATAAAATTAGATGTTATGTTGAGAGTGTAAAACAAGACGATAAGTTGGATAAAAACATTAGAGTTCTTCTTAGCCGAGTTCATGAAGAGTTTGTTCGTAAACTTTTTGAAATTTACGTTCCTGAATTGGTTTCTAAGGATCCTAGCATTGAGATTATGAAGATTGTCCGTGAAGCGGGTTATAGAACAAAGGTTGCTGTTTATCCTAAGAAGGTTGATGCTGATGCTGTTGGTACCTGTGTTGGACTTAAGGGTAATAGAATTCAAGCTATTATGAAGGAGTTGGACGACGAGCGAATTGATGTTATTAAGTGGGATCCAAATCCTCTTGAGTATATTGCTAATGCTCTTTCTCCTGCTAAGGTACTTAAGGTTTATGTTATTGATCAGGCCAAAAAAGAGGCTGTTGCTATTGTTGATGAAGCTCAACTTTCTTTGGCCATTGGTAAGCAGGGTCTTAATGTTAGGCTTGTAAATAGACTTTGTGACTGGATTGTTAATGTTAAGACACAAGAACAGTTCTCAGAAATGGATATTTCTGTTGAAGCTAGGAACCAAGCTGATGCCTTGTTTACAAATGATGGACAGCAGTATAGTGAAGGTGACCAGAGTGAAGGTGATGAAGAGTTGCTTCTTACAGATCTTCCTTTGGATAAGGCTCTTACAGACAAGCTCAACTTCTATGATATCTATTCTGTAGAAGAGTTTATTAATCTTTCAGAAGAAGAACTTGCAACTATGGATCGCTTGTCTGCTGAAGAGATTGAAACTATTAACAATGTCATTAAAGAGAATGTTGATATTGTTGAAGATGAGGTTGAAAGTGAAGAGGGTGAGGGTTTTGCTTGTCCTAATTGTGGATATCCCCTCTCTGTTGGAATGACGGAATGTCCTAACTGTCATGTTGGAATAAGTTTTGAGGAAGTCGGAGAAGACGAGGAGTAATAGGTTTTTAATGACAGAAGATAATAAACCAAAGGTAACATTGATTAAAAAGTCTAAGATGCCTGAAGCTGCACCAACAATTAAGGCTGACGTTTCTACTGAAAAGAAGAAGATTGTCATTGTTAAGAAAAAACCTATTGTTGTTGTTAAGACTCAGAATGTAGAGACTTCTCATGCTGATGAGAAGGCTCCTGTTTCACAACCTGTAGCTGAACCTGTTTCCGCTGATACTGTAAAGACATCTGTGAAGACAGAACTTAGCCCAAAAGCTCCTGTGGCTGAAACTAAGGTTTCTGAGCAAACAGCTGCTTCTGAACCAATTCAAGCTAAGCCTGTGGTTCAGGTTAAGCCTGCACAGGGTCAGAGTTATGCTGGACAGAAGATTATTGGCTCTCAGTTTGCTAAAAAGCCTGGTACTGTTCAGAAGAAGGTTGTTAAGAAGTCTTCTGCTACGCAGAGCACTATTAACATGGGTCCTGTTATTATCTCAGGGGATAACCTTCCTCCTATTTTGCCAAAGAATGCTACTAAACCTTATGAAAGTGGCAGAACTTCTGGTCCTGTTGGCTCTGTTGGTGGTGTCAACTATGGTCGTGATGGTCAGAGATTAAATAACAATGGTCATAAGCCCGGTAATTTTACCAATAGGCAAGGGGGACAGAAGCCGCAGGGTTATGTTCCAAGAAGTGCCCAGCAGGGTAATAACCGTGGTAACTTTGGCAACAGACAGGGCGGTTTTAACAAGGATGGTCAGCGTCCAAGTTTTGGTCAAAAACCTGCTTTTGGTTCTAAGGATAATAATCGTGGTGGTTTCAGAGGTGGTTTTGCTCCTTCTGAACCTGTTTCTGTTGATAAGAATAGAAGAGTCTACACTAAGGATAAGGGTAAGGACCGCAGAGATGAAAGAACTGATGAAGAGATGGAGTTCAAGCAGTTTGGCAAGAAATCCAAGAGTCAAGAACCCTCTGCTGCTGTTCCAAAGTCAATAGATATTCTTTCTTCTATTACTGTTAGTGATCTTGCTAGAAAGATGAACATTAAGGCTTCAGAGATTATTTCTAAGTTATTTGGCATGGGAATGATGGTAAGCATTAATGAGAGTATTGACAGCGATACTGCTACTTTGATTGCTGATGAATATGGTTGTACTGTTCATCTTGTAAATCTTTATGATGAAACAATTATTGCCAGAGAAGAGGATAGTGATGAAGATCTTCTTCCTAGAGCTCCAATTGTTACTGTTATGGGTCACGTTGACCACGGTAAGACTAAATTGTTGGATGCTATTAGATCTACTAACGTTGTTGCTGGTGAGTTTGGTGGTATTACTCAGCACATTGGTGCTTATAAGGTTTCTATCCCTGGCAAGGGTGATGTTGTATTCTTGGATACTCCGGGCCATGCAGCCTTCACTATGATGAGAGCTCGTGGTGCTCAGTTGACCGATATTGTTGTTCTTGTTGTTGCTGCAAACGATGGCGTTATGCCTCAGACACTAGAGGCTATTGACCATGCTAAGGCTGCCAATGTTCCTATTATTGTTGCTATTAACAAGATTGACTTGCCGGATGCAAAGCCGGAGAGGGTTATGCAACAGCTGTCTGATAAGGGTCTTGTTCCTGAAGAATGGGGCGGACAGACACTGTACTGTCAGATATCGGCCTTGAAGAAGGAGGGTATCAATGAATTGCTGGACACCATCCTGCTGCAGGCTGAGATGATGGACCTTAGAGCTAACCCCAATTGTAGAGCTGAAGGCAAAATACTTGAAGCTCGCATTGACCAGGGGCGCGGTATTGTGGCTTCCGTTATTGTGGAGCGTGGTACTCTCAAGCAGGGCGATTACTATGTTTCTGGTATTTATCCGGGCAGAGTAAGAGCTATGTTTGATGATAAGGGCAAGAAGATTGCTTCTGCTGGTCCTTCTACTCCGGTTGAGGTGATTGGTCTTTCTGATGTACCTTCTGCAGGTGATCCGTTCCAGGTGTGTGAAAATGAGAAGCAGGCTAGACAGATTGGTACTAAGAGGCAAGAGCTTGAGAGGATGAATCAGGCAAGCAAGTTCAAGAAAGTTACGCTTGAGACTCTCAATGATGCTATCAAGGAAGGTGAGGTACAGGAGCTTAACGTTATTATCAAGGGTGACGTTCAGGGTTCTGTTGAAGCTCTCCAGCTTGCATTGGAAAAGCTTTCTACGCCTGAAATTAGAGTTAGAGTTATTAGGGCTGCTGCTGGTGCTATCATTGAAGATGATATTAACTTGGCATCGGCTTCAGAGAATCCTGCTTTGGTTATTGGTTTCAATGTTAGACCTACTCCAAAGGCGCAGGCTAGGGCAGACCAAGAGAAGATTGAGATTAGAAAGTACAATATCATTTACAATGTTGTTGATGATGTTAGGGCTGCTATGGAAGGTATGCTTTCACCAGAGAAGACAGAGGTGGATGTTGGTACTGCTACTGTTAGGCAGGTCTTTAGAGTGCCTAAGGTTGGTCTTGTTGCTGGATGCTACATTCTATCTGGTAGCGTAAAGAGAAATAACTTCTGCCGTGTCATTAGAGAGAACATCCAAATTAACAAGGATTTGGTCAAGATTACTTCTCTCAAGCGCTTTAAGGATGATGTCAGAGAGGTTGCTGCAGGTTTTGAGTGTGGTATTGGTATTGAAGGTTTCCAAGATCTCAAGGAAGGCGACACATTTGAATTTGTTGAGATTCACGAGACAGCCAGAAAACTTGAAGTCTCTAATGAGTACATTTGATTTTTGAGGTTATAGGATTATATGAGCGAATATAGTCAGAGCAGAATTGAGTCTAGGATTCTTGAGGCTGTTAATACGTTGATTGTTAGTGGCGAAATTAAGAATCCCAGACTTAGCAGATTTGCAAGTATAAGTGCAATAACTCTTTCTAGAGACAATGCTTATGCAACGCTCTATGTTTCTTGTCTTATGGATGACGGTTCTTTGGAGAATTCTGTTAAAGCTCTCCAAAGTGCTGCCGGTTTTATTCAGGCTCGTCTTGCACAGGCTCTCAAAACAAGAAACACTCCTAAGCTTACGTTTGTGGCCGATACTACAGAACGTGAGGCTCAGAAGATGAATGAGCTTTTGGAAAAGCTAAAATAGTAAAGCTAAGTATGACAGGCAAAAATGCTGTTATTCTTTTAAATAAAGCTCCTGAAATTACCTCATTTGACTGTCTTGGTAAAGTCAAAAGACTGGTGAACAAGAAAACTGGGCATTGTGGCACTTTAGATAAGTTTGCTCATGGCCTGTTAATTGTTTTATGCGGAAGATATACCCACCTAGTTAATGCTTTTATGGGAATGGACAAAACTTATGAGGCTGTCATTGAATTTGGTAAATCCACTGATACACTAGATCCTGAGGGCACTGTTTTTGAGACAGCAAAAGTGCCTTGCTTTGAGGTTGTTTCTGGGGTTGTGAACTCTTTGGTTGGGCCCATTATGCAAGTTCCTCCAGCCTACAGCGCAATTCATGTTAACGGAAAGAGATGCTACCAGATGGCAAGGTCTATGAAGGAGTCTGCACAGGTTATTGAAGGTCTTCCAGCTCGTCCAGTTACCATACACGAGGCCACAATTATTTCCTACAATGCGCCATATTTACACGTGCGTCTAAGGGTCTCAAAGGGCACTTATATTCGCTCTTATGCCCGCGATCTTGGACATTTGTGTGGAAGCTGTGCCTACGTCAAGGAGCTTTGCAGAACTTCTATTGGTCCTTTTTGCTTAGAAGGTGCCATTTCATATAACGATATCTCCACGCTAAGTGCTATAGGTTCTGGGCCCGATAACTTTGGTTTTGACTTTATCAAAAAAATACCAGGAACTGTTTGTGTTGATGTTTCTTCAGAGGAGGCGTTTAGGCTTTCAAATGGCTCTGTTCCAAAAACAGTGCTCTGTAGGATCTCTAATGACCTATTTTTTGCAGTGTTTATGCACTCTAATGCCCCCGTTTGTATGTATAATGTCAAAGAAAAAAAGATAATCTGCCAGTTTCAAAGTGAGGATTTTTAGAAGTGATTAAAGTTGGATTTGATACTTCTTTTACAGAGTCTTCTGTTTTCTCTACTGGCTGTATTGTTAGTATTGGTGTCTTTGATGGACTACATCTTGGACATCAAGCAATTTTTAAGAAAAACGTTGAACTTGCTAGAAAAAAGGGCGTTTTAAGCGTTGTGATGACTTTCTCTGTAAATCCAAAGATGGCAAAGGGTTCCATGAAAAAGATGGAGCCTATTACAAGTGCGTTGGAAATGGATGAAATGTTGGAGAAAATGGGTGTAGATATACACTGCATCATTGACTTTTCTAGTGATATGAGTAAACTTTCTGGTGAGGAGTTCATTGCTAAACTTTGTACGTCGTGCAAGGTAGAGGCAATGGTTGTTGGGACAAGTTTCCGTTGTGGAAATCCACATGAAAGTGTGGGGCCTTCTGAACTTGAAGAGCTTTTGTCTAGATATACTTCATCTGCATTTCTTGTGGTAGTTCCTTCCGTCTTCATTGAGGGTGTTGAAGTGAGCAGCTCCTTGATTCGCAGTTGTCTCCTAACAGGTAATTTGGAACAAGTTTCTAAATTGCTTGGCAGAGCGTACAGTCTTGACCTTAGGAACGTTCCTTATAGGTGGAGTCAAAATCGCCTGTTAATTGATGTCCGCACTCTTGGACGGCTTCTTCCTCCGGAAGGGGTCTACATGGTGGAAGCGACAGATAATCAAAGTAGGGTTAAAGCCCAACTTTGTATTTCAGAGGACCATTTGGCTCTGGAACTGCCTGTGCGGATGAATCCAAATGGGATTACATTCCTAGGAGAGTAACATAATGGTTACTAAGGAACAGAAGCAGCAGCTCATTGTTAAGTTTGGTGGAGATGAGAAGAACACAGGATCTACTGAAGTACAGATTGCTTTACTTACAGCTAGAATTAACGACCTACAGAAGCATTTCAAGGCTAATCCAAAGGATCATAACTCAAATCGTGGTCTTTTAAAGTTGGTTGGTCAGAGAAGAAGCCTTCTTAGGTACCTTAAGAACACAGATATCAACAGATATCGTGCTCTTATTGCTGAGTTGGGTCTCAGAAAGTAAGCTCAAACTTGACATGTATTGGCTCCGTATATACGGAGCCTTTACTGCGTTAATGAGGTCTTAAGACCTTACAAGTCCCTTTGACTTTCTTTTGAATTTTGTTTTATGCGGCATTGAAACAAAATTCAGAGGTTAGTAGAAAAGGGCAGAAAGAAGAAAAGAAGAAAAAGAAGTAGAAAGGAAGAAAAATGTCAGAAGTTAAATCAGTTTCAGTTAAACTTGGTGATGACTATCTAGTCTTTGAGACTGGTAAGATTGCCAAGCAGGCTAACGGCGCAGTTTATGCTCATTATGCAGGTTCTGCAGTTATTGCCACAGTTTGTTGTTCGGATGCTCCAAGCGAGCCATTGGATTATGTTCCAGTTTCAGTTGAATACAATGAAAAGTATTATGCCGCAGGTAAGATTCCTGGAGGTTTCCTCAAGAGAGAATCTAAGCCAAAAGACAAAGAGATTCTTGTTAGCCGTCTTATTGACCGTCCTATGAGACCTTTGTTTGACAAGGCTTTCAGTCGTGAGATTCAGATTGTTCCTACAGTTGTTTCCGCTGACCAAGTTAATACACCAGATGTAATTGCTATTAATGCTGCAAGCGCTGCTGTTACTATTTCAGATATTCCATTTAATGGTCCTATTGCTGGTGTTAGAGTTGCCTTGATTGATGGTAAATATGTTATTAACCCAACTTTCCAGCAGATTGAGGATTCAGATCTTGATATTGTTGTTGCTGGAACTCGTGAGGGAATTACAATGGTTGAGGGCGGTGCTCATGAGGTTTCTGAGCAGAATATGCTTGATGCTATTGCTGCTGCTCAGCCAGTTATTACACAGCTTTGCGATGCTCAGCTTGAGCTTAGAAAGATTGCTGGAAAGGAAAAGCTTCCTGTTCTTGAGATTAATGAAGATCTTTCTTGGCTTGATCCTATTCGTGAATATGCTAGACCTTTGGTTAAAGAAGCTTCTTTTGGTAATAGTAAGTTTGCTCGTCATGATGCTCTTGCTAAGGTTCAGGCTAATACTCTTGTAAAGTATGCCGATGAAATTGCTGCTCATGATGATGGTAAGGCTCAAATTGCTAAGCTTTTTGATGATCTTGCTTATGAGATTTTAAGAGCTTCCATCCTTGATGATGGTGTTCGTGTTGATGGTAGAAAGGTTACTGAAATTAGACCTATTACCTGTGAGGTTGGTGTTCTTTCTAGAACTCATGGTAGTGCTCTTTTCACAAGAGGCGAGACTCAGAGCCTTGCTGTTACTACTTTGGGAACTGTTCAGGATGAACAGCTTTTTGACAACATTGATGGAGATAAAAATTACAGCAATTTCATGCTACATTACAATTTCCCTCCATATTCTGTTGGTGAGACTGGTCGTTTGACTACTGGACGTAGAGAAATTGGTCATGGTCATCTTGCTCAGAGAGCTCTTCAGGCTGTTGTTCCTTGCAAAGATGAGTTCCCTTATACTGTTAGAGTTGTCAGTGAGATTATGGAATCTAATGGTTCTTCCTCAATGGCATCGGTATGTGGTGGATGTCTGTCCTTGATGGATGCTGGCGTGCCAATCTCAAAGCCGGTTGCTGGTATTGCTATGGGCCTTATCACTGAGGGTGCAGACTACAGCAAGTATAAGATTTTGTCCGATATCTTGGGAGAAGAAGATCATCTTGGTGATATGGACTTTAAGGTTGCTGGTACTCGTGATGGTATTACTGCTTTCCAGATGGATATCAAGATTGCTGGTGTTACTCCAGAGATTATGAGTAAGGCGCTTCAGCAGGCTAAGGAAGGTCGTTACCACATTTTGGGTATCATGGAACAGACTTTGTCTGCTCCTAGAGCTGAAATTAACCAGTATGCTCCAAAGATTCTTACAACTAAGGTTGAGGAAGAGAAAATTGGTGCTGTTATTGGTACTGGTGGAAAGACAATTAAGAGTATTGCTCAGGTTACTGGTGCTGAAGTTAACATTGATGATACTGGTGTTGTTACTATTTATGGTAAGAACTCTGCTAGTGCTCAGGCTGCTTTGGAAATGGTCAAGGCTATTGTTGAAGAGCCAGAGGTTGGTAGAATTTATCAGGGTACTGTTAAGAGAATCATGGATTTTGGCGCTTTTGTTGAGATTCTCCCAGGAAAGGAAGGTCTTTGCCACATTTCCAAGCTTGCTAGAACTAGAGTAAATAATGTTTCTGATGTTCTTCAGGTTGGCCAGGTTATCCCTGTTAAGCTTATTGAGGTTGACCGCACTGGTGGTAGACTTAGTCTTTCTTATATTGATGCTATTGATCCAGATGGTGAGACTAAGGCTCCTGAAAGAAAGCCTAGAGAAGATCGTGGTGCTCGTAAGCCTTTTAACAAGGACTTTAGGGATAAAAAGCCTAGAGAATACAAAGAAAAAAAAGAGAATAAGGACTGATGAATTCAAAGAATTGTACAATTAAAGTTCTTTTAGGGCAGGGGGCTAGACTTCCTGTTTATAGCTCTAATCAGGCAGCAGGCGCAGATATCTGCGCCTGTCTTGCAAATGGACCTATCACTATTGAGCCTCATAAGTGGGTTGGTGTTCCTACGGGTCTCTTTTTTGAAATTCCTGTAGGCTATGAGGTTCAAATTAGGCCTAGATCTGGTCTTGCTTTTAAGTCTGCAGTTACTGTTTTGAATGCTCCTGGGACTATTGATTCGGACTACAGGGGAGAGATTAAGGTTATTCTCATCAATCATTCTAATATTCCTTTTGTTATTAATGATGGTGATAGAATTGCTCAAATGGTTATTGCTAAGCATGAAACCGCCATTTTTGAGACTTCCTGTGCTCTTTCTGATACTGAAAGAGGCGCTGGTGGTTTTGGTTCAACTGGGATTAAGAGCTGAGGTTTTATGAACAGACAGGGCTACGGTAAGCTTTATTGGTATGTTGGCAAAGAATATTTGCTCTCTTTTTTTGTAGCTTTTGTCTTTTTCTTTTTTATCTTTTTTGTTAATCAAATTCTTGTTCTAGCTCAAAAAATTCTGCTTAAAAATGTTAGTATTACAGATGTTCTTACTCTTGTTGTTTTAACTATTCCTCAATTCTTGATGTATACAATGCCCTTTAGCTCGTTGGCATCGGCTAGCATGGTGATTGGTAATTTATCGTCACAGAATGAGGTTCTTGCTTTGCGCTCGTGCGGAATTAAGACAAGTAAGATTTTTGTTCCTATAGTGGGGATATCTTTAATATTATCGGTGTCTACGCTATTTATTGCAGATAGGATGATTCCTTATACCACTGAGAAGTACAAGGACCTTTACGCTCAGGTATTGCAGCGTATTCCTACAATGGAGTTGGATAGCTATAGTTCTACTACATTTGGAGATAGGGTAATTTCCAATGGCTTGGTGGATGGCAATACGGTGTATGATGTGCTGATTTTTGATAATACCAATTCTTCTGATAGGCGCGTTGTAATGGCTGATAAGGGTACTTTCTCCATGGTGGATCTTGATAGATTCATATACAAGATTGAGTTGGAAAATCCACGCATCCTTGTTACAGATGCGTCTTCAGTGCAGTCTTATTCGCTTGCAAGTGCTGTTCACATGACTATGTATCTCTATCTAACATCTGAGGCCTCTGGTGTTGTGAGCATTACGCCGTCCCAAATGTCAATTAGACAGCTTTTGAGTTTGGTTGAGGAGCGCAAGGTTGACCAAGATAATGCTATCAAGCGTAGAGATTCCAATATTGCTTATTCCGTTGAGACAATTGCTCAATCTCTGTTTGATGTTGAGAATTCTGGTTCTAATATGGGTGTTGTAAATGTATACAATCTTGAACGTGAAATACAATATATTGATTCTATAAAAGGGAATAACAGTTATAGTTTCTACTACCAATACTACAGAGCAGAACTTCAGAAGAAAGTGGCATTATCTTTTGCTTGTACCTTCTTAGTTTTTATTGCTTTTCCTATTTCTTTTTTTAGAGTTAAAAATGGTAGGTTGCTGGGATTTGGGCTTTCTATGCTCATTGCTTGTTTATATTGGTTCTTATTGTACTACATGCATACACAAGCTATTATGACAGGTCTTCATCCTGCTTGGTTCCTTTGGTTCCCAGATGCTTTAGTTTTTGTAGTTGGTTTTGTTTTGATTATGAGGATGAGAAAGAGATGAGCAAAGCTAGGCCTTTTAATGTTCTTACTAGATATACTCTTTCTAGTGTTCTCAAGGTTGGATTAGCTACCTCTATTCTTGCTGCTTTAATGTTAGTTGGCGTGGATTTGTTTTCAAATCTTGATTCCTATATTTCTCATAATGTTTCTTTTGGTCAGGCTTTTTTTGTTTCATTGTTATATTTTCCAGAGGCTTTTCTGTTAGCTATAGGACCTTCTTTTTTGTTCTCAGTTACTTACTTCTTATCTATGCTAACTGCAAACAATGAAATGATTTGCGTTTTAAACTCAGGTGTAAGCATGCGCCGTGTTGTTATTCCCTGTTTGTGTTTAGCTGTTATTTTAAGCGTTGGATATTTTGTTTTCAATGAAAATATTGCTATTGAATCTTCCAATCTCAAAGATACCAGAAGCAAGGCATTGACTAGTAGCAGTTCTTCTTTGGACAACTCAAACATTGCCTTGAGCGATATGCAAGACGGCTATATGGTTTATGCTGGCCAGTTTGTCAACGAGACTTCCACTTTATACAATGTTTCATATGTTGAAATTCTTGAAGAATCTGCTTTGAGTTCCTCTTTCAGACGTGTAGACGCCTACAGGGCCCAATATAATGAAGAGTCTCTATTGTGGACTTTGTACGATTGCTATGAATATTTGCCTGTAGATGGCCAAGCGGTGCAGGTAACTTATTACGACAGCCTTGAAATACCTCGCATGCAACTTGAGCCTCAACTTTTCAGAAATCTCTCCTCTGAGATCTCCAAGATGTCGCTTGACTTAGCACGTGCATATGTTCTCAGAATGAAATCTCTTAATCCCGATGCATATGCCCATCTTGCTACGGAGTACTACAAACGAATTTTTAGTTGCCTAACTCCTTTGATTATGATAATTATTGCCTGTAGCATGAATTACAAGTTTAAAAAGAACGTTTTGTTTTTTTCTTTGATTAGTTCTATTTGTGTTGCAGTTGTCTATTTTGTCGTACAAATGGTTACCGTTATGCTTGCAGATCAAGGCGTTATTGCTCCCTATTTGGGAACCCTAATCCCGTTTGCTGTAGTGCTTATCCTTGCTGGTATAATGTCTGCCGTGCTAAAGAGCTGAGTTTAGGTGTGTTAGGTGGGCTAGGTATGCTAGGTGCCCTAGGAATTGACTAGGTATGCTAGGTTGACTAGGTATGCTAGGTTGACTAGGTATGCTAGGTTGACTAGGTTCACTAGGAATTGACTAGGTGAATTAGGAGGGCTAGGTGGGCTAGGTTGACTAGGTTCACTAGGAATTGACTAGGTATGCTAGGTTGAGTAGGTTCACTAGGAAATGACTAGGTGAATTAGGAGGGCTAGGTGGGCTAGGTGGGCTAGAAATTGACTAGATGCTAGCGTAGTCTAGCCAAGGCACGTTAATATCGGCCTTAAATAAGCTATCATTGTCCTGCTGTGTCCAGTTCTTGAATCGATTCTGAGCATGTTGTCGAACTGATGTTATGTCGTTTTCTTTAAACAAGTTACAAAGTTCAATCTCCGTCATATCAAACAATGCTGGATAAATTGATTTGTTATATGGCCTTGAAAGGTACCCTTTTTCCATTGTCCAAAAGCAACTATAAGGTACATAACCTCCTTTTTCTTCTACTTTGGCTACATTGTCAAAGGTGTATTTTGCTACAACATGCAAATCAACAATATCATGAATCGCCCTGTAATATGGTCTAAATTCAAAAACTCTACGGCCGTTGGAATATTTTTGGGGATTCTTATCTCTGACTTGTTTTGAAATGGCAGAGTTTACCTGTTTAATTGTTTTGGAAATAAACTCCCAATTCTCTGTCATAAGAATATCATGAGTATGATTTCTCATTACAACAGAAAATAAGATTGTAACATCGTACATTGAAGCTATTCTGCAAAGTAGATTTTCTCTGTACTTAGCAAGTTCTTTGTCGTAAATGTTTTCCTTGTTTGAAGCTCGTTGTACTAAGTGATAAAATCTTCCGTTTTTATCAATTTTTCTTAATGGTGCAACAATAGGAACTTTGGGTTCTAATGTAAGTAATTCAATAAAATTTACCATAAAATACCTCGTATATTTATAAATACAAAATAAAATGCAAAAACTATTGCGTTTTTACCTAGCTATTTTCTAGTAAACCTAGCGAACCTAGTGGACCTAGTGCATCTAGTCAATTCCTAGCGAACCTAGCTCACCTAATGGCACCAAGTGCATCTAGTCAATTTCTAGCGAACCTAGCGAACCTAGTGGACCAAGTGCATCTAGTCAATTTCTAGCGAACCTAGTGGACCTAGTCACTGGAGTGTTGAGCGTGTGCTCTCAAAGCGCCACTCACAAGATGCTGCTCACAACGTGACACTCACAACGTGCCACTCACAACGCAAGCAACAATCAGAGTATCATGCGACTGTCACGCAAGCATCAATCAGAGAATCAAGCAGTCTATAGTCTGTTGTAGATTTAATTTGCTAATGCTATACTCACAGCATGACGGAACAAATTTACACTCTGCATCATCAAGATAAAAGCTGTAAGGCTAGAACTGGAGAAATTTCATTAGGACATGGAGTAGTGCAGACTCCAACATTTATGCCAGTTGGGACAAATGGAACTGTAAAAGGGATTTACCATGATAAAGTTGCCTCAATTGGATACAATCTTATTTTGGGAAACACATATCATTTATATTTACGCCCAGGTGTGGAGGTTCTTAAGAGCTTTGACGGACTACACAAGTTTAGCAACTGGGATGCAAATTTTTTAACAGACAGTGGTGGATTTCAAGTATTCTCTCTTAGCACGTTAAGAAAGATTTATGAGATGGGAGTTAAGTTTCAGAGCCATATTGATGGTTCTAGGCATGTTTTTACCCCAGAAAAAGTTGTTGATATTCAACAGGTTATAGGATCTGACATTGCAATGATGCTTGATGTGTGTTCCGCTCCAGCAATTAGTTGGAAAGAAACTCTTCATGCTATGGATATTACTCATCTTTGGGCAGAGCGAGCTATTGTGCACAGAGATTCCTTATTGGATACTACAGGCAGGGCCTTTAGGGGAAAGCTCTTTGGCATTGTTCAAGGTGGTTTCTACGAGGATTTGAGAGTTAAAAGCGCTCATACAATTGCATCCATGGATTTCCCCGGAATTGCAATTGGGGGCCTTTCTGTAGGGGAGTCAAAGGAAGATTTTTGTAGATTCTTAGCTTTAACAGCCAATGCTGTAAATGAGATTTCGCCTTCTAAGCCTAGATATGTCATGGGAATTGGAACTCCTGATTACATTTTGGAAGCAGTTGAAAATGGAATTGACTTGTTTGATTGTGTTCTTGCAACTCGAACAGCAAGAAATGGATCGGTCTTTACAGATGATGGCATGTTAACTCTTTCACGTGCTTTTAACGAATTTGATCATAGACCAATTCAAGAAGGTTGCACATGTGATGCTTGTACACATTATTCTAGAGCATATATGCGTCATATGTTTAAGTGTAACGAAATGTTCGGCGGTATGCTTGCAACTGAGCACAATTTGACTTATTTATACAATCTTATGGTAAAAGCAAGAAAAGCTATTGAAGAGGATAGGTTTAAATCCTTTAAAGAAGACTATTTAAAGAGATTTTATGCAAATGGTGGAAGATGCCTAGGATAAGATTTCCATACAAGGGCGCAGGAATTGGCCTCATACTTGATAACTCAATTCTCATGGGAAAACGCTCCCACGGTCTTTTTATTGGTACGTGGTCTGTTCCAGGCGGGGGCAAAGAGAAGGGTGAAGACTTTTTAGATTGTGCTAAGAGGGAATTCTTTGAGGAAACTGGTTGCAATATAGACCTCTTAAATGCCAATCTTATTTGCACTTGGTCTCTTAATTTGCCTCCATTTTTCAAATGGACAACTTTTTTTTACAAAATAGATTCGTTTGATTTTGAACTAAAACCAAATGAGTTTTCTACTCTTGAATGGATAATGCTAAAAAAAGTAAAGACCTACAAGTGTAGGCCCTTTACTAATTGTGAAATCAATAAACTTTTGCAAAACCTTTGAAAGTTATTAAAGTAGGTCAACTGGGTTATCTGTTGTCTTTGGGTTAATTCTCCAGAGAGAGTTGGAGGATGTGGCAAGAATGAATTGACCCTCTTCTTTCTCATCTGGTTTGATATTAACAACAAGATTTTGTTTGAGGCTTCCATATCCACTTGTAACATATGTGACATCTTCTGAATCAGCAAGATTTATTTTTACAAAGTTTTCGCTTGCTTTAACTACAATATAATTTTTTGTATCATCATCAGAAGTTTCAGAGTAGGTGAAAGAGTAAGTTTTTCCATTTGCAAGAGTATAACTAATCTTTACAAATTCAGTTGGTTTATCAAAAGTTGAACCTTCAATTAAATAGATTTGGTTGTTGTCTTTTAAAATATAGCATTTGGTGTCACTTATTGCTTGGAAACCTACTGTTACATAATCACTTGTGTCTCCAACATTTCCAGATGATACCAAAGAAGAACCTTTGTAGATGTAATACTTTGCAGGATCATCTGTTGCACTGGTTTCAACTAAGGTATATTCACCGCTTTCAAGAATGGTTTTCATGTTTGCAATTTCCTTAATTAATGTTCCGTCAGAGTTATAAAGTCCCTCTGTTCCGTTATAATCTGCAAAGAATGTGCCATTTGTCATAAGTGCTATGCTATTTAAGTTTTCTTTTAATTCGCCTACTAATGTACCATTCTTATTATATTTGTAAATTTTTCCACTATGTTTGGCAACAAGAATGGAACCGTCAGAAAGGAGAGCTGCTTCATCTATTCTATCATCTATGCTGCTGCCAATGGCTGGAATGCTAGTAAAAGAAATAGAACCTTCGCCAATGCGGGAAATAGAAGTATCGGTTAAAATATAATAGCAGCTATCAAAGTAGCCAAGATATGACGTGATTTTGGTTCCGGATTCTTTTGTGGAGGAAGCAATTGCGGAGTGAATGCCATCTTGGGCGTCCAAGTTGCAAGAGCAAAGAATGCAGGCGATTGTTATGATAAGTGCAAAAATTAGTGTTTTTTTCATGATGGCCTCCTAATGTCTGTATGAGACGCAAAGTGTGAGTGGAATCATACCAAGGACGGAGTTGTCTTTGTATTTTTCATACGAGCTATTTTTGATGTAGATTTCTGCTGTGGTCATGATACCGCTTTCAATGCCTAGACCCCAAGATTCGGTGAAGTAGAATGTTGGACATAATGTTAAACTGGCAAATGGGGCAAGGTATTTACCTGTGTCGTATTTGATAAAGGCTACTCCAAGGTTTGCTGAGAATGCTATGTCAAAAGTTCCAGTTTGTACTGGAATGTAAGTGAATTTTGCTGTAATAGGTACTGTTGTATATAGTGATGGGGTGAGAGAATTGATGAATTGATAGCCTAATTCGCCACCAATTGCAAAATACTCGCTTAAAAAGCCTTGATAGGCTATTGATGCAACGCCACCAACCTTTTGCATATGTATATCTCCAAAGGTTTGGTTCCTACTTGGATCATTTAAAAAACTTAAAAAGGCAGGGAAATCAACGCCAGCTCTTATTGAAAAAACTTGATCTCCTTTTTCATAATATGTGGAACTACAAAATACAGTACTTACGCAAAGTACTAATAGAATTAGAATAAAAAGTGTTCTTCTTTTCATGTTCACCTCATAGAGTATATTGACTTGAATATATTAACAATAAACTCGTACTTGTTAAACTAAAAACACACATAACTTCATAAGATTACAAGCGGTTTTTGAAAAACGTCAAAAGTAGTGTTAATCTTTTAGCATCATTTGTGTATAATGACCAAAGGCATGGGCAGTGGTACAAGGTACAAACTGGTATCTGCTGAAACAAGCTTTGTTGGAGGTGTGACGCATTGATTTTATCGGGTAAAGAGCTCAGCCAGATTGTAAATGAGCAAACTTCAAGATTGTGTTCTGCTTTTGAAAAGCGGTTTTCTAGAAAACCTTGCCTTGCTGTTATTCTTGTAGGAGATAATCCTGCAAGTCAGACATATGTAAAGGGAAAGAAGAAGGCCTGTGACCAAATTGGCATTGAGCATTTAGACTTAACTTATAACAACTCTTTATCAGAAAAAGAACTGCTAGATTCTGTTAAGGCTCTGAATGAAAATGAAAATGTTGACGGTATTTTGGTGCAGCTTCCTCTTCCACCACAAATTGACGAAGTTAAAATAATCAATGCTATTAATCCAATCAAAGATGTAGATGGTTTTAATCCTGTTAATATTGGTAAGTTACTTTTGGGCCAAAGGTCACATGTAGCTTGTACTCCAAAGGGAATTTTGCGTCTTTTAGACCACTATCACATTCTTACGGACCAAAAGGATGTTTGTATTTTGGGTCGTAGCAATATTGTAGGAAAGCCAATGGCTGCTCTTTTGATGCAAAAGGACCGTAATGCTACTGTGACAATTTGCCATTCTTTGACTCCTGATATTGTGCCTTATGTTAAGAGAGCTGATATTTTAATCAGTGCCGTTGGACATACAAATGTTGTGACATCTGACATGGTAAAAGATGGTGTTGTTGTCATTGATGTTGGCATGAATAGAGTACCTGATAAGACTAAAAAAAATGGATATGCATTGAAAGGGGATGTTGATTTTGCTACGGTTGAGCCTAAGGCTAGTGCTATTACTCCTGTTCCTGGTGGAGTTGGTCCAATGACAATTGCAATGCTTATGGAAAATACTGTTTTAGCTGCTTGTGACATTAAATGTATTGATGCAAATGAGCTTGTTCTAGATTTAGATTTTTAAGTTAATGTTGGAGTTCACGCATGAAAAAGTTTTTCATTGAAACCTATGGCTGTCAAATGAATATAGCTGAGTCAAATGCTATTGAGAGTGCTCTAATTGGTCAGGGCTGGGAAGTTGCAAAGGAGCCAAAAGAATCTGATTTAGCAATTATCAATACATGCTCTGTTCGAAAAAGTGCTGAAAATAGAATTTGGGGACGTCTTGGTGCTTATACTCATGTAAAAAGTGAGAAAGCAAAAAAAGGTGAAAAACTCGTATTAGTTCTTACTGGCTGTATGGCTGACCGTCTTAAGGATGAAGTAAAGAATGATGCCCCACAAATAGACTATGTTGTTGGAAATAACGATAAACTGCGAATTCTGGACATTGTTGGCGATTTTAAAACTCCTTCTGAAAGTGAAAAATATGTTTTTACTAAGGCCTATCACAAGGACGGAGAGTTTGCTTCTTATATTCCAATTATGAATGGTTGCAATAATTTCTGTTCATATTGCATTGTCCCGTATGTTAGAGGCCGTGAGGTGTCTAGGCCTGTTGAAGAAATTCTTCATGAAGTTAAGTATTTGGATTCTGTTGGTGTGAGAGAAATTACTTTACTTGGACAAAATGTTAATTCCTATAATTGTAATGATATTCATTTTCCAGAACTTTTGACGAAAATTTGTAGAGAGTGCAACAATATTCAATGGATTAGATTTGAAAGTCCTCATCCAAAGGATTTTTCTGATGAACTTATTGAAGTTATTGCTACAGAACCTAAGGTGGCAAAGCACCTACATATTCCTATGCAAAGTGGAAATACGAGAATTTTAGATTTAATGAACAGACGTTATAGTAGGGAAAAATATCTAAATCTTATACAAAAAATTAAAAATAGAGTTCCAGATGTAACCTTTGCGTTAGATGTTATGGTTGGTTTTCCTGGAGAAACAGAAGAAGAGTTTCAAGAGACTATCTCTGCAATGGAAGAGGTTGGTTGTATTGAGGCATATATGTACTACTGGAATCCCAGAGAAGGAACAAGAGCCTGCTCAATGGAAGGCCAACTTTCTGATAAGGAAAAGCAAGAAAGACTTCAAAAACTTATTGATTGGCAACTTGCAAATGCTGCTAAGATAAAGAGTAAGAGGGCGCATGGTACTCAGAAAGTTCTTGTAACTCAGGTTTCTAGAGATAACAAGAATCAGATGCTTGGTCGTAATGAACATGGTGAAATGGTTGCTTTTAATGTACATGCAACTAATGCCGTTAAACCGGGAGATATGGTTAACGTTGAGTTTAAACTTCTTAATGGTAACACTTTTGTTGGCGAGCAAGTATAACAGAATTTGTATGACAGAACTGGAAAGATTTATAGATTTAATTGAAAAAAGCCACTATATGACGGTTTTTACAGGAGCCGGAGTCTCTACTTTAAGCAAAATTCCAGATTTCAGAGGGCCACATGGAGTATATACTGACCCCTGGCATGGTATGGATGTAGAGGAGATTATCTCACTGAGTTTTTTTAGAAATAACCCAGAAATCTTCTACAAATGGGCCAAGGACGTTTGGTATCATTTAGAGGACTATGAGCCTAGCATTGTCCACAAATGCCTGGCTTTACTTGAAAAAAAAGGTTACTTGAAAGCCTTATACACTCAAAACATAGATATGCTCCATCAACGAGCAGGTTCCAAGACGGTCTATGAGGTGCACGGTAGCCCTCTTGTCCACCACTGTACACGCTGTAACGCAAGCTACACCTACAATGAAATTGCACCAATTGTACGCGCTGACCAAGTCCCACGCTGCATCAAATGTGGAGGCGTCATAAAACCAGATATCATCTTTTACGAAGAAAGCCTCAACGAACATGTTCTCAACAGTGCATGGCATGACTTCTCAAAGACCGATTTATGTGTGGTTCTTGGTTCATCTCTAGTTGTTCAGCCTGCAGCCTCATTTCCAGTAATTGCAAAGCAAAATGGGGCAAATTTAGTTATAGTTAACAACCAAATTACAAGTTTGGATAGCTATTGCACAATTCATTTCAATGATTTAGAAAGTACATTTAATCTTTTATATAATCACTTTATAGGTTAGACCTCTATTGCATAAAAAAGGGCAATTATAGTATTTTAATCGCTTGGATAAGAGTAGATTAAGAATATGATTACGAAAAACGATAAAATTAGAAACATTGCAATTATTGCGCACGTTGACCACGGTAAAACAACTCTTGTAGACGCACTTTTTCGTCAGAGCGGAGTAGAATCCAAGGGCAACCAAGACAGAATTATGGACAGTGGTGCTATTGAGAGAGAACGTGGCATTACAATAAACGCAAAAAACTGCGCAATTCACTGGAAAGGAGTCAAAATAAACATTATTGATACTCCGGGTCACGCAGACTTTGGAGGAGAGGTTGAACGCGGACTTTCCATGGTAGACGGTGTCATTCTTCTTGTAGATGCTGCTGAGGGACCACTTCCACAAACCAGATTTGTCTTGCAAAAAGCTCTTGAGAAAAACCTTTCAGTCATTGTTGTCATCAACAAGATTGATAGACAGGATGCAAGACCAACGGAAGTTTTAAATGAAGTTTATGATTTACTCTTAGAGCTTAAAAACGATGAAAGTGTTTTGGAAGTTCCAGTCTTTTATGCAAACGGAAGAGCCGGTGTTCTTTCAGAGAAACTAAATGACCCAGAAGCCAAAAACATTTTTCCTTTACTTGATGCCGTAGTAGATTACATTCCAGCTCCAATTTACGATAATGAAGAGCCATTTCAAATGCTGGTAAGTGATCTTTCTTATGATGATTATCTTGGCCGTTTAGCAGTAGGAAAAATCATCAATGGAAGTGCAACAGTAAATGATTCTTTGGTATGTATTAACGAGAAAGGTCAGCATGTTCCACTTAGAGTTACTAGATTGCAACTCTATGATGGACCTAAATTTAAAGAAGCACAATTAGTTGAGCCTGGTGATATTGTAGTACTTTCAGGTATTGAAAATGTCTCAATTGGCGACACAATTTGTAACAAGGATTATGCAAAGCCTCTTGATAGAATCAAGGTTGATGAGCCTACTGTTTCTATGCTTTTTAGTAAGAACATTTCCCCATTGGCTGGAAAGGATGGTAAGCAACTTACATCGGCCAAGATTTGGGACAGATTGTGCAAAGAAGCCCTAAGAAATGTGTCTATTCAAGTTGAAAAAAATGCAGATGATTCGTTTACAGTTAAGGGCAGAGGCGAATTCCAAATGGCCATTATTGTTGAACAAATGCGTCGTGAAGGTTTTGAGCTTTGTGTAGGTCGTCCAAGAATTATTTTTAAGACAGATGAAGATGGGCACAAGACAGAGCCTGTTGAATATCTTCTCATTGATTGTCCAGAAGAGTATAGCGGAACTGTTATGGAAAAACTCGCCAGAAGAAAGGCCACTATGAATAATATCAATTATTTGGAAAATTCCAGGGTTAAGATGGAGTTTTCAATCCCTTCACGTGGTCTTATTGGTTACAGAGATGAATTTCTCACCGATACTCGTGGCTACGGCATCATGAATAGTTCTCTTAAAGGTTATGAGCCATATAAGGGCGATTTCCCTGACAGGGCCTCTGGCTCACTGGTATGCGATCGTGCTGGTGTAGCTGTGGCCTATGGCATTTGGGAGCTTGAGGATAGAGGCCGATTTTTTATAGTCCCGGGAGATCCAGTTTACGAGGGCGAGGTTGTTGGAGAGCGCAATAGAGAAGGTGATTTACTCTTGAATCCAACAAGAACAAAGAAATTAACTAATCTACGTGCCTCTGGTCATGATGAAGCTGTTTCTTTAACTCCAGTTATGAAGATGACTTTGGAGCATGCTATGCGTTTTATCAAGGATGATGAACTAGTTGAGGTAACTCCAAGTGCTATAAGAATGTGCAAGAAGGTTTTGGATAGTCAAAAGCGCAAGATTATGGAAAATAGGGGCTACCTCCCTGAGTGTCTGCAGTAATTACCTTAAAAAATTGATTGACGATAGTGTCTTTTTTGAGTAACTTTCATCGTACAAAATTTAGGGAGGTTTTTTTAAAACCTCAGGGGAGAAAAAAATGAACAAGAAAGTAATTGTTATTGCTTTAGTTCTAGTTCTTGCTGTAAGTTCAGTGTTTGCAAGTTCATTGTTTACAGCAAAGAAGACATCTGATGTTAAGATTGGTGCACAGCTTGGTTATGGTGCAAGATCTTTTACTGTCACAGGCAAGGGGGAGACATTTAAAGGTACTTCTGTTAACTATTTAAACAGTGGTTTCTATGGTGCTTTCACATTTGAGTATGCTATGAATGAGAAACTTTCACTCAAAGCTGAAACTGGTGTGAATACAATGGGTACTGCAAAAATAACTACAACCGTTGGAAGTGCCAAAACTGCATCAACTGCTTCCAGTAGTACACCAATTAACTTCACAGTTTTTACTGGTTTATTGTACAACATTCCTCTTAACAAAGAACTTACAGTCTATGCAGGTGGTGGTGTTGACATGATGATTGGTAAGGTTTCAAATGCTGAAGATGCAAAGACAAATGCAGCTATTGGTCTTGGTGCAGAGGCTGGTGCTTCATATGCTATTGACAATAAGTTAGCTATTAATGCTGGTGCAAAATTTGGTTGGCATTTTGTTAATACAAATGATGATGTTGAAAGTTCAAAGGTTGGTAAAAACCATAGCACAACCAATCTTACTTATAAGTTCTATGCAGGCGTGACTTACGCTTTGTAATTAGAACAAAATATTTTGTTAGGGACTGTTGCAAAAGTCATTTGACTGAGCAACAGTCTTTTTTTAATTTAAATCTATACAT
>CAVFGI010000018.1:0-41378 GCA_963621975.1 Selenomonadaceae bacterium
GAAAAAGAAAGGGACCATTGCCCTTAGTCAAATGACTTTTGCAACAGTCCCTTTTGTTTTCTAGAAAACATTGCTATTAGAATACTACTACAACTTCGCCGTTTGGATAGTTTTCACTAACCCAGTCTTTTACTTCTTGGCTCTGAAGACACTGAACAAGTGCCTTAACTGCTTCATTGTTTTCATTTCCTTCTTTGACTGCAACAATGTTAACATATGGGCTGTCTGCACCTTCAACAATAAGTCCGTCATTACGAGCACTGAAACCAGCAGGAATTGCATAGTTTCCGTTGATAACTGCTGCATCTACATCCTCAATTGTTCTTGGTAGGGAAGCGGCTTCAATTTCTACAAACTTATAACCGTTTGGATTGCTTGTAATATCCAGTGGTGTTGCACTAATGCCAGCTGCATCATCTAACTCAATAAGACCAGCAGATTCAAGAAGAAGTAGAGCTCTTCCTTCATTGGTTGTGTCATTAGGAATTGCAATTGTTGCACCTGCAGGAATGTCTTCAACCTTGGTGTATTTCTTTGAATAAAGGGCCATTGGTTCAATATGAATACCACCGGCATTTACAAGGTGTGTTCCGTGCTCTTGATTAAATGTTTCAAGGTATGGAATATGCTGGAAGAAATTTGCATCCAACTGACCGTCTTCAACTGCTGTGTTTGGAGTTATGTAGTCGGTAAATTCGGTGATTACAAGATTGTAGCCAAGAGCTGCCATGTCATCAACAACGAGGGAGAGCATCTCAGCATGTGGAACTGCTGTGGCACCAACTCGGATTGTGTTTGAATCTACGTTCTTTTCTGAACGTGCGCTTGCAAATGCAAACGTTGCAATAAGACATAAAAGAATAACTAAAACTGTTTTTTTCATATTATACTCCTCGACACTGTCATTTCTTAAACAATGTCCTATAATTTTATTGTCTTTATATTTTTTGTTAGTATTCAGCGTTTTGAAGCTATTTTTGCGCTGATTTTGTTTCCTACAAACTGTATTAATTCAACCAAAACAAGAATGATTACAACTGCTACTATCAGTACATCTGTTCTTGATCTTTGATATCCGTATCTAATTGCCAAATCTCCAAGTCCACCACCACCAATTGCTCCAGCCATGGCTGAATAGCCTATGAGATTTATTATGGTCAAGGTAACATCTGAAACCAACGAAGGTAATGCTTCTGGAATCAGAACTTTTAGGATGATTTGGCTATTTGTGGATCCCATGGAGCGGGCGGCCTGAACGACCCCCGAATCCACCTCCTTAAGTGATGATTCAATCACTCTTGCAACAAATGGTGTTGCGACAATAGATAGAGGAACAATTGTTGCTTTTGTTCCAATTGTTGTCCCAACTAAGATCCTTGAAAGTGGAAATAAAACCACCATCAATATAACAAAAGGAAAAGACCTAAGAACGTTAACTATCTTATCAAGAATGTTATAAAGAATTGGTCTTGGCCTTAATCCTCCTTGAATTTCTGGACGCGATACGCAAAGTAAGATCCCAAGGGGTAAGCCTAGTAATACGGAGAAAATTGTGGAGAAGAAAACCATGATCAATGATTCGAATGTAGATTGTAGGATGAGGTTCCATATGGCCTGTGTCATGCTTTTGCCTCCTCAACTACAATTCCTTGTGCTTTTATCTCTTCTATTGTTTTTTCTACTAATTCTGGCTCTCCTGCTATATCGCAAATGAGGGTTCCAAAATCTTCTCCTCCAACATGCTGTATGCCACCGCCTCGAATGTTAAATACAACACCATATTTCCTTGCAAATTCAGAAATTACAGGGCTATCGGCCTTACCATCCCTGAAGCGTAAGGTGAAGCGTCCTGGGATGTTAGACCAAAAGACCATGGAGCTGCGATCTGTGTCAACAGTGGTGAGGTGGGAAAGAAAATCTTTGGAGACGTCTGTTTTTGGGTGGGCAAATAGCTCTTTGACGGTGCCTTCTTCCACAATTTTGCCGTCGTCTAGGACTGCAACTACGTCACAGGCGTCACGTACAACTTCCATCTGGTGTGTAATCATGACTACTGTGAGATTCATGCGTTTTTGAATGTTCTTAATCAATTCTAGGATTGCACGTGTAGTTTGAGGATCAAGTGCACTGGTGGCCTCATCACAAAAGAGAACTTCTGGTCCACATGCAAGAGCTCTGGCTATTGCAATTCTTTGCTTTTGTCCTCCGCTAAGGGTTGAAATTGGTGCGTTTTCCTTATCCACAAGTCCTACGACTTCTAGTAATTCTTTAACTCTTTCCTTGATTTTTGTTTTGTCGTAGCCACAAATTTCCATTGGGTAGGCTACATTTTGGCCAGCTGTTCTAGAAGAGAAGAGATTAAAGTTCTGAAAAATCATTCCAATTTTTCTTCTTCTTTGAATTAGGTCTTTCTTTGAAAGGTTGTCTACTCTTTCATTATCGTAGTAAATTTGACCTTCATTTGGAGCTTCTAAAAGGCTTATAAGTCTTACGAGTGTACTTTTGCCTGCCCCAGAACGGCCAATTATGCCACAAATCTTATTTGAAGGTATGTTAAGACTCACGCCGTTTACAGCGTGAATGTCTCCGTATTCCTTTTTTAGATTCTCTAGCCTAATTTCCATAACACTCAATAAAGCATAGTTCTCGTTTTTAGGCAAGTAGGTTTGTTGTTTTTATGGCAAAAATGTTACCGTGCTAACAAAAAGTATGCGTATTATTACATTTTGTGTTTTGAGAGGTTTTTGGAGGCCCTTTTGGGACTCTAGGTTCTTTGGATAGGCGGGAAGAGTTGGAAGAGAATTTCCCTGAAAACAATCTTTTTTTTGGTTTTTTAGGGAAAATTTCCCTGAAAAGTGTTCAATTTGAATTTTTTCAGGGGAAATTGTCGTTCAGTGACGTAGCAATGAACAAAAGATCAAAAAAAAACCCGCTGGAGCGACCAACGGGTTTCTGATTGCTAAGAAAGAAGCTTATTACTTCTTCTTGTGTCTCATCATTCTGAGCTTCTTCTTCCTTTTATGAGTAGCAATCTTATGCTTTTTTCTTTTTCTTCCACAAGGCACTGCAGAACTCCTTATGTCCCCAAATTGGGACGTGTTGTAATTACGAGCCACATTATCGTGACTTTTAGTGCAAAAGGTCAAGTCCTCAGTGAAAAATGTTGAGCGAATTATATAATGAATTATATGTACAGGTTCATTGACTAGGAAAGGCATAGAATGATATTCTAGGTGTACCTCTTTATCCATCGGTGATGGATCAATTTTAGTCCGTAAGGAGGAACCCATGAGAGATTATGAGTTCACCGTCATTTTCAATGCTAATGATGAGATGACGGAACAGGGATTGGAGATTGTCTCCAAGGCATTAACGGCTGCTGGTGCACAGGTTGCAAAGCAGGAAGATATGGGCGTAAAGAATCTCGCCTACACAATTAAGAAACAGGATAAGGGCCATTACTATTATTATGAGCTTTCTGCAGATCCTCAGAGCATCAACAAAATGACTGCAGAATTCCTTCTTGAGGCTTCAATCCTTAAGCACTTGTTTGTGGCAAAATAAGTTAAGAAAAATTTAAACAGGAGAGAACAATGGCAGCAGACATCAACGTAGTTGTATTGGTAGGTCGTCTCACACGTGACTGTGAAGTTAAGTCTACCCCTCAGGGAACTTCAGTGTGTCGTTTTTCCATTGCGGTCAACAGGAGAAAGAGGACTGGTGACAAGTGGGAAGATGAAGTTAGTTACATTGATATTGTAGTTTGGGGTAAGTCTGCAGAGTCACTTAGTTCCTATTTAACAAAGGGTCGTCAGGTTTCCATTCAGGGTGAACTGAGACAAAATAGATGGGAACAGAATGGACAAACACACTCAAGAATTGAGGTTGTTGCAAACAGTGTTCAACTCCTTGCTAGTTCACAGGGTGGTTCTGCCACACCAGATGGTTATCAGGCACAGCCCCCAGCACAGAGAGCCCCACAGGGAACACAACAGCAGGCTCCAGTGTCAGATATGGGCCCAGAGTCTTTTGATGATTCTGACATCCCATTTTAATTTTTAGGAGAATATCAAAATGCATGATGACAAAGATATCATGAACAATGAGGCTGTAGGTAGCTTCAGAGATAAGAAGATGGGCGGAAAGCGCACCAATTTCAAGAAAAAGGTTTGTAAGTTCTGTGCAAACAACAATGAACCAGATTACAAGAATCCAGAAGCTCTTAGACGCTGTATTACAGAGCGTGGTAAGATTCTTCCTGGACGTATTACAGGTACATGTGCAAAGCACCAGAGAGCTCTTACTCAGGAAATTAAGAGAGCTAGAGTTCTTGCTTATTTGCCTTTTGACAAGCAGTAATTAAGGATTTTCTGAAGTGGAACAGGGGTATAAGAAGAGCGTTTGGAAAGAACTTGTCTTTGTGACTGTTGTGGGAATTTTGTTTTCAAGATTCTCTATTGGCAGTGTGATAATGACGGTTCCTCTTTTGATGGTTACCCCTAAGGTTAAGAAGTTATGGCAAGCTTTGCTGGCTTTTGCTGTGGTGCTTGTTGGTACTGTAGTTTGGTCTGTTATTGATTTCAAAGATGTAATCCATGCAGGCTATGGTTCTGTGCTTGTTGTTAGTCTTTTCCTTCCTATTTGTACTGTTATTGGATCTGCAACTTGGACTGCAGTAAGCAGAAAGAGTAGGGCGGGACTAAGGAAGTTCTTCCTTACCTGTATTCCAGTTGTTGTTATGTCACTTGCTTTGTCCATATGGTTTTCAAGTGATAACGCTACTGCTACCAAAGAGATACTCAAGCAGTCTATGCTTGCTATATTTTCTGTGGAAAGTTTAGGTTATAACTTTGAGTCTGTAATAGATTTGGCAATGTCCTTCCTAAGTATATCGTTCTTACCAATGGGAATGATGATAGTAGGGGTCCCTGTATTGATATCGGAATTGATGATGTACAGGTATGATGAGGCGTGGCAGTACGATTTTGCGTTCATGAAGCTACCAGACCCGTTTATTTGGGGTTTTTTTGGCTTTTGGGTGTTGGCACTGACTTCTAGTTTGGTGAGTACAATTCCAATGGCAATATATTGTGTTGCGTGGAATGTGGCCTTAGGGGTGTCTGTGCTGTATGCAATTCAGGGGTTGTCAATTCTTGTTGCACGTTTCAGAAGAACGTCGGCTTATTTTAGCGTGGGCAAAATAGTTGGCTTGGTGTTACTACTTTGCTTACTGCCGGGAATAAATCTGGTGTGTCTTGTAGGGCTTCCTGTTTTGGGAGTTTTGGAGACATGGTTCAGATTTAGGTAAAAAAACAAAAAACTCATATAATAAGGAGTATTCATATGAAGATCATTTTGAATCAGGATGTACCTAACCTCGGAGAAGAGGGAGATGTCTGTGTGGTAAAAGATGGATATGCTCGTAACTATCTGCTGCCCACTGGTGCTGCGGTACTGTACACAAACGAGAATCTGTCAATTTTCAAGAGCAGAGCTGCTGCCATTGAAAAGCGTAAGGTTGCAAAGCGCGAAGCTTCTGCTTCACTGAAGGAAAAACTTGATAATGTCTCTCTTGACATGATTGTTTCCGCTGGTGAATCTGGAAAGCTCTTTGGCTCTGTAACTCCTCTCATGATTCAGGAAGCTCTTGCTAAGCTTGGTTTTGAGATTGAGAAAAAGAGAATTGAAGTTGCTACACATTCAATTAAGATGGTTGGTACTTACAGTGCTAAGGTTCATCTTTATGAGAACGAGTTCTCAACAATTAAGTTGAACGTTCTTAGTGAAGCTGAGGTTAAGGCTGCTGAAAAGGCTGCTAAGGAAGCTGCTATAAAGGCAGAGAAAGCAGAAAAGGCTGCTAAGGAAGCAGAAAAGGCTGCTGCTGAAGCAGAAAAAGCTGCAAAGGAAGCAGAAGCTGTTGCTGAAACAGTTGAGGCGGTTGAAGTTGCTGAGGCTCCAGTTGAGGGTTAATCAGTAAAACTTTAGAAGAAGGCCCGCTGGAAACGGCGGGTTATTCTTTAAGAAGTACATATTAAGGGAATACACAAAAATCCTAATTTGTGTGTGTATAGGAGAAGAAGGTATGGCAAATAGTACTATTGGAAGAATTCCTCCAAATAATATTGATGCGGAGATTGCTTTGCTTGGTGCCGTTCTTCTCCGAAATAAAGCTTTGGACGATGTTCAAGGTATTTTAGTAAAAGAAGATTTTTATCAAAGAGGGCACCAGCTTATTTGGGAAGCTATCATGGGGCTTAGAAATGATAAGCCAAGTGTTGCTATAGATATAGTATCGCTTACCCAATATATGACAGAAATGGGTACTCTTTCTGAGTGTGGTGGAAGTGCTTATATTGCTTCTTTGACAGACTCTGTTCCGTCTGCCGTTAATGCCTCATATTATGCCGAGATTATCAGAAACTGTGCTTTAAAACGTAGACTTTTAGATTTGTCTGTGTACATTGGAGACAAGGCTTTTGATGAAACACAAGAGGTTGTAAAGTCTATTGATGAGGTAGAGCAGAAGGTCTCTGCAATGGGGGTTAGTGTCTCAACTAACAACTACACTGAAGCAGGTCCTATACTTAAGATTTTAGTTGACGATATTGTCCAAGGAAATAAGAAAAAACTTGGTCTGTCTTCTGGATTTAGAACATTAAACAGCTTCATTGGTGGCTTTAAACCTGCAGATTTAGTAATTATTGCCGCTAGACCTTCTGTTGGAAAAACTGCTTTAGGTCTTGCAATTGCCATTAACATGGCTTTCAATGACAATATTCCTATTGCTTTCTTTTCACTGGAAATGTCGGGACCATCTTTAATGGAGCGTGTGCTTTCTAACAGGGCGCAGATTAATAATACAGCTCTTAGAAATGGGAAATTGACTTCAGAGATTCGACAGCAAATGGTGAATGCAGCTGAGCCTCTATATGATAAATGTAAAAATTTTCTCCTTCAGGATACTCCTAATATTAGCCTAATGGAAATTAGGTCTCAGGCAAGACGCATGAAGAGAGAAAAGAATATTCAAGCTATCTTTATTGATTATATAGGATTAATAGATTTTCAAGGTCCAGCAAATATGCCAAGGCACGAACAGGTTTCTATTATTTCAAGGTCTCTCAAGAGTCTTGCCAGAGAATTGGAGATTCCTATTATTTGTCTTGCTCAGGTCAATAGAGAGGGGGGCAAAGATCGTCCACCAATGCTTGCGGACTTGAGAGATTCGGGTTCTATTGAGCAAGATGCTGATCTTGTCATTCTTTTGGATGATCCTTCAAAGAGACTGAATGAAGAAGGAAAGATTGAGCAATATAATGAGGCCGATTCTGAAGAGTCAGAAGATGTTGAGAACCGAGCTTCTTCTATGGCTCCTGTTTCTAAGCCTCAGAAACTTAAGATTATTATTGCAAAGCAGAGAAATGGTAGAACAGGAGCTTTCAATCTTCATTTCTTTGCTGATTACATGACATTTAGAGAGATTGAAAAGTTCTAGATTGAAAAGTTCTAGTAGAAAAAGCTCTATATGCACTAGAAAAACGTTAACAGTATAAAGATTGCGACAATAAATAAAATACCCAATATTTGCATTGCAAGATACAATTTAGGGTTAAATGTATGCCCAGTAATAAGTTCTGCGATACTCAATAAAATAAGGCCCCCATCTAAGGCCGGAATTGGAAGCAAGTTAGCTACACATAAGGAAATACTAACACTTGCAAGTAGATAAAGGGCAATACGAATTCCACTATTAAAACCAGCAGAGAAGCCTTTTGTTGTTAGCATTCCCATACTCTCTGAAGCAGCTAGTGTTCCACCTAATGTTTCATGTGCTTCTGCTTTGCCTCTAATAACTTTTAAAAGAGAGACAATAGACTGTGCAAAATTAGAAAAGCATTCTTGCCCCGATATCTTCAATGCTTCAAAGATCTTCATACCCGGCACAGTTATTGTTTGTTGCATTAGAGTGAAATTCAGCGTTCCATTAGGATTCTCAAAACCAAGTTCAACAAGTTCCTCTCCACGTTGCACCACAAATACAAGATATGTATTAGAAGTTGAGGCCACAAGAAGGTCAAACATATTGGTAACTGCATTGCCATTTACACTCACAATTCTGTCACCAGCCTTCAAGCCAGCCTTTTTCTCTGGGGTATTTGGATTAACATATCCAACAATAGCTTCTTTGAAAGGAAGAATTCCAAACATTTCATCAATTGGTGTCATCTCGTACGTGCTAGTTTCAGTTTGAATTGTGATGCTTGATTCTTTTGTCTTTTGTGCCAGTATTTCTTGAAGTTCTTCATAGGTTGCAACATTTGTGCCATCTACACTAAGCACCACATCTCCCGTTTTCATTCCCGCCACGTGAGCCGCACATTCTTCAATTCCATACAGGCTAGGATAGTCCGATATCAGAACGATTTTTGGTATTGAGGATGGCTGTACTGTATTGATGGAAAGCAAAATTGTATAGCATAGAAAAGCGAAGAGCATGTTAAAAAAGGGGCCTGCTAAGTATACAATGATGCGTTTTATGGCACTTACTGACCAAATTGAGCCATCTTCACAGGTTTCTATATGTTTCTTTTTTTGTGAGATTGCATTCTTTAAATCATCTTGGCCACGCATTCGGCAAAGGCCACCAAATGGAATAATTGCAATTCTATACTCTGTTTCTCTCTTGCCCCATTTAAGAATAGGTGGACCAAAACCAAATTGTAGTGTTTGCACTGAAATTCCGCAGATTCTTGCAACAATAAAGTGACCTAGTTCATGAACAACTACCATGATTCCTATGCCAAGTAATCCTATGCAAATAGATAAAATCCAAGACCAAGAAAGCGTCACTTATAATTCCACCTGATGAAGAATTAATTGTTGAATATTTTGTATATCCTCAAGGTTCTTTGGCTGGAAACTCCAATCTTTCTCAAGAACTTTATGGACAGTATCATATATTTGAGTATAAAGAATTTTCTTTTCAATAAAAGCCTTAACTGCAATTTCATTTGCTGTGTTGTAGGCTATTGGATATGATCCTTCTAGCCTAATACATTCAAAGGCACTTTTCACAAAAGGAAATTGCTTTTGATCTAACTTACGAAAACTTAGGTCTAAATTTGTAAAATCAAGAGCTTTGCCTACCTGTCTATTTACATGTGGCCACATTAACGCTCGCATGATAGGAAAAACCATATCTGGAGGGGACATTTGAGCATACACTTGACCACTTGCTGTTCTTACCATTGAGTGAACAACACTTTGTGGATGAATGACAACCTCAATATGAGAAGCATCAAAATCAAAGAGATAATGTGCCTCAATTACTTCTAGCCCTTTGTTTGCCAAAGTAGAACAGTCAATGGAAATTTTAGGCCCCATTTTCCATGTTGGATGCTTAATAGCCTGTTCAGATGTAATGGAGCTAAGAGTCTTTGGATCTCTATCTAAAAACAGCCCACCACTGGCAGTTATAACTAAATTTTCAATAGTTTCGCTTTTATGGGCCATTATTAGCTCGTCTAAAGCAGAATGCTCACTATCTACAGGAATGATTTGAGAGCCAGTTTTTTTTGCATAATCAAATAGTACATGACCACCCAAAACAACAGATTCTTTGTTTGCTAAAGCTAATTTGCTGTGACTATCCATTACGTCAAAAGAAGCCTTAAGACCCGGGGAACCTGCAATCCCGTTAAGCACCATATCTGCATTAAGAGCATCAAGCATTTCTGCAAGGCTAGTCCAAATTTTAATTTGACTTGGTGCCTCAGCAATTGTCTTTCCTGTGACACACAGATTTGGTATGTTATTTTCTAAACATAAGTTAATTGCATCGTTCACGTTGTTATGACAAGAAGCTCCAACAATGCTGAGGCTATCTTGGAAGAGACTGCAACCTCTTAGAGCTGTTTTCCCTATGCTTCCTGTAATACCAAGTATAATGATGCGTCTTTTCATGTTTTACCTAGCCAAAAGTGTGATTAAAATAAAGAAAATTGGAGCACTTGAGATAAGAGAATCCATTGAATCAAGGATTCCACCTCTGCCAGGTATGATATTTCCTGAGTCCTTCACATTCGCAGATCTCTTAAAGGCGCTTTCTAGAAGGTCACCAATATTAGCAGTAATACTCATTGTAAAGCCAAGAATTATTTGACTTAAGAGGCTCATGCTTGGTAGGTGGTTTTCGCAAATTGTGAACATAAGAATACTCATTCCTATACAACAAAGCATTCCACCAATAAAGCCTGCAATGCTTTTCTTTGGACTTACTTTGAAAATTCCTTTGTTGTTTTTACCAAATAGTCGGCCAAAGACGTAGGCAAAGATATCGTTTGAGAATACCAGTAGCATGAAGGTAATGATTGTGTATGCTGTGGTTTCTGGCAGTGCGAGCATTCTAAGCATAAAAGTGAGTAGATAATTGGGGTAAATAATTAGTAAGCACTTTTTTGCAGCTCTCATAAGGGAGCCCTTAAAATTATCGGCCTCACCAAGCTTAATCTCGGTGGAGAAAGTAATTAACAGAAGAAGTGTGAAGGTCAAATCCAGAGTTTCTGAAGGCCAATCTAAGATGCCTTGAAGGTACTGAATAACTGTGAGTAGTGGGGCTAAAATGGCAATTAGACCAACCTTGCCATCAAAGAGCATCTTGCTCATTTCGAGCGTGCCAAGTACTGCAAATACAACTATCAAGGCACTGAAGACTATGAAATTGTAATCTTGAAAACAAAAAATGCCCGCTACCACGGCAGGGACACCAACTATGCAAGTAAAAATTCGCTGTTTTAGGTTTTTCTCCATTATGCTTTTAAGCCTCCAAACTTTCGTACGCGCTTTGAGAGGGCTTGTAGACAGATTTCAAGTTGTTCTTGTCCCCAGTCTGGCCAAAGTGTGTCAATGGCAAGAAATTCTGCATAAGCACTGTCCCAAAGCATAAAATTGCTCAGTCTCATTTCGCCTGCACTTCTAGCGATTAAATCCGGTGCAGGAACTTCTGGGTTGTCTAGGTTATTTTGTATGTCATCTACTGTTATGAGTTTTCCTGGGTTGCTTTTGATAAATCTGTTGCAGGCTCTAGCTATTTCATCTTGTCCACCATAGTTGACTGCTAAAACAACTGTTATGCCATCATTTGAACTTGTATCATCTATTGTTTTTCTGACTCCTTCCTTGGCTTCTTGTGGTAATGCTTCAATGTTACCTCTAAAGAGGAGTCTTATATTATTTTCTTGATAAAAATTAATTTCGCCTGGCAACTTTTTTGCCAAGATGTTCATTAAATAATTGACCTCTTGTTCTGGACGTTTCCAGTTTTCTGTTGAGAATACGTAGAGGGTAAGATAGTTAATGTTAAGTTTTTTTGCTGCAAGAATAATTCTTTTACAGGCTTTCATGCCTTCAAGATGTCCCGCAGCTCGTGGCAGATGCCGCTGGGTTGCCCAGCGGCCATTGCCATCCATGATTAAGCCTAGATGCATTAGACCTCCATGATTTCCTTTTCTTTGGACGTTGCAAGATCGTTAATCTGGGCAATGTGGGAGTCTGTCATCTTTTGAAGTTTGGTTTCTCCATCTTTCTGTTCATCTTCTGAGATTGTTCCAGCTTTTTGAAGTTTTTTAATGTCTTCCATGCCGTCACGTCTGACATTACGGATTGCAACTCTTGCATTTTCTGCAAGACCTTTTGCCTGTTTTGCAAGTTCTTTTCTTCTGTCCTGTGTGAGAGGAGGGAAGTTTATTCTAAGAAGTTTTCCATCATTTGATGGGTTAAGACCCAGATCACTCTTCTGAATTGCCTTCTCAATTACGCTGAGAAGGGATTTATCCCAAGGTTGGATTACAACCAATCTTGCCTCTGGGACCGATACTGATGCTACTTGATTCAGAGGGGTTTCTTGTCCGTAATAATCAACTCTTACTTTATCAAAGATAGAGGCAGAAGCTCTGCCTGTTCTAAGAGAAAGATAGTCTGCATTAAGAGCCGCAATGCTCTTGTTCATCTTTTCTTCGCAATTGGAAAGTACCTGCTGCATTTTGAACTCCTATAGATAAAGGCCGCCCCTAAGGATGGAACGGCCTTTTGATTTTAAAAATTAAGCACCAGCAAGGAAACGCTCATATGCAACAATTTGTACATCTGAGCCGTGTTCTTTGTTGAACTTAGCAAAGAGCTGCTTTACTGAAAGTCCATCGTCATTGCTGATCTGGAAGACCTGATCCATTAAGCAGATTTCTGCATAATGTTTTGCAAGCTTACCTCTGACAATACCCTGAAGAACCTTCTCTGGTTTATCCATCTTAGAAACCTGAGCTTGGAAGATATCCAACTGTTCATCTTCATACTCTTTTGGAACACATGTGTCATCCAAATACATAGGAGCTGCTGCACAAACATGCATTGCTGTATTGAAAGCAAGGGTCTTGAAGTCTTCGTTAGCAAAGATTGCGCTATCAGAAGCCTTGAATTGAACCAATACACCAATGTTTCCATCTGCATGGCTGTATCCCTGAACCATGTTGTTTGCTGGAATATCAAGAACAACCATCTTCTTAATCTTCATGTTTTCATTGATTGTTGCAATGAGTTTCTTAACAAGGTCTTCCATGTCTTCAGTTGGCTGTGTGTAACCTTTAGCAATTGCGAGGTTGCAAAGATCTTCACCAAGCTTTTTGAACTCTGCATTACGAGCAACAAAGTCTGTTTCGCATGATACATCAACCATGACAGCCTTCTTGTCTGTAATTACAAATGAGACTCTGCCGTTGTCTGTTGCACGGTCAACACGCTTTTCAACTGCTGCAAGTCCAACCTTCTTGAGGTACTCTTCAGCCTTTGCGAAGTCACCATTGCTTGACTGGAGAGCCTTCTTACAGTCCATGATTCCTGCATGTGTCTGCTCACGGAGCTGTTTAATCATATCCATTGTGATTTCCATAAATTACTCCTTATCTTCTTTCTCTTCGTCAATTTCTTCTTCAATCTCATCCTCTTCTTCTGCATCCTTATCAACTGGTGCACCCTGTGCTTCAAGTGCTGCAGCTTCTTCTTCGTTTGCAGGGAGGGATTCAATAATCTGGATACCAACTTCATTGTCTGCATCAATTACTGCATTAGCAATGATTTCAACAAAGAGGCTGATTGCTCTAATTGCGTCATCGTTGCCTGGGATTGGATATGTGATGTCTGTAGGATCACAGTTTGTGTCAACAACTGCTACAACTGGGATTCCAAGGCGCTTTGCTTCTGCAACAGCAATGGCTTCTTTTCTTGTATCAATAACAAAAATGATACCGGGAAGCTCTGTCATGTCTTTGATACCACCAAGGTTCTTTTCAAGTTTTGTCTTCTGCTTTGTAAGAAGAGCGACTTCTTTCTTTGTGAGGCTCTCGAATGTGCCATCAACAGACTGTTTTTCAATTCTCTTTAGTGTTGCAATTGACTTCTTGATTGTTGAGAAGTTTGTGAGCATACCGCCGAGCCAACGATTGTTGACATAAGGCATTCCACAGCGTTTTGCTTCTGTTTCAATAGCCTGCTGTGCCTGCTTTTTTGTTCCTACGAAAAGAACTGTCTTGTTGTTTTTGACCTGTGCACGAACAGCTTCATATGCTTCAACAATGCATGCTGTTGTCTTTTGAAGGTCAATGATGTGAATTCCATTTCTCTCTGAGAAAATGTAACTGGCCATCTTTGGATTCCATCTCTTTGTTTGATGACCAAAATGAACGCCTGCTTCAAGCAGACTTTTCATTGTTACTACTGCCATTTTACTGACTCCTATACGTGACGGTTTCCTCTTAGAATCCGTCCCCTTCAACTATTTCTCACTTTTGGTGCCATAAGACACCTAAGCGGATATTCTGTCTCTTGCGCCAACGGCGTTTGGACAGTACTTGCATTATGACAAAAAGGGCTAAAAAGTACAAGGGTTTAGAGAGCTGTTGTAATTTGTTCAGTTGTGATTTCTTTGGGGTAGGCTAAGCCTGTGAAAGTGGTGAACTGAAATTTGCCTTGTGCAATGAGCATGTCTATACCATGAATGATCTTACATCCAATTTGTTTTGCATGTATCAAGAAGGCTGTTTCGTGTGGTCTATAGACTAAATCGCATACGAGTTCTTTTCCACTGTAAATGAAATCTTTTGCAGGGTCGTTACTAGTGTCTTGGGAACAATCCATTCCCATAGATGTGGTCTGAACTACAATATCTACTTTTCCACTGTATTTGCTAACTTCTGAAAGAGCTCCATAAGAACAAGAAACTTCCTGTGCAAGAGCTTTGGCATTCTCTAATGTTCTGTTTAATATTGTTATATTCACGTTGTGATTTCGTAATGCCCAAACAATTGCTCTTGCTCCTCCACCAGCTCCAAGTACAAGGGCATTTTTAATTTTGCCCGCCTTGAGAGGCTTTTCAATTAGCTCTAGAAACCCGTAGTAATCTGTATTGCTACCTTGCCAGAGGTTGTTTTTCTTACACACCGTATTGCACGAACCCAGTTGTCTAACTTCTCTACTTGTTTGTCCAAGATATGGCAATACGTGTATTTTATGCGGCACTGTAACAGAAAAGCCCTGAATATTTAAAATTGAAGCCAGCACAAAGAATTGCTTGACATCGTCAACATTAAATGGGACGTAGATTGCATTTTCCTTCACCGCTTTAAATCCTAGATTTTGAATTGCAGGCGATATGCTTTTCCCAACGGGGTCTCCAATTACACCATATATTCGAGTTAAGTCTGACACCTGGTCTGCACGATACAATTCCTTCATGGTCTTTATGTTTATAAGCCCCACGGCTTTTGGGTCATTGGCCGCGCAAAAGGTTAGCATTGAACCAAGTTTTTTATACAGTACACGAGATGCAATTCCATACTTGCCCATCCCGATAATTATTATTTCTCCTTTTCCTTTGAACTTCTCTCCAAGTTTAAAAAGCTTTACGAGATCTGCAATGCCATTTATTTGTACGGCTATCTTTGGGATGTCCCCTTTTTCAATGATGTGCGATATTTTTACGTCAAAATTATCTTTTGGGCTATCAAAACTGTGAATTGACCTAATAATCTTTTTTCCTTGAGTGCGTAATGCCGCTTCCAAATCTGGTTTGCGTACGTTGGCTTCTAGGTCTACATATGTAAATGCACCTGCAGAGACCTTCTTTAAAAGAGAGAGACGGTTTCTTTCAGATTGGGCAAATTCACCGGCATCGGACTGACGTCTGCAGGTGAGAATAACTGGTAGAGTGGTGTGAGAGGGAAAGAGGGTGGCCTCTTCTAGTTCTGTGGCGTCGTCTAAATTTAGTGTATCAATTCTGAGTTCAAGGAGGGATGCGTAGTTGGCGTTTTGGGCCAAAATTGTGTAGTTTTCTTTCATAGTTGCGCCGTTTAAAGTCAGGCAAAGCATTTTAGTCTCCTTGAAGAAGCTCGGCTTCCTATGGTAGCATATCACACGAATTTTGTTATTAAAAGAACAATTATGGGAATACTTCAAGTTCAGAATATAAGCCTATCGTTTGGAGATAGAAATCTACTTACAAATGCCTCATTAACGTTGGGAGAACATGCTCGAGCAGCTCTTGCAGGAGGAAATGGAGAGGGAAAATCTACCTTAATGAAGATCATTGCAGGTATTATGCCTTGTGATGGGGGAAAAGTGACAAAGACTAAAGGAATGCGTATTTCCTACCTTCCTCAGAGCGATATTGTTTTCAGAGAAGGCACTGTTTATGATGAAATAGAGAAGGGCTTTTCTAGATTTGAATCAAATTTGAAGCGTCAGCATGAGATTGAAACACTTTTGGCTGCTGAGAATACAAGCACTGAGGCGCTTTTGCTTGAATTAAATGAACTGCAAGAAGAGCTTTTGGATAGCCCTTACTATGATAGAGAAGCTGTGGTATCGCAGATTTCAAAAGGTTTGGGTTTTTCTCAAAGTGATTTAAAACGGCCTTGTGGTGAATTTTCAGGCGGGTATCAAATGAGAATTGCACTTGCAAAGGTTCTTTGTGAAGATCCTGATTTAATGATGCTGGATGAGCCTACTAACTATTTGGATATTGAGGCTAGAACATGGCTTAAAGATTTTTTGAAGTCGTACAAGGGTTCTTTATTCTTGGTCTGTCATGATAAAGGCTTTATGGACGATACCGTCAATGAAGTTTATGAACTTTTTAATGGAAAGCTTACTAGATATAGTGGCAACTATACTTTCTATGAAAATCAACGTAGGCTTGAAATTCAACAGCTTGAGGCTGCATATAAAAAACAACAATCTGAGATTGATAAAACAGAGCAGTTTATAGAGCGATTTAGATATAAAGCCACAAAAAGCAAGCAGGTTCAAAGCAGAATTAAACAGTTAGAAAAGATTGAGCCTGTGGTTGTTCCTTCTCATCTCAAGACACTTCATTTTTCTTTCCCAGAACCTCCTCACAGTCCAAATGATGTCGTAATTGTTGAGGATATGACAAAAAAATATGGTAATCAGGTTATATTCGACCACTTTAATATGTTAATCCCAAAAGGACAGCGTCTAGCTGTTACCGGTCATAATGGGATTGGAAAGAGTACACTTTTACGAATTATTGCTCAAAAAGATCCAAACTTTACTGGAGTTGCAAGACTTGGAACTGGGGTTAAAGTTGGCTACTATGCTCAGGATACTCAGGATTCTCTAGACTTAAACGGAACAGTTTTTTCAGAAGTTCAAGCTTTTGGAACTGAGGGTGCTATTAGAAATGCACTTGGGTCCTTTCTGTTTTCTGGAGATGATATTTATAAAAAAGTTAGCGTACTTTCAGGTGGTGAAAGATCCCGTCTTGCTTTGTTGAAAATTTTGCTTCAACCAGCTTCTCTATTAATTTTAGACGAACCTACAAACCACTTAGATATCAATGCAAAGGATATGCTACTTAAGGCTCTTGAAAACTATAAGGGAACAGTTGTTTTTGTAAGCCATGACGCTTATTTTATTAGGGCTTTAGCTAACAAGATTTTGTATCTTTCTACTGATGCACCAGAATTCTTTAATGGTGATTACGATTACTTTGAATGGAAAATGGATCAAAGACTTGGAATTTCAACAGAACGTACTACGGAGCGAGTAGCAGAACGTGCAGCGGAGCGCTCAGCAGAACAAAGTTTTGTTGCAAGTTTTAACTTTGATGCTCCAACTGCAGCGGAAAGTAGGGCAGAGGCAAATAAGAGGCGAAACAGAAAAAACAAGCTCAAATCTACTCTTAAAGAACTTATGAATAAGGCCGATTCTTTAGATTTAAAAATTTCAGAAGTTAAGGCTCTAATGAATCTTCACGAGAACTACAGCAATGTTGAGAAAATTAATCAACTTGTAAAACAGTTAGAATCGTTGCAGGCAGGAAAAGAAGAAACAGAACTTGAGTGGATTTCCAAAAGTGAAGAGTATGAAGCAGAGTTTGGCTCTGATGAAAACCTCTAAATTTCTAAATACTACGAGTTTCAGAGACCTTGAATATTGAACCAACAGGGATATTCCGTTCTTCACCAGTTGGGATAACTCTTGCTTTAAGGATTGCATTATTGTTTCCATTTTTAACCAATTCAATAGGAAGCACTACAAGGTTTTCGTTGGTAAGTTCAATTCTAAGAATGTGTGGTTTTGAGTTTGAAGCTTTCTTTATCAAAGAGAGCTTTGCATTATAGTCAAAACCACTTGCAGAAGAGAGCTTTGAGTACTTAAAGTTCTTTCCAATTTGGTCTTTTGATATTACGAGTTTAGAGTTGATTAACTCTTCAAGGTCAGCGTTAAGACATCCATTTTTCTCTGCATAATTGACAAGTTCTTCCTGTAGTATTTTCCAATCTACAGTGGTGATGTTTACTTCTTCTTTAGCATTTCTACTCTGAAGCATGAATTCTTTGCTGTAATTAGATTGGGCATAATAATCTTGGTCAGACTCTGTTAGATGTTCTGAAATTGCAGAGGGAAGAGATTCTAAATCCAGTGCTTTTGCGAGGACCTTGCCCCAAGAATTTAAAGTACTCTTTCTCATTAAAAACAGGTTCTCAGAAAATTCTTTCATGATATGGTCTGAGATCTCAGGAATGCCTTTAATAATGACGCCAACTTCTTTGGTGCAGTTTAAAACAATTCCATCATAGAGTTTAATTCTAGAAACCGATTTTTCCCATTGATCTAGGTATGCATTTACCAAGTCATTATTTAAGTAATTTTCTATTGTTTTTTTACTAAGTCCCAAGTCTAAACCTCTAGCAAAACTGTCCTTTGTAATGGTGTAGACTACTAGATTGTCACAGGTCTGGATATTTGCAAAAAGAAAAAGAATATCTGTAGCTTTTGGTGCTCCATAATAGGAAACTGTAAGGTCTGTACTAATAGTGAGTTCAGACCTTTCGATGGCCTGATTAAGCATTGATTCATTGAAAAATACCATGTTCTTGTTGTTATAGACCATTCCTAGAGCCTTGAGGTCTTCAAGCAAGTCAGAAGCTTGTACACTTGGATGTAAAGAGTTTATAAGGTTGGCAAAGTTTGATGAAATTGTTGGAAACGCTCTTATTACAGCCAATGCTTTACAACAGGCAAGAGCAGAATCTTCACCATTTTTAGCCTCAATGGCATGCATGTTAAGATTAAAACTGTTCTGCTCTAATGTTTTTCTGCATTTTTCTAAATGCAGGGTAGGATGTTCTCCATTTCTCTCAATACTTCTTGTCTTAAGAGCAAGATTCTTATAAAGTTCAAAAACTTGAACAATCTGTTTTTCTTTAAATTTTGGGAAAATTAATTCGAGCCGTCCGGATTTTATAAAATGGTGAAGATTTGCTTCTCTTTGAGGAACTGAGCCATTAATTAGAAGATTAAAAACTGCTCTTGCAGTATTTCCTTCTCCAAAAGGTACATTTTCCTTTTTTTCAATTTTTGCAATTGAAGAGGTTATAAAGTTTTCAATGTAGGACTTTAAAAGAGGATTTATTACATAATCCTTTTGAATTTTAAATAGAAGCAATCTGTCGCAAAGATTTTCTAACTTAAGAGAGAGTACATAATATGGCATTTCAGAGCAAAAAGCTAAAAACTGAGACTCTTGAGCTCCATTGAGAATACAAGTTACAGCAAGCATTTGCTTTTCTCTCTCATCCATTGAAGATATTTGGGCATTTAAGTTTTCTGGGTTAAGAAAGAAGGAAAGAATTTTTCTGTTTAATGTCTGCTTGTTAAATGGAGAGGTAATTTTGCCTAAAATGTTAGATGCTATAAAGTAATAGTAATCCTCATCTAAGGATGAGAGATAACCTAAAAAAAGTTCGTTTGCATTAACACTAGTTTGTGGCATTAAAGTTCCTCTACTAAGTATTTATAACCCTGTTCTACAAGGAATTTTTGTCTATTTGCAGAAAATTCTTCTTCCACGGTGTACTTTGTAATTATTGAATAGAAATAACAAGGATTACGTTTTGGCCTAAGTATACGGCCAAGTCTTTGTGCTTCTTCTTGCCTAGAGCCAAAAGTTCCTGAAATTTGAATTGCAACAGAGGCATCAGGAAGGTCAATTGCAAAGTTTGCAACTTTAGAAACAATCAGAACTTTTTCAATACCATCCTTGAAACGTTGATAAAGTTCATCTCGCTTAGAATTTGTTGTACTACCAGTAATTAGTGAAAAACCAAGCTTTTTTTGAAGCTCCTTTAATTGTTCTATATACTGTCCAATAATTAGGATACTTTCACCCGAATGCTTATGAAGCAGGCTCTCTACAACAGCCCATTTCTCTTTGTTGTTACTTGCAATCTTATATTTGTCACGCCTGTTAGCAATGGCATAAGGTAAAGCTAAATCAGGAGCCAATGGAACACGAACTTCAACACAATAGGCACTTGCAATCCAACCTTTTTGAGCTAAATCTGTCCATGGAATATCAAATCTCTTTGGCCCAACTAAGCTAAAGACATCATCTTCTCTTCCATCTTCTCTAATTAAGGTAGCAGTAAGACCTGCTCTGTATATAGATTGCAATTCAGCTGTAATCTTGAACACGGGAGCCGGAAGCATGTGAACTTCATCATAAATAACAAGGCCCCAATTTCCAGTTTTAATTACTTTCATGTGCTCAAAATCTGCATCTTTATTTGCTCTGTAAGTCAAGACTTGATAAGTACAAACAGTAATTGGTCTGAGCTCCTTTTTTTCACCTGAGTATTCCCCAATTAAATCTGCTGGAATATTTGTTTTAGCCCTAATCTCTGCAATCCATTGGTGCACAGCAACAACGTTTGGACACAATATTAGTGTCCTAGTTTGCAACTTGGCCATTATTTTGATACCCACAACAGTTTTTCCACTTCCACATGGCATTACAATTGTCCCATATCCTGTTCCAGGTCCAAGGTCTCCCAAAAGCGATTGTACCGCCTCAATTTGATAATCTCGCAAAGGACAATTCATCTCAATTGAAACATTCTCAGATTTCACTAATGGCACGCGGTCATCCACCGGATATCCAAGTTTAATTAACGCAAGCTTGACATCTCCACGTTCATACTGTTTTATCTCAAATGCACAAACATCTGGTTCATCCTTCAAGACCACTGGACGTAGGAGCTTTGATAGCTTTTGGTTGGCAGCAATTGCTTTTGCAATAAATAAATCTGATATCTTTAAAATAAAGCTTTGTTCTGAATATGGTTCTAAAACTAGTTTTCCAAATCTAGAGGATACGTCTTTAATATAACTCTCAACAGGTTGTGGGATAGGAAACTTTGACCATTTATCCAGCCTTTGAAGAATTACCTCTGTTTCTAGACCTGCACTTTTTGCGTTCCATAGAGAAATTGCAGATATTGAATAGGTATGAATATGCTCTGGGGCTTTAACCAATTCAGCAAAAGCCATAATTTCATCTCTACATTGAGAAGCAAAAGGGGAGTGTACATCTAAAAGTATTGTTCTATCGCTTTGAACTATAAGAGGTAAATCTTGAGTTCTAAATTCAGACATTTTTATCTCCCAATCTTGCATTCTTTAAATAGATTTGATCCAAAATTACAAGTGCGGTCATTGCTTCAATAACAGGGCCAATTCTAAGACAAATACAGGTGTCATGACGTCCTTCAATAGAAGTTTCAACTGTTTTTCCTTCAACTGTTTTCATAAGTTGAGTTTTGCCAATAGAAGGTGTTGGTTTTACAGCAACTCTAAAGTTAATGTCAGTTCCATCTGAAATTCCACCAAGAATTCCACCAGAATATTTGCTCATATTGTTTTCGCTACCAAACAAGTTCTCACAATTAAAGCCGGAACCAAATTCAATTCCTTTCACTGCGCCAATAGACATAACCGCATGGGCTATACAGGCATCAAGTTTATCAAAAACAGGTTCCCCAATGCCCATTGGAACTCCTTTTATTATACAGTCAATAGAGCCACCAACGCTGTCGTGATTATTTTTTGCTTGTTGTAAAACTTTCTCAAAGTTTTTTGTTTTTCCACCAATAGAATGAATCTTAGAGGTAATAGTTATTCCTTGTTTGCCAAGGACTTGCTTTGCAATGGCTCCTGCAACAACACGGCTTGCTGTCTCTCTGCCACTTGCTCTGCCACCACCTCTGTAATCTCTTATGCCATAACGAGCCTGATAGGTTTCGTCTGCATGACCAGGTCTGTATAAATTTTTGAGCCTTTCATATTCACTTGGTTTTGCATCTTGGTTTTTAATTAGAATTGTGAGAGGTGTCCCTGTTGTTTTTCCCTCAAAAAGGCCACTAACAATTTCAATTTCATCTTTTTCATCTCTAGAGCTTGAGAATTGATCTATGTTTGGCCTTCTTCTTTCCATTTCCTTGTTAATGGCAGAAAGGTCTAATTCAAAACCACTTTCAATTCCATCTATTACCACACCAACCATTGGGCCATGAGATTCTCCAAAGGTTGTAATTCTCAAGATAGAGCCAAAAGTGTTAGACACAAGATCCTCCTAGATTTGAAGCAACTCCTTTAGTTTGTTTAGAACTTGTTCTTCAGACCATTTGTACAATTCTATCACATAATTGGCAAAACAAGAATATACTTTGTCCCTTTTTATATAGAGTTCGTGAAAGTTGAATTGTGGGTTATCACCAAGGTATGGAGGAAGTCCTTCATCTTGCATTCTTTTATATAAAACATGCTCTAATTCTTGAAGATATACTAAAATTCCATGCTCATTAATAATTTCTAGGCTATTGTTTGCTTCGCATACACCTCCGCCAAGAGAGACAATTGCCACTTTGTTTTCCTTGGTTAAAGTTTTGATTATGCTTTCTATTGCTTCTTTTTCTTTGTCTCTAAAAACGGAGGTTCCTACTTGTTTATAAAGCTCTCTACATGAGCTATATTCTTTGTTGAGTTTTAGTATTTCTTGGTCGCTATCAAGCCAAAGAATTTTAGTTTTTTCTGAAAGCTTTTGTGCAAAATAGGTTTTTCCACAGTTTTTAAGACCGCAGAGAAAGATGATATTATTATTCATTTTTGTCATTATTGCATCTTTTTGGACTTAATGTTGAAACTTCCTTGTAGTAGTCTGGAACTTTTTTGAATTTTGGTTCTTTACTTTGCTTTATTTTTTGTTGAGAAGTGTGATTTTTGAGGAAATCGGACTCTGCTTTGTTGCGTTTAGATTTCACGCTTTGTATGTCTTCTGGGTTAAGTGCAATGCGGAAAATGATGATGATTAGAAGCCAAATTCCAGAGGCGCCCAAGAAAAAGATGGACAGTGCCTTTGCAAAGACTAGCATAAAAGCGTCTGTGCTGGTTGAAGTTTGCGCTAAAAGGCATAATGCAGAAGCTGCAAGGAAGATTAAGCTCAGTAGTACTGGGATAATCCAGACTCCGCCACGCTTGGAAAAGATAAATTTGATGCACATGAGTAGGCAGATGAAATCTATGACTAAAGAAAGTAAAGGGTAGATAAAATAGGGCATAGTTCCTCCACAAGTAATTGTATGTTATCATATTGAGTGAAGATGAGGAATTGATATGTTTAAAAATGAGCTTTCGGATGAACAATTGTTGAAAAGAGTGAAAAGTAGAAGTGCAGAAGATGTTCGTTCTCCGTACTATAGGGATACAACTGCAATTATTCATAGCTCTCCTTTTAGAAGATTAAAACATAAGACTCAGGTGTTTTTTGCTCCAAGTAATGACCATATCTGTACTAGAATGGAACACGTGTTGCATGTGGCGTCTATAGCTACGACCATTTGTAGGGCAATGGGGCTTAATGATGAAATGGCATGGGCTATTGGTGTTGGGCATGACCTTGGCCATACTCCATTTGGCCATATTGGTGAGTTTATCTTGTCCGATATGATGAAAGAGAAGGGTTTTGTTGGCTTTGAGCATGAAATTAACAGTCTTAGGGTTGTGGATTTTCTTTCTCATTTAAATTTAACATACGCTGTCAGAGATGGAATTGTCAGCCACTGCGGTGAGCACTTCATTAGAACTCTTGAACCAAGCCATAAAATTAAGGATCTTGATGCAATTCAGACCAAGCACGACATTATTCCTTCTACATGGGAAGGTTGCATTGTTAGATTCTCGGATCAGATTGCATATCTTGGACGTGATTTTGAAGATGCTGCACGTCTTGGAATTGTCTCTAAAACCGATATCCCAGATATATGCATAAAAGTTCTAGGCACCACAAATGGCGAGATTATCAATACTCTTGTTGAAGATATCATTACTAATTCAGAAAAAGAGGGTGTGATTGGTTTTAGTCCCAATATCTTTGAAGCTATGCATGCAATGAAGGATTTCAACTATCAGCATATTTATAAATCTCCAATGTTGGCAGGGTATGAGAAGTATTTTAGACGTCTTATTCATCTCATTTATGACTATCTAACAGGACTTCTTGATAAGAATGAGTTTAATGGAGAACTCTATATGCAAGAAGGAAATATGCTTAGTGCTGGTTTCTATAACTACGTTATGGAAAAGAAGGATGCCTACATAGAGCATGATGGCAATCTTGATAGGATTGTTTTTGATTATATTGCCGGAATGAGTGATAACTTCTGCCTTGATTGTGGAAACGAAATTCTACGGCCAGAACATCTTAACGAGTCCATTGAACGCTCACTTACAGGCAAGTGGTTTGACGTGATAAAACCCTGACTCAATTATTGTGTGTTTTGCTCTTAGTTAGCTTCTTTAGCAAGGCTTTCAATTTCTTTGACAAACTGCTCAACGTTATTGAAGGCTCTATAAACAGAGGCAAATCTAATATAGGCAACGGCATCTACCTTGTAGAGTTGTTTTAATGTTTCTTCTCCAATTGCTTTGCTGGAAATTTCATGTTTTGGTCCAGCTTGGATTTTAATTGCTTCTTCAATGTTTTGAATTAAATTGTCAATTGTTTCTTGGTCTATGTTTCGCTTATCTGTAGAAATGCGAATGCCTCTTTCAATTTTAGCAATGTCAAAAGGTTGAAGGTCTCCATTTTTCTTGATAACTGTGATAGGTTTGTCTTCAACTCTCTCGTAACTTGTAAATCTATACCCGCATTTTAGGCAGACTCTTCTGCGTCTCATGGCGCTACCATTGTTAGTTGTTCTTGTTTCTAAAACTTTGTCTTCCATTTCTCCACATGCGGGGCATCTCATGTTTTTACTTCCTTAATTGATTGGGCTTTTGTTTTTATAACTTTTAACAAGAATACAATAATGGCTAGATAGTGTCTAGTTTTTTCGTAACTCTTTTAGAGAAATAAATAATGACACTATTTATGTGTTTATTGTTGTTTTGTGTAGATTTTTATTGATAACTTTTTTGTAAGTAGGCTGTCAAAGTGTTGCAAAAATGCTCAAAATGTTATTAAAATAACTTAGGAGTAAGATTATGGCAGAATCTGTTAGCAAAAAGGTTAGAGAAATTGTTGATAGAACACCATTTTTGCGTGATGTTCTTAGAAAAGGCTTTTTGAATTATACAAATTTTACTGAAAGCATCATGGAAGAGGTGTCTCAAGCCTGTAATAGAGAGGTTAAGGAAACTGCTGTTATTATGGCCTTAAGAAGGTATGCCACTGAGCTTAATAGAATGGAAGGTCAAAAAGATAGTGATGGAGTTAGCTACACTATAGTAATGCATACCAATATTGTGGACTACAATTATTCTAAAACTCCTGAGCTTATTCAGCATCTTGGAAACTTGTATGAGCTTTCTGGTCGTAATGGCGGAACTGATTTCTTAAATGTTATTTTTGGTTCAAATGAAGTTACTATTGCAACCTCAGAGAAGCTGGTGCCTCATATTGAAAGAATTCTTAGCTCCTTCAAGTATATGTATAAACAGGATGATTTGGTTGCATTAACTTTGAATTTTGGTTCAAACTTTATCCAAACTCCTGGTATTGTTTATGAAGCTGCCCGCAGACTTGCGTGGAATAGTATCAACGTATACGAGATTGTTTCAACTATCTCAGAGCTTACTTTTGTTATAAGACGAATTGACAGCTTTGAAGCTTATAGAGTACTTCAAAATCTTCAAGGAAAAAAATGACAAATATTCTTTTATGGTTTGGCATGATGGTGCTAAACTTTGCTCTCATTATGTTTGCATTCAGAAAGTGGGGAAAAATTGGGCTTTTAATTTGGATTCCAATCAGCTGTATGATTGCAAATATTCAAGTAACTAAAAATGTGATTCTCTTTGGTTTTGAGGCCACTTTGGGCAATATAGTTTACTCCACTAGCTTCTTGGCAACCGATATTCTCAATGAATTCTATGGAGAGAAAGATGCAAAGACTTCTGTTGGATATGGTTTTTTTGCTCTTGTTGCCCTTACTGTTTTAATGCAAATGGCCATTTTCTTTGTTCCGTCTTCTTCTGACATTGCACAAAACAGTCTTCAAACTATTTTTGGCCTTATGCCACGTATTGCATTGGGCTCGGTTGTTGCATACTTATTGAGCAATTATCATGATGTATGGGCTTATAATTTTTGGAAACGTAAAACATCTGGAAAGTATCTTTGGCTTAGAAATAACTTCAGTACATTTGTCAGTCAACTTATAGATACGTTGGTCTTTACGTTGATAGCATTTTGGGGTGTATATGAAACACCTGTACTTCTTCAAATTATGGCTTCTACATATTTGCTTAAGTGGATTGTAGCACTTTGCGATACAACAATGATCTACTTGGCTAGATATTGGGTAAAAAAAGGACTCATTAGTGATGTTTCAGGCTATAGTTGTTAACGTGAATTTGTTCTTCATGTATTCTACACAGGCTTTGTATCCAACTAAGATGGGCTTAGGAAAACGATTCCTTGTAATTAGTAAGTCATCATTATAAATGACTTCTGTGCCGTCTAGATACTTGACTTGCATTCCAAGTTTTAGTGCAATGGCATGAGGGGCTGCAACATCCCATGCAAAGCTCCTTGTTGTAAGACATCCATCAATGTTGGAGTATGCAAATGGTGCTGTCATATGTAGAATTCCACTTCCAAAAATTCTGAGCTTTCCACTGTAACCATTAAAACTTACATGATTAAGAATGTCTGAACCTGTTGTAATTTGTCTAGGAATATCGTAATGCTGTGGGCAGGTGAAAAGATTTCCATTAAGATAGACTTCTGGTGCATAAGGTGGGCTACAGAAAAACATTTCTTCTGTTCCAATTCCAAAGCGAGGTGCAAAGATGACTCCTCCACATGGAATTCTGTTGTGATCAAGAATCCCTAGTGCAATACACCAAGAGGGGAAGCCCTGACTGTATGCGTCTGTGCCATCAATTGGATCAAGGATAAAGGTGTATTGTGCGTTATTGTTGAATTCGTGCAAATCTATTTCTTCTGTTACAATGTTGCAATTGGGATAAAGCTTTTTAATCTCAGGTATTAAAGCGTTTGAAACAGCAAGATCTGTTTCTGTTAGTATTGATCCGTCTTCTTTGAATGAACGGTGGATTAGTTTCTGATTGTCTCTAGCTTTTCTCCCACATTGCAAGATGCAGGTGCAAAGTTCATTGAAGGCTTTGGATTCTTCATTTTGAACGATAAAACCAAAATTATCATTTTCGCTGATGTTTAGGGTTATATTTGTGATTTTTGTATCAGTTTTAGATAATGTTGTTTCCTGCATTTACTTGAACTCCTTTCTTCATAATGGTAAATTGTGCCAGTGATGCAGACGCTTCAATCGTACATCAAAAAGAGTGAAGGCTACAAGGCATTCAGTACCAACAAAAAAGCGGATATCCAGGTAGAGGGGTTGGACGGATTTCCGCTGTTTCAGTGTGCCCATTTGATGGCAGGCGAGGTTAACGGTCTTACTTGGATTATTTGTCCAACAGATGAAATTGCACGTCAACTTCATTCAAATTATAGTCTTGTTGATTCTCGTCAGGTTCCTGTTTTTTTACTTCCAGCAAGTGGCCGAGTCCTTTATAGTCAGTGGGAAGGCACAGCAAAAGAATATGAACAACTCAGGTGTTTAGGTGCTATCTCAGACTGTGATAAAGGTCTTGTTGTTACCTCTATAAGAGCTGTTTGTTCTCCTCTTCCAGGGAAGGGTGCTGTTGATATTGGCAGTATCAAGTTAAAGGTAAACGATAGCCTAGATACAATGCAATTAGCAGAAAAATTGGCCCAAGGTAACTATTATAGGTCACCAAACACTACAATGCCTGGAGAGTTTACTGTTAGAGGGGAGGTCTTTGATATCTTCCCTTATGGTTCAGATTTACCTGTTAGAATTTACTTTGATTGGGATAAGATAGAGCGTATTTGCAAGTATGAACCTCTATCTCAACAAATTTCAAAACAGCTGGGACATGTTGATATTCAAATACTTGCTACCAGCGATTCTCAAAAAGTGATTCCGTGTGGAATTAAAGAATTCATTAAGAATTCCCATTATATGATTTTCTATGGTGATAAGCGTATAGAGACAAGTTATAAGAGCATGCAACTTGAGGCTAAGACACTCTATAGAAAGGCTTATCAGGCAGACAGGGATTCCCTTAGACCAGACGAAATTCTCTTTGACTTTCCTAATTTTGCACAGACTTGGCATGGAAGCATGACTGTTTTGGACATTGCAGGCCAGTGCAATAGTGCTTTTAAGTTTGATCTTGAAGGGCCTAGGTCTTATTTTGGCAATTTTACATACCTAAAAGAGGATTTGCAGGGGCTTGAAGACGATAATTGGGATATTGAAATCTATGTTACCACAGAGGTTCAAAAGCGCCGTCTTGAGCAGATGCTTAGTGATTTTGAGTCTCTTCATTATAACGTAGGGACACCTTCTGCTGGTTTTGCAATCAGGTCCAAGAAATTTATTGTCATATGTGAGAACGAAATATTTGGAAGAAAGAAGCAAGTTGTCAAGACATTGCAACACACACAGACATCGGTATTAGATAGTTTTGTTGAGTTGCATGAGGGCGATTATGTGGTCCATGTGAATTATGGCATAGGCCGATTTTTAAAAATAGACCGCGTGCGTGATAGAGATTACATCAAGATTCAGTTTGCGGATAAAGAAAACCTTTACGTGCCTATTGAACAGGCCAACTTGGTGCAAAGGTATATAGGATCTGCAGGTGAGGCTCCAAAGCTGGATAAACTTGGTGGTATGGGCTGGGAGAATAAGAAATCCAAGGCCCGTAAGAGTGCAGAAGATCTTGCTGAGCATCTTATTCAGTTGTATGCACGACGCAAAAACAGTCAGGGCTATCCATTTGCTAAGGATAATGACTGGCAGTTGCGTTTTGAGGCTGAGTTTGAATTTGAGGAGACTGAAGACCAGCTGACTTGCATTCAAGATATCAAGGATGACATGGAAAGCCCCACCGCAATGGACCGTCTTATTTGTGGTGATGTTGGCTATGGTAAAACAGAGATTGCATTTAGAGCTGCCTTTAAGGCTGTGATGAGTGGAAAACAGGTGGCATTCTTGGCTCCTACGACCATTTTGGCTGAGCAACATTATAGAAATTTCAAGCAGCGTCTTGGAGAATTTCCTCTTAAGGTGGGGCTCTTGAGCCGTATGGTGCCTGTAAAAGAACAGAAAAAGACCTTGGCAGATTTGGCTGCAGGGCAGTTGGATGTACTTTTTGGTACCCAAAAGATTATCCAAAAGAATGTTCTTTTTAAGGATTTGGGTCTTCTTGTTGTGGATGAGGAGCAGCGTTTTGGTGTTAAGGATAAGGAGCGAATTAAAGATTTAAAGGCTAACATTGACTGTTTGAGCCTTTCTGCAACTCCAATTCCTAGAACGCTTTATATGTCGTTGTTGAAAATTAGAGACATGAGTCTTTTGACAACCCCTCCAATTTCTCGTAAGCCAATTAAGACTGTTATTGAAAAATATGATTTAGATGAGGTTGAAAGAGCAATTAGATTTGAAGTATCACGTCATGGTCAGGTTTTCTATTTACACAACAGAATAGAGAGTCTTGAGGATGTTGCTAATATGTTACGATCTCGCATGCCTGATATCATCATTGAAACGGCTCATGGGCAAATGAGTGCAGATCTTTTGGAAGATACAATGCGTAGGTTCGTTTATGAGGGTATTCAAGTCCTTGTTTCTACAACTATTATTGAAAATGGTATAGATATCCCAAATGTTAATACTATCATCATTGACCGTGCCGATATGTATGGAGTCTCTCAGCTTTATCAGCTTAAGGGTCGTGTTGGCCGTTCTGATAGAGAGGCTTGGGCTTATTTGCTTTATCCTTCAGATTATGTGCTTTCTGAAGTGGCTATCAAAAGACTTCAAACAATCTCTGAATTTACTGATCTAGGTTCTGGTTTTAAGGTTGCTATGAAGGACATGGAACTACGGGGTGCAGGAAATCTCCTTGGACGAGAGCAAAGTGGATTTATGTCTGCTGTAGGCCTTGATATGTATATTAGGCTGTTGGATGAGGCTATAGCTAAGTTACAAAATTCTGGTGCAAAGCCGGAATCTGAGGTGTTCCTAGAGTTGGATTATAGTGGCTACATTCCAGACAATTATATCCCTGATCCTACTATAAAGCTTGAAATTTATAAGAAGATTGCCGCTATTAGGACATCAAATGAACTTGAGAGGCTTTCTGCTGAGCTTAAAGATAGGTTTGGAAATATTCCTGACGAGGTGTCAAATTTGCTCTACATTTGTGAGCTTAAGATTGTATGTAGGACTTTGGATATTTATCACATGAAGGAGCGTCAAGGCTCTGTTGTTGTGGAGTTCTCTCGTATTGCATCTATTTCTATAGATAAGCTTATTGAGATGATTCGCACCTCCCGGGGTTCTGTTACTATTGATCCTAAGAGGCCTTATATAATGAATATGAAAACTAATGCTATCTCTTTAAAGGATAAAGCGTTGTTTATTCTTGAGAAGTTGCAAAGACTGGTGCCGTGAGGGTTTTGGTGATATAGAGGGTATGTATGGAAAATATCGGGATAAATGATGTGGAGAATTCTGTGCAGAATAGTGCTTTGGAGGAGGTCTTTGATCTCATTCCGGAATTGAGAATGGTGGAGCATAGAGATGAGAACTCGTGGCGTGAAATTAAAAGCTATGTTTTGCGTGGACAAAGACTTAAGCAATATCAGATTGACGCTCTAAAGAATCATTTTTATGACTATGCTCTAGTGCATTCTTTTGAAAAATTGGATTTTTCACGTGTTTTTGGTAACGATAACCCTGTGGTTATTGAGATTGGTTTTGGGATGGGTGAAAGCACAGCGCGTATTGCACGTGAAAATCCGAATATAAATTACTTGGGGATTGAAGTTTTTCTGTATGGGTTCTCCAAATTGCTAGCGACTATTGCAAAAGAAGGCCTGACGAATTTGCGTATTATGCGTTACGATGCCGTGCAAGTGCTTGAGGATATGATTTCAGATGATAGCGTGTGCGGTTTCCACATCTTTTTTCCAGACCCTTGGCCCAAGAAACGTCATCATAAAAAGCGTTTAGTGCAACTTCCTTTTACTACTTTGCTTGCACAGAAGCTCAAGAAGGGTGGCTATATCTACTGCGTCACAGACTGGGAGGATTATGCAAACCAAATGCTTTCTGTTTTAGAAGCAACACCGGGAATGGTGAATCCGTATAGGTGTGTAGAAGAAAGAGATCTTGATGGGGAACCTTCATCTGAGTTTGTATCTTTGGATGGCTTTGCACTTTGTGATGGCTTTGCACCTTGTGATGATGTTGCAACACAGGACAGCTTTGCACCTCGTGATGGCTTTGCACTTTGTGATGATGTTGCACCTCGTGATGGCTTTGCACTTTGTGATGATGTTGCAACTCGTGATGGCTTTGCACTTTGTGATGATGTTGCAACACAGGACAGCTTTGCACCTCGTGATGGCTTTGCACCTCCACGTCCATGGCGCCCAGAGACTAGTTTTGAGCGCAAGGGCCTGGATAAGTCATACACCATCAATGAAGTGTGGGTGGAGAAGGCATGAATAAGATCTTGTCCTAGCTATTGATGGCCATTGCATGTGAGCTTTTTCCATGTGCCATCTCATGGGTCATCTCATGTGTCAGGAAGGCTCTTTTTGATATGCATGCGGTGTGTGAAGCCTTGCACTTGAGGACTCGATTACTTGGAGCGAGGAAAAAGTATCCGAAAACGCTTAAAAATGGGACGATTTCGGATAAAGTTATCCGAAAACATTTAAAAATCAGACAATTTCGGACAACTGTTGGGCAAGACTAAATATTAATCCTTAAGATGCCATCTTTAAGGCTGCAAATTAAGAGGTTTTTCTCTTTAGAATTTCATCACATAACGACCTCATTTTCCCTTTCTTTATTTTTTCCCTTAAACCTATTGACCAACACTTTTCTGGATGGAACTAGATGAACCAAAAAATTTTAGAAGAAGTAACATATTTCAGCACTTGTGCGGCTGTAAGTACATTTTGTGTCTTAAATGAAGCAATTTTTGCAAATTGTGACATTGCCTAATTAAAAGCAGCAGGCTGTTGGGCACAAAGTTCAATTAGCATTCATTTTAAAAAACAAAAAAGCAAAGATTTTTCTTGACGAATCAAGAAGAGGGTCTTATTCTGGGAAAAACGCAAAACGTTTTGCGTAAGTTAAAAAAGGAGCAGTTATGAAAAAAATCTTACTTAGTTTTTTGGTAGCCTTAATTCTTCTTCCTGCCTTTGCAGGTGGTGCAAATGAAAAAACTGAGAATGAACCTGTTACAATTAGGTTTGCGTGGTGGGGAGATGCTGTCCGTCATGAAGCAACATTGAAAGCTATTGAGTTATTTGAAACTAAATATCCATGGATAACGGTTGAAGCTGAGTATCAAGGATGGGATGGTTGGTCAACAAAGTTTTTGACTCAGTGTGCATCTGGAACTCTCCCAGATGTAGTACAAGATGCTGGATATGTTACTTATACAAGACAAAATGGTTCTTCCTATGTTAATTTTAATGAGTACATAGAGAGTGGTGTTGTCGATACAACATATCTTTCTCAGTCTTTATTAGATGCATATTGTACGGATTCCAAAACAGGGGAAGTCTATTTAATGCCTACTGGAGTACAGGCTTGGACCACATTGCAGAATAATGATTTATTGTCAAAGAATGGCATTACAATGCCAGAAGATGGTTGGACATGGGAATCTTTGATTCCAGCTGCACAAGCATTGCATAGTGCTGATCCAGAAGCTTATCTCTTAAATTGTTCCCTTGAGACTTTAGCGGCATGGATGCTTCCTCAGTATATCCAACAGAAGGTTGGTGGAGTTGTTATCTCTGATAATGGCGATATTGAGTATAGCATTGATGATCTTGAGTCTTATTTTACATGGCTTAAAGAAATGTATGAGGTTGGTGGTCTTCAACCAAGAAGTGAAGCAATGCTTTACGATGGTTCTCCTCTTGAGAATCCTAAATGGGCTAATGGGAAATTAGCTATCTCTCAATTCTCTTCTGCATCATATACTTGGTATGTTTTTAATGAATATCTTGAAGAGAATACTGAAGTTGTTCCATGTTTTAAGTTTAGTGGAGAAGCCAATAATGACACTATTATGGTCCCTCCTGCTAGCTGGTATGCTATTCCATCAACAAGTGAGCATCCTAAAGAGGCAGCAATGCTGATTGATTTTTTGATTAACGATGTAGAAGCTGGTTTAATTCAGGGTACAGTAAGATCTATTCCTGCAAATTCTCGCGTTTTGAAAGCTCTTAACGAAAATAATTTAGTAAATGCTGGCATTGCTAAGGCAGTAGAGCTTGGATCACCAAGAGCTTGTGTGAAGAGAGGAACTCCAGCATGTAGTAATGATATTAATCAAGCTTACTATGATTATATTGAGGAAATTGCATACGGAAGAATGACTCCAAAAGAAGCAGCTGAAGCCTGCTATAAAGAGATTGAAGCTCTTTGTGCTTCAATTAAATAAAATAGGAAAATGATAGAATGAAAACAAAGAAATTGGGTAAGGCTAAATTAAACGTAGGATTTTTATATATTCTTCCTTGGTTTTTAGGCTTTTTAATCTTTAAGCTTTATCCTTTTGCAAGATCAGTATATTTTTCATTTACTGATTATAATTTGCTTAAGGCTCCTAAGTTTGTTTTGTTTCAAAACTATATAAGTATTTTTACTTCAGACAAAGAGTTTTGGCCTTCTTTGTTTGTTACGTTCAAATATGTTCTTTTGGTTGTTCCTTTAAAGATTGTTATTGCCCTTTTTGTGGCTCTTTTAATTGTAAAGTCAAACAGAATAAACTACTTTTTTCGTTCTATCTATTATTTGCCATCTATTCTCGGTGGAAGTGTTGCCGTTTCTATGATATGGAAGCTTTTTTTTGCTGAAAATGGTGTAGTAAATGGTTTGTTGAGCAAAGTTGGGGTTAAGAGTATAGAATGGCTTAGTCCCAGCCTTGCCTTAGTAACTATAAGTCTTCTTAATATTTGGCAGTTTGGAGCTACTATGGTTCTGTTTGTTGCCGCCATCAAATCTGTTCCTAACGACCTGTATGAAGCGGCAACTGTAGATGGAATAGGAAGAATTGGAAAGTTTTTTAAAATTACACTTCCAATGATTTCGTCTGTTGTATTCTTTAACCTTTTAATGGGCTTAGTTACTGCCTTCCAGGAGTTTAATGCACCTCTTTTAATTACTAACGGTGGCCCTTTGAAAGCAACTAATCTATATGGTTATATGCTTTACAGTAATGCTTTTGTTAGTTTTAAAATGGGCTATGCTTGTGCTCAAAGTTGGATTCTTTTTGCGATAATCCTTGTTCTTACAATTTTAATTTTTAAAACTCAAAAATACTGGACATATTACGAAGATGGAGGTAAGTTCTAATGACGCATAGTCTGAAGCTAAACAGAATTATCTCCGAGGTAATAAGAACAGTTATTGTTTTAATAATTGGTATAGTGCTTATTTATCCTCTTTTATGGATGATAGGTGCAGCCTTCAAAAACAATAATGAGATATTTACAACGAAAAGTATTCTTCCAGCAGGTGAATGGGTTAAGGACTCTTTTTCAAAAGGTTGGAAGGGTGTTGGGAAAAACAATTTTACTGTATTCTTTAAAAACTCCATTATTGTTACTGTTCCTGCTGTTGTTTTGACAGTAATTTCAACAACTCTAACAGCTTATGGATTTGCACGTTTCAACTTTAGAGGTAAAAAAATACTTTTCTTTACCATGCTTGGAATGTTGATGCTTCCTAATGCAGTAATTATGGTTCCTACCTATCTTCTTTTTAAAGAACTTGGTTGGTTAAATACTTTTAAGCCTTTAATAATACCAACTGCTTTTGCTGTTAATTCTTTTCTAATTTACATGCAAGTACAGTTCTTTAGAGGGATTCCAAGAGAAATGGATGAAGCAGCCATTATTGATGGATGTAATAGTTTTAAAACTTTAATTTATATTTTGGCTCCAATGTGTTCTCCTGCAATTATTACCACTGCATTATATGAATTTATGTGGAAATGGAATGATTATTTTAATTCAATGCTATACTTGAATTCTGCAAAGAAATATACAGTTTCTCTTGGCTTAAGAATGTCATTGGACTCTTCAACAGGGGTACAGTGGAATCAAGTTATGGCTATGTCCGCACTTTCAATTTTACCTTGTGTTATTGTTTTCTTTTGCTTACAAAAATACTTTGTTGAAGGAATTTCTGCTGGATCAGTGAAGGGATAATTGCTCTTAATTGATGTTCTAAATATTTAAATATGGGGTAGGATATAAATGATTGTTAAAAAAATTGATATGCATATGCATTGTTCAAATATAAATGAATTTGGGCTTTCTTTAAACAAGCCACATTTTTGTTTTCCAGAAGATGTTCGTCTTATGTATCAAAAAATTGGAGTAGAAAAGGGTGTTCTTCTTCCAAACGGGGCAATTCCTGAATGTTCAATTAACCACATGTCCACAAGAGAAACTTTGGCAATGGTTGAAAAGAATAAGGACATAATTGGTTGGTGGTTCATGCCATTAGACCCTAGAAATATTTCCAATTCTTCAGATTCCGATTTCTCTTTTTTGATGGAACATTATATTTCTCAGGGAGCAAAAGGTATAAGTGAGATGAGTGCTAATATAGCTTTAGATAGTCCTAAAATGATGAACCTTTTTAAATATGCCCAAAGGTATAAGCTTCCAGTCACACTTCATTTTGGAAAACGAGGCAAGGGATATGGGGTTATTGATGAACTGCATCTTCCGCGTCTCCAACATGTCCTAGAAACGTTTCCAGAACTTCCAATTCTTGGACATTCTATGGCTTTCTGGGCTGAACTTGGAACTGATGTTACAAAAAAAAATAGACATGACTATCTAAAAACACCTCTTACAGGCGAAGGTGTTGTAGCAAAATTGATGAGAAAACATAAGAATTTGTACGCAGACCTTTCAGCTGCATCTGGCTATTATGCTTTGATGAGAAATATTAATTATACTTATTCCTTTCTTGAAGAATTCCAAGATCAGATTGTATACGGAACAGATATTGCAATGTCTAATTGGATTGAAATGCCACAAGCTCAATTAAGTTCTTTTCTTGACGAGGCAGTTGAATCTAGAAAAATTAGTCAAATTTGTTATGAAAAGATTTGTAGAAAAAACGCTTTGTTTTTGCTTAAGGAGAATAACATATGAAACTCACAATTGGCAAGGTTTTGTCATGTGCCAATGAGGGCAGAAGTAATAGATTAATCACACAGAATGGCTCAATTGTTGTTTCTCATATGGGGGACAGCATAATTTCTGTTGAATATACGGTTAATAGTTACAAAACTCCTGAGCATCTTCAAAAGGCAAGCGATTATTTAGTAGGTGATTATAAAGAGGAAACAATAGCTCAATTTGACTATGATGGCTTAAAATATTCGCTGAAGATAGGACAAATGGACATTGTAATCAACTCCAGTAATGGAAATATCGAGGTTTTAAAAGCTGGTAAAAACATTTTTGGAGGAGAACTGGGCAATAGCGATACTGTAATCTCTCACGAGCAATTTAGGCTTTTAGGACATGAAGAAGCTCCATTTGCACGCTATACTTGGCCATTGCAAAAAGGTGATTGTTTTTATGGCTTAGGGGATAAGGCCGGAGATCCAAACCACGCTGGTAAACGGTTTAGAATGTACAACCGGGACTCTTTAGGCTACGACGCAGAATATTCGGATCCGCTATACAAATCGGTTCCTTTTTTTATTAAACATAACCCAAAAACCAACAGTGCAATTGGTCTATACTTCCCAGAAAGTCACATTGAGAGCTTTGATTTTGGCAAGGAGTGCCCAATCTATTTTTCCACAGATATTTCTGGGGGACCGTTTAGATATTTTATCATTCTTGGGGACGACTATAAGGACATAATTGCCAACTATTGCCTCGTCACAGGCAAGCCAAATTTTCCACCACTTTACTCATTTGGCTACTTGGGCTCTTCAATGAATTACGTGGAGGCCTACGACGCCCAACAGCGCATGGAAAAATTCTTCCAAGACACAGAGGATCACAAACTCCCATGTGAGGGTCTGTATGTTTCCTCTGGCTACCTCAAGGCCGATGATGGCAAGCGTTATTCATTCTTCTGGAATAGACGCAAATTTCCTGATCCAAAAAAATTTATATCCTCGTTAGTTGAGAGAGGCTATCATTTAACATTTAATATTAAACCTGGTATTTTGCTTACCCATCCATGGTATGAAGAACTCAAAGAAAAAGGCTATTTTGTAAAAGATAATGACGGTAATCCAATTGTAGAATTCTTTTGGGGTGGTAATGCTTCATTTATAGATTTTGCAAATCCTAAGGCAAAAGAGTGGTGGAAAGAAAAACTTTATGAATCCTATATTTCTTTTGGTGCAGAAGGAATTTGGAACGATAACAATGAACTTGAACTAGAAGATACTGCGTTGAAAGTCTTTGATACACGCACGCTGTATCCTGTGTTGATGGTCCAGGCAAGCTATGAGGAACTTTTAAAACACAATCCAGACACACGTCCTTGGATTTATTCTCGTAGTGGTTATGCCGGGCTTCAGCGCTATGCTCGTACATGGACAGGCGATAATACAAGCACATTTAAGACCTTAAAATATAACCAATTACAGGGTATGACGTTAGCCATTAGTGGTATGCCTTATGTGGGTCATGATTTAGGTGGTTTTTATGGAGATGAGCCAAGTCATGAGCTTTTAGTAAGAAGTGCGCAAAGTGCTGTTTTTCAATGTAGGTTCGTTATTCATTCTTGGAGAGAAGACGATAAGCCTACCGAGCCATGGAAAGATGCAAAAACATTTCCATACATAAAAACTGCCATTGAAGATCACTATAGGCATATGCCGTACATTTACAATTGTGCTTATGAGGCATCTCAAGGATATCCAATTGAGCGTAATTTAGCTTTAGAGTATCCACAGGATTCAAATCTTTGTACTATGTCATTGGTTTCTCTCTTTGGTCCAAGTGTTCTCAAGGCGTTAGTAGTAAATGAAGGTCAAACCTCTATTGAGGTCTGTTTCCCACAGGGTGATGATTGGTACAGTCCCTTTGAGGATAAAAAATATCAAGGAGGCACAAAAAAGATTTTTGATGCTCCTTTGGATAAGTATTGGTACTTCTATAAAGTAGGTTCTGTGATTCCAAAATTAAAAGTAGTTGATAAACTTCGAACAGGTTTCTTTAAAGAGTTGCAATTTTTTATTGTGCCTAAAGATGGAAGTTTTACCTATACATATTTTGAAGACGATGGAACAACAAGGTTAGAGAAAAACCTCTATAATCTCTGGGATATTAACGTCACTTATGATAAAGCCTCTGGAAAGGGAAGTGTTAATGTTAAATCTAAGAAGATTGGTTGCAAAGAAGTGCTAGCGGGACGTTCAGTTGAATTTGTCTTTCCACAAGGCTTTTTAGTTGACAAAAAGACTGTTTCATTCTCCGAACTTGATGGCTTTAATCTAAGTTTTGCAATAAATCTCTAATGTGCTATTATTAGTTCATGGATTATGCCAAAGAAAAACAAGAAGCACTCGATGCTGGACAGCGTGCATTACGCTCATTGATGGAAGCTCGTAAACAAATTTCAGGTGCCCAAAGTCTTGGCATTTGGGATTTGCTTGGAGGTGGCGCATTTGTTTCAATAGCTAAGCATTTTAAAATTAATAATGCAAGAAATGCTCTTTCTGATGCCCGATATAACCTTCAGATTTTTAGCAGAGAACTACGTGATATCTCAATGGACCTCGATATTGACGTTGGAAGTTTTCTAACTGTTTTTGATCTTATGGATAATTTTTTTGCCGATATCATTGTTCAATGCCGTCTTGGTGATGCAGCACGTAGGATAGATGAAACAATTGCCAATGTTGAAGCAGTGCTTGCAAAAATTCAACTCTTTACATAAAGAAGGCTGGGTTTTGCCCAGCCTTCTTTAATTCAAATGAGGTATCTAAAGAGGTTTTTGTAAAAACCTCTAAAAGACTATTACTTTGCTTCTTCCTCTGCAGCAGCCTTGGATGCTTTAATAACATCTTCAGCCATCTTGCCTGCGAGTGTTTCGTAGTGGTCAAAAGCAAGTTCAAAGGAACCTGTACCAGAGGTCATTGACTTGAGGTCAATAGCATAGTTAAGCATTTCTGCCTGTGGAACTTCAGCATTAACCTGAACCATGTTTCCACCAAGGTCTTCCTGTCCAAGAACACGACCACGCTTGGATGAGAGGTCAGAGAGAATGTCACCAAGATACTGATTGTCAATGTAAACAGAAAGTTTTGCAAATGGCTCAAGAAGAACAGGACCAGCTTTTTCAATAGCAAGCTTCATTGCGCCTTTAGCTGCAAGTCTGAATGCCATTTCTGAAGAGTCAACTGGGTGCTCCTTACCATCAACAAGTGTTACACCAATGTCAACCATTGGGTATCCAGCAAGGAAACCTTCTTCCATTTGATCATGTAAACCTTTTTCAATTCCAGGAACGTAGCCCTTAGAAACCGAACCGCCCTTAACAATGTTGTCAAATGTGTAATAAAGACCTCTGTCAATTGGAGCAATCTCAATAAGGACTTTACCGTACTGGCCATGTCCACCTGACTGCTTCTTATGAGCATATTCAACAATACCTGACTTCTTTGTGATTGTTTCTCTGTATGGAACACGTGGGAGCTTGGTATTGATTTGAATCTTCTGCTTGTCCTTAATCTTGTCCAAGATCATGTTAATATGAAGTTCTCCCATGCCAGAGACTGTGGACTGCTTTGTTTCTTCGTTGTAAGCAACCTGGAATGTAAGATCTTCTTCTGTAACCTTATGAAGGGCATCATTCATCTTGTCTTCAGACTTCTTATCTGCAGCAGAAATTGCAAGTGAATAAATTGGGTTAGGGAAGCTCAGTGGTTTGAATGTGAACTTCATTTCTGCACTGCCAAGGAGGGTGCAATTTGTTGCTGCAATGTTGCTCTTTGTGATAATTCCAATATCACCTGCGACAAGAGCGTTTGTCTCAATGAGTTTTTTACCAACAGCGCGATATACTTTGCCCGGTTTTTCTTTCTTTCCGAGTGCTGGGTTGAAGAGGTCTGTCTCTCCTGTGACTGTACCACTGACAACCTTAATGAAGGAGAGCTTTCCAGAGAACTGGTCAATTGTTGTCTTAAAGCAGAGAGCTGCAACTGGACCATCTGGGTTGATTGGATATTTTTCTTCGCTACCATCTTCCTTCACAATGGTTTCTTCAGCTCCAATGGGAGAAGGGAAGTTCTCAGCAACAAAGTCAAGAAGACTTGTGATTCCTGCACCGCTTGCTGTGCATCCACAGAAGACAGGAACCAAAACGTTATTCTTGAGACCTTCACAAACACCTCTGTGGATTTCTTCTGCCTCAAGAGTCATCTCTTCAAGATATTTTTCCATGAGGTCATCTGCACCTTCAGCTGCAGCTTCAATAAGAGTTTCTCTGTATTCTTCTACTTCGTCTGAATATTCAGCAGGAATATCGCCAACTGTTTCTTTCTGACCAGCTTGGAAGAAATAAGCTTTGTTTTCAATTAGGTCAATAACACCCTTGAAATCTGGTCCGTTTCCCATTGGAATTGTTACAGGAACAAATGTGGTCTTAAACTCTTCCTTGAGGTGGGCAAAGGTCTTGCTAAAGTCAACTCTTTCTCTTTCCATCTTGTTAAGGAAAACAGCTCTTGGTTTATTTCTACCATTGAGGTTTCTCCAAAGTTTGATTGTCTCAATCTGAGCACCGTCTCTTGCATCTACAACCAAAAGGGCACTTTCACATGTTCTAAAGCCACAAGTTACTTCACCAACGAAGTCTGCAGTACCAGGAGCATCAATAAAATTGAGGGACTTTCCCTGCCATGCAATATTTGCAAGTGCACTGTGAATTGAAATCTTTCTTGCGATTTCTTCTTCAGTATAGTCACTGGTTGTCTTACCAGATTCAACCTGTTCAGCTCTTGAAATTACATTGCTGTAATAAAGCAACTGTTCAAGCAAAGCTGTCTTACCTGTTCCGTTATGTCCCGCAATTGTGACATTTCTGATATCTTTTGAAGCTAAAGCCATGTTTCCCTCCTAGAAATTTGGCATTTTGTATGTAATCAAGAGGTTGTGTAAAAAACGCTCAACCTTTCGTATTATATACCATATATATTGGAAAAACTAGATTAATTTTCTGCTATTTTGGTGCATGTTAGCAGTAACATAGATTGTCACATTAAAACGGAGGATAAAAAGAAGAAGTCCCATAGAACCTGTGATAAGATTGATTTTATCAAGAAAAATCTAAATCAGGACGGTCAAATGGGACGAGTTAAGAGTATCACACCTTTAGTATGTAAGC
>CAVFGI010000019.1:0-37129 GCA_963621975.1 Selenomonadaceae bacterium
GGCAGGAGCATTATCAAACGTAAAATAAGGTTTCACGTTAAGTACAAACTCTACCCCCCCCCAAACGCTGAAAACGCAGAGAAGAGCAACCAATACCAATAACACTTTTTTCATTCTTTTCTCCCTTTATTTGTTTTTTTATATTCCAAGAGTAAATCCCAAAGTTAACTGAAAATCAGTCTCTGCTGGAGATTTTTCCTTTGTGCTTTTTATGTAATTATATCGCCCAATCCAATCCAACTCCCCATCAAATGATACCTTTGGCCAGCTAAAAAGTCCATCCAAATTAGCACTACCTTCAATTCCAACAACAGCAAAGTTTTTAACTTTATTGCCGTAAGGAGTATCCCCTGGAAGATTTGCATCACCGTTGTTCTTGCCATCCACGTTGTGGCTATAGAAAATATTGACCTCGCCCTTTTGCACAATACGGCCAAAGGCACTAACCTTCCAGTTGTTTATGCTACTATAGGTGGCTCTTATTTCCAACATTCTCACATCTCCGCCATATGGGAATCCAATGTAGTCAAAGAAAGGAATATGGTACACTGGAGCCTCCATTGCTACATATCTAGAAGATCTAATAAAGTCTATGCCATCCCTTCTGTAAAGTAATGGACTTGTCTTTGTATACTCACCATATACTGTTAGGCTTCCATCATCAAAACCATGAGAATAAGAAAGGCCTGCAACCAAACCGTAGGAACTACTTTGAGAGGCATCCTCATGTGGAGCTCTTGCCTGATCCAGTGCAAATTGACCATAAACTTCTAATCCAGGAAGAACTAAAACGTTTAAGTCTACATACGCTAAAGCGTTGAACATACCTCTGTTATTCAAATTGTGGTATATGAAACTTGGGTTAAAGAAGTACAAATCAAGCACCTTGTACTTATACATAACGTTCTCACTTATAGTAAAAGACACTCTATCAAGGACTCTAAATTGCAAGGTATGAATCATGTAAATTCGGCCTTCTTCTGTGGGGGACTCATTAGAATTTACTAGAGTATCAAAAAACATTAGAACAAAATCATACTTAAAGTTCTTACTAAAGAAGGACAATTTTGCAAAATCGCTGAACGTATGATCATCAACCAGCAAGTTTCCAAAATTGGCGTTACCAAGGCTTAATTTGTCCCTGTTAACAGAGAAATTCCATGTTTGGCCACCAAAAGAAAAGACGGCTCGTCTTGGCCATATGAATGAAAAATGTAGGGTATCAGTAAAGAAATTGGACATCAAACCCTGAGAAAATTGATATGATTTGCTAATATAGTACATGTTAATTCCATTCATATAATAAGAGCCAATGTATCCGTCTTTTGAAAGTTTTCCATTCTCCGTTGTACTACTGTATTGAGTATATTCATCATACATGTCTGCACGTCTAAACTTATAATGAATATCGCTTGTAGTATAAAAATTGTCGTTACAGGTGAATTCAAAGAAAAGTCTCATAAGCGACTTTCTTTCATCAAAACCTCTTTCCCAATCTGTCTCTGTTATGAAATCTTCTGTATTACTATGAGCATAACCTTCAAGGGCAAAATCCATTCCAACGGTCACACCTAAATTTTCACCAAAATTCCACTTAACGCCCTTATTCAACTCTGCCTCAATCTTATTGTAGAGTTTTAATGAATATCCTTCCAAACTTGCTTTATCTATTTGCGAAAGAATTTGCCTAGCCTCCGCTTCAGACCAAGGTCTATTTGTAGAAGGTCTAACAAACCCGCAGACAGCATACAAATTATCCATATCTTCATAAATACTGGATCCCAATTCGAAAATAATTGCATTATTTGAATAAGCAAAAGCAAATGTTCCAAGAAGAAGCAGAACCAACAAAAAAACTAATTTTTTCATACCAATTTTCTTTCCCCAATTACCTAGTAGACCACAACTATCCCAAGAATTCAAGAAAAAGAATAAAGGCAGTTTTGTAAAAACCTCTAAAAAGCCCCTTTAATTGCCTACATATAAAAGTTGCGATATGATTACTCAGAAGAAAAGGAGTTAAAAATGGAGAGCAACTTTCAGAGGTCTGAGTCAAATCTGACAATAGCACTTCTCACAATGTCCGGAGGCCTGCAAGATGCTTACACCTATATAAACAGAGGTGGCGTCTTTGCAAATGCTCAAACTGGCAACATTGTCAGAATGAGTGAAAACCTTTTGGAGTGGGATTTACAAGGATTTTTATCTTACCTTTTCCCTGTTTTAGCCTTTGCATTGGGCGTTTTTGTATCAGAAGAGATACGAAGACGAGCAAAATACAAAGCTAAACTTCACTGGCGAGAATATGTTGTTATTATTGAGATTTGTATTCTCTTTATTTCTGCTTTTATCCCTCATCAATTAGATGCCTTAGCAAATGCCCTAATATCTCTTTCCTGTGCTATGCAAGTAGAAGCCTTTAAGAAAGTACATGGTTTTGCCTATGCAAGTACCATGTGCATAGGAAATCTCAGAAGCGGTACAGAGGCTTTTCATGACTACATAGTAACAAAAGACAAAAGATTTAGGACCAAATCGCTTGAATATTTTGGCATGATTACAATCTTTGCCGTTGGAGCGGGAATTGGAACAATGGCAACCCATCACTTTGGAGTCTATGGTATCTTGCCCTCTTGTCTTCTTCTCATTTGTGCTTTTATCACAATGATGGAATCATCATTTGTCAAATCGTAATTTAAAAAATTTACATGGCTTTATTAGGAACTAAAATCTAGAACCAAAAATCTTAAGCAAAAATTCGTCTGCTCGCTCTGGCCAATCTTGAATTTCTGGAACAACTGGACGAGTGGCATCCATTACTTCTTGAGTGCCCAATGAGAGACCATGACAGCCTTTTTCGTATACTTTAAGCCCAAATAGGACATTGTTTTGTCTTAATGCATCTGCATACATTAGAGAGTTCTCATAAGGAACTGCTTGATCTTCTTTTGTGGTCCAAATAAAGGTTGACGGAGTTTTTGAATTCACATGTTTTTCTAGAGAGACCTTATCCAAAAGAGTTTTGTCCTCTCCAATAAGAAGATGAATTGAGCACTCGTGAGCGTACGCTCCAGAAGTTATTACAGGATAGCAAAGAACCATGGCATTAGGTTTTGCGTTTTCTCCATATTCCTGCCAATAGTCTCCAATACTTGCAACCAAGTGACCACCAGCGGAGAAACCCATAACAGCAATCTTATTAGGATTTGTATTGAGTTCATCAGAATGAAAACGAACATATTTTATAGCTTCTGCAAGTTCTATCTGTGGTATTGGATACAAAGTCTCGTACTTCTTAAAAGGACTGTATTCTGATTTTTCAATACGGTTTGTAGTATAAAAAAGAACTCCACAATTGTAGCCCATAGCATTAAACCTAATAGCTACAGCCTCTGCCTCTCTATCAGAACAATGCCTATATGCACCACCAGGGCAAATAAGAATAAAAGCTCTACGCCTGTTTCTATCTATTGCCTCATAATTTGAAAGAACATAAGTTCTCAAAACGGCGTTGCCAAATTTTTCAGCATTTCCTATTTTAATATCTTTACAAATCATTTTACGCTAAACCTACTCTCTTGTGGAGTATGCAAGACACCCTTTGAATCCTTCATTGTAGTCCAAAGACTTGGATTAATGTGTCCACCAAAAGAACAAGAATTAAAACTTACTGAAGAACACACTCCAGGCTTTCCGCTTGGATGCCAAGGACGTGCAAGATAAACACTTTCATCTGGAACTTCACCAGCACGGATTAAAGAGCAAGAATTAAAAACAAGTCCTTTTTCTTGGTTTGCCATTGTTGATGGAGCTGTAACATAGCCTGGCCCCAAAGAGATAATTGTGCAATTATCAAACGTTGTATTTGATCTACCAAAGATAAAATCTACATGGCCTTCAATGACACACTTGTCAAAGTATCCAGTAGTTCCATCTGTAAACAAGGTATCTTGCCAGCTGGAGAGAATAGAATCCTTGAAAGAAACATTATCAGCATCAGGGGTAATAAAGACAGCAACAGCCTGTAGTCCCATCATTGTAGAGAGGTTTTCATCTCGCATTGCTTTGGCTTTCCAGTAATCAAATGAGTTTTTAACAGTAATCTCTGAAAAAGAAACATTGCAACCTTCAATGGTGAGCGTTGCGCTATCTCCGGTACCAAAACCTGGGACCATCCCATTGTGGTCATCCCAGGAAATGCTACTGTGATTTCCAATGATAATTACATTATCCCTTTTGATAAAAACTTTCTGCTTAAAAGATGCATAATAAGGAAGTTCTACAGTCAAAGGTTCACTAAAATCACCTGAATTAAAAACTTCATTGAGATTTGAGGTCTCCGTTGCAACAATAGTCACTATTTAAGATCCTCTGTTTTAATCCAGTCCTGATCATCGTATGCTCTGTTTTCTCCACACATTGCCCAAATAAAGGTATAGTTTGAAGTTCCACAACCAGAGTGAATTGACCACGATGGATTTATAACAGCTTCTTCATTGTGCATAACAATGTGTCTAGTCTCGTTTGGCTCTCCCATGAAATGGAAAACAACATTGTCCTTTGGAACATCAAAATAGAAATAAACTTCCATTCTTCTCTCGTGAGTATGAACAGGCATTGTATTCCACACAGAGCCTTCTTCAAGATGAGTAAGTCCCATTGAGAGCTGACAAGAGTCAAGGACATCGGGATGGATGTACTGGTTTATAGTTCTCTCGTTAGATGTGGCCTGTGCTCCAAGATGCTTATGAATTGCAATCTCGTATGGGATATGCTTGGATGGTTTTGGCGTGTGGGCAGGAGTTGTTACAATGTAGAATTTTGCAGGATTGGTGGCATCTAATGACTCAAATTCGACTTTTTTCGTGCCCATTGAGAGATATAGGCCATCAAAATGATTCATCTTGTATTCTACGCCTTGGGCATAAATCTTTCCTGGACCACCTATATTAATTGTTCCAAGCTCTCTGCGCTCAAGAAGATATGTCACTCCAAAGTTCTTCCAGGGATCGATATTCTTCTCAAGATTAATCTTTTCAGAAACAGGCATTGCACCCATTGTTACAATGCGGTCTACATGTGAATAAACGGCGCTAACATCGTTCTCTTTAAAAATACCAGTGATGAGAAACTCGTTTCTAAGTTCCTCTGTATTCATTCTCTTAAAAGGCTCTTTTCCTGTTGAATATCTAATGTCCATTTTATCCTCCATAAATAAGTAGGCAAGCTAAAAAAGCTGACTAAATTGTACCATAAATCCCCTGTTTTATGCTATGATGAAAAAGAAATATAACTTCTGTTTGGAGGATAAAATGACATATTTAGAAAAGAACTTTTCTCTTGAAGGAAAACTCGCTTGGGTAACAGGTGCAACATACGGTATTGGCTTTGCAATTGCCTCTGCCTATGCAAAAGCCGGTGCAAAAATTGCATTCAATGCAAGACACCAAGATGGAATAAATAAAGCACTAGAAGAATACAAGAAAGCTGGAGTAAAAGAAGTCAAAGGCTATGTGTGCGACGTAACAGATGAAGCTCAAGTTCTTGCAACAAGAGACCAAATAGAGAAGGATTTTGGCCAAACTGTAGATATTCTTGTCAACAACGCAGGCATTATCAAAAGAATCCCAATGACAAATATGTCTGTAGAGGAATTTAGACAAGTAATAGATATTGATCTCACTGCAGCTTTTATCGTCTCAAAGGCCGTAATCCCTGCAATGATTCAAAAAGGTGGTGGAAAAATCATCAATATTTGCTCAATGATGAGCGAACTTGGTCGCGAAACAGTTAGTGCCTATGCTGCAGCCAAGGGCGGGCTAAAAATGCTCACAAGAAATATTTGTTCCGAATACGGCAAATACAATATCCAGTGCAACGGTATTGGGCCGGGCTACATTGCCACTCCTCAAACTGCACCTCTACGTGAGCGCCAAGCCAATGGTTCAAGACATCCATTTGATAGCTTTATTGTTGCAAAAACACCAGCAGAAAGATGGGGAGAAACCCAAGACTTGGAAGGCCCAGCTTTGTTCCTAGCTTCACACGCCTCAGACTTTGTTAATGGGCATATTCTCTACGTGGATGGCGGAATTCTTGCTTATATTGGGAAACAACCATAAGGAAACAGGCTATTCTTGAAGCTAGCGCGAATAGCTCAAGAATAGCCTTTATTCAGTAACCTGTGGACTGCTACTTAGTGTTATTCTGGATAACTTTCTCTGTTTCACCATCAAATAAATAAACACTTTCTAGTGGAATAGAGAAAGTTAGATCAATGTCCATCTCGGGAGTTTCATGCGGATCAACTTTTAGGATAGCCTTATTTCCCTGAATATCAACGTAAACATTGGTGTTGTCCCCCAAAAGTTCTGTAAGTTCAACAGAACAACTAATATGATAAGCATTTTCCTTGGAGCCCAAAACAATAGCCTCTGGACGGAATCCAAAGAAAATTTCCTTACCTTCATAATAAAATAGAACATCGTTTGGCAACTTTTCAGATAAATCAACATCATTATTTCCAACCTGAATATGCCCATCTTTAACAGTAGCCTTAATAAAGTTCATTGGAGGCTCACCAATAAACCCAGCAACAAAGACATTCACAGGATTAAAGTATAATTCGTAAGGAGTACCAACTTGTTGGATGTAACCCTCTTTCATAACAACAATCCTATCTGCCATTGTCATAGCTTCTGTTTGGTCGTGAGTAACGTAAATAGTTGTAGCCTGCGTATTTCTATGAATTTGAGTAATTTCAGAACGCATAGTAACACGTTGCTTAGCATCCAAGTTTGAAAGAGGTTCGTCCATCAAAAAAATTCCAACTTTTCTGATAATTGCACGACCCACAGCAACACGCTGACGCTGACCTCCAGAGAGAGCTTTTGGAAGCCTATCCAAATACTCGGTAAGACCCAAAATCTTAGCTACATTTTGAACCTTTTCTTCAATAACATCTTCATCAACGCCCTGCAAGGTAAGACCAAAAGCCAAGTTGTCATAAACCGTCATTTGAGGGTAAAGAGCATAGCTTTGAAAAACCATAGCAATGCCTCTATCTCTTGGACTTTTTTCATTAGCTCGGACTCCATCAATAAGGAAGTCTCCCTTACTAATTTCTTCAAGTCCGGCAATCATGCGCAAGGTGGTGGACTTACCACAACCAGAAGGACCAACGAACACAATAAATTCGCCCTTCTCTATTTCCAAGTTAAAGTCATGAACAGCATGAAAGCCATTAGGGTAAATCTTGTTTATATCCTTTAATGTTAAATATGACATGAAAGGTCCTCCTTCCTTTTTGCATCCAAGATTATTTTCTTTGCAAATCTCTTCAGCCCAATGAAAAGCATATCAAATCCCAAATAAATGAAACCAAAAGAAATTGGTTCAACACCAAATGGCACAGTATCAGTTTGTCCTGTGATAGCCAAAATTACAGTATTAATTAGGTTGTATGCCTTTGCCACAAAAAGCATTAAAATAAAAGCATACAAAATGTTTAACACAAGGCTCTTGTATCCTTTTTTAGGAAACATCATCCACTTATCATTTGCACCTTCAGTTTCTGCATAGAACCTAAAAATGCTGTTAACAAGAATATCGGTTACAAAACCTAGAGCAATAGATGTCACCACAAATAAATCTAGCTGACTTTGGATATAGAGCCCAAGACCCCACATAAAAAAATAACAAACCATGCCACCAAACCAAAACTTAACAAATAAAGCCTTCACCGGAGCTGGAAAGTGAAACTTGGATTTGGTTTTATACTTGGACAACTCCTCTTGGCTATATTCAGGGGTGTTCTCTGCAGAAGCAGCCACCAAGTCTTCAACAGCTTTGGTTTTTAAGTCGTACGAGTTATTTTCTTCTTGGAAAGTCTTTTTCTTGGACACCTAGAGCCTCTTCTTCTACCTACAAGCTACCTACAAGCCACCTACTCTTCATCAATATCAATGGCCTGCATATTGCCATAGCCATCAACATCTATAGACGTATTAATCTTCTTCAAGAGTTTACTGTACACCGGCATGAGAGCTGTCAACAAACAAGAAATCGCAAGGAAGATTATATGGTTTTTTAAAACTGTAGCAGCTTTTGCAATATAAGCCGTAGAAGTCGTCACTTGAATTGGATTTTCTGCTCTATAGACAGCCTTAAAAATCAAAGACCTGTAATGGATATCGCAATAGATAACAATACCAATCATAACAGCCATCAAAACTATCATAGCAATATTTGGTTTTTTCCTACGCGGGAAAGAATTCATATAGCACACGAGAGCCAAAATTGAGAACAACATAGTACAGAACCCACTAAGTCCCATTCCAGGCCCCTGAATCTTTGCAGTAGTATTTGATATACAAGTCAGATTCAACGAATAATAGATGAACGTCAAAACAAAAGCCAGCAAACCAATCTTCTGAGGATTACGCTTAATCTTAACAACCAGCTTTCTGATATGCTCCTTAAAACCTTTTCGCTCTGCCATATCAGTTTTCCCCCTTGATAGCCATAGTAGTCTGCTTGTCAAAGAAATGCATCTTGTCAAAGGAGACTCTCACCTCATCGCCAGCCTTATAATTGCACCAGCCTCTAAGCTTGCCAGTAATCTTGTCATGCAAATCTCCAGCACTTCCCACATTGCCATGCACCAATGTATTCATACCCAAGTTCTCATTCGTGGAAACTTTAACCGGCACATCATGGCCATGAATCACGTTCTCTGGCCTAACACCAAGCACAATCTCCTTGCCATCGTAACCTGCCAAGAGAGCTCTTTGCTCTTCTTTTAGCCCGATATTAAATCCCTTCCCTTCAAGGTGAGAACCCACAACTTTTACATCATAAAGGTTCATTGGGGGCAGTCCAATAAAGCTTGCCACAAAAAGATTAGCAGGATTGTCATATAGTTCCAACGGAGTTCCAATTTGCTGAACATGTCCCATAGACATACAAACAATTCTGTCTGCCAACGTCAAAGCCTCTGTTTGGTCATGAGTTACATAAAGCATTGTAGCCTTTAATCGCTTATGAAGCAGTAGAATTTCACGTCTTGTAGATCCCCTGAGTTTTGCATCCAAGTTAGAAAGAGGTTCATCAAATAAAAAGACCTTTGGAGTTCTAACAATAGCTCTTCCCATTGCAACCCTCTGACGCTGTCCACCAGACAGCTGTGCAGGCTTCTTATTTAACTGCGTTGTAAGATTAAGAATTTCAGCAGCAGCAAGAACCTTCCTGTGAATGACATTTGGATTTTCTTTTCTTAGAGTCAAAGAAAAAGCCATGTTCTCATAAACTGTCATGTGCCCATAAAGAGCATAGTTTTGGAAAACCATAGCCATATCTCGGTCTTTTGCTGGAGCCCTCGTGATATCTTTTCCATCAAGTAAAAGATGACCTTCAGTAATATCTTCAAGTCCTGCAACCATGCGTAAGGTTGTTGATTTTCCACAACCAGAAGGACCAACAAGAACTATTAATTCCCCATCTTTGACATCAAGGTTGAAATCAAAAACAGCCTGAACATTGTTGTCATAAACTTTATCTAAGTGTTGTAAACTCAACTGTGCCATCAGTCTCTCCTAACCTCTTCTCCCAAAGTTGAAAGATAAGCTTCTAATCTACTACTCCTAACAAGGCCAACTACAGCAGAAGATAAACAGCAAACACCAGAAAGACACAAATAAATGATGCACCTAACAAATTGTGCCGTTTCCATTACAATCTTTTCCTGCTTTGCTATAGTTACAACAGCAACATGAGCTTGAGCAGGTATGATAAAAATTCTTACGAACTGAAATATTCCAATAACAATAAGAAGATAGCTATATTTTTTATTGTAAATTTTAACTCCTTCAGACGATAAAAACACAGCCAACATAAACATTAAGTTATATATTACAGAACCACCAACTAGGATATTGTAGTAGTAAGTACTGACATCGGACTTATAGATACTGACGAAATAAAAGACATCAAAGAGGATTGCAAGTATAGCCAAGTTTGAAGACATCTTGTTCTTCGTGTAGCGCATTCGGTCAACTTTTATCTTTTCCTGATCTGTCATGCCTGCACCTCCTTTTGTTCCGCCTTCATGAGATTAACCTTCCAAACAACGTTGTAGATGAGAAGTCCAATAGCCACAATGCAAAGTCCAAAAACAACATAGTGAATATCAAACCAGAAGGTAGACTCCGTGTAAGTTTTCTTCCATAGTTTTGCAAATTTTGCCAAGGCTTCAAAATCAACTTCCAACCATTGGGCCTTGAAAACCTCAATTTGTACGTGTCCCCAAATGCACACAAAAAGAGTAACGAGAGAATACACAGCAGTTGAAATGTAATTTGCAATATAATATTTTCTGCGATTTGCAGTTTGAGTCACAAAAAGAAGACATGCAGCAAGTACCATTACTATAGCAGAAATCAAAAAATTCTTATTAAAGCCTTGCATGTTATAGTAAACAATTGACCCGGGAACCTGTGTTTTTTCAGGATGATTAGGGTCTGTCATAGTTGCATAAAGACAGTCATACAAATCTGTCATTATTCCAAGAGAATAAATGAAAACAACTACGCCCATGGCCAATGCAAAATAACAGACAATTTTTTGAAAAAGCATCTGCTTCTTGTACATATCAACTCCTTTCCTAGAGGTTTCGCAATCAAGCAAAAACTCCATTAACAGAAAACCCATGCAGAGAGCAAATTGCCCTCTGCACAGATATCAAAACAACTACTTGCTAATTGCTTTGTAGTAATCAAGAGCACGATCCCATGCCATTGATTTGAGCATAGTATACTGCTCTCCGCCCCAAACTTCTTTGACAGTCTTTGCTGTCTCTGCAGCAGAAGAACAACCATCAAGAGTGTAGCCCTTACAAATCTGGTCAACAAGGATACTTACTTTACCCTTTGAAGTTCCAAACTTAGAAGTAAGCTCCGTATAAGTGTTCAAGGTATTATTCTCAACACTTGTGCTTGGAAGAGTTGTAGGAACTGAGGTGTACCACATATTATCTTCAACTGCGAGCTCTGGATGTTTGATTGTTCCAAGAGCAATAGCGGCTGAAATCTTTGCTGCTCCTTCCTTACCAACCTCATGTGTGCACTGATACTCAAAAGCCTGGCTCTTTACAAAAGAAAGAGTTGAGCCAAGGTAGTAACGTGCAAAGTTGGTGTAGTTACCATTTGCAAGCTTCCAAAGTTGTTCATAGGTATAGTCAGAAATAACAGGCATTTCTTTGCCGTTGAAGTTGAATGTTACATAGCTACCGTCTGCATTTGTCTTGATAAAATCATCTGGACCGTAGCTCATAAGAATTTGACCTCTTTCACTGAAAGCAAGATCAATGAGAGCAAGAGCAGCATAGAGTTTATTCTGGTCATCACCAACACCAGCCTTGGAGATTGCCCAAGCATCTGTCTTAACTGAACGCCAAGATTCAGTAAATCTCATATAAACACCATCTGAACTTGTTCCATCATACCAACGAGCAATTGGAACCATAACAGCCATGTACTTCTCGCCTTCTTGAAGCTTTGTAGCATTTAGAATGGTTTGTGTCTGGTTATAGTCATAACTCATGAAGCCAAGGTCATTCTCAAGCATTGTTTCAGATTTTTCACTTGAAGAATCAACGTAAGACTTAGAAATAAGACCTTCCTGTGCAAGGGCATTCATCCTCTCCATAGCAAGATATGTTTCTTCATCTTGACGGGCATCCTTGAGGGAACCGTCAGCAGCAAAATACAAGAAGTCTTGTCTTGACTCAAGTCCACGGACACCAAAAAGAACACCGGCAAAACGGTAGAGGTCAACTCTTCTCTGTGTATTTGCATCTTCACGAGAGAACAATCCCTGAATGCTATCTGTGCCATTAAGAGTATATGCATTAGCAACTACACAACGAAGTAAAGCAACCAATTCATCCGCATCCCATGCTGCATCTTGACCAATGAAAAGATTGGATCTTGTTGTTCCATAATAGCCTGCATATGCTTCATCAATGTATTTTCTAAGCATATTAACTGCTGTTACGCCATCAACTGAACCAGAAGCAAGAGCTTCATTCATCTTTGCAACAATGTTTCCAGCCTTGTCATAATCCTTTGTAAGATAAATGACCTTTGTGCCATCTGCGCTAACTGCATCAACCTTTACACTACCATTTGTTGGCATATATGGCTCATAAACTGCAGTTGCAAGAGTTCCACACTTTTCTGCTTTGAACTCTCCTTCTCCATCAAGAAGCTTTACAACCCAGTCAGTTCTCATAAGAGGCATTCTTTCAATATCGTTTACACCATCAAAGTAAGGAGCAAAATAAATTGCGCCAGTTGAGGTGTCACCTATAATAGAAAGACGAACAATTGGGTTTTCTTCAAGATATGCTTTGAAGTTTGGCATCATATCAAGATATTCAGCAATATTAACAAAACTTCCACTTACGCCAAGTTCATTAAGCCCTGTTGCGTTTCCAGAAACCATGTCAACTTCAGAAAGACGTTCTTTCCAATATTCAAGTTCCTTTGTTGCACTATTGCCTTGATACTTGTCTTCAAACTTAACACCAAGAATATTCTGAACCTCAACCCAAGTTGGTTTGAGATCTCCTGCATGATAAGTCTTTCCCGCAAGCACTAAACCTTCGCCAACAGTATCAGCATCATAGAAAAGACCAGTCTTCTTGCTGTTGTAACCTGTTGCCATTCTAAGAACAGTTCCGGCATCAAAAGTAAGTGTTGCAGTTTCAGTTTTTTCTGCTTGCTGTGTTTCTGCAGGATTTTCCTTTACTGCAATCTCTCCAGATCCACCTGCGAATATAGCAGATACAGAAAGAAGAGCAATCAACAAAATCAAAAATGCTTTTTTCATTTTTTTCCTCCATTTTTTTCTTATCCTTCAAACTGAAGGACCTTTTGTGTCATTCTTTAACTCCACCCATATTTACACCTTTTGCAAAGTATTTCTGAATGAAAGGATAAATAATTAAAATTGGAACAATTGAACAGACAATCAGAGCATAAATTACAGAATCTGAAGCAAATACTTTGTCCCAACCAGCCATGGCTTCAGAGTCTGTATACTCCTCTAGCTTTAATCTTATGAAAACCATAAGAGGATGTTCATAAGAATTAGAAATCATCTGTCGTGCCCAGAAGTACCCATTCCAACGAGAAATACCAAAGAAAAGAGCCACTGTAGCAATTGTGGATTTACTCATTGGAATATAAACTTTGGTGAGAACTTGGAACTCTGTAGCTCCATCAACAATAGCAGCCTCTTCAATTTCTGATGGAACATTTTCAAAGGCATTACGCAAAAGTATAATATTCATAGCTGCCATTCCCATTGCAATGATAACTAGCCACTTATCGTCCGTAATCCCAACCCCGTTAAAAACAGCCTTTGTGTTTAAGTAGTTCAAATATTGTGGAACAATTCCAGCAGAAAACCACATTGTAAAAACCAAAAAGAAATTGAAGAATTTTCTGAACAAAAGTCTTCTTTTTGAAAGAGCATAAGCACCAAGTATAGAATATCCTAAGGCCCAAATTGTTCCATATAAGGTTATAAATAAAGTATTTGAATAAGCATTCCAGAACATATTGTCACTAAACATGTTCTTGAAGGCCTCAAACTGAACATCTTTTGGAAAAAGTAAAACCTGTGAATATTCAACAGCCCTTCTTCCACTAATGGATGAAGAAATTGCATATACAAAGGGGTAAAGACAACTTAAGGCAAACATTGTCAGAAGTGTGTAGCTGATAATCTTAAAAATAAGCTCTGTAGTTTCAAGCCTTCTTTTCATAACACACCTCCTTAATAAAGTGAGACATTAGAAGCTTTTCTAGCTATAGTGTTTGCCCCAATAACCAAAAGCATTCCAACTACGTTGTTCATCATCTCTGCAGCAGACGCAATTCCTTTCTCCGCCCCCGCTAGACCATATCTTTGAGCAAACGTAGAAATAACATCTGCGGTAACATAGGTATTTGCATTGTACAGAAGAAGAACCTTTTCATATCCAATACTTAAAAGAGAACCAATTCTTGTAATCAACATAATTACAATTGTTGAAAGAATACTTGGGAGAATCACGTATCTCATTTGTGCCATTTTACCGGCACCATCAATTTGAGCAGCTTCATAGCTAGTTGGTGAAATTGCAATGATTGCAGCAAAGAAGACAATACTTCCGTAGCCTGCACCCTCCCATATACCACTTATTTGATAGATACTTCTGAAATACTTTGGATCATTAAGAAGTCCTGCATAGGCGGCATCATGAGAAATAAAGCCTAATTTCTCTAAAAGTTGTGAAATTACACCATAACTTGTTGTAAGAGAACCTTGTTTCACAAGCATGACTACAAGAGATGTCATAACAACAGTAGACATAAACTTTGGTAAATACGTCAAAACTTGATAGATACTTCTTGCTATATTTGACTTAATTTCGTTGAAGAAAAGTGCCAAAATAATTGGAACTGGAAAGCCAAAACACAGGCCATAAAAACTAAGTAAAAACGTATTACGCATTGCTCTCCAGAATTCAGCTGAAAGAGCATCTCCACCAACTAATAAACGCTTAAAATATGAAAATCCAGAAAAAAGTTGTTCTGAAACAGGAAGCACTTGGTCTGAAACCTTGAAACAACCAAGCAATTCATACATTGGAAAATATCGCCAAAATAGGAAAACTAAAAGCATAGGAATGAGCATCACGTACAAACGCCAGTCCTTGAGTATGGTACGCCCAACATGTAGCCAATAATGCTTTTCTACATCATCTCTAACTTTTTGCTCCGGATCTTCCTTATACTTACCGGTCTCTTTATCAAAAATGAGATAATCAGTAGCCTTCACCTTCATGCCGAGCCTCCTTTTCAGCCTCTTTTAACCTAATCAGATATGAAACTTGACTTTCAAAGACACCGTCCATCCTTCTGGCAATCATCACCAAAATAATGGCAAAAACACCTGAAAGTACATCTGTGACAACAAAACTCATTGCCCCAGAAATCACATCTCCCAATATCAAAGAAACAACAGCTCGCCCAACTTGCATCAAGAAAGCAACAGCAGATGCAAAAATCGCAGACAGAAAAATGTTGTCTCTAATAATCTTCTTTCTTCCCCTCTGAATTGGCAGAACCAATACAGAAAAGAGATTTCCCACCGCATAAACGGTACATTGTTTAATCTCAAGACCTAAGCCTCCAGCTAAACACAAAACAATTCCACCCAAAAAAGCAAGAATTGCGCCAAAGCCTCCCCATCTCATATAGACAATAGCCACAATAGCTGGCACAAGAGAGACGGTGTATGGCTGAGAAGCAAAAAGCGTTGTCCCCGCTTTAACTATCAAGATTTCAAAAAGACACAACAACAAGGCCCAAATAAAAAGATCCGTTGCTCTGTATTTTGCTAACCCTGAACTCTCACCCACAATTTCCCTTCTTTTCAAAAATGGAACACTATTCCATTATATGCCCCACATTTCCAAATTCGCAAGAAATATTTACACATTCGTTTCAAATGCTTTACAATCTTAGCCATGTTAGACCTTGGATTTAGAGCTCATGACTTTTGCAAATTTGTTTCTGCACAGGATCTTGCATCTACTGCAGCTAGTTTCAGACAGAATGCTTGCCTTCATTTTGCCCCCTATAAGGCATTGGAGAATTCTCCCAAGCCTCTAACTTTAGAGTGGACACAGGAAGTCAAAAAGACCTTTGATGCCAATGGTGTTAGAGTTGCAATTTTAGGTTGTTACATTAACCCGGTGCACCCAGATTTAGAAAAAAGAGAAAACGAATTAAAAGTCTTTGAAAATGGCCTAGATATGGCCAAATACCTTGGAAATCCCATTGTTGCTACAGAAACAGGCTCTCTTGATGCCAGGAATATCAGATGTGAAGAAACTTGGACAGACAAGAATTTCAGTATTTTTTTAAACATAATTGAGCGACTTTTAAACAAAGCCATAAAAAATAACGTGACCATGGCAATTGAAGCCGTTGCAGACAAAAACACCGTAGACACTCCACAACGAATGCTTAAAGTTATGCAAACTTTTGAAAGTCCAAACCTCAGAGTCCTATTTGACGCTGTAAACATCATGCCAATCAAGGGCGTTGATAATTATGAGTCTTACTATGATGAAGCTGTAAGCATGCTTACCCCATACATTTGTGCAATGCACCTCAAAGATTTTGTTTGGGCAGACCATTTAGATAAATATCCATTTGCCACAGGTCCAGTGAAGAACGGAACAATTCCAATTGGCGAAGGCTTGATGCCATGGAAAACAATCTTTGGCATATACAAGAAATGCAAGGTTGACAATGTTCCAATGACTCTAGAGAACTTCAATCCAAAGACCCTTAAAAAAAGCCTAGAATTTATTGACAGAACCTACGCCCTGGCATAGTCAAAAAAAAAGGATTGTTGTTGCAGGCCGTTCAACCTATAACAACAATCCCTAAGAACTAATATGTAGTATTAGTAACCAAGTTCACACATTGCATCAGCAACTTTTCTGAAACCAGCAATGTTTGCACCCTTAACATAGTTAATGTAACCGTCATCTTCTTTGCCTTCTCTTACACAAGCATCAAAGATGTTCTTCATAATTTCATGAAGCTTTGCATCAACTTCTTCTTTTGACCATTTGAGGTGTTCTGCATTCTGGCTCATCTCAAGACCAGAAACAGCTACGCCACCAGCATTAACAGCTTTTCCTGGGCAGAAAGGAATTCTTGCCTTTTGGAATGTTGCAATTGCTTCAGGAGTACATCCCATGTTGGATACTTCAATAGCATACTTAACGCCGTTCTTAATAAGAAGAGCTGCATCCTCTCCATTAAGCTCATTTTGAAGAGCACATGTGAATGCAATATCAACTGGGAGTTCCCAAACTTTTCTTCCCGGAACAAACTTTGCACCAAACTTCTCTGCATATGGAGCAACAACATTTTTATTAGAATTTCTAAGCTCAAGCATGTAGTTCCACTTCTCTGGAGTTCCTACGCCATCTTCATCAATGATGTATCCATCTGGTCCAGAAATTGCAACAACCTTTGCACCAAGTTGGGAAGCCTTCATTGCTGCACCCCATGCTACGTTACCAAAGCCTGAAACAGAAACTCTCTTACCTTCAAAAGTATCACCATTGAGTTTGAGAACCTGATTTGTGAAGTACATAGCACCAAAACCTGTTGCTTCTGGTCTAATTAAAGAACCACCCCAAGTCTGACCTTTTCCTGTAAGAACACCAGTATTCTCCTGACGAATCTTCTTGTACTGGCCATAAAGGAAACCAATTTCTCTTCCACCAACACCAAGATCTCCGGCTGGGACATCTGTGTCTGGACCAACATACTTATATAGCTCTGTCATGAAGCTTCTGCAGAATCTAAGAATTTCATTGTTTGACTTTCCAACTGGATCAAAGTCTGAACCACCCTTAGCACCACCCATTGGAAGGGTTGTAAGACTGTTCTTAAAAATCTGCTCAAAGCCCAAGAACTTAAGAGTTCCAAGCGTTACGTTCTTACTAAATCTCAAGCCACCCTTGTAAGGTCCAATTGCACTATTGAACTGTACTCTGTAGCCACGGTTTACCTGAATTTGATGGTTGTCATCTTCCCATTCAACTCTAAACTGGATAATTCTTTCCGGTTCAACAATTCTATCAAGAATCTTGTTTTCAAGATACTTTGGATTGTTGTTTACGACATCAATGACTGATTCAATAACTTCTCTTGAAGCTTGAATGAATTCAGGCTGAGCAGGATTCTTTCTTTCAAGTTCAGCCATAAACTCGTCTAAATTGTACATTGTATTCCTCCACTTTTTGCATGAAAAAAGTTTCTTTTCTCAAAACAACACTTGGATTGTAAATCCACCATATGGAGTTGTCAATATGAAAATTTGTAATATGCTTATTCCTTTTTTTGATAATTGCGTATATCGCAAATTTTAATTGAGAAAATTTCTGATATGCTAAATTTTATATCAAAAGCTATTCAAGAAAATTTCCCACAAAGAATCATTCGGAGGAGGAGCAACAACATTAATATTTAATCCTGAAACAGGATGCACAAAAGAGACACTTCTAGAGTGTAAACAAATACCACCATCTGGATTTGAACGAGCAAACCCATATTTAAGGTCCCCTTTGATATGCACCCCGCAAGCTGCAAGTTGAGCTCTAATTTGATGATGGCGTCCTGTGATTAAATGAATTTCTAAGAGAACATACCTTTCAGACGCAGCAATTTGTTTGTAAGTAAGTCTTGCTTCTTGCAAAGCAGAAGAAGAAATCCCTCTAATCTGTGGGGCTTTACCGGTTACAACGTCTGGCTTGTATGCAAAACTTTTATTTTTTTTACTATCTCTGTATAAAAAGTGTCTTAATTCACCCTCTTTCTTCTCAAGCGGTTTGTCAACAATAGCCCAGTAAACTTTATTCATTGAGTTTTCCCTAAACATATTGTTAAGCCTAGTAAGCGCCTTGTCTGTACGAGCAAAAACAACAATCCCACTAGTAGGTCTATCCAGTCTATGAGGCAATCCTAAGAAAACATTACCGGGCTTGTTATATTTTTCCTTTAAGTAAACTTTAACATCTTCTGCCAAAGTTCTGTCACCGGTTTTATCGGCTTGAACAATCTCTCCCGGAAGTTTGTTTATGATTATTATATGGTTATCTTCATACAAAACCCTAGAAGCAACATCCTGATTCATACCGGCACCATCAATCAACGTCATCAAAAAGACTTGGAATATCTTGCACGTCTGAAGTCTTTACTTTAGGTTTTTCTTTTGCCTTATCTTGGGACTCTTCTACCTCTTCTCCCTCTTCAAAATTCTCTAATTTCTCTTCCGAATGAATAATTAACTTGCAAGGTTTAATTCTAATAGATGCCACTTCTTTCTTTGTAACAATAACACCACCAGCCTTTGAACCTTTAATTAAAAAATCAGAGAAATGAATGATAGTCTCTTTTGCACGCGAACCCTTATAAGAGATTGTTACTTCTGCATCCTCATAAGTAGAAAGCTTCTTCATCACACAAGTCTCTGGATCCGGAAGCAATTCATACGGCTTATTCATAATAAATCCAGACAGCTTACATCTCTTAATATAAGTCACTTTAGTCTTCTTATCCTGATAAATCACTGTAAACACAAGACTATCCAGCGTCTGTTTATCTGCCAGCGAGCAGTGGGCCATCTCCTTTCCCACAAACACTTTATCCGATACATTTGTGCAATAATACGTGCCATTTTTCTGAATCACCAAGATCTTGTCATACTCAGAGACCTTGCACTGTAGGTTTCCAGTTTTCACATTCGTGCCTAAGTAACCAGTAAGTGCATCATACTTGAGGTCTAAATCGCGCTTGGCAACTTCTTTCACGTCAATAATATTGAAGTCCGATATCTCTGTCTTTCTTTCCCTTAGAACTTCATTCACACAGCTCTTAATATCGTTCAACATGTTGATAGAGTATTCTGCAAGATGAGCCAAATTATATTCAACCTGCTTAATATTGGCATTAATTTCATCAATTTCCTGCTCGTTTTTCTCAATATCAAAGAGCGATATTCTTCTAATTGGAATCTTAAGCAATCTCTCAACATCGTCATCAGAAACTTCTCGCACAAGTTGGTCTACATACGGTTCAAACCCTGTCTTAACAGCATTAAAAACAGCCTCTTGTGTCCTCTTTTGTTCAATTCTCTTGTAAATACGCTCTTCCACAAAGATTCTTTCCAAAGTTCTTGCATGAAGCTTGTCATATAAGTGTCCTTTTTCAACTTCAAGCTCTGCTTTTGAAACATCAATAATGTGGTTTGCGTGATATTTAATTACATCCGATATAGTGCAAAGATGAGGAAGTTTATCTTTAATAACAAGACAATTTACAGAAATCTTCTGCTCGCACAGAGTGTAAGCATAAAGGGCATCAACAATATCCTTAGTATAGGTTCCTTTAGCAAGATAAATCTCAATATTGACTTTATCTGCCGTGTAGTCACTTACACTTTGAATTTTTAATCTTCCCTTTTTGATTGCATCTTCAATAGAGCGAATCATGCTTTCACTATCTACACCATATGGAAGTTCTTCAATGACTATTTTTTTTGCATTTGAGGTATCTAATTTAGCCCTGACAGCCACACTTCCAAGACCATCTTGATAGTCCGATACATCTATAATGCCACCGCCGAGAAAATCGGGATAAAGATGAAACTCTTCTCCCTTGATTGCAGCTATTTGAGCATCAATAACCTCTACTGCATTGTGTGGCAAGATTTTGGTGGACATGCCTACTGCAATGCCCTCTGTGCCTTGAATGATAACTACTGGAATTTTAGCAGGGAAAGTAACAGGCTCTTTGCTTCTGCCGTCATAAGATTCTACATAGGTTGTAATTTCTGGATTATACAAAACCTTCTTTGCAAAAGGAAGAAGACGGCACTCAATGTACCTCGCAGCAGCAGCGCCATCTCCTGTCATAAAGTTACCAAAGTTTCCCTGTTTTTCAATAAAAAGGTCGCAGTTTGCAAGATTAACAAGTGCGGAGTAAATAGAGGAATCGCCATGTGGGTGGTAGTGCATTGTAGAACCTACCACGTTAGCAACTTTATTAAAACGACCGTCGTCTATCTCAATTAGTGTGTGTAAAATACGCCTTTGTACCGGTTTTAGGCCATCTTCTATGTCAGGAATGGCCCTGTCCTTGATGACGTAAGAGGCATATTCAATAAAGTTTTGTCTAAATAAATCTTTTGCGTTTGACATCTTCTAGCCCCCTTTACACCAAATTTTCCATAATAAAATCACGGCGCTCTGGAGTGTTCTTTCCCATGTAGAAATTCATGGCCTTTTTTGCCTCTGCAAGACTTCCTATGGTAACAGGAATTAGCCTCATATCTTCGCCAATAAATTGGCCAAATTCTTTTGCAGAAATTTCTCCCAAGCCTTTGAACCGAGTAACCTCTGAGCCTCTAATTTGTCTCATCATATTGTCTCGTTCTTCTTCAGAAAAGCAGTATGTTGTAACACTCTTGTTTCTTACCCTAAAAAGAGGAGTGTCCAAAATCCACACCCTTCCGGCGTTAATTAAATCTTCAAAATAGCTTAAAAAGTATGTAAGAAGAAGAATACGAATATGAAAGCCGTCAATATCGGCATCTGTTGCAAATATGACTTTCCCATATCTGAGACCTTCAATACCGTTTTCAATGCCAAGTGCTGCCATAACGTTGTAAAGTTCTGTGTTCTTATACATCTCTGACATTGACATACCATTAGTGTTAAGAGGTTTTCCTCTTAGGCTAAAAACAGCTTGAGTCATGACATCTCTTGCGGTGTTCAAAGTTCCAGAAGCAGAATCGCCCTCTGTAAGGAAAATCATTGAGCGCTCACCCATATCTGCGTGAGGTCCAGTTTGACCTAGATGGAATTTGCAGTCTTTAAGCTTTGGGATGTTAATTGAGATTTTCTTTGCATTCTCTTTTGCAATCTTCTTAACTTCTGTTAGCTTCTTTCTAATATTCTCGTTCGTAAGTATTTTTTGATTGAGAAGTTGAGCCGCTTCTGGATTCTTATGTAAGAAATCTACAATAGCTTCCTTAACTTCGTTAATAATTGGAGTTCTTACTTCAGTATTTCCAAGTTTATTCTTTGTCTGGCTTTCAAATACTGGCGTTTGTACCTTTATTGAAATAGCTCCTACAATGCCTTCTCTAACATCCTGAGGTGCCCATTGTGGTTTTTTATAGAACTCTTTTACTCCTGCAAGAATTCCTTCTTTGAAAGCAGCTTGGTGAGTTCCTCCATCACTAGTATACTGTCCATTAACGTACGAAAAATAGGTCTCTCCACTGTACTCTCTTGTATGTGTAAAAGCAAACTCCAAAGTTTTACTCTTATAGTGCAGAATTTGATATATTCCGCTATCTTCTACTTCTTTATCTAACAAATCCAAAAGACCGTGTTGACTTTTGAAGATTTGTTTATTGTAGTCCAAAACAAGACCTGTATTCAGGTAGCAATAATTATTCAACCTTTGAATGATAAAATCGTCATTAAATTGATACTGGCCAAAAATATCGGGATCAGGGGTAAATTCGGTGAGTGTTCCGTTTGGTTCTGTGGTGGTGCCTTCTTGCTGGCTAGTTAAGACTCCTTGCTTGAAAAAAGCCTCAAAATAGCGACCATCTCTGAAAGATTTGACGTGAAACCACGAACTTAGGGCATTAACGGCCTTGGTGCCTACACCATTGAGACCTACGCTAAATTGGAAAACATCGTCATTATACTTGGCACCGGTGTTGATTTCAGACACGCAATCAATGACCTTTCCAAGAGGGATTCCGCGTCCTTGGTCTCTGACGCTAACTGTGTTGTTTTCAAGCCTTATGACAATTTTAGTGCCAGCTCCCATAATGAATTCATCAATGCTATTATCAATGACTTCTTTCATGAGAACATATATGCCGTCATCTACATGTGTTCCGTTTCCAAGTCTGCCTATATACATGCCTGGCCTGAGCCTAATATGCTGAAGAGGAGACATGGTTTTGATTGAGTCTTCTGTATACCTATTTTTTCCCTGAGAAATTTTATCTGCCATAACATTCATTATACCAAAAAATTCGCTTTTGCGAGTAGTGTTTAATTTAGATTTAAAGGTTTTTGCAAAACACTCTTACACCTGCAGCAACAACATTCCAAGAATAATGAGCGTTTGGCCAGATATATATGTGGACATAACTACCATTTGACCAAAAAGAGGCATTCTAACAAGACGGCGTTCTATGCAGTAATCTGAAAAGCAGAAAAGAGAAACGCCAATCAAACTAATCAATGTAGCAATAGGATGTGTACCATTGCCAAAGGTTGAAGCAACAGAGACAGCAAGAATTGAAAGGCCCAAAGAATAAGGAAGAAGCTTTGAAGCATAACGTCTTGGCCCCAACATCAATTGTCTAAACAAAAGGTATTCACAAATTAGAACAACAAACAAAGTAAAGAAGGCAACCTTATGAGAATGACCTACTGGGGCAGTAATAAACCAAAGACAGTACATTACATGTCCAACAAAGAAGAATCCCATTCCAACATAAAAGAAGGCCTTTGTTTTGTTTCTTGGAAAAAGTAATAGAACGTCTCCAAGAGTGTGAAAAGCCAACGCTAAAAACACGTACTTTTGATAAGTTGCACTTCTTAAAGCAACAGGCAAAAAAGCAAAGTAAATTGAGCACAAAAGAGGCATGAGAAATGGTTTGGTCAAGACATACTCATGAGAACTTTTCTTCTTGATTGCTCTAAGGCAAAAGAATACATCAACTGCATACAGTAAAACCAAAAGCCACTTTTTCACTTTGCCCACCTCACATAAGGTCTTTGAAAACCTAACACCCAATATCATACTCTTTTATCTTTCATTGACCAAGACACTTAATATAATTAACATACGGAGCCATGAGCAAATATCCGTTTAATGAAGTTGAGCCAAAATGGCAAAAGTATTGGGAAGAACATAAAACGTTCTCTGTAACAGAAGACCCCTCATATCCAAAAGAGAAAAGAGCATACATACTAGACATGTTCCCTTATCCATCTGGAGCAGGCCTTCATGTTGGACACCCAGAAGGCTATACAGCAACAGACATATACAGCCGATATCTCAGAATGAATGGCTATAACGTATTACACCCAATGGGCTTTGACTCCTTTGGGCTGCCTGCAGAAAACTATGCAATTCAAACAGGAACACACCCCGCAATCACAACGGAAAAGAATATCAACACCTTCAGACGTCAAATCAAGAGTTTGGGATTCTGCTACGACTGGGATAGAGAAATCTCAACTTGCGACCCAGATTATTACCATTGGACTCAATGGATTTTTGAAAAACTCTACGAAAAGGGCTTGGCTTACGAAACACAAGCACCAATTAACTGGTGTCCAAATTGTAAAACTGGCCTTGCAAACGAAGAAGTCAAAGAAGGCCATTGCGAAAGATGTGGAGCTCAGGTTGAGAAAAAGAATATCCGTCAATGGATTTTGAAAATCACAGCTTACGCCCAAAGACTCTTAGATGACCTTGATTTGGTTGATTGGCCAGAATCCGTCAAGATGATGCAGCGCAACTGGATTGGAAAGAGCGAAGGAGCCTCCGTTATCTTCCAAGTTAAAGGCCTTGAGAAAGATCCTGATGGCAAGCTTGAAGTCTTCACCACAAGATGCGACACCCTCTTTGGGGCCACCTATATGGTAATTTCCCCAGAGCACCCTCTTGTAAATAAGCTCACCACAGCAGAGCAGAAAGATAAAGTTCAAAAATATGTCCAAGAAGCTGCAAAAAAGAGCGATCTTGACAGAACAGACCTTGCAAAAGAAAAAACTGGTGTGTTTTCTGGAAGCTATGCAATTAACCCCGTAAACGGAAAAGAAATCCCAATTTGGATTGCAGACTATGTACTCATCTCATACGGCACCGGTGCAATCATGGCCGTTCCTGCACACGACACCAGAGACTGGGAGTTTGCCAAGAAATTTGGCCTTCCAATCATTGAAGTCTTAAAAAGCCAAGTAGACGTTCAAACCCAAGCTTGGACGGAGGACGGTATTCACGTAAATAGTGGCTTCCTAGACGGTCTCAATAAGGCCGATGCCATTGAAAAGATGATTGAATTTCTCCAAGAACGTGGCATTGGACACAAAACTGTAAACTACAAACTTAGAGATTGGATTTTTAGCAGACAGCGCTACTGGGGCGAACCAATTCCTCTCATTCACTGTCCAAGTTGTGGAACAGTTGTAGTTCCAGAAGAAGAACTTCCTCTTAGGCTTCCTGATGTTGAAAGTTACCTACCATCTGGAACAGGAGAAAGTCCTCTTGCAAACATCTCTTCTTGGGTTAATTGCCGTTGTCCAAAGTGCGGTGGACCAGCAAAAAGAGAGACAAACACAATGCCACAATGGGGCGGTTCCTGCTGGTACTATCTCAGGTACATTGATCCAAAGAACAAAGAAAGATTTGTAGACCCAGAAAAAGAAAAATACTGGATGCCAGTCAATCTTTACATTGGAGGAACAGAACACGCAGTTCTTCACCTTTTGTATGCAAGATTCTGGCATAAAGTTCTTTTTGACTTGGGCTTAGTCTCAACTCCAGAACCATTTGCCAGACTCATAAATCAAGGAATGATAACCGCATTTGCATATCAAAGAACAAATAAATCACTGGTACAAACAGATCAGGTTATTGAAAAAGAACCTGGTGTCTATGTAGACAAGGAGACTGGAGAGGTTTTGGAACGTGTTATTGCAAAGATGTCAAAAAGCCTTAAGAACGTCATAAATCCAGATGAAGTTGAAGCAGAATATGGGGCAGACACTATGCGCATGTACGAGATGTTTATGGGTCCACTTCAGGTTTCAAAACCTTGGTCCACATCAGGCATTGCTGGTGTTTGGCGTTTCATAGATAAAATTTGGCGCATTGCAGAAGAAAAAGAGATTGTAGATGAAAAAGCTCCAGCAGAGCTAATGAAGAGTCTTCACAAGACAATCAAGAAAGTCACAGATGATACTTCAACATTAAACTTCAACACAGCAATTAGCCAAATGATGATTTATGTCAGCGACCTCTCAAAGCTGGATAAACTTCCTCGTGAAGCTTGGGAACCCTTTGTACTCATGCTCAGCCCATACACTCCTCACCTTGCAGAAGAACTGTGGGAAAGAGCTGGACATAAGCCTTCCATTGCAAACGAAAAGTGGCCTGTCTACAATGAGTCTTTGACAGTTGACGCAGAAATTGCTGTAGTTGTTCAAATCAATGGAAAAGTGCGTGCAAAACTAACATTAGCAAAGGACACCCCAAAGGATGATATGATTGCAGCTGCCAAGGCAAACGATAACGTCAAACGTTACCTTGAGGGTGCAACAATCCTTAAAGAGATTGTAGTTCCAAATAAACTTGTAAGCTTTGTTATCAAATAGCTTCTTTCACAGCAAGATAAACAGTATCAATCAGTGCTTCAATCTTCTCAAGGTTAACACTTGAGAAGGCAAGCCTGATATGATGCTCGTCTAATCTAATTACACCAGTTCCATACTTGTTCAAAAGAAGCTGTCTTAAGTTTTCAGAATCACAAGCACAGTAGAAACTCATAAAATAACCACTGTTAAAAGGAAGAGGTCTTAGGTCTTCTCTATCTTTGTATTTCTCCAAGGCTTTCTTTAGAGCCCTGTATCTTGTACCAATCTTTTCAATTCCAGCTTGCTTGTCCTTTTGATAATTTGGATCATTCATACCCTTAAGCAGAATATTTTGGCCTGAAGTTGTGCAGCTAGATAATGAGCCTCTAAGAGCACCCATAGTTTTTTGCATAAGAGCATCATACTGTTCTTCAGTGAAACCTTTACAGCCATAAGTAATAAAAGCAACTCTAAAGCCCCACACCATCTCTTCTTTAGTAGCTGCATCACATTTGATAGCTAAAAGATTTTCACTGCAATCACAAAGCTGAGAGAAAAGACTTTCTTTACAGACATCTTCTTCAAAAAATAGCCCAAAATAGGCGTCATCTGTAACAATTGTGAGCTTTTTACCGGAATCAGAGTATCGTTTTAGGATTGCAACTATAGCAGAAGCTTCTGCTTTTGTGGGAGTATAACCAGTAGGATTATTAGGAAAATTAAGAATTACAACAGCCTTATTATCACCTGTTGATGCAAGAGCGGCATCAAGCCCCTCAAGGTTAAAAGCACCATTTTTAAAGATTGGAAAAAGAACCTTGTTCGCCTGTCTCTGCTCATCTAAAATCAAATCATAATTTTCCCAAAACATGTTAGGAAGAATTACAAAATCAGAAGGATCCAAAAAAAGAGAACAAACAATACTTAATGCATTCGTAAGTCCAGATACAACAATTGGAAGAGAGATAGACTTACCTTCAAGACTTGGATTTTTCGTATACATTTGTTCTTTCCACGTCTTTCTAAGAGCTTGTATTCCACCCATTGGGGCATAAGGAAAAATCTCTCCAACAGACATAGATGGAGCAAACTGAGCCTTCATTGAAGGAATGTACATTGCACTACCGTTTTCTAAGGCAACGCCAATTGTAGCATTAAAATTTGTTGCTTTTTGTTTTGCCTCTGCAGATTGAACAATAATTCCTTTTGGAACATACATTCTCTTACCATAATCAGACAACATTGAGAAAACACTTGTCTCGCCTAGAATTCCGTTGAGCTTTTCTGCTAACTGGTGCATTGCAATCCTCCAAAACCAAGAAACGACTAAAACAAGAAACCCTGATCCAAAGATACTGGTCTACGGTTGTCAGCCAAAGTTTTTGTCATATACTCTCTATTTAGCTCAAGTTCATTAACAAAACGAACCAAAAGGTCCTCAGACACAAGATTTTGTTCATTGAACAAGTACATAAGTGCCTTCTCTGCAATATAACTAGGTTTGAGAGAGTTAAGATAAATCTCTTCGTTTGGGTTATTCTTATATCGAGAAGAGATGTTTTTGTAAAGCTCACTCTTCTTAATATTATTTTTTAAATTCTCAATTTCCGTTCTAAGTTTCTTGATATTCCCCTTATTTGCCTCTTCTGCCATAGGCTTAAGGTTAAAGAAGGTATATTCCTTACCGGGTAGAAAATGATGTTCATCACAGCGAGAAGCATAATTTGGATTATCTGAACCTGTTTTTGCACCATCTCCACCAACAACAATTAGGGGATCAAAATACAAAGCAGGACATTCACAATTATCCACTGTGTAATATCGGTATGTATAAAAAGCGTCCTTAATGCAGTCATCGTGCTCGCAGTACGCTGTAAGAGGGATGACATCTGTGGCGATATCCAGCATCAGGCGTGCCGATGAATTAAAGATATCGCGCCTAAAATTCAAGATAAGTGTGGGGAAAATAAACATAATCCCCTTTTCCACGCTTGCATTTCTCACCACATACGCAAGACGCTCATCAAAGAAGGATGCCTCATCAATAATATAAGTACCAGCCGTTGGGTTATCTGCCAAGACTTTCTCAAAATCAAAGGAATCTCTAATGCGTGCAATGTTTTCGCCACATCTAATGTAGCCACTTCTAAAGGCCATAGCGTCCTGTGGATATTCCTGAAAACGTACACCGTCAAGCTGATTTCTTATAAAAAAGACATTACGTCTATCCACGTCTCCAGTACTTGTCAGCGCCTTAACCTTTGCACCCTTTTTCTGAGCCACAGAAGCATCTCTCCAAACACGTGCAGCAAACTCAGTCTTCCCAGACCCCATTGGGCCAATGAGGAGCACGCGCCTTCCTGGCCGAGTGAAATCAAAATGCGCAAAAGACTTATGAACTTCCAACGTAGGAAAACCCAAACTCTTCAAAAAATCTTCACTTGAACCTATAGAGTCAACTGGAACCATGTTAAATCCTTATCTCTTCTTATTTTGCACCCTGAACAATTGCAATACCAGCACTGCATCCAAGCCTATTTGCACCTGCTTCAATCATATTCACAGCATCTTCATATGTCCTGATTCCGCCAGCAGCCTTCACGCCCACCTTAGGCCCCACGGTCTTACGCATGAGAGCCACATCTTCCACCTTAGCTCCCCACTTTGAAAAGCCCGTAGATGTCTTCACAAAGTCAGCTCCAGCCTTCACGGAAAGCTCACAAGCACGCACCTTCTCTTCGTCAGTCAGCAAGCACGCCTCAATTATGACCTTCAAAACCTTGTCCCCACAGGCCTTTTTCACTTCACGGATATCCTCTTCAACCAAGTCATCTTTATGGTCTTTCAATAGCCCGATATTAATAACCATATCCACTTCAGTGGCACCATCTTCAACGGCACATTTCGCCTCAAAAGCCTTGGCCTTAGTACACATTGCACCTAAAGGAAACCCAACAACAGTACAAACATTCACGCCAGTTCCTTCAAGCTCTTGGGCACAAAACTTAGTCCAGCAAGTATTAACACAAACGCTGGCAAATTTCCACTCTTTTGCCTCATTGCAAAGTTTCTGAATCTTTTCCTCTGTTGCATCTGCAGCAAGGACAGTATGGTCAATATAAGAAGCTATGTTATTCATACATTTTTCTCCTTCAGCTATTGCTCTTAGCTTAACTCAAAAAACCCTTCTAAACTAGACTTGACTTGAGAATATTTGAACAATACTGTTACATACGTGAGTAAAAAGAAAAATCGTTGGAAAAACTGGCGTCCCTCTAGTGTCTGTACCGTTTGCTATATCCTTGACGGAAATGGCAAGGTTTTACTCATAGAAAGAAAAAAGAAAGGTTTTGGAAACGGCAAAGTCTGTGCCCCTGGAGGACATAGAGAAAAAGGAGAAACAACAGAACAGTGTTGCATAAGAGAAACAATGGAAGAAGTTGGAATAAAGGTTTTTAATCCCGTCCATGTTGGCACACTAAATTTTATGATTCCAAACAACAACATGGAAGGGCATGTCTTTGTTGCAACAGAATATGAAGGATCACCTATTGAATCTTCTGAAGCTCGTCCTTTTTGGTCCAATATCTCTGCCTTGCCTTTTGATAGAATGTTCAACGATGACACTATATGGCTTCAACACGCCCTAAACTATGAACCTTTCACTCTGTTTGCAATATGCAACAAAGAAGGAGACACCCTCTCCTACGAAATAGAATTTGACACCCCAGAACCTGAGTTATGAGTAAAATTATTCTAGGAACATGGCAAACTGTACCATCAGACGGCTTTTGGAAGGACCAAGATCCAGCACTCAGTGAAAAACTTTTAAGCTTTGCAGTCCATCAAGGTTTTAATTGTTTTGACACCGCACAGGGTTATGGAAAAGGGCGTGCAGAACAACTACTTGGAAAGGTTTTATCTCATTTTCCCAATAAATCTTTTGAAATAGATTCCAAGATTATGCCATCATCAAAAGATCCCTTGGAACTAGTTTCCCACAGCCTTTCACGGCTTCGTATTAAAAACCTAAATAGACTGTATTTACATTGGCCAAGAACAGGTTTTGAGATTGAAGATTTTGTTAAAAAGATGGTTTTTTTAAAAAGCTCTGGGTTGGTTAAGAAGGTTGGCATTTGTAATACCCCTTTGGAATATTTACAGAGTTTAAATGTTGATATAGATTGTTTGCAAATTCCTGTATCCTTACTTTGGACAAGAGATTTAAAAGAAACTCTTGATTATTGCAAATCTCGTAACGTTGAGGTACTTGCCTATAGCCCTCTTGGCATGGGATTACTATCTGGAAAATACACAGCAAAAGAAGATTTGAAAGACGCTAGGAGTTCTCTTTTTTGTTTTAAAGAACCTTGCTATAAGCCTTTTTTAAATCTACTTGAAACATTAAAAGAAATAGCTAATTTGAAAGGTGTTTCTCCTGCTACTGTTGCATTATCCTGGGTTGCCTCCTCAGGTGTTGACTATATAATTTTAGGTGTTCGCACAGAAAAACAACTTTTGGACAACGTTTTAGCATTAAATCTCCATTTGGAAATAGAAGAAATTGAAGCTTTAAACAAAGTTGCTTCTAAGCTAGACCAAGAAAGTCGTAAAGTGTGTAAAAACATCTTTTCTTACAACTGGTGAGGGGAATGGAATGAAAATTCTAAAAGAAGAACGACAAGTTGAAATTATAGTAAAGAAATCTAGGTTTATTGCAATTGCAAAGCCCTGCTCCTCCCCCTCTAATGTTAAACGTATAGTTGATGAGACCCGCTCTCAGTTTGAAGGTGCTACGCATGTTGTCCATGCAGCTGTTATGGGAAATCAGTTTTCCTATTCAGATGACCACGAACCAAAGAACACAGCAGGAAGACCTGCTTTGGAAGTTTTAAAAGGCTCAGGCATCACCAATATTATTGTCTTAATTGTTCGTTACTTTGGAGGAACACTTCTTGGAACCGGTGGCCTTGTTAAGGCCTATGGAGACAGTACCAAAGCCGTCCTTGATGGAATAAAAACAGAAGAACTTGTAGAAAAAAGCACTTTTACAATGAATATAGGCTATGATTGCTATGAAAACACCAAACGAATACTGTCCTCCGTTGAAGCACAAACAACAAAGGAAGATTTTGGTACTTCCGTCTTTATCCAAGGAACTGTTCCAAGTTCAAATTCGGAAAAGTTAGTTCTTGCTATGGCTAATTTAACAAATGGGAAATGTCTGGTATCTATTGACAAAGATTGAATCAACTATTATCGTTTTATCGCTATGGATGGATGTCCGAGAGGTCGAAGGAGGCGGTCTTGAAAACCGTTGAGGTGCAAGCCTCCGGGGGTTCGAATCCCTCTCCATCCGTACCTAGGAGCGATGGCCGAGCGGTCGAAGGCGCTTCCCTGCTAAGGAAGTATACTGGTAACGGTATCCGGGGTTCAAATCCCCGTCACTCCGATAAACGAGATCGTAGCTCAGCTGGATAGAGCATCAGATTGCGGATCTGAGGGTCAGAAGTTCGAATCTTCCCGGTCTCAGATGTGAAAAAAGCTGTAACACTGTCATTCAGACACCTTGTTACAGCTTATTTTTTTCTTCTGCGCCTTTTGCAAAAGCCTTAGAATCTGTAGACGTAACCAACTCTTGTTGTATAAATAACCAAAGACAAAGCAGCTTGAGGATATCCTTCCATTGCCACTGTAAAGAAATTTGCTCCAACTGTTGTACCACTTTCTTCTGTTGTCTGTTGAGATATTAACACACCAGCAAGAGGAAGCTCTGTTGCAACATAAATACCATTGTGTTTAGAAAAATTAAACTGCAGTTTCATTGTCACATCTGCGGATACAATACCAAACTTTACACCCAACAAATCTTTTAAAAATTCTGTGTACATACCAGAAAGAGACAAGCCTAAATTTAAATCTACAGAAGCTGATGGAATAACATCATAAGAAGCTGAAACATTTGCAGCATAACCAAGCGTGAAAGACTCTCCTAACAGCTTTAAAAGATTTGGCTTCTCTGCAGTTCCTGCTGGATCATAGTTTTTCATTTCCTTCACATACCCAATAATGCCAACATTTGGAAATGCAGAATACAATGTTCCACCAAACTCCCACTGCCCAAGATTATAAGATGCACCCACATGAGAAACCATGTAAGATGTTCCACCATATACATTTAATTTTGATTCTACACCTGCAAAAGCTGTAAAACAAAGAACCAAAACAAGTAGTGTAACTAATAATTTCTTCATAAGAACTCCTTTTTTCCCTTTGATTATACAACTATACAACAAAAAAAGGGAAAAAAGGTTTCAGAAGGTTCATAGATTATATTTCCAGATTTTTATTGGGTTCATCTTGAATCTAACAATACAATAGAGCCATGCAATAGCAATACTAGAAAGATGAATTAAATGAGCCACACCGCCATTAAGACCAACAATTTGATCAAACAACTCAATTGCTATATAAACCATTACAGCATAAGGCATCTTAAGAGGAATGAAGAAAAACAGTAAAACTCTTGCATTAGGAAAGAAAACAGCAGTCAATAGCAGCATTGCATATATGGAGCCAGATGCACCTACAACAATTACTGCATAAGTTCCCATAATTAAATAAAAGATATAACTAATGACGCCACCTAAAACTCCACAAACAAAGTAGAATAACAAAAATTCTCTAGTTCCTAGTTCTTTTTCAAGTAGAGTACCAAACATGTAAAGTCCAAACATATTAAAGAAAAGGTGTGAAAAACTGCTGTGAACAAACATGTACGTAAAGAACTGCCAAACCCATCCCATGTTAACACAGCCGGGAATTAAACCCAGCCAATAAATAAGAGGCAACCCTTGGATGCGAATATTTGTATAGTTTACAAGCATATAAACAACAATGTTTATAAGAATCAAATATGTTACTGCATTTGAATATGTATATTTGAACTTTTTGTTCAGAAAAGTGTTTTTTGACATGCCTTAAAAATAGTACGCTAGCACTTTAACGTCAACCACAACTACTTTTTATCTAGTCCAATAAGGTATATTTCAAAACTATCTGTTCTGCAGGCTTTGGGTTTGAGAGTTTTAGCCTTGACAAACATACTACGCATGGTTTGTAGAATCTGTTGCTGTCCTCCCCCTTGGAAGATTTTTATAACTAGATTTCCATGTGTTTTTAATTGCTCTTGAGCCAAAAGGACAACCTGTTCCGCAAGCCATTCACTTCTAGTAGTATCTACAGTGCGGTTGCCCGTTGTCATGGGAGCTGCATCACTAATGATGGCGTCAAATGGCCCATGGCTTGTAAGTTTTGTCCTAATTTCCTTTGAAAAGGCATCTCCAACATAGGCAGTAACGGTAGGAGGCACAGGATTAAGGTTAAGAGGATTTAGGTCAACGCTAATTATTGTTCCCTTTCCTTTGAGAAGCATCCTATGTGTATAAAGAGTCCAACTTCCTGGAGCCGCCCCCACATCCAAAACACAGTCTCCCGGTTTAATGATGTTGTTGGCTTTCTGTATTTCCTCAAGTTTATAAACGCTTCTTGCTGGGTACCCTTCTCTATGAGCTCTGAGAGTATAAGAATCAGCTGTGTCTCTTCTACTGTTTGCCATAACATCGTTATACCACTTATTAGAGAGACAAAACAAGGAGAAGACACATTTGTAATAAACACAACAGGAGTTTTTGCAAAACTGCCTTTATGAACTGCTTGTTCCCTGAAAATAGACAAAATTGGGCTTTTTCATGGAAAATTTCCCTGAAAACATCGAAATTTTAACTTTTTCAGGGAAAATTTAAAGTGTATAAATTAGACAAAAGGAGTGAAAAATATTCGGATAGAGGCTTCCATATAATAGGGGCATTATTATATGGGAAGAAGCAAAATTTGAGAAAGAAATTGAACAAGGTAAGAGATGTGATACAGTTCTTAGAGAATGGACTAAATACGACACCTATGGGTATATAAAGATGTCTAAGCATTTACTTAGGCAAGGGTATTCATGGGCTACGGAGTTCAATATAAGGCGAATTTACAAAAAAATTAGGTCTACATGGAGTCTCTCCAAGGTTTATTACTACTAGAGTAGCTAAAGGAAAATCTGAAAAGTACCCATACCTCTTACGGAATAGAGTAATTAGGTATGTAAATGAAGTTTGGGCTACAGACATCACTTACATAAAGCTTGGGAATAGGATGGTCTACTTCACAGCTGTAATAGACCTATTTAGCAGAAAGATTCTATCTTGGAAACTTTCTGAGTCGATGGATGTAGGCTTCTGTCTTGATGTGGTACAAGAAGCTATCGTGAAATATGGCATTCCTGCAATTCTCAATACAGATTGTGGTAGTCAGTATACATCAAAAGAATTCACCAGAGCTTGAACTACAAAACTCCAGAAGAGATTTACAAAGAAGGAAGTTTCCCGGAGAAGATAACTAAGAAGAAGGTAGCTTAGTCCGGATAAATTTTACAATTTTGTCTTGACATGTCTCTTAGCATACTGTCATGGCCTTGTCAGCTCCGTTCTGTTGAAAAAGCCATCGACCTTAAGCGTTGCGGAGACCGCAAACTGAAGGTCAGTGAATGAAGAGGTGGTGTTCCTGTAGTTCGCCGCATGGATGATTCCAATCTCGCCTTCAAGGTCCAGATAGTCATCGAACGCCTTGGAAACGCAAAGGTCCAGGACAAGACGTCTTTCAAGGAGGTCGCCTGTTATCATGTCCGAATCCTCTCCGTATGTAATCGTCGTATCCTTCTGCGAATCGAAGAACTTGATTCCCTGTTCGCCATGGATTCTGTAAAGGGCAGAGAAATCAATCTCCAATCCATTGTTGTCCCTCCAGTCGAAACCGGCTCCAATCACGACCGAGTCCGGCCCATGCTTGTATCCAAGATATGACACATCATCAATCCCAGAAGTCGTCCAGTAGAGCTTCTTTCCTACGATGAGGTCCATGTTCCAGTACTCTTTGCATTCAACGTCCTTCTCCTTTAGATAAAGGTTTGGAGATGTGTACACGCCCTCCAAATAGGCATCGTATACTCCATTGAACAAAGAGCCTGACTTCGTCACATTCAAGAGTACACCATAGGCGCTCTGAGGGTTGTCGCTTCCATGCTCGCCGCTGAGCTGGATTTGGTCGAATACGAACTGCGAGTTGACGGCAAGCCCATAAGGAAGGGCTGCGGACACTTCAAATCCAAAGAAATTGTTCATGTTTCCAAGGTTTTTGCCGGTGCTGTCCGAGTAGTCGAACACGTTGTGCAGGATGAAGAACGGGTTGAGCTTCCTCAAATCCATGAGGGCAGTTGTTCCATAAACCAACGCACCCTCTGACAACGACAGCGAAAGCCAGCTTGTAGGACTGAAGGACAGGTCGTGGAGAAATACCATTTGACGGGCGCGGCTAACGGTATAGTCGTTCTCAATCTTCAAGTGATTGTCTTCAAAAGAATTCTCAAACGACATCACAGTGAAACCATACGACACCATGCCTGAAACCACACTTGCCTTCGCAAAGTCCTGGAACCACAGGTTGTCGCCAAGGACAAGGTTGCCGGTCTTTCCGTTTCCAAGAGAAAGCCTATCCCTTCCAACAGTCAGGTTCATACCGCTCGTTCCAATTGAGACGAAGGCCTTGTGAGGGAACGTGAAGTCAATGTTGTCCTGGATACCAAGCTTCTTCATGAGGTTCGTCGTGTAGGTCTTGTAGTCTTCAGTCGAACGCCAAGAAGCGCCGTTGTCTATGTCAGTCACATCAATGGTGAACTTTGCATACAGGTAGTCATTGAAGAAAAGGTCCGCACCAATGAGGAGCATTGGCTTCCTATCCTTCTTGGCAACAAGGAAATCGAATTCACTTGAAGACTGTTTGATGGCCTGAAAAGAGGTCTCTATTGCAAAATCTGCAGCGAACTCTCCGTTTCCGAGCACTTGGTCAATAACAACGGAAGGAGCCTCAAGCTTGCTTCTCAAGTCATTGTACATGCCAATGTACACATCATCCAGCTCTGAAACTGGAATGGCATCCATGATCCGCAGCATCTGGTCCGCCGATATTGGAAGGACCATAATCGCAGGTCTGACACCGGACACGGAGCACAGCGTCATCAAATCCCTATACTCATCGCTTGAAGGTCCAAACGTATTCTGAAGCGCAAAAACGGGAAATAGGCAACAAACAACCAAAAGAACAAGCAAACCTTTCTTCATCTCTTTCCTCCTTGTTCCGTTTATAGATACTAAGGCTTTGGTTTCATGTTGTCCAGTTGATTCTCAAATCCCTGTCGAGGCCTCAACCTCCAAGACGGCCTCCCCTCCAGCTGCGACCTCACACAGAAGCCCTCCTTCATGGAAACAGGCTGTCTCACTACGGGCGATCTCAATGGCATCTTGTTCTCCTCCTTTCTAAAAAGATGGAATCTTATACATTCATTTACTGGATTTCTCTTTTATTTGAAAGGATTTCTTATCTATACAGGAACTTTATAAGTCACGGTTCATACCCTAGACATTAACACAACTGTCTCAACATGGCTTGAGACAACAGTATGTACGTCAGACGATTTTTTGCCACCTTTAAACGATAGCCTAGAGAGTGCACACCTATCGTTTATAAAAAACGAGTAATCGTTTAATAGTGCATAAATATGAAAAAAGAGATAGACGGTCCTATCTCCTCGTAAACTGGAATACTATCACTGGTTGTGAGTGCTCTATCTCTTAATCTCCACCTCTATGCCTGCCTTAAATGTTACCTTGACGTGGCCATCGATCTATTCGCTGGATGAAGCCAAGCACCAGGCCTTCATCGTACTCGAAGAGTTCGTTTTCCTCCTTTGAGATTAACGACCCAATAATACCTTGCTTCTGCTTTATATACACGATATAAAGGCCAAAAGCTTCATTCCAGAGTTGTGTTCTGAGTATATTGATTCGCCATAGATTGTGTTACTTTCCACTGACGTACATCCAACTCATCCACATTTCCATTCAAATAATGGTTTTGTCAAAAGGCATACCGTTTCAATGGTAAGCGTAATTTCGTAGTCTATTTTTTTGTTTAATTATTGAGAGACAATAGTGT
>CAVFGI010000020.1:0-36192 GCA_963621975.1 Selenomonadaceae bacterium
GCGCCTAAACCGTAAACCCTTGTAATACAATAAATTACATGGGTTTTATTTTCTTGCTTAATGGTTCAAAATCCAAAAAGTGAGAAAAAAAGTGAGAAAAGTATTTTATTTTCGTATCCGACCGCCTCAAAAAATTCTTACAGGAGAGGCAAAGGAAACATGGAATTGTATTCACTTTCAAAGAGAGCCAAGAAAAAAGGTTATGTTTGGTATGTTCAATTCAAGAACAATGAAACGGGCAAGTATTCAACAGCAATAAGCATTGACAAACTTTCTCAAAAATTAGGTGACCCCATACACCACATTACAAAGCGACCTGAAGCAGAGAGCATAGCACGCAGGGCAATTGTTGCAGGGCTAGACGGAAACAAGAAAACGCAAGACCCCTTATTTCGTGACTACCTAGAGGGGTTTTGGAATTTTGATACTTCAGAGTACATAAAAAAACAGAACAGAAAAAAAGAAGGTTCAAACCATAAAGCACACCCACGCAACATGGCAAGCAACTTGAAAAACTATGTTTTCCCATTATTGCCTAGAGGGTTGAAGTGTTCACAGGTGAAAATGCGACACATTGAAGCTATTCAAGAACATTGCCTTGAAACTTCAAAAAGCAAATGGCTTGAAGTGCAAAAGAGCATTGCAAAGCCAATTAAAGAACTTCAAAGAAAAGGGATTTTGCATGCAGACCCTTTATTGAACTTGGAAAAGTATTCACAAGAAACAAAATCAACTGTTGGAGAGCTTACAGAAGAAGAAACAAACCGCCTTATATGTCAAATGTACCACGATAGCACAACAGGATATAAAGGCATTGAAAAACGGGGTGCAAAGAACGGACACTTGAAAGAAGTTAAAGTTCAATGTTTTCTTGATAAAAGGGTTTATCTTGCAACTGCTATTGGTATAAATACAGGAATGCGACAAGGTGAAATTCTTGCATTGCGTGAATGTGATGTTGTACTACCCGCAGAGGATAGCGAAGAACAATTTGCAATTATTCAAATTGAACATTCTTTCTCAAAATATGACGGGTTCAAAAGTACAAAATCTAACACCCCGCGTAAAAATGTAATTCCTTTATGGCTAGCAAATGAACTTATAGAATTTGCACATACAAACCCACACAAAGACCCGCAGGGCAAGAACCTTATTTTCTATGCAGACAACAACCCCGATTGCCCTATTTTTGGAACAACTATTTTGAAATGGTTTTATAGAGAATTGGAACGTATAGGAATTAGCGAGCAGGAAAGAAAAGAGAGGCATATTGTTTTTCATTCATTGCGACATTGTTATATATCCAAGTTGAGAGACATGCAGGTTGCAGAGGAACAAATACGCCTGTTAACAGGGCATACCGATATCGCAATGACAGATAGATACGACACAGGCGACAAAACAAAACGAGTAAAGAACATTGTAGGAAAAATAGGTTCACTTCTTAACAACCCAAAAGAACAGGAGGCATGACATGAACGAATTTTTGAATAATTTAAGTTTTGATATTGATAGAGCAAGTTTTACATGTATGCAAATTAAAAGCACAATTGATTGTATTCTTGCAGGCGACACAGACGACACAGAAAACATAATCTTGCAAACAACTATCATGCGACAATTGGTGCAGGGTTTACGGGGTGAGCTTGATAGCCTGAATGACAACATAAGAAATGCCATTTACACCCCGTTTGACGACATAAAAAACACTCAGGAGGCTTACAGTGCAAAATAAAGGGCTCAAGAAGGCATTTTTTAATCAAATAGCTATCGGGTTACTACTTCAATCACAAATGCAATATAGAACGAATAAACCCCCTATAATGCAAAATGTGGAAGAAGCTATAATTGAAACACATGAACAAGATACTATCCCGCCCGTTGTAAATCAACGGGCTTATTATGATTTTCAATTAGCCTATTGGTACGAAGTGAAAAGTTTAGTAGACGATTACGCAGAGAAAGACCAAGACTTTTTTTTAAAGCATTTACGCCAAGGCTATGGCAAGACCGCAGATGGTGAAAAATATTATACAGGGCTTTATTGGTACGAAAAAGAAGGCAACATTGACCATTACACCCCGTTGCAGGCAAGAAAAGAAAACATACAGCATTTTAGAAAACTTTCTATTCCTGAATTAGAAAGTAAAATGCTAGAAGAATATATAAAGTTTTCTTTGAGTGAAGAAGATTTTATTGGAAGAAAATGGAACAACAGCCCCTTGGAAGATAACGAAAAACCAAAAACCTTAAAGCAAAAAGATTTTCCAAGAGGTATACAGCTACTTGCAAAGAATGGCTTTCTTGAATGGTTACCCAAAAAAGAAGCGTATATCTTGGCAGTATCTGCAAAGGGTGCCTCAAAGGGCGACTATAAAACCAAGACAGAAGCTTTATTAAAAGAAAAAAACATCAAGCCCGAGTGGGAACGTTGGAGCAAAGAAGGCTACATTGTAAAGCGGGGCGGTGAAAAGTATACAAGACAAGGACTTGCAGGAACTTTAGACACCTTTTAATTTACAAGTTTTATACAAGTTTTTGCAAAGTTTTATACAGGTAAATATCTATATTATAAGAATTTACATAAATTATCTTCTGCCGTTATAATCTTTCTTAGAAAACATTTTGCAGGAGGTTTTTTTATGCAAAGATTATTAACTTTAGAAGAATGTGCAAAAATTTTAGGAACAACAAAACAGGGTGTATACATGCGAGTATACCGCGGTGTTATCCCTTATGTGAAACTTGGTAATACTCCAAAAGCCCCATTGCGAATAGAAGAAGATGTTCTTGAAGCGTACATTGTCAAAAATCGCGTTGAAGCTTACAGAGAAAAAGAGACACAGAACAACATCGGGAGGGAATAACATGGAGATACAAGAATATCAAAATGAATTTACAACCCATTTTTACAAAGTGCCGTATTCTTTTTTCCATGGCTTTGAATTTGAAGGATTAAGAGGACGTGGAGGGGCTGAGTTTGTAGGATTTTTTCTGTTACTTTTTTTTAGTGCAATAGACAGGCAAAACGCTACTTTCGTGGGAAAGGGAAGTTTGCAACAGTATGCACAGATGAACAAGCTAACAATAGCCCGTTTTGATGATTTTCTTGAATATTGCCTTGAAACTAACTTATTGAATGTGGAAAAAGGGGTAACCAATGTATATAAAATGCCAATGGCTCAAGTTTATTTGCAAGACCTGAAGCAACGTAAAGAAAGTTATAGCCAACGTGGAAAAATGGGAGCAGAAGCAAAAAAGAACAAAACAACAACTTCAACCCCCGCAGTTTTCAACAATGACATTGAACAATACTATGTTGATGTTCCTGGCTATTAACATCATGTTTTATTCAGTAATTGGTAAAGCAATTGGTAAAGCAATTGGTAAAGCAATTGGTTCAATAATTGGTTTAGCAGAATAAAGAATAAAGATTAAAGATAAAGAATAAAGATTAAAGATTAAAGATTAAAGAAAAAGATACTTACAGTGGACACCCCCAAACTCAAAAAGTTTAAAATTTTATCAATAAAAACAGTTTTTCAAGGAGTTTTTTCATGAAGCAAGAAAATACAACGGTGCGTGCGAGTGCCACAAAAAGGACTAGAACGAAGGATTGTATGCAGATAGTGCAACGTGCCCTTGATGACGGAACGTTGGAGCAATGGGCGCGAGCAGGAGCAACAGACAAAGAACTTGCGTTGTATCTTGGCATTGGTAAAGATAGCTACATCAAGGCAAAAAAGACCTTGCCCGAACTAGTAGACCGAATCCAACGCGCACGATGTCCGCTTGTTCCTGAAGCATTCAATTCTTTGGTTAAACTTGCCCGCGGGTTCACGTACGAAGAAAAGGTTGAAGAAACAAAAGAAGTCATCATTCATGGAGAGATTGTCAGGCTTCATTCATGGACAACATACACAAAATATCAACCCCCAACCGTCAACGCAATATCGCGCGTAATTGTGAACTATCAGAAGCAACAGCGCGACGGCGTGGAGGGCGTGCCAACATTCTACATCACAGAACAACCGCAGGGCATAGAAAACAAGAATGGAAAACTTGAAAAGCTAGACCAAGCAATGTACGAACTTTTCTTTGGAGAAAAGACCGAAGGCAAAGAACAAGAACAACAAGAACAATAGATAGTGCCCCTACTCTATTTTCAATACTTTCGACACCCCAATATTACGGGGTGTTTTTTATTGTTCCTGAAGCAGAGGTTGCAACATTTTCACGACAAAAAGAATTGCAGGAACTTTTACACCCCGTTAAATAATACTTGCCTTTTCAAGACTATACAAAAAAAGTGAGAAAAAAAGTGAGATAAAAAAACGTAAAAGTGAGATAAAAAAAGAAATAATTTGAAAAATGCTAATTGCATAAATTGTTGTAGCATTGTAATATATAGATAGTTATAGAGGGCGTACGGAAAAGAAATAAAACACCTTCACACGGTAGAAGTCGTTGGTTCAAACCCAATCGCGCCTAAACAAGAGAGGGATCCATTGTGGTCCCTCTTGTAGTTTGTAGGAACATCTATTGAAGTTTGAATCTGAGCAATAGCCAAACGTCCCGGTAGGGTTGAGTCTAAAGCGAGGAAGCCTGAAAGTTACCATACAGAAGGCAACTCCTAAAAACAATGTGCTTTTACAGCTCAAACAGCTTGGCAAGTTCCTTTTCTAAAGTTCCTTGTTTTGCAAACTTAAGAGTATCGCAAAGCTTTATGTTGTGCTCTTCTATTTGGATAGTGTCTGCAAACCCAAGAAGATAGTTCAAGCATATTCTGTAAAGAATTTCAGTTGGAGCACAGCCGTATACCTGCTTAGCAAATATATGTGCAAGCCGTTCTTTGTTATTTGGATACAACTGCTTCATCTTTTCGCTTCTATAGAGCCTTTTAACAATCTCTGAAATATACATACCAGACTTCATATACAAGTCTGCAAAGCTCTTTGTTGGGTCGTCAAAACAACCGGGATTTTCTTTTTCTAATAAATCCACCATGTTTTGCACCACAGCTCTTGGAGTAAAGATTTGGTTGTTCTTTTGTGGTGGAATGTAGTCAAAGATATCTTCCTTGTGGCTATCCTCAAAGTAGTTGGCAAGCTCCTTTTTCTTTCTAAGGAACTCTTTTACAGAGTCATTGAATACGACAGGCTCGAACAAATGCCCATCAAAATGTTTTGTCTCGCCTGTATTGATATCTTCATAATCTCCGCCATCACGCAGGAACCTAAACTGATCTAGTGTAATACTTGTTACCTCTTTAAATACAACATCTGGAATATTTTGGTCAAAAGTTTCCAAAGTAACAGAGCTATCTCCATAAGCCATGAGGAATGATGGAATCGTGCGAGAGAAACCTCTAAGATGGTCTTTAATAGAATCCTCTATAGTAAGTTTTTCTTTCTCAATCTTATTTCTCTCTACCGTTTTTAAAGTTTCTTGCTGTGCCTCTTCTACAAAATCATCAATTGTATTTTTAAGTAAAACTCCAAGTTCTTTTATATTCTCTTTGTTTTTTTGGTCGTATTCATCTTCCACTTGCACTTTTGTCTTTCCAAGCTCAACAAGATTGTCCAAAGCCTCGTCCCTTTCACTTTCCAGAGTCTTTGTTTTAATTTTATAATCGTCAACAACTGTGTTAATTTTTCGCTCAGCAAGAGAGCTAAGCTGCCGTGTTATTTGGTGCTCTGTAGATTTCTTAATCTCACTACCATAATGATCTTTAGCTGTCTGCAAAACGGTTGCAATTGTCTTTTCTTTTACTGCGTCCTTGAGTCTTTTTACTTGCTCCTCTATCTTGGAAGGGGCCTCGGAAACAACATCTATATCCAAGGGGACATCTTCAATGGTCTTGAAAATCTTTTCCCCAAACACCTCTGGAGTTAGTCCGATAATAACGTCTTTCTCTACAACTACGTCTCCATTGGAATCCAAAAGTATCTCTTTTGCTTTTGTGTCGTCTATTTGACCTTTTGTCTTAGGTTCTTTTGCTGGCGTAAATTGCTTAATAATATCCATTACTTCACTAGGAGCATGGAACACATTTGTAATGTTCTGAAAAAGATAGTCAGACAAGAAACAGCTCTTTACAACTTCTTGAGATTTAATCTTTCTTGGTATGCTTAATACCTTTGCAGCATCTAGCTCTACCATTTCTCCATTATCGTCTTCTCCAATGACAGGGAAAAAGTTAAGGAGCTCTCTTACATTGTTTCTGCGTGTCTCCATATCTCCATGACCTGCAGCAGTGTCTGTATATAAATCGTTTGCAAACTGCTCAAATGTAACAAGAGTTCTTGCTGGGTCAAAATCGAATACATAAGCATTTTCTTTTCTGAAAGACTCTGTACCAAACTTAAAAAGACATGGGTTTTGTGCTCTAAATGCTGCCTGCATATACAAAGATGGAGACTTTATGTTTGAGAGCATAAGAACTGCAGTCCATTCTGGGATAGTAACACCTGTTGTGAGCTGTCCAACAGAAAGAGTAATTGTTTTATCGTATTTCTTAATAGCATCTTTTACTTTGTCAAAAGCTTTTTTTGTCTCTGTGTCGTCATCTAGCTTTCCATCACCAGCTGCCAAGATAATTTTGTAGTCCTTAAAAACAGGATGTTCTTCAAGTTTTTTTGCAAGTAATGTAGCAGATTCCACTCTGTTTAAGAGCCAAAATGTGTGTTTAAGCTCATTGCGAAGCTTTGGAGTGCTAAACGGATACTTTTCTAATGTTGTAAGTGCATCTAGGAATTTATCTACAGACTCATTATGAACAAATCTAGAGTTCTTGGTTGCAAAGAACTCATTAAGGTCAAAAGCGTAGTCTCTGGTTTCGCCGTCTATCTCTGTTCCTTTTGTAAGCTCATCTTTTACAATCTCGCTCATTTGGTAGGTTAACATATTGAGCTTTGGAAGATCTCCATAAGGATTTTCTCCCGTTCCCTGCCAGTTGAGTTTTTTTGACTGCTCATCTGCATAAGTCCAATTGTAAATAGCATCACTAGGGAATTTATCGTTTGCTATGGCCTTAAAAGGAGTGCCGGAGAGGTGTAATGTAAACTTCCTACGGATTCTGTTAAAGGCTAAGTCTGTTCTATAAGTATCTACACCTTCGTGGGCCTCGTCTATGACAAGGACATCCCAGAATGTTGCTATTACTTCACTAAGTTTATTGCCTTCGTTGCCTCCAAAATGGATGGACCCTTTTAAGTCTTGAAGCGATACAAACTCTATTAAGCCCATTTTATTCATATATGAGCTTTTATTGCTGTCTTCCTCGTACTTTTTGTAAGAGTCATAACCAATGACCAATGGCTTTTCAATAATGCCGTCCACTCTGCTTACAAAGAAATAGCCTCCTTGTCTGCCAACAAATTTCTGATAATCATCATACCAGCTGTTAGCTATGGCAGGTCTATTTGTAACAATGAGAACTTTTTGTGCCTTAATGCGTTTAATGAAGTCGTATGTGGTAAGTGTCTTTCCAAATCTAGGCTTTGCGTTCCACAAGAATTCTCCGTTTTCGTGGTTTTCCATGTAGGCTTTTGTTTTCAGTACTGCCTCCTCTTGTTCCTCTCTAAGGACATAGGGGAAAACGTCTTTTGTGTCGCAAAGACCTCTGTTTTTTCTAAATTTATTGAATTTATTCTCCGATTCTTCTGGATCTATATGAAACCACTCGTTTATATCTTGAGGATCAAAGTATTCGTTACCTTCCTCCTGTGGCTGTTTTACGCCTTCTTTTTTTAGATATCTATGAAAATCCTTGTCTATGAAGTTTTCACCTGAGCCGTCTTCATAAGTGGCATTTCCTTGCCATTCTTTCTTGGCTTTTATTCCTGCTGTATGAGTCTGTTGCCAAATTCGTTGGTCAACATTTTGTTCAGTATAGCCAATCTTTATATAGCCGTCATGATAGACAACTCCTGGTGTTGTATAGGCATATATCATGGGCACGACCTTGGAGGAGGTCTTAACAAGTTCTGTTGTTTTTACCATTAGACCATCTCCTTAACATGAGTTTCTATGAAGTCTATCTCGTGTTGGTCCAAGCCATACTTTTTGTACAGTTGCAAGTCTATCTCATGGATGGACTTGGACCAGTCTATGTCCGATTTGTCTGTGAAGTCTTGAAGTGGGACATTAACCCATACACCTTTGTGATTGTGTTGTGTAATTTTTAAGGTTCCTAGCAATAATCTTGCAAATTTCGATTTTACATATTTGAGGGCTGCTGTAGCTTCTTTTAAAGTGCTAAAAGCCCCTATTCCAATGAATGTCTGAGTATACCCGATTAGGGGTTCCCCGATTAGGGGTGTAGATAATACTTCTCCAATGGCTCCTGAGCCATTGGAGGCTGGAACAATTACCTTATACTTAAACAAGTTCTCATGTTCATTATCGATATACTTTGCATTTATATATTTGTAACATCTGATATTTTTTATTAATCCGATGATACTTAAATCGTTTTCAGTCTCCTTGTTATCATGAAAAACCTTCGAGGAGGCAAAAATAGAGGTTGTCAACCTGCGCTCCCTTCCATCGCTACCTATCTGTTGCTTGGCTTCTGGGTAATCCTTGTATAATTCAGTTAGGTTCCATCTATTCTGCTGAAAGACTAAATCATCTAAGCTTTTACCTTTCATTAAAGGCTTGGTTTTTTCTACGATATTTCGTAATTCTTTTTGAACAATAAAAGTTCCAAGCTTTCCAAAATCTCGATTGTAGTCATAGTATGTAATTGCAATACCACCTTTTATTAAACCGCTTGGGAAAATTTTTTTTGCATCAACTTCATATTCTAAAACTTTGAAATGTGGGTCATTGAGCATTTTTTCGTCCCATGCTACAGGTGTTTTTCCAGCTCTAAATAAAAATCTTCCCGGTGTAATTAATTCGACTTTGTCACCTACTAAAAATGAGGCATCCATAAAATAATTATAAACTGGTTTATCAGAAGTATTTTCAGTCGTTTCCTGATACGGAGGATTTCCAATGACAAAATCGAACATCTTTTTCTTTTCCATATTATACCCCTCACTCCTTTTAAGCTCTCTAAACTCTATTATTCTATTATCCTTCCAATTTCTAATAACGCAAGGCTTTGTTGTGGGTTCTTTAGGTTCTTCAAAGCCAAATAAGTCCATTTGATCGTCTTCTGGGGTTTTAAGTCTGCCAAATGGTACAGTGTCTAAAAAGCCATCCATTTGCCAAAGGTTCCAGCTAATGATGGTAGCTATTGTAGAAAGTACATTGTATTCTGGCTCTTTGTTCCAACGCTCTGTGTAATAGTCTAAGAAAGTTAGAAAGAGATTTATTCTTGCAATGAGAAGACTATCGCCTTGGTATTCATAGCCATAACAGCTTTGCAGCGCTTTAATGGCCCATTCTGTCCAGGCTTTTTGCGCTTTTGTGTTTTCATTTACTACACGAAGTTTTCTATCAAGTAAGCCAATACGTCTTACAATTGGAAGAATATAGGTGCTTGTAATTGTATCGTAACGAGATACTAGATAAGGAGCTTCTCCACAGGTTATTTCTAAACGACAGTCTAAAACATAATCTTTCCAAGTTTTTCCTTTTGGAAACTCAATTTTTTCCTCATTTAATGTCCAAGTGTGGTCTTCATGTTGAGTGTTAAATACATTAGCCTTGCCAAACCATTCAGTATCGGCATAATTATTCATCTGGTTGCAAATCCAGCTTGGGGTGAAGACCTCTGCCTTGGCTCTGGTGCGGTATAGCTGTTCCTCTTTGCTTTTTCGTGCTCTTGGCTGGAGATTTACAGGGCACGTTCCATAAAAGGCGTCCATTGTTATTTGGTCTTTTTCTGTAAAGCCTTCATCACTATATGCGTTTGTAGTCCAAATTATGTTCTGCTCAGTTGTTCTGTCGCACAAAAGGATTGGCAAGACCCTCTTTAGCTGTTTAGAATTAAAATCTATTAGTTGCAACTCAAATGTACCCAAGTTGTCCGTCCTTAGTTTTTCTCTTTTTATTGTACTACAAAGGATAATTTTGGTCTTCTCTACTTCAGATTTTTCTTTCTACGTTTTTTCACAGCCTCGGTCAAAAGATACTCTATTTGACCATTGAGGCTGCGAAAATCATCTTGGGCCCAAGCTGACAATTCATCAAAGAGAGTCTTTGAAAGTCTTAGAGGAACCTGTTTTTTTGATTTGCTTTGGTCTTCTAAATCTTGCACAACTATAAACCCCTATATCAATTACATCAATAAATTGATCCAGCATTAAGAACTGGATTTGCCTCCTTATTACCACAAAGGACAACAAGAAGATTTGAAACCATTTGAGCTTTTCGCTCTTCATCTAAATCAACAACATTTTGGTTTTTCAGCTGATCCAAGGCCATCTCTACCATACTTACAGCACCTTCAACAATCTTTTTACGCGCAGCAATAATAGCAACAGCCTGTTGTCTCTGAAGCATTGCAGCGGCAATTTCTGGTGCATATGCAATTTGGTTAAGACGGACATCAACAATCTCAATACCTGCATCTTCAACCTTTGACGAAAGTTCTTCCTTCATGCGTTCTGCAATAAGGCTGGATGAACCTCGTAATGTGAGTTCTTCAGCTTCATTGTCCTCTTCATTGTCGTTGATTACATCGTAAGGATATAAACGTGCCACATTACGAATAATGGAATCTGTCTGGTTGGACAAATATTCAATATAGTTATCTATATTAATTACAGCTTTGGTAGCATTAACAACCTTCCAAATAACTATTGCACCAACCTCTATTGGATTACCAAGCTTATCATTGACCTTTTGAGTTGCATTTACAAATGTAGATAGTTTTGTAGAAATCCTCTTTGGGATAGATACTGTAAGGACATCTTGTCCATTCTTTTTTGAATCAGCTATTTTTGTTACTGCATCATCATCCCGTTTTCGTGGATAAATAGCTGAACAGAACGGATTAACAAAATGATAGCCACTTTTATATATAGTACCATAATATTTACCAAACAAAGACAAAACCAAGGCCTCGTTTGGCTTAATGACTTTTAATCCAGCAAAACAAATACAAGAAGAACAAAGCAGGATAAAACCCAAGATACTCAGAATTAAACCAAAAGCAAATGGACCATAACCAAGAAAAACATTTCCAATACAGGCACCACCAAAAATCATGCATCCAATTGCTACAACAATTAAAAACAACAATAAAAACAAAACTTTAAAGCCGTTTTTGGTGTTCAAAATTTTTTCTTCTTTAAATTCGAGAACATTTGAATTCATTAAATTCCCTCCTAACACAAGAAAAACAACCTCTTGTAAAATCTTTTTGATATCAAAATGATATCAGCAACTAAACATTGTGTCAATCTTTTTTGCATATTTAACATAGACCATATGCGAAAAACACAATTCTATTAGAAGAACTTATCCATTAGTATTCTTTAGTGAGCGAGCCTTAACAAGCAAGACAAATAAGCCTCGCTTAGTTTTTCATTGAAGGAGAAAGAATATGGCAAGATTTACACTTCCACGTGACGTTTATCACGGAAAGGGTGCAATGGAAGCACTGAAGACATTCCAAGGCAAGAGAGCCATGATTTGCGTAGGCGGTGGTTCTATGAAGCGCTTTGGTTTCCTTGACAAAGCTATTTCCTACCTCAAAGAAGCAGGAATGGAAGTTGAAGTATTTGAAGGAATTGAACCAGATCCATCAGTAGAAACAGTAATGAAAGGTGCAGAAGCAATGCTCAAATTTCAGCCAGACTGGATTATTGCAATGGGCGGTGGTTCTCCAATTGATGCAGCAAAAGCAATGTGGATTAAGTACGAGTATCCAGAAGTAACCTTCCAGGATATGTGCAAGGTGTTTGGACTTCCAAAACTTCGCAAAAAGGCTCATTTCTGTGCAATCTCCTCAACATCAGGAACTGCAACAGAAGTAACAGCTTTTTCAATCATCACAAATTATGCCGATAGAATAAAATATCCTATTGCTGACTTTGAGATTACACCAGATGTAGCAATTGTTGATCCAGATCTTGCAGAAACAATGCCAAAGAAGCTTGTTGCTCATACTGGTATGGATGCAATCACTCACGCAGTAGAGTCTTATGTTTCAACCGCAAATTGTGATTACACAGATGCTCTTGCCCTCTATGCAATCAAGATGATTCAAGCAGACCTCATCCCATCTTATAATGGCAATATGGCAAGACGTGACAGCATGCATAACGCACAGTGCCTTGCTGGAATGGCCTTCTCTAACGCACTTCTTGGAATTGTCCACTCAATGGCACACAAAACTGGTGCAGCTTTTGAAGATTATGGTGCACATATTATTCATGGTGCAGCAAACGCAATGTATCTGCCAAAGGTTATTGCTTTCAACGCAAAAGATCCTGTTGCGTTGGCTCGCTATGGCAAGATTGCAGATATCATGCAACTTGGTGGCAAGGACGACAAAGAAAAGGTCCAGCTTCTCATCAAAGCTCTTCGCAAGATGAATGATGAACTTAACATCCCACACTGCATTAAGAATTATGGTACAGATAGCTATCCTACCGAACAAGGATTTGTACCTGAGGATGTATTCCTTGCACGTCTTCACGATATTGCAGTAAACGCAATAGCAGATGCATGCACGGGCTCCAACCCACGTCAGCCAAGCGTTGAAGAGATGGAAAAGCTCCTCAAGTGCTGTTATTACGATACAGAAGTAGATTTCTAATCTACATAAGTACGCTACTTACAAAATCAGGTCTCATCATGGGACCTGATTTTTTTTACAAGTTGAATTTTGTGCTGAATAGATTTGAAGTAAGAGATAAAAGGCAGTTTTGCAAAAAGCCCTGTAGTGCTATACTTAACAAAACTCAATAAAAGAAGGGAAAATGATGAAAAAACTACTTGTTCTAACTCTATCACTTCTAATGGCATGTCTTTGTTTTGCCTCCACTGCAGAAGGAACGGAGTCATATAATTACCAAAAGATATACTCCATGGATGATACCATTTGGCAAAAGGTATCGGACTTATACCTATTGACTGGACGTTCATTGCCAAGTACCACAGGACCTTATAGTGGTGCAGAATTAAAGGCAATGGTAGAAAAGATTGATACAAGTACGCTTTCAGACTATCAAATAGAACTTTACAACAATATTATGAGCATTCTTGACAAGGATGCTACAGCCCCTGTTTTTAAGGCTCAACTTGAAGTAGATGTTGAAGCTTATATAAACTCAAATCCAACTAGCACTTACTTCCAACTTAGAGACAATTGGATTAGAGGCTGGGATAAGCAAAAACAGTTTCTTAATATTAATACAGAAGAGCATATTGCAGAAAACTTCTATGGGTTCTTTGATTTCTCAATTGGAACAGCAAAAGACTGGAATAGTAGCGGTGACAAATCAAGAAAATTTGGGGATAGTATTCTTTGGACAAATGTTCCTTTTCTTCTTGCAAATGATATGAAGCAATTGGATTTCAATTTTCCTCTTAGAGCCTTTGTATCTGCAGGTGGTGCTAATTGGACTTTTACAATTGGGCGTGATAAACTCAGTTGGGGCAATGGAAAAACTGGAAATTTCATAATTGGAGATCATATTAAATATCACAATGCAGCGCACTTTACTGCATATGAAAAAAACTTCAAGTACACATTCTTAATTTCTTCCTTCCCACACCCACAGATGTACTACACTGAAAATAGTGATGGTTCTATGACAATGAGCCTCAACGGTATAGGCAATGGTCAATCAGACTACATGAATGGAATTTCAGCCTTCATAGCTCATCGTTTAGAATGGAACATCTTAGATAATCTTTCATTCACACTTACAGAAGGTGTTATGTATATGAGCAAGGAGAATAAAATTGACCTTATTGCCTTTGCACCTGCTATGATGTACCACAACAATTACACAAGAAGCAATACAAACTCAATTCTTTCATTTGAAGCCGACTGGACAATTATCAAAGGTTTAAACCTTTATGGACAAATTGTTATTGATGAATCTGTCCTTCCTGGAGAGCAAAATCCTGCTACAACCTCGGACCTTGCAGAGCCTAATGGACTGGGATATCTTCTTGGGATTACCTACATAACAGAACTAAAGAAGGGAATCCTAACACTTAATGCAGAAGGTGCTGTAACTACTCCATACCTCTATCTAAGAGATGGAGATCAACAAGCAGGAGAAAGTACAAGAGAACAAACCAAAGGACGCTATGGCATAAACTATGTTGTTGCACTTAGAGAAATGAGTAATTGTGGTGGAACAGAGAACTACAATCTTGATTTCTTGGGCTACAAGTATGGTGGAGATGCAATTGTTGCTTTCCTTAGTGCAGAATATAAAGTTCTTGATAAATGGAGTGCTGGAACAAGTTTCTTCTTGATGCTCCATGGCACCCATGACAAGTATACTGCTTGGACAAGAGTTAACAAAGATACAAATAAGACAACTCCAACCACTGAACATAAGACTGAAAATTACAATGATACAAATGCAAATCTCAGAGATAGTGTAACAACAACTTTTGTTGCTTCTCTCTTTGGGTCTTATAATTTCAATTATGGTTTTAAGGTTGAGGTTGAAACAGATTTAATCTATCTCAAGAACCCAGGCAATATTAGCTCAAATCCTAGTGCGTTTGATACTCAAACAACCATTAGTGTGAGTTATACTCTGAACTAATTTTCATTGGGAATCTTCAAAAAAAAAGGTTGGGATGTCTCACTGCGCTTTCAGGATTGGGGTGGGGAGAAAAACACACAGCAAGACCCCAAGACCGTATACTACACTAGCATGCACTGTCTAGAGTTGCAAGTACCTAAAGTCAAAATTTTTTCTTTTTTTTGAAGTTTTAAAATTTTTGAAGTTTTGCAAAAACCTAAATACTATCAGCAATTATTTCAGCGCATCTAATGCCATCAATGGCGGCACTAACAATGCCGCCTGCATATCCTGCGCCTTCTCCACATGGATAAAGATTGCGTATTGAAACGCTTTCAAGAGTATTGGGATTACGTACTATCCGTATTGGGCTTGATGTGCGTGTTTCGCTACCTATAAGTATGGCCTCGTTGGTTTCAAAACCATGTGCACTGCGACCAAAAATTTTGAATGCATAGGATAAGGCACTTGTGATGTAAGGTGGCAAGACTTCATGTAAATTGGAGGAAGTTAACCCCGGGGCATAGCTAGAAGATGGCAAAGAAGAACTAAGCTTCCCATTTAGGAAATCCATCATACGTTGTGATGGAGCTTTCTGTGTACCCAAAGCTGCCATGAAGGTTGCTTTTTCAATCTTTTTTTGTACATCCATCATACACAGTGGATGATTTTCAACATATAAAGAATTGGAAAAAAGTGATGTTGGAAATTCTACAACCATACCACTGTTAGCCCATTTTGAGCCTCTATTGCTAGGTGACATGCCGTTAACAACAACTTGCTGAGAATCTGAAGCAGCAGGAACTACAAAACCGCCTGGACACATACAAAAAGAGTAAACACCAATTGAAGTCTTTCCAAAAGGTAAAGAAAAAGGAAATAACTGAGATTTAGAGGAGAAATCAATCTCAGACAATGGAACCTGTGTGGTAAAACTGTACTCTGCAGCGGGTAGAAATTGACCCCTACCCTGTGGATTATGATATTGAATGCAGTCAATTAAGTGCTGAGGATGTTCAAGCCTAACCCCCATTGCCAAGTCCTTTGCTTCCATTTGGACTTCAATAGAATGGAGCATTTCAAATGTATCACGCGCTGCATTGCCAACAGCTAGGATAACTGGACCCTCAAAAAAACTGAACTCTCCAGTTTGTAGCTTTGCAACAGTACAACCAGTGCAAATACGATCATCAGCAGATTCATTATCAGAATCAAGCATTAATCTTACCATCTGTGTTTCAAAATGGACTTCTCCACCATGAGAGATGATTGCATTACGCATATTCTCAATAATCTTTGGAAGTTTATCGGTACCAATGTGAGGGTGTGCTTCATATAGAATTGCTGGATCAGCACCATATTGGACAAAAAGATTGAGAACTTTTGAATTCTCTCCTCTTTTTTTACTCCTAGTGTACAATTTTCCATCAGAGAATGCTCCGGCACCACCTTCACCAAAACTATAATTAGACTGAGAATTCACGTTTGAAGAAGTAGAAATTTGAGCAATATCTTTTCTTCTTGAATGGACATCTTTACCCCGCTCTAAAACAATAGGCTTTATGCCCCTCTCTAGCAATGTCAAAGCAGCAAAAAGCCCTGCAGGACCACTTCCAACAATTATAACCTGTCCCAATGCCGGGTTTGCATCCTTAAGTTCAACCGGCTTATAAATATCATCTTCCGGATTAATTCTACAAATCAGATCCACCATGATATCCTTACGTCTGGCATCTATAGATTTCTTAAGAATTAAAAACGCTGTAGAATCACTAATACCAAGAGCCTTACGTATGCATTTATCATCTGCAGCCTTCCACGGAGGTAGCCTTAATTGAACATCTTTTTGCATGACTTCGATACTACAATATGTATTATTTTTTGTGTAGCTTGTACCTGACGCATTTTTTTGTTAAAACGAGAGCGTGAACGCAATATCGGTATACAACATATCTAAAACCGTCAAAGACGACTTTCTCTTCTCTAATGTCAGCTTTGGACTAGATATAGGCGAACGCCTAGGCATAGTTGGCAAAAATGGCGCCGGAAAATCCACATTTCTCAAGATAATTGCACGCACTTTAGAGCCCGATGATGGCAAAGTTACCATCAATAGTTCATGCCGTGTTGCGTATTTAGAACAAGACATTCATTTTGAAGCAGACTGTACACTAGAATCTTTTTTACTAACAGGAAATGATCCATACGTAAAGCTCTTACGAGACTTTCAAGAAGGACACCATGAAACATTTGAAGAAATAGAAAGTCTTGGACTTTGGAACATGGAAGATCACTATAAAAGCTATCTTGCAGAGCTTGGAGTAAAAGAACCGCTTGATAAATTGATGTCCCAATTATCAGGTGGAACACAAAAAAAAGCAGCAATAGCTAGGATTCTGGCCATTGAACCCAATATTTTACTTCTAGATGAACCAACAAACCACCTAGATATTCCAGCCATAGAATGGCTAGAAAACAAACTAACTAATGGAGCCTTTACAATTCTTTTGGTAACCCATGACAGATATTTCTTAGATAAAATTTGCACTAAAACAATGGAACTGGACAATAAAAAAGCTTTCTTCTATGAAGGTGGTTACACTAGTTTCACTGAGCATAAAGCAGAACGATTCAATGCACTCCAAAAAGAGCAAGATAGACTTTCAACAATTCTAAGACGAGAAATTGAATGGCTTCATAGAGGACCACAAGCAAGAACAGGAAAAGACAGTGGAAGAAAACAACGCATTGAAGAAATGAAAAAACTTCAAAGGAGACCAGAAGAAGAACAAAGAAATTTTTCTAGCATTACAAGAAGACTTGGCAAGAAGATTCTAGAATTAAAAAATGTAAGTGCAAAAAGGGGCGATAAAACAATAATTCAAGACTTTAGCATTGAATTTGTAAAAGGAATGCGAATAGGCATTATAGGACCAAACGGAAGTGGGAAAAGCACATTATTAGACCTAATAACTGGAAACCTTGAAGTCTCATGTGGAGAAGTTGACACTGGAGTAAATACCGCTTTTGGATATTATGACCAAAAGTCATCAAAATTACCTCTTGGAAAAACCATGTTAGAATACATTTCTGAAATTGGTGAAAATATCACAATCTCTCAAGGCTTTAGCGTAACTCCTGCTAGATTTCTAGAACTCTTTGGATTTCCTTCTTCATTTCATAGGCTACCAATTAGCATTCTATCTGGAGGAGAAAAACGCCGGCTTTATTTACTTGCAACACTTGTAAGCAATCCTAATTTTTTAGTTTTAGACGAGCCAACAAATGATTTAGATATTGATACACTATGTCGTCTTGAGCAGTACATAATAGATTTTCAAGGTTGCGTGGTTGCTGTTAGTCACGACAGAGCTTTTTTAGATAAAATCTGTTCAGAATTAATAGTCATGCCAGAAACTATTAGATTTGAAGGTAGTTACACAGACTACAAGGCCTATGAAACAGCAAAAGAAAACTCAAGTAAAAACTCAAATACAAAACAAACAACTCAAGCTAATACCAAAACAATAGCCCATAATAAAAAGAAAGGCCTAAATTTTAATGAGAAAAAAGAGTTTGAGGCTATCAGTGCTAAAATTGAAGAACTAGAAACTCGCAAAGGCGAACTTGAAGTTTTTTTCTCTTCTGGACAAGCAGACATTTTAGGCGAAAAAGCAAAAGAGTATAACAAAATCAATGAGCAAATTGAAAGCCTATACAAAAGATGGGAAGAACTTGCAGAACTAGCATAATTGTTAGTATTATAACTGCATGACAAAAACAGAGAAAGCAGAAAAGATGCCGCAACATAAGGCCCATAAATTACGTGACTATCTTTACATCATAGTGGGCACGTGTATTGCTGGGTTTGGAATTGCTTGTTTTATAACTCCTGCAAAAATATCCTGTGGTGGAGTTAATGGAATTGCAACTATTATTTATCACTTAACCGGTTTTGATACTGGTCTTGCTATGCTCTGTGTATCAGTTCCAATTTTTCTTGCTGGCATACTCTCTTTTGGAGTTGGCTATGGAATGAAAAGTCTAGCAGGTACAGTTTTAATTTCCCTTTGGACCAGCTTTTTTGGATTACTTACAGGTTATAACGGACTTCTTCCCTATACAGACAGCCTTGATTTGATGCTTTCAGTAGTATTTGGAGGTGGTCTTGTAGGTGGTGGAGTTGGACTTGTCATGAGAACTGGGGCCAATACGGGAGGAACAGACATTGTTGCCCAAATTATCAACAAATATACCCCGCTATCAACAGCAGCAGGTCTCTTTTTAGCAGACGGCATTGTTCTTCTTTCTGGTGTCTTTGTTTTTGGAATTCAACATGCATTGTGTGGAATAATTACAATCTTTATTTCAACCTACATGGTAAATTATATGATGCTTAGTCTTGGCACACGCTATGCAAAAACAGCCTACATCATAAGTGAAAAGAGTGCTGAAATAACAAAACGAATTAATACAGAGCTTGACCATGGTGCAACTGCCATTAAAGGTGTAGGAACCTATACCGGAAAAGAAAGAACATTACTTATTGCTGTAATGCATAATAGACAAATAAATCAATTAACCAAAATAGTTTACGAGGAAGATTCTAATGCCTTTATGTTCATCCAAGACACCTATGAGGTCCTTGGAGAAGGTTTTGTGCCAATTGGAAATGTTCTCAAAAATTAAAGAGGCGAAAATGAAAATTCTATTTGTGTCGGATCAATTTTTTGATGCAAACAACGGAGTAACAATATCGGCTAGAAGATTTGCAGCCATTTTGGAAAAACATGGTCACGAGGTACGCCCTTTAAGTGTGGCCAATGCAGATCAAAGCAAATACCATCTTGAAACGTATCATGTTCCTATCTTTGATAAGCTAATAACCAAGCAGGGTATGAAATTTGCAAAATGGGACAATACAAAGACAATACATGATGCAGTTGCGTGGGCCGATTTTATCCACATCTACATGCCATTTGAACTGGCAAAAAAGACTATTCTTGAATGTAAAGCACAAAATAAGCCGTTCACCATGGCCTTCCATGTACAGCCTGAAAACATCTCCTCTTCTATCCACATGGGAGAGGTAACAGCTGTAAATGACTTCATTTACTGGCTTTTCAATAAATGGAATTTCCAATATGCAACCCATATCCACTGCCCAAGCAAGATGATTGCAGACCAGCTGAAAGCCCACAACTACAAGGCAAAGCTTCACATCATCAGCAATGGAATAGATCCCGATTTCGTTTACAGAAAAATCCCTAAAACAGCTGAACTTCAGCCTTATTTCTGTATTCTCACAGTTGGCCGATATTCCATTGAAAAACGTCAAGACATCTTAATTGAAGCAGTTAATTTATCAAAGTATAGAGAAAAGATTCAGCTTATCCTTGCAGGGCAAGGACCTCGCAAAGAATATCTAGAAAACAAAGGTGAAATTCTTCCTGTAAAACCAATTATGAAGTTTTTTACAAAGCCAGAACTTCTAGATATTATTGCAATGTGTGATCTCTATGTTCATGCTTCTCAGGCAGAAATTGAAGCAATGTCCTGCATGGAAGCCTTTGCTGGAGGTCTTGTTCCAATTATTGCAAATAGTCCAATGAGCGCAACACCACAATTTGCTCTTTGCGAAGAAAGTCTTTTCCCTGTAGATGATCCAAAAGCTCTAGCACAACGCATTGACTGGTGGATAGAACATGAAGACTACAGAAAGAAGATGGAAATTGAATACGCAGAATCTGCAAAAAAATACTCGCTTGAAGCTTGTGTAACTCAAGCAGAGCAAATGTTCCAAGAAGCTATAGATGATTTTAAAAATTCTCAAAAAGGAGATCAAATATGATCAAAACAACAGTAAACATTGATGGAATGGCTTGCAATATGTGTGAAAACCATGTTTGCGATACAATTAGGGAAGCCTTTAAAGTAAAAAAAGTTCGTGCTTCTCACAAAAGTGGCACAGCTGAAATTATCTCAGAAGAAGCCCTTAATGAAGAACAAATCAAGAAAGCCATTGAAGAAACAGGCTATAGAGTACTTGGAGTAAAAACAGAGCCTTATGTAAAGAAGGGACTCTTTGGCTTTTAAGTAAATAAAAATATATGTCAATTAAAACGCCCTACAAGAAAGTTGTTCTCATTACAGGAGCCTCAAGTGGAATTGGACTTGAAACAGCTAAGTTACTGTGCAAGAACGGTTTTACTGTTTATGCGGCATCAAGGCATCCCTCTCTGAATCAAGAGGAGAATATTATACCATTAGCAATGGATGTTACATTGTTGGAATCGGTAAAAAAGGCCTCTGAAGGAATCAAAGAACTTGGAATCATAATCCATTGTGCAGGTTTTGGTATAAGTGGCTCTGCAGAAATGACTCCACTAGATAGAGCCAAAGCCCAAATGGATACCAACTATTTTGGTGTTTTAAATGTTAATTCGGTTTTTCTACCACTACTAAGAAAAAATGCAAAATCCTTGATACTCATTACCAGTTCAGTGGCAGGATTAGTTCCAATTCCCTATCAAAGCCATTACAGTAGCTCAAAATATGCGCTGGAAGCTTATGCAAGTGCGCTTAGAATGGAAGCTTCTCAATTTGGAGTAAAAGTTTGTTTAGTTGAACCAGGTGACACAAAAACAGGTTTTACAAAAGCAAGAACCAGCGACGAACCTTTATGTTCACCCTACTATACTTCATGCGATAAAGCTGTCTTGCATATGGCAAAAGATGAAACAAATGGAAAGCCAGCCTCTAGTGTTGCAAAAGTATTTCTTAAGCAAATAAAAAAGAACAATCCTCCAGTAAGGTGTGCAGTGGGCTTTGATTACAAAGCCCTAGCCTTTTTGGCAAAGATTTTACCTGCACGCCTTATTTTATGGATCCTAAAATTAATCTATCTTGGCTAAAGCCTTTTGGTTTTAGTTTAGAAGGAGGACTGTGAGGTCATTTACATTGGTACCAGTAGGTCCAGTGATGACGAGAGCATCAGCAGCCTTAAGAGCATTATAAGCATCATTGTTTTTGAGAACAGAAGAAATAACAATGCCCTTATTATCTAGTATTGCTGCAGTTTCTTGGTCTACACAGCCACCAGCGGCATCTGTTGGGCCATCTGTGCCATCACTTCCAACAGAGAAGATACAACACTTTTTAACTCCCCTTATTCCATCTGCAGCTGCCAAAGCAATCTCTTGGTTTCTACCGCCCTTACCCTTTCCTGTCAGGTGAACAACAGTCTCACCGCCAGCAATGAAAGCCAATTTCTTACCAGAGGCCTCATTGTCTCTAGCTATTGCAGCAAGGAACATTCCAGCATCGCGAGCTTCACAGTTAAGACTTGCTGTTAAGAAAACAGGTTCATACCCTAGGCTAGCTGCTGTCTTTGATGCAGAAAGGCACAACTGTTTAACACTACCGGTAACATAAGTGGTTACGTTTTCAAGAACCTTTGGAGTTGGCTTCTCAATAAGGCTCTTTGCTTCATCTGAAAGTTTTAATGAATACTTTTTAACAATTTCCAAAGCCTGTTCTGTTGTTGAAGAGTCTGGATAAGCTGGGCCGGAAGCTATCATATCCAAAGGGTCTCCAATTATGTCTGAAAGAACAATTGCATAAACATGAGCTGGAGCACAAAGTTGAGCAAACTTACCACCTTTGACAGATGATAGGCGCTTTCTCAAAGTGTTCATCTCAACAATATTGGCACCGCAAGCTAAAAGCTGGCGTGTAATGTCTTGGTTTTCTTGTTCTGAAACCAGTGGCTTTTCAAATAAAGCACTTCCCCCACCACTAATTAAAAAGAGAACATTATCGGTCTTGGAGAGTCCACTAACTAAGTCAATACATCTTTGAGTGGAAGTATATGTGTTGGAATCCGATACAGGGTGACCAGCTTCATATATCTCTATGGTGCCAATTTCTCCCTTGCTATGACCATATTTTGTGATGACTGCACCCTGGTCAATGCGGTTTCCAAGTGAATCGTATGCGGCTTTTGCCATTTGCCATGCGGCCTTACCTATGGCAATCAAAACCAGCTTTCCATCGTTGAATTTAATTTCCTTTAAGGCCTTCTTTACAGCACTATCTGGAAGAGCCTCTTTCAGCGCCTCATCAATGATTTTTTTTGCATCGCTGTTCATAAAACCTCCTAAACTGGACTTTGCGTCCAGCTGTGCCACAGCACTTTATTAAATGAGCGAACCAAAAGAAGTCCGCCCATCTGTAAAATTCTGTGTTAACAGAAAATTGAAACAATCAAGACGTTGATTATGGCTGCAACACCAATAACCAAGGTACCAACAGTCTGAGTCTTGTAACCATCCTGAGTATCCATTTCTCCAAAGTTTGTAACAACCCAGAAGTATGAGTCATTTGCATGTGAAACAACCATAGCTCCAGCACCAATGGCAACTGTAACAAGACAAGCATACATTGGTGTTGCAAAACCTAAGCTTTCCATCATTGGAGCAAGAATACCAGCTGTTGTTGTGATTGCAACTGTAGAAGAACCCTGTGCAGACTTAAGAATAGCAGCAAGAAGGAATGGGAAGATAAGACCAAAAGACTTGAGAACTGTAGCATTATCTGTAATGAAGTTGATGAGGTTGCTTGAGGAAATTACCTTACCAAGAACTCCACCGGCGGCTGTGACAAAAAGAATAGGTCCAACAGTCTTAAGAGTGTCGTTTGTAATTTCATAGAAATCCTTCATTTTTCCTGCAGAAGCAAGAAGGAAAACGCCAAAGATAACACCAACAGTAAGGGCGATGATTGGCTTACCAAGGAAAACAAAGAAAGGAATATTCTTTCCGGCCATTGAAAGTGCAGATGCAAGACCCATGAGAATTATTGGAACTACTATAGGAGCAAATGCGGCCCAAGCGTTTGGAAGCTTTCCATAGCTCTTTACAAGCTCTTCATAGTCTTTTGCAGCTTCAGCTGAAGAATCTTCTTCATCTTTAGCCTTAACTTTCTTACCAATATTGATTGCAAAAATATAACCAGCAATCATTGGGAGGATTGAACAAAGAGCACCAACTGCCATGACTAAGAGAAGGTTTACTTCCTGTCCAATTCCACCAAACAAGGAGTTAGCTGCTGCAATAGGACCTGGTGTAGGAGGAATAAAACAGTGGGAAATGTAAAGGCCCATTGAAAGACATACAGTACAAGCAACAGAACTCTTGCCTGTCTTTTTAACCAATGCTTTTCTAATTGGGTTTAGGATAACAAATCCGCTATCGCAGAAAACTGGAATTGATACAATCCAGCCCATGATGAGCATTGCAAGCTCAGGATTCTTCTTTCCAACAAGCTTTACAACGCAGTCTGCCATCTTTAATGCAGCACCTGTCTTCTCCAAAAGTACACCAACTAATGCACCAAGAATTATGACAATACCAATAGATGTAAATGTTCCCGAGAAGCCAGAACCAATAACATCGGCAATTTTGGTAATATCGATTCCTGCTACCAATGCGAGAATAAGAGATACTCCCATTATTGAAAGGAATGGGTGTACATGCCACTTTGAAATTGCAATAATCATTAGAGCAACTGCAAGAACAAAGACAATTAGTAATGGAATACCTGTCATTTTATTCCTCCTGTGAGATAGAAATTTGTTCAAAATTGTCCAAATCTCTTCAAGGCTAGATTCTAAAATAAAAATATGAATCTTGCAAATTTTTTCAACAAAGTTGTTATTATTAGGACAAATTTTTGATAAGTTTTTTGAAGTTTCAAGGTTTCTTTAAGGTTGACAGTTTATTCTCCAAACGAAATGGAGAAAAACATATGAAGAACACAATCAAAACAACATTTTTAGTAATCCTATTGGTCTTCTGTTTTATCGGGGCATCATGTAATACAGATATCTCTGATAGTGCAAACGGCTCAGACAGTACCAATACCACTACTGTCCCAACACAAAGTGGAACGTACAGTTCTTTTGTGGATGGCTGGATCTCAGATGAAGATGCAATTGCAACCGTAACGCCTTCTGTAGACCAGATGCCTGATGCTTATGATGCAAGCGATTATATATACGATGCAAGTGAGTATACAGAGGTTGAAATTGACCTTTCAAATCTTGCTTCAGCGTATGCAGATGGGAATGTAACAGTTGAAGCAAAAAAGAAGAAGACAACTATAACTCTATCTTCTGAAGCAAAGTACAATATAGTGCTGACTGGTACAAGTGAAGTAGGAATAACCATAGTTTCTGATAACGATTTTGTACTTACCCTTGACAATGTTACTATTACATCTGCAGATGGAAGCGACGAACAGGCGTTAAAGACAAAAAATACATCAACCTGTTTCCTTGTGCTTGTAGGAGAAAGTACTTTAACAGGATGCACAGATTCCTCTGGTGAAACAACAACTAATGCCATCAAGACAAGTGGATCTCTTGTAATCTCAGGCGATGGAACATTGAATGTTATTGGCAATACAAAGCATGGAATTGTAAGTGATGATGTTGTTTGTATTCAAAGTGGAACTGTAAATGTAACTTTAAACCCAGAAACAAGTGCTGGAACTGGAATTAAACCTGTGAACGGATATGTCCAGAATGGTGGAACTGTCAATATTACAGCACTGAATATGACAGAAGGTTCTGAAACAAAGGGCATCAAGGTAGACGGAGATGAAGAGGAAACCGAGTATGGTTCAGCAAAGGGCTACATTCTTATAAATGGTGGACAACTTACTATTGAATCTTCAGGTAAAGGTTTGACTGCAGGCTTTAATCCTACAGAGGATGGAGATACAACTTCATCAGAAAATGATCCAAGCGCAGATGTCTTCATTAACAATGGCCTTATCACCATCACAACCTATGCAACTCCACGAGAGGATACTTATACGAATGGTGTAAGTAACGATGATGGCGTATCTCCAGAAGGCATTGAGGGAAAACACAGCGTAACAATTAATGGTGGGAAAATTATTCTAAACACCACAGACGACTGTATTAACACCAGTACAAGTGATTCAAGCATTGTTATTAACGGAGGCCTTATCTATGCGTACAGCAGTGCAAATGATTCAGTAGATAGCAATGGAACAATTGTAATTAATGGTGGTGTTTTGCTTGCATTGGGAGCAGGTGCACCTGAAGGTGGAATAGACTGTGACCAGGACAACCGGTTTATTTATACCGGTGGAACAATCATAGCAATGGGTGGTAGTAATCAAATTCCACAAGGCACTGGTACAACTGGATATGTTCTTACAACTGGCTCAACCATGGGAATGGGAGGCATGCAAGGTGGCATGCAAGGTCGTCCACAGGGTGGCATGCAAGGTGGCATGCAAGGCGGTCCTCAGGGAATGCAACCTGAAAACATGCAAGGTATGGACAATATGCCTAGTGGAATGCCAGCAGGTATGCAAGGCGGTATTCAAGGTGGTCCACAGGGAATGCCAAGTGAAATGCAAGGTGAGCCTCAAGGAATGCAGGAAATGCCTAATGGCGGTATGCAAGATGTCAATATGATGGGACAAGGTTCTCTTTCCCAGGGTTCTGTTCTAGCAGTAGTGGATGATGAAGGTAACGTGCTTATAGCTTTTACTGTTCCAGAAGGTTGCGTGACAAACAATGTCCTAATTGCAAGTGATGCCCTTGAAAATGGTGGTGTTGTTTACTATACAGGCAATGCTTCAATTGAAAGTGCAGATTATACTTTTGCAAATAGCCTTGCACTTGGGAATGTAAAACTTACAATTTCCAATGCCTCTCAGGCAACAATCAGTAGCACTGCAACTGCCATAACACTTTAATGATATAGAGAAGGTTTTTGTAAAAACCTTAGAGGTGTCTTCTTAACAAAGGGGGCACCTCTTTTTACAAAGCTTTCTTTGCACTAGAAAGCATAAGTTTAATACGGTTAAGCTGGTTGACTTCGCTTGCACCAGGGTCATAGTCAACTGCCACAATATTACTTTGAGGATACGCTTTTCTAATAACTTTAATTACGCCCTTTCCAACAACATGGTTTGGAAGACAAGCAAAAGGCTGTATACAAACAACATTGGGGGTATTGTGAGTAACAAGTTCAATCATTTCTCCAGCAAGAAACCACCCTTCTCCATACTGGTTGCCCAAAGAAAGGAAAGGCTCTGTCTTTTTTGCAATCTCATAGATGGAAAGAGGCGCATCAAAACGCTTACTAGCATTAAGAGCATCAACAGCTGGCTTACGAATAAAAGATATGGCTTTAAGCAGTTCTTTTGAGATATATGAATTGTATTTCTTTGCACCAAAATATTTTACTTTGTATTGCATATTAAGTACACCAAAATTGAAAAAGTCTATAAAATCCGGAACTACAGCCTCTGCGCCCTCTCTTTCAAGAAGATCAACAAGGTAATTATTTGCAAGAGGCATATACTTAACAAGAATTTCACCAACAATACCAACTCGAGGCTTTTTAAGAGTTTCATTGATTGGAAAGTTATCAAAAGCTTCTACAATACCGCGACATAAGTCCTTATACTTATATTTAGTATTAGGATTTATAAGAGAGTCTATACAAGTTTTCTCCCATTTTTTATGTAGTTCGTTAGCAGAGCCCGGAGTAAGTTCATACGGCCTTACACGGTAAAGGCAACGCATGAGTAAATCTCCATAAATTAAGGCTTTTGCACCATCTTCAATTAAGCCTAATGACAACTTGAATCCCTCATTCTTCTCCATCCCATTAGCATTAAGTGAAATAACAGGAATATGAGAGTACCCAGCCTTATCCAAAGCACGACGAATAAGTGAAACATAATTGCTTGCACGACAACAACCACCAGTTTGGCTCATAATAATGGCCAAATGATTTGTGTCATATTTACCGGAAAGAACAGCATCCATAAACTGGCCAACCATCACAATAGATGGATAGCAAGCATCATTGTTAACATATTTGAGCCCTGCATTTATTGCACTGCGGTTATCATTATCAAGAATAACTACGTTATAACCATACTTATGGAAAACAGGCTCAATAATATTAAAATGAATTGGACTCATTTGAGGTGCAAGAATAGTGTACCCAGTTTTTTTCATCTCTTTTGTAAATAAAGTTCTCTTGTACGCTGTGAACTTTGCAGTGCTTGACAAAGCCTTCTTGTTGTTTTTCTCTCTTACTTCCATAGCATACAAAAGTGAGCGTATTCGTATGCGTACTGCCCCAAGATTTGCAACTTCATCAATTTTTAATACTGTGTACAATTTGCCAGAAACTTCCAATATCTCATTTACCTGATCTGTTGTGATAGCATCTAGCCCACAACCAAAAGAATTAAGCTGAAGTAGCTCGATATTATGGTGATGAGAAACAAATTCAGCTGCAGTATACAATCTTGAATGATAAACCCACTGGTCAACAACCCTCAAAGGCCTAGTAGGAGCAAAATCAAGAGGAATGCTGTCTTCTGTTAAAACATTAAGACCATAAGAAGCAATGAGTTCTGGAATTCCATGATTGATTTCTGGATCAATATGATAAGGACGTCCAGCAAGAACAATAGCTTTTTCACCCAGCCTCTTAGTTTTCTCAATAATTCTTGCCCCCTCTTTTCTTATATCCTCTTTTGCCTTTATTTGCTCAGTCCACGCCTCTTTGACAGCCTCTCTAACTTCTTTTGCAGATATGCCCCACTCTTCACGACAAATATCAATTAATCTATCACAAATTGTCTTCTCATCCGTGAAGGCCATAAAAGGATGAATATAGTGCACTCCTTTTTCTTCTAAATCTTCAACATTGTTTTTTATGTTTTCTGAATAAGATATAACAATTGGACAGTTGTAATACCTATTTTGTGGATTTTCAGTTTCCTTGTGTTCATAAAAAACACTTGGGTGAAATATTGTTTTTACGCCCTCGCCAATGAGAAATTCAACATGCCCATGCACAAGCTTAGCAGGATAACAAAGAGACTCAGATGGTATTGACTCCATACCCTTCTCATATATTTTTCTTGAAGAAAATGGAGAGAGAACCACGCGAAATTTAAGCTTTTTGAAAAACGTTGCCCAAAAAGGATAATTTTCATACATGTTGAGAACTCTAGGAATACCAATGACTCCACGCTCTGCCAAGTTTTCATCTAAACTCTCATATTTGAAGATTCTCTCACGTTTATAGGCAACCATATTGTCACCTTTTTTTATCCCGATATTATTGCCAAGAGGTTTTTCACATCGGTTACCACTTATATGCCTACGTCCACCAGAAAAAACATTGATTGTGAGCATACAATTATTTGAACAACCACCACAGCGAGTAGAAGTAGCTTTGTAGCTTAAACTTTCAATCTCATCTAAAGACAACATACTACTCTTAGTGCCTGTATAATTACTCTTAGCAATAAGAGCAGCTCCAAAAGCACCCATAACGCCTGAAATATCGGGACAAACAACTTCTGCTCCTGCAATCCTTTCAAATGCTGCAAGAACGGCTTTGTTGTGAAAAGTTCCACCCTGAACTACAATATGACTTCCAAGTTCTTCTGCAGAAGAAAGCTTTATAACTTTATAAAGGGCATTTTTAATTACTGAATATGCAAGTCCAGCCGAGATATCTGCAACAGAAGCACCTTCTTTCTGAGCCTGTTTAACATTTGAGTTCATGAAAACTGTACAACGTGTTCCCAAATCTACAGGATTTGGAGCAAAGAGAGCTATCTCTCCAAATTCTTGTGCGCTATAACCTAAAGATTGAGCAAAATTCTCAATGAAAGAACCACAGCCAGATGAGCAAGCTTCATTGAGCATGATAGAATCTACTACACCATCTTTAAGCCTAATACACTTCATGTCCTGACCGCCTATATCAAGAACGCAGTCAACCGAATTATCAAAAAAAGAAGCGGCAGTGCAGTGCGCAATAGTCTCAACTATCCCATCATCAAGGAAAAAGGCCGTCTTTAAAAGAGCTTCTCCATACCCTGTAGAACAACTACGTGCAATGTTAGCCCCTTTTGGCATCAAGGATGATAGCTCTTTTATTCCCACTTTAGCAGCTTCTATAGGATTACCCTTATTATTTGTATAGAAAGAATATAATAACTCTCCATTCTCTCCAATTAGCGCAAGCTTTGTTGTTGTAGAACCAGCATCAATACCTAAGAAGCACTCTCCTGTATAAGATGAAAGCTCTCCTCTTTTGACTTTAGCTTTATCATGTCTAGAACAAAATGAATCAAAACTTTCTTTGTTTTCAAAGAGAGCCGGAAGCCGTGGCATTTCAAAAGTTACTTTAACACCACCTTTGAGTTTTTCTATAAGAGCATCAAGTTCAATAGAATTATCAGAATTACTTTCCAATGCAGCACCCAAGGCAGCAAAAAGATGCGAGTTTTCTGGGTCTACTGTTGTTTTTTCTGTAAGACCTAGAGTTCTAATAAAAGCTTTTTTAAGCTCTGGCAAAAAATGAAGAGGCCCTCCTAGAAATGCAACACACCCTCTAATTGGCTTACCACATGCCAAGCCCGATATTGTTTGTGTAACAACTGCTTGAAATATAGAAGCAGCAAGGTCTGCTTTTGTTGCTCCTTCATTAATAAGAGGTTGAATGTCAGTTTTTGCAAAAACCCCACAACGGGCAGCAATAGGATAAAGTTGTTTGTAGTTTTCAGCTTCTTTGTTCAAACCCGTGGCAGTAGTCTGTAAGAGAGAAGCCATTTGATCTATAAAAGAGCCTGTACCACCTGCGCAGACCCCATTCATACGTTCTTCCAAACCACCTGTAAAGTAGATTATTTTGGCATCCTCTCCTCCAAGTTCTATAGCAACATCGGTCTGCGGTGCATATTTTTTGAGAGCTGTGGCGACTGCAACAACTTCTTGGACAAAGTTAATTTCCAAAGATTTGGCAAGATTGATTGAGCCAGATCCCGTAATAGAGACTTCTATAATGGCATTCCCTAGGCGAGTTCTTGCTTCTTCCAATAGAGAAGCTAACGTCTCTTGAGTATGTGCTTGATGTCGTCTGTACTCTCCAAAAACAAGATTGTCTTTGTCATCAAGAATTACAAGTTTGACAGTTGTAGAGCCTATATCTATTCCAGCACAATACTTATTCATGAATACATACCCCTCCTATGGCTTTTTAATGTGAGCCAAAGCTAAATTTTGGTTCCTCTCCTTTGAAAAGACGTTTAAAATTCTCACTGTGCCTATAAAAAACAAAGAGAGCTATAAGAGCATCGTAGACAACCACAGAAACAGATGCGCCAAACAAGAGAAGAATTACAGGAGCACAAAGAAGTGCTGCTACCGTTGAAAGGGACATATATTTGGTTGTCAATAAAAGAACTACCATAATAAAAGTAACAATAAGACCCACGCGCCAGTCTATAACCCACACAGTGGAAAGGCTCACCAAAAAGCCCTTACCTCCCTTAAAGCCATACCAAACAGGATATACATGGCCCAAAACAGCAAATATTCCAGTATAAACAGCACCAAGTTGATACATGCCAAGTTCTCTTTCAAAAAGATGGGCAAAAATAATGCAAACAATAGCCGCTTTAGAAACATCAAGAATAAGTACTACCCAAGCAAGTTTATTGCCAAAACATCTCTTGAAGTTTGTAAAACCTGGGTTTCCACTTCCCATAGTGCGGATATCTTTTTTATAAACAGCCTTTGAAAAAGTAATAGAAGGATTCCAACCTGAAACCAAATAAGCACAAATTGCAGAAACAGCATATAGCACGTAGATATTCATAGCTCTTCCCTTACTCCAAAATCAGAATGTAATCGTATATATCCTGTTTTCCATCAACAACAAAAACTTCCTTACTTGGGTATTTTGCATTGATTTCTTTTTTGACTTCTTCTGCTTCACTTTCGTTCGCTTCTTTGCCAAAAATGAGAAGACAAATCTCAAAAGAAGATGAATCCATCTTTCCCAAAGACTCAATAACAGCATCTTTTCTTACAGGATTATCGCAAAGAATGTCTTTACCTACAAACCCAATGTAATCACCGCTAGTCACACCCTCTGCATTTCTAACGCTTTTTGATACAGCAAGAGAAATCACCCCTTCCATAGCACTTGTAAGTTCAGAAACAATTTCCTGTTCATCATTACTGTCAGGGTTGTACATAGAAAGTGCTGCATATCCAGATCCCATGTTATGACTTTCTATTACATAAACCTTTGAGTCCGTATACATGCTTGCTGCCATCTTAGCTGCAAGAATAATGTTGCTATTGTTAGGCAAAACGAAAATTGTCTTAGCATTTACTTTTTCAAAGGCATCAAGAAAATCCTGCGTAGATGGATTCATACTCTGACCACCATCTACAATGATATCTGCCCCTCTTTCTGTGAACAAATTCTTAATTCCCTCTCCAGAAGCAACAGCAACAACCCCATAACGTTGTTTCTTTATTGCACTATCTTTCTCTATAATCGTGTTATTGTGTTGAAGAGACATATTCTCAATTTTAATTTTGAGAAACTCTCCAAATTGCTGGCAAAAAGAAAGAACTTTATCTGGTGTCTTTGTGTGAACATGAATTTTTACAATACTTCCATTTTTAAATGTAACAACACTATCGCCAATACTCTTGAGATAGTCTGTGATAGTACTCACATCAAATGACTCTATATTTGTTTTAGCATTCATAAGACGAACTAAAACCTCAGTACAGTATCCGTACTCCAAAACACTGTCTTCAGTGAAAAGATTTACATCTATATCTTGCTTAGCTGGACTAACAGAAATATCAAGATCATCGGCATCTTCAGTGAAAGCCTTAAGCATGCCTTCAACAATGTAGACAAGCCCAGCTCCACCAGAATCAACAACTCCAGCTTTTTTGAGAACAGGAAGCATATCTGGAGTCTTTTCTAGTGTACGCTTTGCCTCTTCAAGAAAATCTTTAAGCAGTTCTTCAGGAGAATCATACACCTTTCTTGAAATATACTCAGTTGCACAGCGCATAACAGTAAGCATGGTACCCTCTGTAGGATCCATGACAGCAGAATACGCATGTTTAGTCCCATTTTGAAGAGCTTTTGCAAGAACATCCGTCTCTGCCGTCTCAACATTCTCCAATTCGCCCGCAATGCCTTCAAAAATTTGAGAAAGAATTACACCGGAATTTCCCCTCGCACTAAGGAGCATCCCATCCGATATACTATGAGAAACAGACGACAGTGAGAGGTTCTCAGAAATTTTGTCAACACCTCCAATGCTCGTCAAAAGCATATTATCACCCGTATCTCCGTCTGGAATTGGAAAGACATTAAGGTCATTGATTGTAGTAACGTGGTCTTTGAGGGTTTTTGCACCACTTTTGAACATTTTTGCAAGAAGTATTCCGTCTATTGTCTTTTGCTGATTCATTACATTTTCCTTTTTAGGATGAGATTCTTTTTCTTTGAAGGTTTTTACTCTGCATCAAAAGTAACAGGCTTACCAAATCCCCATACGCCAATAGTGTCTGGACCAACTGAAGCACCAATGATAGGGCCAATATAACCAACCACAATATCTTTAGGGTTTATCTCTCTCTTGACGAGATTTTTTAATTCTTCAACCTCATTTACAGCACAATCGGCATGTTCAATATACACAGTCTGATTTTCTGGCTCAGTGATATTCTCTTTTAGCAGTTTAACTATCTCCACGAAGGAATTCTGGCGCCCTTTGACTTTCTTGAATGCAACTTGCCTACCACTCTTATCCGCAACCAGAATTGGTTTAACCCCCATGAGATTTCCCAAAAAGGCCGATGACGCAGAAACTCTTCCTGCTTTTTTAAGATGTTCAAGTGTATGTACTGTCGCAAATTGATGAATGTTTTTACGAATAGAAAGAACATAATTCTTGACTTCTTCTGCATTATTCCCAAGCGAAGCAAATTCACTTGCCTTGATAGCGAGCATACCCTCTCCAATTGTAGCATTAAGAGAATCTATACAGTAAATAGAAGCTCCAGGATATTTTTCAAGAGTCTTTTTTGCTGTAACAAAACCAGTGTTAACACTCCCGCTTTGTTTTGAAGAACATGCAATGTACACAATGTCATAACCGTCATCTAGGTACTGTGTAAATATTCGATTAAATTCTTCAACAGAGACTTGAGCTGTTGTTATTCGTTTTCCACCTCTAATTGTGTCATAAAATTCGTGAACCTCTTCTTCACTCCATGTAAGAAATGCTGGAGATTCTTTTCCGTCCAATATTGTATACATTTTAGCATAGTCAATGTCGTAAGCTTTAAGTTGCTCTGAACTTAAATCTGCGCATGAATCAGTAATAATCTTTACTTTTCTCATTTTTAACCCCTTAAATTAACGTCCAAAGTCCTCTATGTTATGAATTTATAAAAGAATTCTAAACTGAAACTAAACTCGTAATAATTTTTGAAAATTGATGCTAATTTAACTTATGGAGTATAGGTTTTTGCATTCAAACCATTTATATTAATACAAAAGGGGGGATCTTTATGTTTCAAATCCTTGTTTGCGATGATGACAAACACACAAGAATGCTTTTGCGCACAATACTGGAAAATGCTGGTTATACTGTTACAATTGCGGCAAACGGAATTGAAGCACTAGAAGTTCTTGAAAAGGAACATATTGACCTTATTGTACTTGATATTATGATGCCAAAAATGGATGGCTACGAATTTACAAAACTTGTAAGAGAGAACAACAGTACTCTACCAATCTTAATGGTTACAGCAAAGATTATGCTTCCCGATGAAAAGAAAGGTTACATGGTTGGTACTGATGACTATATAACTAAGCCCATAGATGAAGAAAAACTACTTCTACACATAAAAGCACTACTACGCCGAGCACACATTGCCAGTGAACAGAAAATAGTTATTGGAGATGTTACCTTAGACTATTCTTCTTTGACGGTAACAAGAAAAAATGAAGTAATAGAACTGCCACAAAAGGAGTTTATGCTCTTATTTAAGCTACTCTCTTATCCTGGGCAAATTTTCACAAGAATACAACTCATGGATGAAATATGGGGAAATGAAAGTGAAACAGGATGGGAAACGGTAACAGTCCACGTAGGAAGACTTCGAAAGCGTTTTGAATCTTGGAATGAATTTGAAATTGTCGCTGTAAGAGGGTTGGGTTATAAGGCGGTAAAGAAGATATGAGTAAAAAAAATTACACAAGTAAGATATGGCTAATGATATTACTTTCCATAGTTGTCTTTATAATCATAACCATTGCCATGCTCTTGACTTCTCTTATAATCCTTCTTTTAACAAAAACAGGTGTCATGGCAATTGACAGTGGAAAAGTGGACCTTTGGAACATTTTGGTCTTTGTTTTTTGCTCAAGCCTTGTAATTGGCCTTATTCTAACAAATTCAATGGGAAGTGCAATTATCCTTAAGCCAGTCCATAGAATTATCTCACAGCTCAATCGTCTTGCCGCTGGGGATTTCAAAGTTAGACTGCATTTTGGAAAACCAATTGGAGATTATCCTACATTCAAGAAAGTTGAAAAGAGTTTCAATAGAGCTGCTGAAGAACTTGAACAGACAGAAATGTTCAGAAGTGACTTCATTAATAATTTCTCACATGAATTTAAAACTCCAATAGCTTCTATTGCTGGCTTTGCAAAGCTTCTTAGAAACAGTAATTTAACTGAGGATCAAAGAAATGAATATTTAAGTGTCATTGAAGATGAATCTAGAAGACTTACTAGGATGGCCGATAACGTAATGATTCTAACTCGTGTTGAAAATTTAACAAGTCTCTCAAATGTTTCTTCCTTTAATCTTTCTGAGCAAATCCGCTTTGTGGTGCTACTCTTGGAAGAAAAATGGGCATCAAAACGACTAAACCTAGACATAAACTTTGATGAATATCTAATTGAAGCCAATGAAGAACTATTAAAAGAAATTTGGATTAACCTTCTAGATAATGCTATTAAGTTCTCAGATGAAGGTGGCACTATATCTATAGACATTAAAGAAAATGGAAAAGACCTTTCCGTTTCATTTTCCAACACTGGCAACGATATTCCACCCGATAAAATAGATCGTATTTTTCGCAAATTCTATCAGGCCGATGAATCCCATTCGTCTGAAGGCTATGGCATTGGACTTGCTGTCGTGAAAAAAGTATGCAACCTCCATTCTGGATCAATATGGGCCACAAGTAATAAAGGAACCACAACTTTCACTGTAACCTTACCAAAGAAACAAGAGAAATTAAGATAAAATAAAACTTTTGAGAAGGTAAATTTTATATAGAGCTAAAAAGTAGAACTTTAGGAAAAAAAATTTTTCTATAGATCTACAAAATAGAACTTTTGAAAAAAATAGAGCGCAAAAGTTCTATTTTCACTTGATATGGTTGTCCGCACTGCAGGCCGGCTTTGCTTCTGACGCTCCATGTTTTCGCGTCCTCCTACCGCAAAGCTTCAAGTCCCTACTAATTTCCTCACTTTAAAGTACAAAGGGACTGTTGCAAAAGTCATTTGACTAAGGGCAATGGTCCCTTTCTTTTTCT
>CAVFGI010000021.1:0-32747 GCA_963621975.1 Selenomonadaceae bacterium
CGGCTGTAAGTACATTTTATGTCTTAAATGAAGCAATTTTTGCAAATTGTGACATCAAGAGACAAGAAAACTGCAAAAAAGGAGCTAGCTTTATTCGTTTTTCATGGTTTCTGGTTGGCGGGTGTTTTCAAGGACATCGCGCCACAAGGAGCTTTCCGTGTTGACTTTATTGCGTGATGAGATAGCCACTTTGATTGGCATATTCACAAAGCGGTTGTTCATCATGGTCGTGAGCACGGCAGTCTTCCCAGCCATTGCAGCGTGTACAGCATGAGCTCCCAAGCGCGCGCAGTAGATGGAGTCGTAGCTATCAGCCGGAGCACTTCTGATTATGTAGCTAGGGTCAATGTACTTGACATTTACTTCCATGCCATCTTCTTTGAAATACCTGCAGATTTCTTCTTTCAAGAATAGCCCGATATCGTTGTATTTTATGTTGCCAGAAGGATCTGTCTCTCCAGTTTTAGGCAATAACTCTTGCCCTGCGCCCTCTGCAACCAGGATGACAGCATGGCCACGGTCCTGCAAGCGTTTTTTTAAGTGGGTCAAAAGGCCATTATCTCCGCGCAGGTCAAACGGATTTTCAGGAATGAGGCAGAAGTTGACATCGCTTTGGGCCAAGGAGGTCTTTGCAGCGATAAATCCGCTTTCGCGGCCCATGACTTTAACAAGGCCAATGCCGTTAATGGAATTTTTGGCCTCAATGTGAGCACCACGAACAACAGGAACAGCCATTGAGACAGCAGTGTCAAATCCAAAGGAGGTTTGGATGAAGGCAAGGTCGTTGTCTATAGTCTTTGGAATACCCACAACGGCAATTTTTAGACCACGGCGAGAGACTTCTTTTGCTATGTCTGCAGCACCACGAAGAGTGCCGTCGCCACCTATGGTGAAAAGCATGTTGACATTCATGCGTTCAAGGGTATCTACAATGTCGCTAGTTTGGTTACCGCCACCGCGTGCACTACCAAGAATGGTACCACCTTTTTCTTGAATATCGTCAACGTTATCGGGATTAAGCTTGATGATGGGGAACTTGGAGGTGGGGAGCAGACCTTGGTAGCCGTATGGAATGCCACTGATTTGGCGGACCCCGTACCTATACCACAGGCAGCGGACGATTGCACGGATGACGTTGTTAAGTCCGGGGCAGATGCCTCCACAGGTACAGATTGCTGCGTGGACGTGGATAGGGTTGAAGTAAATCATCTGGCGGGGGCCTGCGACCTCTACTAGTTCTGTTCTTGCGGGGGCGTAGGAGCCGTCTTCTAGGCGTATGGTTTCAAGACTGCTACAAATGCGTTCGTCGTCTGGGACATAGTTTGCAATGCCGTCCCCATAGACGTGGCTCATGATTATTGGAGATGGGATTTTGGCCTCTCCTAGCTTCTCAACGGTGTAGTCAAGTTTTGGTGTTCCATTAACTAATACGGAATCTTCACTCTGCATGCTGGCCCTCCGGTAACTGAAATATAACTGAAATATAATCAAATATTGTATGGGATTCTAGTAACTTTAAAAGTTTTTCAAAAAACCTCATTAAAACTCATTTAGTTTCACAGAATACCTTCTTGAGTATTGTCTCGTTGGTCTTCCATTTTCCGTTGACTCTAACACGAATGTCTAGTTCTAGCTTTGACTGTGGGAATATCTTTTTGATGTCCTTAAATGCTGCAACACGTATGTTTTTTATGTTACTACCGCCTTTTCCTACCATTATTCCTTTTTGGCTTTCTCTTTCAACTGTGATAAAGGCTCTTATCCAAACCTTGCCTTCTTCTTCATTGTATTCGAGATCTGCCACTTCTACCATGATTGCGTGAGGAATTTCTTGGCTGACAGAATTCATGGCTTTTTCTCTAATGATTTCTGAGATGCGAAACTCTAGGTTTTGGTCTGTACGAGCGTTTTCATCGTACATGAGAGGGCCTTCTGGAGCGTGTTTGAATAGTTCAATGAGGATTTCGTCTACGCCTTGGTCCTCTAGGGCGGACGTGACAAGGATAGGGCGGCCAGGCATGTGGCTCTTTAGATATTCACTAGCACTATCTATTTGCTGTTGGCTTAAAATGTCTTTTTTGTTTATGCAACAGATTACTGGGACAGAAAGGCCACTGAGCATATAGGAGATAGCATCTTCTTCCATTCCTGGTGTACGAGTTGCATCTACAAGGTATAGGACAGAGTCTGTTTCTTCCAGCGAGGAGGTTGCAATTTCTTGCATGCGTTTGTTAAATCTTTTATCTGAGAGATGATAGCCCGGAGTGTCTGTAAAAATGAGCTGTCCACGAGAATCTGTATAAATACCACGGATTGCGTTTCGTGTGGTTTGTGGCGTAGGCGAGGTGATTGAGACTTTTGACTCACATATGGTGTTTACCAGTGTGGATTTTCCAGAGGAAGGTCTTCCTATTATTGCAACTGAAGCACATTTCATAGCTAAAGTATATTAAAGTATGTTGTAGATTGCCAAGTGTGGGAATAACTGCTATTTTTAGGGGTGGAGGAACAAGATGAATAGATTTGCATTGGAAGATAAATTTAAAGATCAAGAAGAGAAGGAAGAGAAAGCCGGTAAAGCTCCAGAGAATGCTGGACAGTATGACAAGTTACTAAAGACCCGCTCTCTTTTTCTGACAGGCGAGATTAACATGGAAATGGCCGATAAGTTTATCAAGGATCTAGTTGTTCTTGATTCAGAGAGCCAAGATCCAATTAAAGTTTATATTAACTCTCCTGGTGGCGATGTAAATTCCGGTTTTGCTATCTATGATATGATTAGATTCATCTCTTCCCCTGTAATTCTCATTGGCATGGGCCTTGTGGCAAGCGCAGCTTCATTGGTACTTTTGGCCGTCCCTGCAGAAAGGAGAATTGGTCTTGAGAATTCTTCTTTTCTAATTCACCAGCCACTAAGCGAGATGCGCGGCAACGCCACAGATATTGAAATTCACGCAATCCAGCTTGAAAAAATTAAAGAAAGAATCAACGAGATTATTGCAAAGGCCACAGGAAAGGCCATTGAAGATGTAGCAAAAGACACAGACAGAGATCACTGGCTTGATGCGCAGCAAGCAATTTCTTACGGACTTATTAGTCGCATAGTCTCCTTCAAGGCCGATATCTAAGGCCGATATCTAAGACTAGTTTATTCTAATAGCACCCACACGGGTAAATGGTCAGAAACTCCCTTTAGTAAGGCAAGCTCCCAAGCGTTGGGCTTGTCGTCGCTTGTTCTAATAATTCCCTGAAATACGACCCCAGATTTTACATATTCAAGTCCCGTACCATCATTGCCCTCTTGTGATATGAGAATGTTGTCATAACATTTCCAGTGGTTGTTGTAATAATAAGAGCCATTTGGCCACATGTTTTGGCTTGTATCTAACCAAGGGCAGTACCAAAGTCCGTTAGAAAAAGTTCCAGAAACTTTGAGAGGTGCAGAAACTGATGAAAAGCGAGACATTGTATTGTCTACCCAACATTCTTCGTTAAAGTCTCCACAAACAAGTATTAGACACCCGGGATTGTTGCTTTTAATTTCTGTTGTCACTTGAGCTACTACTTTTGCAGCCTTTAGCCTCATTGGAGATGTTTCTGTTTCTCCTCCTATATTTGATTTTAAATGTAGCGAAAGAAGGTATAATTTACCACTATTGGTATTAATTTCTACCTCAAGTATAGGTCTGAGGCTATCATCAGTCTTGTGGAGCTTTGCATTAATAATTTCTAACGAACTAACAACTGCTGTTCCAATTGAACCAGAAGGGGCTGAAGCAAATGCATACCAAGACAGTCTCTTTGTTCTTAGTTTTTTCTGAGACAGCAAGCCTTCAATTGCGTTAGTGTTTTCAATTTCGTTCAAAACTATGATGTAGTCATTTGCCTTTGGTAGGTAGTCTATCACTTGAGCTGTGTTAGTAAGTCTGAGGTTGTAGCTTTTTGTGTTCCAACCACTTGAACTTTGATATTCACTGTATTCTGTACCATTATCAATATCATCAAAAAGATTTTGAACATTCCAAGATGCAACACAAATTGATGTTTTAGAGCCAAAAGAAGAACTAGATGTTCCATTTTCTGGATTCAGCTGACATGAAAACGATAACAAAAGAGGTAAGGCCAACAGAAGGAGAAGAATTACAATATTTTTTCTACACATAATATGCCTCCATTTATTAATACAAAAGAAAAATCATTTTTATTTAGATTTTGTTGAAAGTGTTATAAGATTGAAGATGAATTCGCATGTGAACATGGAGGAGAGAAGTGCACACAACACCTATTTATGAAGCTTATAAAAACTATGAAGGAGTTAAACTCATAGACTTTGGAGGCTGGGATCTTCCGGTGAACTTTAAATCTGGAATTATTGCAGAGCATAACGCTGTAAGAGCTACAGCTGGTATGTTTGATGTTTCTCACATGGGTGAATGTCTAGTGGAAGGACCCGGAGCTAGAGCCTTTTTGGATAGTCTAGTTACAAACGATGTTTCTACTCAGCCTGTGGGCAGAGCACTTTACGCAATCATGTGTTATGAAAACGGAACATGCGTGGACGACTTGATTTTATATTGCCTTAAAGAAGACCTCTTCTTTGTGGTTATGAATGCTTCTAACGTTGAGAAAGATTTAGCATGGATAATGTCCCATAAGCCCACTAATGATGTAAAAATTACAGATTTAAGCGCTAAAACGGCACAGATTGCCGTTCAAGGACCTACTGCGGTGGACTTTGTAGGTAAGCTAATTCCACAGGCTAGAGAGCTTGGATTTTTTGGCCTTGATTACACTTTAGGTGTTCTTGGAAAAAAGTGCATTGTTGGAAGAACAGGTTACACAGGAGAAGATGGTTTTGAAATTTATTGCGCTGCAGAAGATGGGCCAGAACTTTGGAATGCTTTTTATGAAATGGGAGTTACACCTTGTGGTCTTGGTGCTCGCGACACTTTGAGACTTGAAGCCAAACTGCCGTTGTATGGGCATGAAATATCGGACAGTATTACACCACTTGAGGCTAACTTGGGAACGTTTGTAAAACTGGACAAGAGTGCTGATTTCATTGGCAAAGCAGCTCTAATAAAGCAACAAGAAGAGGGAATTGCACGTTCTTTGCGTGGTTTTGAGATGGTTGAGGGCGGTGTGGCTCGTAATGGTTATCCTGTGCTGGTGTCTGGCAGAGAGGTTGGCTATGTGACAAGTGGATGCAAGAGCCCTACGCTGGATAAATTTGTGGGCTATGCTCTAATGGAGCGTAAAACAGGCTTGAAATTTGGCGATACAATTGAGGTTGTCATCCATGGCAAGCCAAAGAAGGCTGTTTTGGTCAAAACCCCGTTCTACAAGAGGGGCAAGCGGAACGATAATAACGATAATATTGTAAAGGCTTAAGAATTCCATTAGAATTCAAGATACTTTCATTTTTTGGAGGGTTTTAGAATGGGGAGAAATTTACGCCTTTGTGCTTTGATTATAGTTTTGATTCTTGGACTTGCAAGCGCTCAAGTATTTGCAGATGGCTTGTTTGTGCAATCTCCACTGTATCCAAATGATGTAGATTACTCGTATAGCGCACAGTTGGGGCTTTCTAGCACGTCTCTTGAAATCCCTTCTAGCCCAGTTCTCTTGGCTCTTGGAGATGTCTCTTACCCGGTTACTCCAGGGGATTCGTTCAAGCTAGTTTATTCTGATGGCAAGAATTACATTACACTTTCCCTACAGGCCGATAGCGTTTGCAAGGTTTCTATTCCATCAATTGGTAGTATTGATGCCAAGAGCTTAACCTTTAGTGAATTTAAGACAAAGGTAGAAGATTTAGTTTCAACTTATTATCCGTATTCATCTCCACAACTTACTTTGACAGGTTGCGGACTTTTTTCTGTAAAGGTTTCCGGTGAAGTTTATTACACAACACAAGTTACAGCTTGGGGTTTAAGCAGACTATCTGATTTGGCTTATCTTGCAGACAATTATGCTTCAACACGAGAAGTTCAAATTTCTTTCAGTAATGGTGAAACCAAGAGTTATGACTTATATAAGGCTTTAAAAAAAGGCGATTTAAGTCAGAATCCTTTGCTTGAACCAGGATGTGAAGTTAAGTTCTTGAAGGCGGAAAAAACAGTTAGTGTAAGTGGTGCCGTTAAGAAAGAAGGTGTTTATCAAACTCTTGAAGGCGAAACCTTGGGGACATTGGTTAATAACTACTGCGAAGGTTTATTTAATTATGCCGACACAAACTCAATAACAGTCACCAACTATGTTGACGGTTCGTACAGCGCCGTTACTTTGTCTACAAACTGGGAAGAATATGAGATTAAGGATGGAGATGTAATATCCTTTGGTTCCTCAAATCAAGCAATGCCATATGTAACTATCACTGGGGCTATAACAGCAAGTAGTGCAGGAAGCATTTCTTCATCTATTGCTAACAAAGTGTTGTACAGCTTTGTTCCTGGTGAGACAGTGCAACAACTTATCAGAAATATCTCCAATATGCTTGTGGCTTCTAGTGACACGGATGAAATTTACATAATCCGTGATGGTCAAAAGATTTCTGTAAGTGGTCAGGATACTCTGACCTCTGACGGCAAAGGAGACATTGAGCTTCAACAGGGAGATACAGTTGTCATCCCATTCTCACAGCTTTTTGTTACTGTAAATGGTGCTGTAAACAATCCTGGCAATTATGCTTATGTTCCAGATAGAACAATTGAATATTACATTAATTTGGCGGGTGGTTATTCGTCCAATGCAAGAACAGATAAACAGGTAGATGTTTTTGATAAAGATGGAAACAGAGTTAAGAAGGTAGAGACTGTTGATGCTCAAAGTACAATCACAGTTGTTAAAAGTACGTTTAGCACGGATTTGGCGTTGACGGTATCAATTTTGAGTATTGTAACTTCTGTTTTGACGATTATCACCGGAATTACTAACTTAGTTAAATAGGATGGGTGGATTATGAACGAACAGGTTAATAAGACTGTTGAGACTAAGAATGCAGCAAAAGATGCTCAGGAAATATCTATTCTTGAGTTGATTTCCCTAGTCAAACACAAGATAGGTTGGGTAATTCTGTTAACAGTTTTTGCCTTGGGTTTAGCTATTGCCTATCTAAAGGTGACGGTTCCAATTTATGAGGCTACCGCTACGGCTTTGGTTGATCCTATTTCTTCCAATGCTTCCTCTATTGAAAGTTTACTCGCCTCCAGTACTTCATCCACGAATATTGCTACGGAAGTTCAGCTGGTTACTTCTAAAAAAACATTAAATGATGCCCTAGCTTTGCTGAATCTTGATAATTATGTGGACTCTGAGGGGCAGTTGTACTCTCAAAAGGATTGGTCTAAGGTAGATCTTTCAAAAAAGGTTTCTGTTTCAACTGTTAATGGTACAAAGGTTGTTTCTATTACTGTTACAGACCAGAACCCACAATTTTGTGCAGACTACGCTAATGCAGTTGCTAGATCTTATACTTCTTTGCTTTCTGGGATTGCAAGAAATTCAAAGAGTGCTCAGCGTGAATTCTTGGAAAGCCAGATTCCTATTACAGAGGTTCTTTTAGACACAGCAAGTGATGAGCTTGCTTCTTATAGAGAAACTAGCGGTGTCATTCAAATGACAGAGAAGAGCTCAATTCTTACAAAGAGTATTGCTTCTTATCAAATGATGACTGAGCCTCTTAAACTTCAGTTGATTGAGGACCAAAGTATTATCAATGATTTGTATTCTACTCTTGAAGGGCTTCCTTCTTTGGAAGTAGTTTCTGCAAATGAGCAAATTAAGGCTATGTTGGAAGAGTACAAGTCTAATGACACTGAGCTTATTATGTATTCCAACTTGGACGAAAATGCTAATGCGTCTCGTGTTTACGTGTTAGAAAGTGCTCTTTCTGCTAAGGAAAAGAGCATTTTGGAGCTTGTAAACTCATTGGGAAGCACTTACTCTGCTACTTATTCTAAAGCTGTGACAGATTATTTGTGCGTAAGCGCAAGAATATCGGTATTGGAGAATATGGAGGAGATGGCGAACGAGGAGCTGTCTGAGTATCCTGTGCTGGAGAGAAAGCTTCAGGAGCTTCAGAGAGATGTGCAAATATATGAATCTCTTTTGCTGAAGTTGCGCGAAATGCTGGAAGAGGCCAAGATGCTTGAGGCTGCCGTGGTGGGAAATGTGACTGTGGTGGATGAGGCTCAAATTTCAGTAAATCCTGTTAAGCCAAGAAAAATGATGATTTTGGCTGTTGGAGTTCTTGGTGGGGCTGTCCTGGGTGTTTTGCTTGTATTCCTCTTTGCTTTGGTAGATAATTCTGTGCAGGATGAAGAAGATGTTAGGCATGTTCTAGGAGGCTCAATTCCTTTACTAGGATGGACTTACTATTTGAAAAATTTTTCAATGGTGAAGAGAGAAGTGCCAGCTTTGATAGTGTATAACTCGCCAGGCTCTATTTATGCAGAGCGCTTTGTGTCTATTGCAAACAACATTGTGTATTCTACCCCCAAGAAGGTTCAGGTTCTTTCAATTAACTCCACGGAGATGAATGAAGGTAAGACTTCTGTTGTGTGTAACGTGGCAGCTTCCTATGCCCTGGTGGGTAAGAAGGTCTTGATTGTTGATGCTGACTTCCGTAAACCAGCTATTGAGTCTTTCTTTAATTTAAAGACCGCTAAAGTTGGTCTTGTTGATGCTGTTGTGACTGGAACTCCTCTTGAGCAGTGTATCTTACAGCCTCTAAGAGATCTTCCTAATTTACATATTCTTCCTCCTGGACGCGGTACAAGAAATCCTAATGCCTTGTTTAGTTCTGAAGAATTTTCGGAGGTATTGAAGAAACTTAGGAGAGTTTACGATTACATTCTTATTGACTTTCCACCGCTTTCTTACGGTTCTGAATTCATAAATTTGGCAAGAAATTTGGATGGCTTTGTCTTAGATGTTAGAGCAGGTGTTTCTACAAAGAACTCGCTTTATAGTTTTGCTCAGAACCTTGGGTTCTTGCAGGCTCCTATTCTTGGTTATATTTTCTATGGTGTTATTCCTACTAACCACAGTGCTCATGGAATTGGATCTTCTAGTTATTATGGCTATGGTGGATACTATAGTAGCAAGAATAAAAACTACTATTACTCAAAGAAAAATGCTTCTGATTCGCTTTACGAACAGGGTTCTGGTTCATATCGTCGCATTTACAAGGCTGAGCTTAAAGTACGTGCCAAGGGAGCAGGTGAAAGGAACGGCTATGCAAAGAAGGTTGGAAAACTTGCTTTTGCAGACGGGTTTGAAGCTGCTTTTGGAAGTAAGGTCTCTAGCGTGAAGGCTTCTGAAGTAAAGACTTCTGGCGTGAAAATTTCTGCCTCTAATCCTGCACTTGACAAGACCTTAGATATGTTAAGCGAGATTGAAGCAGATTATAAAAATACAAACAAATAGTGAGGATACGTAATGGATTTTTTTGGTAAACTCAAGGAAACCCTAACTTCTGTTCTCCCAATTGTGGGAGTTGTTTTAATCCTTAACTTCACCATTGCACCTCTTGGTGATAGTCTTTTGCCCTTCCTTTTGGGGTCTGTCATGCTGGTTTTTGGACTTTCCCTCTTCTTGGCTGGTACCGATATTGGTATGGTTCCAATTGGTGAAAAACTGGGATCCGTGCTTGCCCACAGACGTAATGTCTCCCTCATGCTTGTGATTGGCTTTGTGATTGGTTTCTGCGTCACTCTTGCAGAGCCCGATGTCTCTGTTCTTGCTTCCCAAGTACATAGCTTAAACCCATCAATCAATCAGCAGTTTTTGGTTGTAATGATTGCTTTGGGACTGGGCATTTTTGTTGATATTGGTCTCTTGAGAATCTTCAAACAATATCCACTTAAGTGGGTGTTGATAGCATTTTATCTTATAGTATTCGTGTTAGTTGCTATTGCTGGTCAATCTATGGCCTCTATTGCTTTTGATGCAAGTGGTGCAACCACTGGTCCTCTTGCTGTTCCTTTCTTGTTGGCTTTGGGCTTAGGTGTTTCATCTGCAACAAAGGAAGGTGGTGACAGTAGCTTTGGACTTACTGGAGTTGCATCAATTGGTCCTATTTTGGCTGTTGCTGTTATGGCAATTCTTTCTGGTGGTTCTGCTAATGGGGCTATTGAATCCTCTGAAACTACAGAGGTGCTTTCCTTCTGGGGCGTTTTGCTTGAGAAGATTGAATCAACTGCAATGGGCTTTGGCCCTCTTGCTGTTATTATTATCATACTTCAATTTGTTTTATTGCATTTCCCTGCTGTAAAGTTTAGAAAGATTGTCTTTGGTATTATCTATAGCTTTGTGGGTATTGTAATCTTTTTGACTGGTGTTGATTATGGCTTTGTTGGTGTTGGTAGACAGCTGGGTCAAGTGATATCGGCTGAACACCCTTGGGTGATAATCCCATTAGCGTTGGTGCTGGGTGGCATTGTGGTGTGTGCAGAGCCAGCTGTGTGGGTTTTGAAGAATCAGGTAGAGACTGTTACTGCAGGCAGAATCAAGGGTTCTCTTGTCATGGGTTTCTTGTGTATTGGTGTTGCTGGTGCAGTTGCCTTGGCTATGGTGAGAATCATGTTCCAAATCAACTATCTTTGGTTTGTGTTTATTGGTGTTGGATTGGCGTTAGTTCTGTCGCTGTTCTCTCCACCGTTATTTACTGGTATTGCATTTGACTCTGGCGGTGTTGCAAGTGGCCCTATGAGTACCACGTTCCTATTGTCGTTTGCTTTGGGAGTATCGGGGTCAGCTGAATTGGGCTTTGGATTGGTTGGATTAATTGCAATTTCTCCGCTGATTGCAATTCAAATTTTGGGAATCATTTTTAGGATTAAAGAGAGTAAGGCTAAAAAGGAGGCGAAGAATGTTAGTTCTGAAAAATAACCTTTTGATTGCTGTTGTTAACAAGGGGCATGCTGAGCGTTTCTTTGCCATTGCAAGAAGAGAGGGCGCAAGTGGTGGAACAATTATTCCTGCTAAGGGAACTGCTTCCAATTCAATTCTTGCTGCCTTGGGGCTTGGCGATACTTCTAAAGAAATTGTTTTAATCTTGCTGGATGAGAAACTTGCTTACAATATTTTAAACGCTGTTCATAAAGAGGACAAAATTCAGGGTGTTGTTGCCCTGCTTGGAGAAGAGGAGAATAACATGGACAACAAATGGAAGATGATTACGGTTATTGTTAATACTGGGTATGCCGATGATATTATGGATGCTGCTCGCAAGGCTGGTGCAACTGGCGGTACAGTGACTCATGCAAGAGGAACAGGTACAACTGAAGATGCACACTTCTTGGGCGTAACAATAGTCCCAGAGAAAGAAATGATAATGATTTTAACGGAGTCGGCTAAGGCTCAGGCTATTGTTGATGCTATTTCTTCTCTTAAGTGTCTTGATGAACCTGGCATTGGAATTATCTATACTCAGGATGTTAAAGAGTTTAAAAATTTGAATAGTAAGTAAGATTGCGGGGCGCTGTGTGGTATGCTACTTTAAGATGCGCCCCGTTGGTAAATGAATGATTAGATTACTTGAAGGCAAAGAGAAAAATTTACTGAAGCACCATCCGTGGGTGTTCTCTGGTGCTCTGGATTTGGAAGATGGCGCTGGCGTGCAACTTTGTGCTGGCGTGCAACGTGTAGAATCCGCTGATGGGCGCTTTGTTGCTTGGGGTTACTATGACAAAGACAGTCATATTCCGCTAAGACTTCTTTCATGGGATGAGAAAGAAATCCCAGATGAAACTTGGTGGACTCAGAAAGTTCGCGAAGCTGTGCTTAGACGTAAGGTCTTTTTCCAAGACATGAACTCTGACACCAACGTGTTTAGAATCATCTATGGTGAGGCGGACATGCTTGCGGGCGTTGTCGCGGATGTCTATGGCAAGATGATTCGTATTATTATTAGCGCTCGTGTTGCTTGGAATCTTCGCCAGACAATTGTAGGTGCCCTAGAGGGACTTCTTCATCCGCAAATGATTATTCTCAATACAGATACTGCATTTTGTGCCATTGAAAAGCTCCACGAGGTTACAGAATACTACAAAGCTGGCCAGCGTTTTACTCCCACAGATAAATTTAATGAAATACGCATAAGAGAAGACGGACTTTATTATGCTCTCATTCCTGGCTCTGGTCAAAAGAGTGGTTTTTACTGTGACCAGCGCGAGAATCGTAAAAGGGTAGAGAACTACGTTAAGGACGCTGTGGTCTTTGATGGCTGTAGCTACACCGGAGGCTTCACTCTTCACGCCCTTCGTGGTGGTTGCAAGTGCGTTGACGCTTTTGACAGCTCCTCAGATGCAATTCATCGTTTAATCTCCAATGTGAAGCTTAACGTGGAGCTTGGAGTGCTGTCTTCTGCCTGCCTTGATAAGGTCACCGCCTCTAAAGCCGATATCTTTGAAACTCTCCGCTTAATACCTCGCAACAAGTATGATGTTATAATTTTGGACCCTCCAAAGCTTGCACAGACTGTCAAAGCGCTTGAGAATGCAAAGAAAGCTTACAAAGATTTGAATAGGCTAGCCATGGAGAAAATCAAAAAAGGGGGCATTCTAGTAACCTGTTCCTGTTCCGGTTCTTTGAGGCGGGAAGACTTTAGAACAGTTCTTGCTTGGAGTGCAAAAGACGCAGGAGTTGAAGTTCAAATCCTTGAAACCCTAGGTCAAGCCATGGATCATCCAGTTAGGCTCTCTTTTCCAGAAAGCGAATATTTGAAGGTTTATATTCTTAGGGTCATAAAGTAGTTTTACAAAACTTCTGAAACAGTAAAAAGTTTTACAGGTCGTTACCTTGTAAAATTTCCTTGTAAGTATTACTTTATCTGTGTCATTTCCATATAGATTAAAGCAATATTGTTAAAAGGAGAATGTACTATGACATTTGCAGAGAAAATGAAGGCTAAGGCTATTGCAGCAAAAAAAGCACTAGTTCTGCCAGAAGGATTAGAGCCAAGAACAGTTAAGGCAGCAAGAATTATTCTTGATGAAGGAATTGCAACTTCCGTAACATTGCTTGGAAATCCAGAAGAAGTTAAAGCTAATGCTAAAAGTCTTGGTGTTGATCTTACTGGTATTGCAATTGTTGATCCAGTCACAAGTGAAAAAAGACAGGCTTATGCTACTGAGTATTATGAATTAAGAAAAGCTAAGGGCATGACAGAAGAGCAGGCTTATGATCTTATCACAGCTCCTCTAAGATGGGGTGCAATGATGACAAGACTTCATGATGCTGATGCCATGGTAGCCGGTGCAGAGAATACAACCGGAAACGTTCTTTTGGCTTCTTTCCAAATTATTAAGTGTAAGCCAGGCATCAAGAGCGCTTCTTCTTGTTTTGTTATGTCAACAGACAAGAGTCAGTATGGCCTTAATGGATCGTTCATTTTTGCTGACTGTGCAACAATTCCTAATCCAACAGCTGAACAGCTTGCTGAAATTGCAGAAGCATCAGCAGAATCATGCAGAACGTTCCTTGACGCTGAGCCTGTAGTTGCAATGCTTTCATATTCAACAAAGGGCAGTGCAAAGGGAGACCTTGTTGATAAAGTTGTACAGGCAACAGAGATGGTCAAAGCAAAGTGTCCAGAGCTCAAGGTTGATGGAGAACTTCAGCTTGATGCAGCTATTGTTGATTCTGTTGCAAAGCAGAAGGCTCCAGGTTCCACAGTTGCAGGGCATGCTAACGTATTGGTCTTCCCTGATCTTCAGGCTGGAAATATTGGTTATAAGCTAGTTCAGCGTCTTGCTGGTGCTCAGGCTTATGGTCCTATCCTTCAGGGTTTTGCAAGACCTGTTTCTGATCTTTCAAGAGGTTGTAGTGTAGAAGATATTGTTGTAACAGCATCAATTACACTTGCACAGGCTGCAACCTGTTAAACCCCAAAAGCAAAAGAGGTTAGTATGAAGAGTGACAACTATAATGAAATAAGAAAGAGTATTGTTGAGTATTCGCAGTTGATGTACAACGAGAGGCTGGTTTCTGCTACAAGTGGAAATATTAGTGTTAGATTACCAGATAATCCAAATGCTTTTGCTATTACGCCTAGCTCGGAAAATTATGCGAAAATGACACCCGACAGAATTGTGATAATGACGTTGGATGGTGATATTTTGCAATGCCCTAAGGACGGCAAGCCTTCTTCTGAATGGCATCTTCATGCTGAACTTTATAAGGCAAGAAAAGACGTTAATGCTGTTGTTCATACGCATTCGCCTTATGCAACTTCTTTTGCTGTTGTTAGACAGACAATTCCCACAATTCTTATTGAAGTAGAACCATGGCTAGGAGGAGAGATTCCTCTTGCAGAATATGCTCCAGCTGGAACACAGGAACTTGGAATCAATGTTGCAAGGGATATAGGAGATAGACATGGGTGCCTTATGGCAAATCATGGTTGTGTTGCTGTAGCACCAAATCTTGATTTAGCCTATGTTAGAGCTTCTTACGTTGAGGACACTGCCAAGATTTATCATATGGCGTTAGCTGTAGGTAAGCCCTTTGTTTTGTAAATGGAACACTGTTCCATTTTTTGTTGACCTGAAGATATTACAGCTCTATAATTAATGGCAAAGAGGTTTTTGCACTGGCATAAACCGCTAAAGGGAGGATTTTAGCCATGAAGTATGTTACCTTTGGTGAAATAATGTTGCGCTTAAAGAGCCCAGGAAACGAGCGCTTTTTTCAGAGTCCAGTTTTAGAAGCTACATTTGGTGGTGGAGAGGCTAACGTTGCGGTATCGCTTTCAATTTTGGGGGAGCATTGCTGTTTTGTTAGTGCTGTTCCTGCTAACGCCATTGGTGAAGCTGCTTTGGCGGAGCTTAGAAAGCATGGGGTAGATACTTCCTATATCAATGTAAAAAAAGACGGCAGGCTTGGAGTTTATTATTTGGAGACCGGCGCGGACCAAAGACCAAGCCTTGTTGTTTATGATAGAGCTGAAAGTTGTATTGCAACTTCCAAACCACTGGACTTTAACTTTGCCAAAATTATGGAAGGAGCTACTTGGTTCCATATAACCGGAATTACGCCAGCGGTAAGCCAAGATTGTGCAGATTGCGCTTTGCAGGCCGTTAAGGGCGCAAGAGAAGCGGGAGCGACTGTTTCTATTGACCTGAATTACAGGAAGAAGCTGTGGAAGTACGGCAAGGATGCTGTGGATGTCATGCGCGAGCTTGCTCAGTATGCAAATGTAATTATTGCAAATGAAGAGGATATTCAAAAATGTTTGGGTATTCAGGCTCCAGTTGATGTAACAAGTGGAAATATTGATAAGCAGGCATACAAGGTTTTAACAGATGAAGTTAAGCGACAATTCCCAAATGTTCAGCAGGTGGCGGTGAGCCTTAGAGAATCTCATACTGCAGACTATAATGGTTGGGGCGCAGCACTTAATGGAAAGACAGGGTTCTATCTTTCCAGACATTATGAAATTACCGATATCATTGACAGAGTTGGTGGTGGCGATAGTTTTGCAACCGGCATTATTTATGGGCTTTCACACTTTGAAGATGAGCAGTACGCTCTGAATTTTGCTGTAGCAGCATCGGCATTAAAGCACACCATTCCAGGAGACTTTAATCTCACAAGACTTAGTGAGATTGAAAATCTTGCCAAGGGTGATGGTAGCGGTAGAGTTCAGCGTTAAGGAAGAAAAAATGCAAGATATCTTAAAGACTATTGGAAATATTGGGATTGTCCCAGTTGTTGTGATTAAGAATGCTAATAAGGCTGAAGGGCTTGCAAAGGCGCTTGTTGAAGGTGGTGTACCGTGTGCAGAGGTGACCTTTAGGACCGGTGCGGCGCAGGAGGCCATTGAGAAGATGGCAAAAGCGTATCCAGAGTTGATTTTGGGCGCAGGAACCATTTTGACGGTAGAACAGGCACAGAGGGCTGTTGACGCAGGGGCAAAATTTTTGGTCTCCCCTGGTTATGACCAAGTCTTGGTTGATTGGACACGCTCTCACAACGTTCCATACGTGCCAGGCGTTTGCACTGCAAGTGAGGTTCAGGTTGCTGTTGCAAATGGCTTTGAGGTCTTAAAGTTCTTCCCCGCCGAGGCAGCTGGTGGTGTTCCAATGATTAAGAATCTCTGTGGGCCATTTCCACAGGTCAAGTTTATGACTACAGGTGGGATTTCCACAGATAACATCCAGCCATATGCTACATGTGCGAACGTACTTGCGGTAGGTGGTTCATGGATGGTCAAAAGTGACCTCATTGAAGCTGAAAATTGGGAAGCTATCAAAACTAAATGTCACGAGGCCATTAGCGCGCTTCACGGTTTTGCCTTCAAAGGCCTTGTAAGAGCATGTAGCGCAAAACAGGCAAGTGCCATTCATGATGCATTGGCTCCTTTTGGTCTTGGCCTTTCTGCTTCACTTTCCAACTCACTTTCCTCTAAATCCGATATCTTTACAACCTCTGAAGGCGAGAAAGATAAACTTATTATTTCTACATACAATCTAGACAGAGCCGCCTCTTATTTGGAATACTATGGTTATAAATGCATTAAGTGCAACAATGTCCTAAATTCAGACATGTGCTACAATTTACAGCCAAATGTTGAAGATTATGGCATTGTTTTAATGCAAACAAAATAAGAGGTACTTCATGGAACTTGGAACTGTCTCAAGAGCATTGGCAATTTTGGAGAGTTTGTCAAAGGTTAGGGATGCAAATCTTGAGACCATAGCACAACAGGCAGGCCTTCCAAAAACAACAACTCTTAGGCTGCTTACAACGCTTACTGAAAATAAATATGTTGTAAAGGACAGCAATGACAGATACTACCTTTCCATGAAAATGTTCGCTGTAGGTTCTCGTGCTTTGTCTCATATTGATTTGATTGATATTTCAAGACCAATAGCACGAGAGCTTAGCAAAGCAACTGGAGAAACCGTACATATGGGCATCTTGGAAGAAAAGAGAGCCCTTTATGTTTTGAAGAACGAAAGCCATTATAATATTCGAATGTATTCAAGAATTGGAAGAAGTTGTCCATTACATAGCTCTGCAATGGGCAAGTGCTTGATGATAGACAAAGATTCTTCCTTCATAGATGACTATGCCGCTAGTGGAGAGTTAGTAAGTTATACTCCCAAGACCATTTCCACTAAAAAAGCTCTTGCCAAGGAACTTGAAAAAGTTAGGCAACAAGGATATGCCGTTGATGATGAAGAGAACGAATCTCAGATTGTTTGCGTAGCAGCTCCCATCATTGATTATGAAGGCAAAGTAGTTGCTGCTATGAGCGTTTCAACTCCAACATTTAGATTAGATGATGCTAAACTAAAGAAAAATATTGGCCTAGTTGTAGAATATTGTCAAAAAATTTCAACCATTCTTGGCAAACTAGGCCATTGATTCATTTATTTGGAAATATCTCCACCAAAATATTTTATAGATAATGCACTAATTGTTCCGTCATCTAAGAGTTCTTGAACCGCTTTGTTTACGGCATCTCTTAGAGTGGCTGCGTCATCCCCTTTGCGCATTGGAATAGCAACGCTAGTGCGTTCGCTGTCTAGGCAAGCAATTTTGATTGCAGCATTTGGATGAACCTTTTTATAATCATAATAGCTGACCTCTGCGTTTAGAGTGGCATCAATTCTTCCTGCTAACAGTAGTTCAATTGTTTGGGCTAGATCATCTACTGGAGTTACGGTTGCTCCGTATTTTTCGGCTATTTCTGCATAGGTAGATGAAATTGTGTTTGCAGTTTTCTTGCCATTTAGGTCCTCCATAGTGGAGATTGAATTGTTGTCTTCTTTGACTATAACTGCTGTGTTGTTGTAAGCGTAAGGTACAGAAAAATCGTATTTCTGTTGTCTTTCTGGTGTGATATCAACACCATTGATCATTAGATCGTATCGGCCAGATTCTAGACCGGCAAGGAGTCCGTCCCATTCACCTTCAATGAAGTTGGCTTTGACTCCAAGTTTTTCTGCGATAGCCTGGCCAATTTCCACGTCATAACCAACAAGAGTTCCGTTGGCATCATGGTAAGTCCAAGGGGCCCAGGTTCCTTCCATGGCAATGGTGATTTCACCTTTTGCCTTGATTCTCTGAAGCAGATCCCCGCTTTGGGTTTCCTGTGTTCCGCCTGCGAATAGCGAATTTGCTAGGGCAATTGCAAGCAATACAAATGTAAGCTTCTTCATATTTTACTCCTTTCCCAAATAATCTTAGGTATTGGGATATTGAATGCGAGAGAGAAATTCTTGGGTGCGTTGCTCTTTGGGGGCTGTGAAGAACGTGCCGGATGGGCCTTCTTCTACCACAACGCCGTTTTCCATGAAGATGCACCTTGTGGCTACTTGGCGTGCAAAGGCCATCTCGTGGGTCACAATTAGCATTGTCATTCCTTCTTGGGCTAGCGTGCGCATGACGGAGAGAACTTCTCCAGTTAGCTCTGGGTCTAGTGCGCTTGTTGGCTCGTCAAAGAAGATTACTTCTGGTTTTGTGGCTATGGCACGGGCAATTGCTACACGCTGTTGCTGGCCTCCTGATAGCTGGCTTGGGTAGCTATTGGCCCAATCAAGCATGCCAACTTTTGTGAGAGTTTGGATAGCTATTTGGTGTGCCTGTTCCTTTTTCATTTTGCGTGCTGTGACAAGGCCTTCCATGACGTTTTCTATTGCGGTCATGTTTGCAAAAAGGTTGAAGCTTTGAAACACAAAGCCAGTTTTCATCCGAAAAGAGCGAACTTCTTTTTTTGTGGCCTTTGCGGCGCTATACGTGTGGCCATTGAAGGTGATTGTGCCGTTTTCTGCACGTTCCAAGAAGGCTATACATCTAAGAAGTGTGGTCTTTCCCGAGCCACTTGGGCCAAGAATTGCAACGACATCTCCTTTTGAGACCTCTAAACCAATTCCTTTGAGAACTTCCAGGGAGCCAAAACTTTTGCAAATATTTTCAACTTTCAAAATCATGTTTAGCTCCTATATCCTTTGTACGCCTTTAGCATTAAGGTGTTTTTCTCCCCATGCTTGAACCTTGGTGAGAACTGTGCACATGAGTAAATAAACAAGACCTACCTCAATATACAGGGCTAGAGGCTCATAGGTACGTGCAACAATGCGTTTGGTTTGCATAAACATCTCTGTTACAGTGATGTTTGCAGCTAGGCTTGTGTCCTTAAGCATGCTTATGAGCGAGTTGAAAAGAGTAGGGAATGCAGTTCTTAGCGCTTGAGGTAAGACTATGCGTCTGATGGCCTGTAACCAGCTTAACCCCACACATTCTCCGGCTTCAAGCTGTCCACGGGGAACCGATTCTATTGCAGCCCTTATTGTTTCTGCAGAATAAGCACCTTCATTTATTGAGAAAACAATAACGGCCGCTGGAAATGGATCTATTAAAATTCCAAGACTTTGCAGTCCAAAGAAAATTATAAAGAGTTGTACTAAAAGTGGAGTTCCTCTGACTATCCAAATGTAGAGCCTTGCTATGGTTTTTAACACGGGAACCTTTGCTACCTGAATAAGAGCTGTAACAGTGGCTATAATCAAGGCTAAAGAAAATGAAATTAGAGTCAGTGGAATAGTATATAGAAGTCCTGGTCTTAATATTTCCCAGAACGAATCAAGCATGAGTTGTAAAACTGAACTTTCCATTGATTAATAGTTGAGCATAAAGCTCTCTTTGGTCTTAAGCCTTACAGGTCAAGGTCCGATACATCACCAATATCACCAAGATCAACATCTCCAAGAGAATCTCCACCAATAGCAGAGAACTGCTCTGCAGCCTCAAAGTCATCAATGCTGAGCTCAAGGTTGTCAAGACCAACGTCATTGAGTGTTTCAAGAGATGCTTCAATGCTCTTGTTAATGCGTTCTGTATCTTCTTTGTAGTTGTCTACATAAGACTGGAGCTCTTCATTATGGCTGGTTATGAGCTTAATGTTTCTTTTTAAGTCTTCCTTATCAGCTCTTAGTTTGTAAATGTAAGCTACTGCCTTTTTAACTCTTTCTTCAAGAAGAAGCATGTTCTCATAAACTGTCATAATTCATTCCTCCGTTGTTCAAAAATCTCTATAAAAACAAAAATCAAAAGCCTGCAGATTAGTGCAGGCTTAAATTGTTCAGACGTTGAGGGCTTTCTTTGCCTCAGCAACCAATGCGCTAAAGGTTGCCTTGTCTTCAATAGCCATGTTAGAAAGAACCTTTCTGTTGATGTCAATGTTTGCCATCTTCAGTGCGTGCATGAACTGGGAGTAGGTAAGACCTTCAGCTCTAACTGCAGCAGAGATTCTAGCGATCCAAAGCTTTCTAAAATCTCTCTTTTTCTCTTTTCTGCCACGGTAAGCATACTGTCCAGCTTTTGCGACTGCGTCCTTTGCAATACGGTTATTGGTGCTTCTGCGACCATAGTAACCCTTTGCAAGGTTCATAATCTTCTTTCGTCTGTCTTTGTGTTTGGTTCCGTCAACTGCTCTTGGCATAATTCACACCCTCCTTATTAAGCGTAAGGAAGCATTTTTCTTACGTTCTTTGCTTCCACTTCAGAGAGAACTCCAGCTGCACGAAGATTTCTCTTACGCTTTGTGGATTTCTTGGTGAGAATATGGCGAAGACCCTGCTTCTTGAACATGACCTTGCCAGTTCCGGTGACCTTGTACCGCTTTGCTGCGGACTTTCTTGTTTTCATCTTAGGCATTTTTGTACCCCTTATAAGCGCCGTTGGGGAACAAGAACCCCCAACAACAGCTGTTTAAACCTCCATACGGAGATTGTTAACTAATTTTTCTTCGCTCCTTGTTTGGCTGGGCTAAGAAGCATTGACATGTTTCTGCCTTCCATTGTTGGCTGCGAATCTACGTTGTATAGTACTTCTTTTTCAGTAAGCATTTCAAGTATTCTGTCCAGTACTTCTTTCCCAAGTTCTGTGTGAGCAAGCTCTCTACCTCTGAATCTGATAGTAACTTTGCACTTGTCGCCTTCCGCAAGGAATTCGCCAATTGCTTTGGATTTAACCTCAAGATCATGCTTATCAATCTTAGGTTGCATCCTAATTTCTCTCATTTTAATGATTGTTTGATTCTTTTTGGCTTCTTTGAGCTTCTTTTGTTGTTCATATCTGAACTTACCGTAGTCTATTATTTTGCATACAGGTGGCTCTGCATTTGGAGAAATTTCCACTAAATCCAAACCTGCTTCTTCTGCCAATTCTAATGCATCAAAGAAGTTCATAACGCCTTTTTTCTGATTCTCTTCATCAATCAGGAATACTTCTTTTGCACGTATTTGCCTGTTGATCCTAAGTTCTTTTGTAGCCAAGCTTCCCTCTCTCTTAGTTGATCTAAATTAATTGTCTAGTTGAAAAGAAATATATCACGAATAAAACAAAGAAACAATAAAAAAGGGCGTTTGTTTTAAGAAACGCCCTGTAAATATTGGTAAGGATATTTGTATGAGCAATCAAGCCTTGCCTGCTGAGCCAAGAACATCGCGGTTTTTGTGTGCATACATCTCCTTGAGAGCTGTACGTGCAGGGCCAAGATACTTTCTTGGGTCAAAAATCTCTGGGTGTTCATCAAAGACACGTCTGATTGTTCCTGTCATTGCAAGACGGCCATCGCTATCTATGTTAATCTTACAAACGGCGCTCTTTGCTGCCTGTCTGAGCTGGTCCTCAGGGATTCCTACGCTATCCTTGAGTTTTCCGCCGTGCTCGTTAATCATCTTGACATATTCCTGTGGTACGGATGAAGAGCCGTGAAGAACAATTGGGAAGCCTGGAAGCTTCTGCTCAATCTCTGCGAGAATGTCAAAGCGAAGTGGAGGTGGAATGAGAACTCCATCTGCATTGCGTGTGCACTGTTCTGGTGTGAACTTGTTTGCACCGTGGCTGGTTCCAATTGAAATTGCAAGTGAATCTACGCCCGTCTTGGAAACAAAATCAATTACTTCAGATGGCTGTGTGTAGTGTGACTGTGCAGCAGAAACTTCGTCTTCAATACCTGCAAGTACTCCAAGTTCGCCTTCTACTGTGACATCAAACTGATGTGCATATTCGACAACTTTCTTGGTAAGTGCAACGTTTTCTTCATATGGGAGGCTTGAGCCGTCAATCATGACAGAAGAAAATCCGTTGTCAATGCAGTCTTTACATGTTTCAAAGCTGTCGCCATGGTCCAAATGAAGTACAATTGGAATGTCATAGCCTAGTTCGTGTGCATACTCTGTTGCACCTCTGGCCATGTTTCTCAGAAGGTTGATGTTGGCATAGTCTCTTGCACCTTTAGAAACCTGAAGGATGACTGGTGACTTTGTCTCAACACAAGCCATGATGATGGCCTGAAGCTGTTCCATGTTGTTAAAATTGTAAGCAGGAATGGCGTAGCCGCCCTTAACTGCCTTGGCAAACATTTCGCGGGTGTTTACTAAGCCCAAATCTTTGTAAGAAGTCATTTAAGTTATCTCCTATGCTCCAATAATACTAACTAATATATTTGAGCGTCAAGAAAACGTTAAGTCAAGAAAAGGAGTCTTTCTTTTGGCGCTTGACTGCTAATTAGAAGCTGATTAAAGTTTTTGTATGAAAAAAAAAACAAAGATTTTGCTTGGGCTATTGATTTTCTTTCTTTTAATCCTAACAGTGCTTGCACTTGTTTATTTTGTAGCCTTTGAGCGTTTTGCCTTGGTTATGGACCCGGCTTGGTCTTATCTTTTACCTTCAAGCGAGCTTTCTTCTATGCGCTTTGCATTAGCCCAAAAGGGATACCGGCTTGTGGTTGTGCATGCCTCTGCTTCTTATCTTAATGATGCAACTTCTTTTACCTCTTTGCTACTATCTCTGAATTGTTCTGAAATTCTTCTTGGTCCTTTGGCCTCTGCCAGTGCCATTGAATTTGAAATTAATGTTTCTTCTTTGTTAGAAAATGCTGTGGTATATGGAATGTGGAGCCAAGAATGCAACAATTTTGATGTTACTTTAATTTCCAATATTTCTGCAGGTTGGCAAGATGCTATTACCAAAGTTTCAACAAAAACTATGGCTCAAAATACTGCTGTGGTTTATGATTCTGAGGCAATTAGTGTATTTGAGGCTATTAATAGTGAAATATCTATGGGCACACTTTTTGAATATTACTATGATGGTTCAAGAAGATTATTTGCAAGAAATACTATTTCTGACATGAATGAAAAACAGGTGGTTGTAGCACTCTGTCCACATTTGGAAAATTTATATGATCTTGTTTCGTTAGACAATTCTATCTCTTGGATTGTTGATTACAGGTATGCTCAAATTATTCCTAAAAAGCAGCTTTTGGGGATTGTGCTTCCGGATTTAACTGGATTTGTGAAAAAATATGTGAAAAACCAAGTTAATAGTTTGGTAGCCACTTTGTATTACAAATACGAGGACAGATAATGCTAGACGAGAAGTATTTTGACGCGATTTTTTATAGCTTTAAAGAAGCTTTGGATAGGGAAGGCAAAGAAATCCCTGCAGTATCATTAATGGCTGTAGAGTTGCAAGATCCATTTACTGTGCTAATTTCTACTGTGATCTCACTAAGAACAAAGGATGATGTGACATTAAAGGCATCCAAGCGTTTGATGGAAGTTGCCCCCAATGCTCAAGAAATGATTAAACTGTCTGAAGAAGAGATTGAAAAATTGATTTTTCCAGCTGGTTTTTACAAGAGAAAGGCCGTACAAATTAAACAAATTGCTCAAATTTTGGTGGACAAATACAACGGTGAGGTTCCAAGTGATGCACAAAAGCTTATGACACTTCCAGGTGTTGGGCTTAAAACTACGAATTTAACACTGAATCTTGGATTTGGAATTGAGGCTATTTGTGTGGATTGCCATGTTCATCAGATTTCAAACAGACTTGGCTGGATTAAGACTAAGACTCCCGAGGAAAGCGAAAAGGCGTTAATGCAGATTATGCCCAAGCGTTTTTGGATTCCTCTAAACGAGCTTCTAGTTTCTTATGGTCAGGAAATATGTACCAGCGTAAGCCCTAAATGTTCACTATGCCCAGAAAACGGACGTTGCCCAAAAGTTGGCGTTAAGCATTCCAGATAGCGTGGAAATTGTTGGAAACTTGAACAGATAATGCACTTAAGGACAAACCAAGGATTTCACTTGCACATTGGTATGTGTAAAGCACATAGCGTGGACTGTTTGGCCTGCCACGAAATGGAACTGGAGTGAGGTAAGGGGAGTCTGTTTCAAAGAGAAGGCGGTCTTGGGGAACAAGTTTTAATGCTTGCCTCAACTCTTGATTTTTTTTAAAGGTTAGATTTCCAGCAAAGCTAATGTAATAGCCTAAATCTAAGGCTTTGTACATGAGCTCTTTGCATCCATCAAAGCAGTGAATAATGCCCGCTTTTGGTGGTGTGAGCCTAGAAATAATGTCTATAGTGTCTAACTGGGCCTCTCTTTCATGTATGGCCACAGGAAGAGCTAGTTTAGAAGCCATCTTTAATTGGGCTTCAAATAAGTACCTCTGAAGCTCTTTTGTTGCGTAATTCCAATAGTAGTCTAAGCCTATTTCTCCAAGCATTTGTGCATTGTAGGTCTTAAGATTGTTTTCTAAGGTCTCAAGGCGCAAGTTGATTTGCTCAAAGGAAAGTTGATCTCCTTCATTTCCTAATTCCCAAGGGCCCATTGCACCGGCGAGAACAATTTTTGAAAAATCTTTTAAATCTTTTAAAAGTTGATAGCGACGTGGTAAGTCATTAGAAGTGCAGCCTATATCTATTCCTCCCTCAAAGCCTTCTGAGAAGGCCTGTGAGAGATCTTGCCTAGCATCAAGGCCTTTTTCTTGAATACAGTCACTGTGGAAATGGGAGTCAATTATGCCCTCAAGTGGGCCTTTCGTACTCATTTTGCTTCAAGGAGAAGATTGTTAAGTTGTTTGCCGTCTTCACCATAGAGTTTTGGACCTTCTAGCTTTTGAATGCACTCTCCGGTGATTTCAATGCGCTTGAGATTCTTATGGGAAGGGGCTTCATACATGACATCCATCATGGTTTCTTCTACAATGCTTCTGATTCCTCTTGCTCCTGTTTTTTGGTCATATGCGGTTTGAGCTATTTGATGAATGGCCTCTTGTGTGAAGACAAGCTCTACACCGTCCAACTTCATTGTGGCTTCGTACTGACGTAAGATTGAGTTCTTTGGTTCTACAATTATTCTTTCCAAGTCTTCAACGGTAAGATTGTTTAAAGCTACATGAACAGGCAGTCTACCTATAAACTCCGGTATCAAACCAAATTTGATGAGGTCATCTGGTAGTAGTTGATTATAGAGCTCTTCTAGATTCTTTTCTCTAGAGTCTACAGTGGGGTTTCCAAAACCAATAGAGGAGGCTTTTGCTGTTCGTTTTTCTATGATTTTATCTAGGCCAACAAAAGCACCACCACAAATAAAAAGAATGTTGTTAGTGTCTAATCTAATCATTTCTTGGCTTGGATGCTTTCTGCCTCCCTGAGGTGGGACACTTGCAATTGTGCCTTCAATGATTTTAAGGAGCGCTTGCTGGACACCTTCTCCAGAGACATCACGAGTGATGGAGACGTTTTCGCCTTTCTTGGCAATTTTGTCTACTTCATCAATGAAAATTATACCACGCTGAGCTAGGGAAATATCGCCTCCGGCTGCCTGAATTAGCTTCAATAGGATATTTTCTACGTCTTCTCCTACGTATCCGGCCTCTGTTATGGTAGTTGCGTCTGCTATTGCAAATGGGACACTAAGTCTTCTTGCAAGGGTTTTTGCGAGAAGGGTTTTACCTGTTCCTGTTGGTCCCATAATGAGAATGTTAGACTTGTCTAGTTCAACGTTGTCTGACTCTTCAATTTGTTTGCTATATTTGATTCTCTTGTAATGATTGTAGACTGCTACACTTAAGACTTTTTTTGCATTTTCTTGGCCTATTACGTATTCGTCAAGATATTCTTTAAGTTCTTGTGGAGTAGGAAGAACATCTGGTAGTCCGTATATAGAGGGATCTTCTTTATAGTCTTCTGGTAGCTCATCATCCCCATAGAGGATGGCGTTGCAACGATTAACACAACTTTCGCAAATGTTTATGCCAGAAGGCCCTTGAATGAGTCTTTTGTTAGAACTTCCGCAGAATGAACAATATTTATTGGTTTTTCCAAATGCCATTAACTATTTCCTTTCCAAGATTGAATCTATTACTCCGTAATCTACTGCATCTTTTGCTGTCATAAAGAAGTCTCGCTCAATGTCTGTAGCAATTCTTTCTTCAGTCTGGCCTGTGTGCTTTACAAGATATTCAACTGACAGTCGTTTGAGTCTTAGTATTTCTTTTGCGTGTATAGCAATATCTGAAGACTGTCCCTGAACGCCACCCCAAGGTTGGTGAATCATCACCCTTGCAGATGGTAGGGCATAACGTTTTCCAGCGGTTCCACTTGCCAAGAGTAGGGCAGCCATTGAGGCTGTTTGTCCTATGCAAATAGTGGAGATGTCTGGTTTTATATATTGCATTGTGTCGTAGATTGCAAGACCAGCTGTTACACTTCCGCCGGGGGAATTGATGTAGATGTTTACATCTTTCTTTGGGTCTTCTGCCTCTAGAAATAACAGCTGGGCTACAATGAGGTCAGCCTTAGCATCATCAATTTCTCCATCCAAGAAGATAATGCGTTCTTTGAGAAGTCTACTATAGATGTCGTAAGATTTCTCTGTGACACCACTGTTTTCTGTCACGGTTGGAATTACGTATGATGCGGGCTCTCTCATGTTTACAAAACCTCACTAAATCCTTTTACTTTTCTTCAGCTTTCTCAGCTGTTTCAGCTGTTTCAGCTTTCTCTACTGCTTTGAAAGTATTGTTTTCAAGAAGGTAATTCTTTGCCTTTTCAAACAATACGCTGTCTTGTGCATACATTTTATAGACTTCGTAGTTTGGGTTGTCCTTATCAAGCTTTTCATCGAATTTCTTGATTTCTGCTTCAATTTCTTCATCTGAAGCTACAAGATTCTGATCTTTCTTGATTTGCTCTAGAATGAGCTGGCTCTTGAGAGTGTGCTCAACGGAGGCTCTTCTAGTGTCAAGGAACTGCTCCTTTCCGCCGCCATTAGCTGTGAGATATTTGACAATCTCTGCTTCTGGGACGCCACCAAATCTCTTCACAAAGTCATTCCACTGCTGCTCGAGCTCTGCTTCTACCATGCTTTGAGGAAGGGCAATTTCTGTTTTTGCAAGAATTGCGTCAAGGGCGCTTTCAAGCTTAACTGCACTGTTTTCTTCTTCTGCATGCTTTTCAAGCTCTTTTCTTGTTGCATTGGTGAGATCTTCTACTGTCTTGTACTCTTCTTTGACATCCTGTGCAAACTCGTCATCTACATCTGGAAGCTCTCTGAATTTGACTTCTTTAATTGTAACTTTGATTTTGACTGTCTTGCCTAAGTAGTCTGTTCCCATGCCACTGTCATCATCATAGGTCTTCTCAATGACCGTCTCTGCACCTTTTTCAAGGCCGATGATATCGGAATCAAGCTTATAGAAGTTGTATGAGCTGCCAACTGTGAAGGTGAAGTCATCTCTCTTGGTGGACTCTACTGGGTTGCCGTCTGCGTCTAGCTCCGCATAGTCCATGGTTACGATGTCGCCTTCTGCAATTGGCCCGTTCTTTGCAATGACCATAGCGTTCTGCTGTCTGAGCTTTTCAATTTCTGCGTTGACTTCTTCTTCTGTGACCTTAACTTGTGCGCATTCAACCTCAAGTCCGGTGTACTCTGGGAGTTTGACTTCTGGGAGTACGTCATAGATTACGCTGTAGGTGACGTCTGTATTTGGCTTGAAGGGGAGAAGGGCCTCTTCATTTTGCAGTACTGGTGTGCTGTATGGAAGTGGGCGATCCTTTTCCTCTATATCTTTGTAGGAATCTTTGAGATTCTCTTCCATGAGCTTGAAGGTGACTTCTTCGCGGATTGCATCTCCATACTTCTTTTCAATGAGTGATACAGGTGCTTTTCCTGGTCTGAAGCCTTTTAATGTAAGCTTTTTTGCATAATCGTTGAGCTGCTTGCTGTACTCGTCTTCAATCTTCTTTGCTTCAAGAGTGAGGGTAAGTTCAACTGAAGAGTTCTCAAGTTTCTTGATTTCCATTTTATTCCTCTCAATTATTTGTTTGTCTTTTGCACTTCAAAATGTTGCCGTAATAATATATAGAAATTTGGGAAATAATTCTACTACCCTATTGCCTAACTTTCTCAAAAATGCTATAAACAATCCGTCATGCAGCAGTAGCGTAGTGGTTACGCACCACCTTGCCAAGGTGGCCTACGCGAGTTCGATCCTCGTCTGCTGCTTTTTTTACGCCCTTAAGACTGGTTTTTTGCCTGTAGCTTAAGGGTTACATTTTAATCTCTGACGGGATTTAAGCTCTACTTGCTCCGTCTAAGAAATAGCTAAAGGAGGGAAAACATGGCATTGTTTTCTACCGAGATGGTTAGTAAATACCATCCAGACAAGTTTGCAGATCAAATTTCAGATGCAATTCTCACACATTATCTTTCCTTGGATCCATATTCTCATGTGGCATGTGAGTGCCTTATCAAGGACCGTACTGTGGTCCTAGGTGGCGAGATTACTTCACGGTGCAAGTGCTCCAAAGAAGACCACAAAGAAATTATTCAAAACGTGGCAACATCCTTAGGATATCAAGTTGACAAGGTCATTGACTTGCTTTCTGCACAGTCAGTGCAAATTGAGGCTGCTGTCAATTCTTGCACATCTCTAGGTGCAGGAGACCAGGGCATGATGTTTGGTTACGCTTGCAACGGCGGACGCTTCCATTTGCCATACGGCCAAGAGCTTGCGATTCGTATCATCAAGGCTATTGAGGCCGATATCTTTAGTAATCCTTCTTCTATTTTTAAGGGAGATGCCAAGACACAGGTTACTACAGACTTGGGAGCAAAGGGTTATGTAAAGCCGGTTGATACTGTGCTTATTTCTGTGTGCCATAAGGAGGGTTATACCCTTGAAGAGGTTCAGTCTTATATAAAGAATTTACTTAAAACAATGGTCCCAGAAGCCCTTGATGGTCAACTTTTACTCAATCCAGCCGGGATTTGGACCATTGGTGGCCCTGAAGCGGACTGTGGATTAACTGGTAGAAAAATTGTCTGTGACCAGTACGGTGGCTATGCTCCAGTTGGTGGTGGAGCCTTCAGTGGTAAGGATCCTACAAAGGTTGACCGTAGTGCTTCTTACATGGCTCGCAGAATTGCTGTTGACCTTGTAGAGAAATATGGTTTGGAGTCTTGTACTGTGCAACTGGCTTATGCCATAGGAAAGAGCCTACCGGTATCGGCCTGTGCTGTTGGCGTGGATATGGATGGCGTGCGCTTTGAGGAGAGTGAACAGCTCTACAAGAATTACGACCTCACGCCACAGGGAATGATAGATTTCCTGGGCTTGAGGACGCTGAATTACACCAAAATTGCGGAAGGCAATCATATGATTCACTTCCCAAAAGAGAATTAAATTTGCAAGCTGCCATCTATTGTGATTGTGTAGACCCTAAGTGGAATATTTTTACCACTGGCTTGAAGTGCACGTTGGGTGGCCATTTCAAGACCTCCGCAACATGGGACTTCCATGCGAACTACTGTGATGTCTTGGATGTCATTTAGTTGTATTATTTGTGAAAGCTTTTCTGCATAGTCTACTGCATCAAGTTTTGGGCAACCTATGATTGTTGTTCGGCCTTTCATGAATGTTTGGTGCATGGAAGCAAAGGCGTAGGCGGTGCAGTCTGCTGCAATAAGTAGACGTGCATTCTGGAAGAATGGAGCGTTAACTGGTACCAGTTTAATTTGACATGGCCATTGAGCAAGCTGAGAAGGTGCAATTGCAATGCCATTAGTGGTTGCACTATTTTGTGTGCTGTTTTGTGCGTGAAGCATGCGCATTTTGCTTCCTGGACAAGCGTGGCCTTCATGGCTAGCGTGCCCAGCATGGCCTGCATGAGATTCGCATTCTGCTTTCTTTGCTTCTTTGCTTGCTAGAACGGCTTGCTCGTTGTAGGCAGGGGCTTCGCGTTCTATGAAGGTGATAGCTCCTGTTGGACAAGCTGGTAAGCAGTCTCCAAAACCATCGCAAAAGTCCTCTCGCATGAGTTTTGCTTTGCCATCTACCATTGCAATTGCCCCCTCGTGGCAGGCGTTGGCACACAGCCCACAACCGTTACATTTTTCTTGGTCAATGTTAATAATTCTTCTAATCATAAGGGTTTCTCCTTGTTTCTCTTTTTATCTTTTCTTTAAACTAAATGCAAAATATTCTCAAGTATGTTGGATTTCAAACAAGGATAAAAATTTTATAGCCAGGTGAGCCGGGTAGCGAATTTGTTATTGCTTTATCTTGCCACAGTGTGGTATAATGACTCTGTTGTGATTTTATGCGGGGGGGGGGATTCTGTCTAAAACCGGCATTAATTTGGGTCACAATAATTGTACATGACTTGGAAAAACTGCAATGTCGTTTTAGGCGCATGCAGGGCACCGAGTTTTATTTTTTTGCGTGCACGAGGTTCTCGTGTGGTATCTTCATGTGTAATTTCAAAATTCTCGCAGGTGTTTCTATGGGAAAGGGAAAAACTAGTAACAAGTGGCTACTAATTTTTTATGACATAATTATTTTATGTGTCGTTGATCTTCTGTTGCTTTTCTTCTACGGGGGTGGAAGTGTTAAGCTTACTACAACAGAAGCACTATGGCATGTAGCTATCTCTGCAGTAGCCATCTTTGGGTGTAGGTTTGCGTTTGGGCTTTATCAGGCCATATGGCGTTATGGTGGCGTGCAAACGTACATGAAGCTAATGATGAGCGACGCATTTGCGTTCTTCATTTACTTCTGTGCAGCTCGCTTGCTAGACATTAAGCAAATTACTTTTGTTCGTATGCTTACATTGGTAATGATGAACTTGTTTTGTTCTCTTGCCATGCGTATGGCGTACCGCTATTGCTACAAGTGTGCTACTCCTAACACTGCGTGGGGTAAGTTCTTATCTTTCTTGCTTTCTGCTTTTGGAGGTGTTTCTAATAACCGTAAGGCTGAGAGCGAGAATATTAAGGTTGCCATCTATGGTGCTGGGAATTTAGGCTTTACGCTTTATGAAGACATCTATGTAAACAAGCAGTTCTCATATGAGGTTAGATGCTTCATTGATGAAGATAAGACCAAACAGGGTAGGCGTCTTAATGGGCTTATGGTGCTTTCCAATGAGGAAGCAACACCATCGCGATTGATATTAGACTACGGGGTGCAAGAGATAATTGTTGCAATCCGAGATATTGGGCAGGAAAAGCTCAAGGCAGTGTACGAAAGGTATACAAAAAGTGGCATCAAGGTTAAGCATTACGATGTGGTTAAGAATGTTCAGAGTGCTTCAAATAAAGGACACCTGAGGGATATTCAGATTGAGGAATTGCTGTTCCGCCAGCCAATTGTGATGCATTCTGATAAGGTGAAAGACTACTATAGAAATAAGGTTATCTTGATAACTGGTGGCGCTGGGTCTATTGGTAGCGAGCTATGTAGACAGGTGGCCTTTTATGGGCCTAAGACCCTTGTTGTCTTGGATATTTATGAGAACACTGCATATGATCTACAACAAGAGTTTAAAATGTTGTATGGTAAAGCGTTAGACTTTCATGTGGAGATATGTTCTATCACAAACAAAGAAGGCTTGAGGAGGTCTTTTGAGAAATATAGACCTCAAATAATTATCAATGCTGCAGCGCACAAGCACGTTCCGCTTATGGAGGATGATGCGCAAGAGGCTATTGAGAATAACATCTTTGGTTGCAAGAATTTGCTTGACTTGACCGAGGAATATGGGGCTGAGCGCTTTATGATGGTTAGCACAGATAAAGCAGTCAATCCCACGAATGTGATGGGTGCCACAAAGCGCATGTGCGAGATGATGGTGTTAAGTGCATCGCGTACGGGCAAGGCGGTGTATTCGTGCACACGTTTTGGTAACGTGCTAGGTAGTGCTGGCTCTGTGATACCGCTTTTTAAGCGCCAGATAGCTAACGGTGGTCCTGTAACTATTACTGATAAGCGTATAACCCGATATTTCATGACTATCCCAGAAGCAAGTCAGCTGGTCCTGCAAAGTGGTCAAATGGCCAAAAACGGCGAGCTCTTTGTGCTGGACATGGGCCAACCGGTCAAGATTTATGACCTTGCCCAGAACATGATTAAACTTAGCGGTGCTACTAACGTGGAGATTGTTGAGGTTGGACTTCGCCCAGGCGAAAAGCTCTATGAAGAGCTCTTAATTAAGAGTGAAACCCTTACCAAGACAGAAAATAACCTTATCTTCATTGAAAAGGATGAGCCGTTGGAATCTAGTGAGATTGAGAGCAAGCTTGCAAAGCTCTCTTCAATTGAACTTAATCACTTTACCAATGATCAGGTGAAGGAAATTCTCAGAGAAGTTGTTCCTACCTACAGGCGCCCTGAAGAGATAAATGGGGGTGTGAAAGAATAAAGCTCATTTTGCAAAAACTGTCGAAATATAATTGTTTCTGCATTTCAGTGCAAAAACTTAACTTTTTCATAGTTTTGTGCTATACTTTTGAAAAAGGAGAGTGATAAGGCATGATTGAATTGCATGAACTTAAGGGTCGCGACAGTTACCTGAATAAGCTGATTGGTTTTCAGGATGCCGAACCCATCAAGGTGATCACGGGTATTCGCCGCTGTGGGAAGTCCAGTCTGCT
>CAVFGI010000022.1:0-31754 GCA_963621975.1 Selenomonadaceae bacterium
AAGAAAGGGACCATTGCCCTTAGTCAAATGACTTTTGCAACAGTCCCTTTTTTTTGCATTTTCAAGCGACGACGCAGACTTTTTTTTAGTAGGTGTAACATATTTCAGCACTTGTGCGGCTGTAAGTACATTTTGTATCTTAAATGAAGCAATTTTTGCAAATTGTGACATCACCCTAAGGTTTTTTGGCTCTCAAGGTCCAACAATTGAATTTTGCGCTCAAGTCCGCCGGCGTATCCGGTAAGGTTTCCATTTACACCAACCACTCGGTGGCAGGGTATCATGATAGAAATTGGATTATGTCCAACCGCTCCTCCAACAGCCTGAGCAGACATTTTCTTTATACATTGCTCTTTAGCAATTATGTTTGCAATCTGACCATAAGTCATTGTCTCCCCATAAGGAATGGTTAGCAGGATATTGTAAACTCTTCTGCGAAAGCTTGTGCAACCATACTTTAAAGGAGGAAGAAAATTAGGCTTGTGTCCTGCAAAATAAACATCCAACCATCTGCTAGCATCTCCAAGAAGTGGGTGATTTTTGCCTTTATTATCTGCTTGGCTGGATTCAATGAATTCTATGGGTGCAAAGTTTTCATTGAGACCTGTCTGGGCATTCTCAAAAAGATTCTGCCCAGTAAACCATAATCCGGTTATAGCCTCGTTGTCACAGGTAATAGAGATGGCCCCAAGAGGTGAAAAATATAGGCTAGTATATGTCATGCGTAAATCCACCCCACTTGTTAAGATCCCTGACTTTTAATGGTTACAAGAAAGCATTAAGCTTGAAGTAGCATATCCCCATCTTTGATATAGCCCTTTTTTCTCATAAATTCCGATATTAAAAGAGAGATAGCAGCTGGCAGTAAAAAATGTACAATCGCAATTTGCCATAAACATGATTGTCCCATTACTGCAACAGCATTAAATTGACCAACAAGTCCACTTGTTCCCATCCCAGCACCAGCAGAATTATTTGTCATTTTAAAAACACATGTTGAGATTGGACCAACAATCATAGATGTTAGCGTTGGTGGAATCCATATTTTCCAATTCTTCCATATGTTTGGAATTTGAAGCATTGATGTACCCAAGCCCTGGCTAATAAGTCCACCTACTTTATTCTCCCTGTAACTCGATACTGCAAAACCAATCATTTGACAACAACAGCCAGCACAAGCTGCTCCAGCAGCAAGACCATTAAGACCCAAAGAAATACAAATAGCTGCAGATGAGATTGGAAGTGTAAGAATTATTCCTACAACTGCTGAAACAAGAATACCCATGGGCAGAGGATAAAGCGTAGTAAGTTTATTTACAAAAGCTCCTATTGCATTCATAAGAGCGCTAACAACTGGAGAGATAAATGTTCCAACCAACGAGCCAATTATTATCGTAAACATTGGAACAAGAATAATATCAACATGCGTTTTGCCTTTTATGAATTTTCCCGCATATGCACCGGCAAGGGCTGCAATGCATGCTCCCAAAGGCTCTCCCGTAACGATTTTTAAAAATGTTGCATTTTCGCCTAAAACTATTGTTCCAGCACCAACAGCGCCACATACAGCGCACGCGAATATAGCCAAATTAGGAGCACCAATAGAGAGAGCAACTCCTATTCCAATGGCTGGTCCTGTTAAATATTGAGCAATTTGCCCCACATTCTCAATGAGAGAAATATTAAGATAATGACCAATTTGCTTGATAATCAAGCCAATAATCAAAGAAGAAAATAATCCTTGTGCCATTCCATTAAGAATGTTGACAATAGTCTCCCCTATATGGCCATTTTTACTTTCTTTCATCATGCAAAAACCTCACTACTAAAGAAATCAATTATTCGTGTTTTGTAATCTAGAGCCTCATCATAAACTGCGTGTCCATAGGTTGCAGGATAAAGGTAATAATTGCAACCCAATGCTGTAGCAATTTCCAATGAACCTTCACTTGTAACAACTTTATCGCCTTCAGAACCAAGAACAAGAACTGAAGACTTTATTCTTTTCAAGTCATTATATACGTCAAAATTTTGGCAACTAGAGGCAAGAATTATAAAGCGCTCATATTCCTTGTCTGTAATTCCTTTATTAGCCTCAATTAGCATACTTTTGTATTTTTTAATTGTGTCTTTTGAATATACGTCCTCAATAAAACTTTCCAGCAGTTTATCTTCATTTTTATCTTTTGCGAGCTTTATCCACTTGTTAACAAGGCAGGTAAAAGTATTATTTACTCGTGCCAAAGTTGAACCTAGGACAATCTTGTTACAAAGATTTGGATAATCAATAGCAAGACAGAGTGCCATCATTCCTCCTTGGGAGGCTCCAAAGATATCGGCCTTAGTTATTCCTAAGGCCTCCATGGCCATTGCAGTATCTGTGGCCATTTGTTGGATGGTGTAACCCTCTTCAAGATAAGAACTTCTATCAAAAAGATAGACTGTGTATTCGTTCGTAAAGCTTTTATAAGCTTCGCTTACGGCAGTGGCAAGGCCCATTACACTATGAATTGAGAGACCTGGGAGTATGACGAAATTTTTCTTTCCGTGGCCAAAAGCAATATATTGCATTTCATTTCTTTGTATCTTCACAGTATTCATTTTGACCTCTTGAGGTTTCTGCAGAAATTTTTACCCACTTATTTTACTATGAACTTTTGTAATAAATAAACATAATGCAGTCATTTTTTCGTTGAATTCTGATAATTCATCGGTCATAATTGTAAGGAAGTTTGTGTTTTTTGGGGATTTTTGCAAAAAGCTCTTTGACTACAAAACCAAACAATTGGAGGTTTATTATCATGGCTCATTTAAGTGAAGCTGCTGTCAAGAAAATCAATGATATCTGTCTAAGATATGTTGATGAGAAAACACCCTTGATGATGATTTTGAGCGACATTCAAAAAGAGTATGGCTACATTCCGCTGGAAGTTCAAGAAATAGTTTCTAAGAACACAGGAATTAGTGTTGCCGAGATTTACGGCGTTGTCTCTTTTTATTCATTCTTCTCTCTTCAGCCAAAGGGCAAATATATAATTGGGTGTTGTTTGGGAACTGCCTGTTATGTTAAGGGGGCCCAACAAGTAATTGACAAATTTTCGGAAATTTTGGGAATTAAACCAGGAGAAACAACGGAAGATGGAATGTTTACCCTTGATGCATTGCGCTGTTTGGGGGCCTGTGGGATTGCACCAGCGGTTTCTATAAACGGTAAGGTTTATCCAAAAGTTGCAGTTAATTCTGTTCCAAAGATTATTGAGGAACTTAAGGTTTTAGAAAAAGCTCATTTGGAGACAAATTTGGAGACAAATAATGATTAAAACATTTGAAGAACTATATTCAAAACAGCATGATTGTGCAGTATGTCTGGCCTCTAAATTCAAGGGAGATAATGGGAAGAGAGCAGTTGTTCTTTGTGGAGGAACAGGGTGTCTTTCTTCGGATTCGGCACAAATTAAGGAAAAATTTGAACGTCTTGTTGAAGAAAAAGGACTTTCTAATCATATAACGGTTAACCAAGTAGGTTGCTTTGGCTTTTGTTCTCAAGGGCCGTTTGTAAAGATTTTCCCAGAAGATACTCTTTACAGAGGCGTAACACTTGACGATGTAGAAGAGATTGTTGAAAAAGACCTTATTGGTAACGAAATTGTTGAAAGACTTCTCTACGTAGACCCTGCGACACACGAAAAAGTTGCAAAGCAAGAAGATATCAACTTCTACAAAAAGCAACATAGAATTGCTCTTGAAGAATGCGGAATGATTGACCCAGAAAACATCAATGAAGCGCTGGGCACGGGTGCATTTGCGGGCCTTGCAAAAGCCTTAAAAATGGACAGACAAGAAGTCATTAACGAGGTATTGGCATCGGGATTGAGGGGCCGTGGTGGTGCAGGCTTCCCCACCGGTCGCAAATGGCAATTCGCATTTAACCAGCCCGATGGTGAAAAATATGTTGTATGTAATGGCGATGAGGGTGACCCAGGAGCTTTCATGGATAGGTCAATCTTGGAAGGCAACCCTCTTGCAGTTATTGAAGGCATGATGATAGCTGGCTACGCAATTGGAGCACAAAATGGATATTTCTATATTCGTGCGGAGTATCCTATTGCTGTGCATAGAATTAAGGAAGGCATAAAACAGGCAGAAGAACTAGGCCTTTTGGGAGATAACATTCTTGGAACAGATTTTTCTTTCCATGCACATATCCGTCTTGGAGCAGGAGCTTTTGTTTGTGGTGAAGAAACAGCCCTCTTAAATTCAATTCAAGGAAAGAGAGGAATGCCTAGGCCTAGACCACCATTTCCTGCCGTGAAAGGTCTTTGGGATTGCCCAACAATTGTTAACAACGTAGAAACTTTAGCAGTTGTTCCATATATATTTAGGAACGGCGCCAATGTGTTCTCTCAACTTGGAACAACAGGCTCAAAGGGAACAAAGGTATTTGCTCTTGGTGGTAAAATAAACAATGTTGGTCTTGTAGAAGTCCCAATGGGAACAACACTTAGAGAATTGATTTATGATATTGGCGGTGGAATTCCTAATGGTAAAAAGTTTAAGGCAATTCAGACTGGTGGCCCTTCCGGCGGTTGTTTAACAGAGAAAGACCTAGATACAGAAATTGATTTTGATACTTTAAGAGCAAGAGGATCTATGATGGGTTCTGGTGGCGCTATTGTCATGGATGAAGACAACTGTATGGTTGATGTTGCTAAATTCTATATGGAATTTATTTGCGATGAATCTTGCGGAAAGTGTTCACATTGTCGTATTGGCACAAAGAGAATGTTAGAGATTCTTGAAAAGATTTGTAGTGGCAAGGGCACTATGGAAGATATTGATCAACTTGAAATTCTTGCTTCTACAATTCATGTTGGCGCACTCTGTGCATTAGGACAAACTGCTGCAAACCCAGTTCTTTCAACTCTAAAGAGTTTTAGAGACGAGTACATTGAGCATGTTAAGAACAAGAAATGTCGTGCTCATGTGTGTAAGAACTTAATGATGTATGTCATTAGTCCAGAAAGATGTAAAGGATGTTCGGCTTGTGCAAGAAATTGTCCAGTTGACGCTATAGTTGGTGTAATCAAATCTCCATTTGCTATAGACCAAAACAAGTGTATCAAGTGTGGAATGTGTCAAAGCACTTGTAGATTTGGCGCAATTGATAAAATTTGATGGAGGTAAGTACAATGGGATTAGTAAATATTAAAATTGAAGGAAAACCTTATCAAGTAAATGACAATCTCACAATTTTGGAAGCTGCAAGATGGTGTGGCTATGAGATTCCAACCCTTTGTTCTTATAACCATGGAGAATGCAATAGAGGTTCTTGTAGGGTATGTTTGGTTGAAGTTGTAGGAATAGAAAGACTTGTTGCTTCTTGTGTCTATCCTGTTTCAGAAGGACTAGAAGTAATCATTTCATCTCCTAGAGCAACATCTGCAAGAAGAGCTTCTGTTGAACTTTTGCTGTCAAACCACTCATTAAATTGTCAGCAATGCTACAAAAATGGACATTGTGAACTTTTGCATGCTGCACAAATTACAGGAGCAAGAGAAGGAATGTATCTTGGTGAAAAAACACCTATTACTTTTGACCATTTTAACCCATCCATTGTAAGAGATACTTCAAAATGTATCCTTTGTGGACGCTGCGTTGCTCGTTGTAAAAATGCTCATGGTAATGGAGTTCTTGGATTTGAACACAGAGGATTTAAGACTATTGTCTCCCCTGCTTTTAATAGATTCATCAAAGACTCTCCATGTATCATGTGTGGGCAATGCGTAAACGTTTGTCCTACAGGTGCCCTAACAGAAAAGAGCGAGATTGATTTGGTTGACAAGGCATTCCATGACGGTAAGTATGTTGTTGTCCAAACTGCACCAGCTGTTAGAGCGGCCTTAGGTGAAGAGTTTGGCATGAAGATTGGAACTCCAGTTACGGGCAAAATGGTTGCAGCCTTAAAACGCTTAGGTTTTAAGAAAGTCTTTGACACCGATTACGCTGCAGATTTAACTATCATGGAAGAAGCAACTGAACTTTTGGGTAGAATTAAAAACAATGGAACTCTCCCAATGATTACTTCTTGTTCTCCAGGATGGATAAATTATGCCGAATACTACTATAGTGATCTCTTTGATCACATTTCCACCTGCAAATCTCCACATGAAATGTTTGGAGCTATCCTAAAGCATTATTACGCAAACAAGATTGGTGTAAAACCTGAAGATATGTTTGTTGTATCTATCATGCCGTGTACGGCCAAGAAGTTTGAAAAAGATAGGCCTCAACTAGAATCTAATGGGCTCAAAGATGTTGATGCAGTATTAACAACTCGTGAACTTGGAAGACTTATTAGAAGAAGTGGAATTCGCTTTACTAGACTCCCAGATGAAGAATTTGACAACGATATTGTTGGAGATTACACAGGTGCTGGAGTTATATTTGGTGTTACCGGTGGTGTTATGGAAGCCGCACTGAGAACGGCATACTTTGTTCTAACAGGTAAAGAGCACGAAGGAATAAAGTTTGAGGATGTCAGAGGCTTTGATGGTATAAGAGAAGCTAGTATTGATATCAACGGAAAGAAAGTTGAGGTTGCAGTTGCAAGTGGAATGAAGAACGCCAAGGTTCTTCTAGACCAAATCCGCGAAGGTAAATCCAAATATACTTTCATTGAAGTCATGGGCTGTCCTGGAGGTTGTATTAATGGTGGAGGTCAACCATTTGTTCATGAGTGTTTCCTTCCAAATGAGGATGCAGACATCATTGACACATACAAAGCAAAGAGAGCAGCTGCTCTTTACAGCGAAGATGAAAGACAAGTTCTTAGACAATCGCACAACAACCCTCAGATTCAAAAGTTGTATTCAAGTTTCTTAGGTGAACCAAATTCTCATTTAGCTCACGAGTTACTTCATACTACTTATGAAAAGAGAACACCTTTTCCGCATGTGGAAGAACCAATGATGTAAAAGAGATTTTTACAGAATGAGATTTTTGAAGCCGGGTTCATTAAAGGATCCGGCTTTTATTTTGATCTGAGAATTTTTCCTATCACCCAAAGCTGAAAACGCTTTGGACATGCGTTTAAAAAAAGTAACAAAGGATTACGGTTTATGGTATATGCGAATGCTGGGTTTTTGCTTTGTAGTATTTTGAAAACCTTTAATGCTATTTTATTTGGTTCTATGTGTTTTGCCTCAACATTGTCTACAATTTGTTTAAAAAGTTTTGCGTTACAAGAGTAGAGTTCCGTACTTTCACAGAAACTGTCCAGTGCTTTTGTTGAGGCTCCTAGCATATTAGTACCTACTGCCCCAGCTCTTAAAACGCTAACCTTTACCCCTAGAAGTTGAACTTCCATTGCAAGAGAATAGGAATACTTGTCTAGAGCAGCTTTTGAGATGGCGTAAATTCCAGTAAAAGGCAGTGGATCAAGTGGCGCTAGCTCACTTGTTGTAATTATGATTCTACTACCTTTTTTTAATAATGAAATGCAGGCTTTATTTATGTAAAAAGGACCAAAACAGTTTACTTTCATTATTTTTTCAAAATTTCTGCTTGGCATTTCAACTAGGGAATCCAGCATATAAAGACCTGCGAAATGAATTACTGCATCAAGTTGTTTTGTTTTACTAGATACAATTTTGATGGCTTGATTTACACTTTCTTCATCAGAAACATCTACTTGTATGGGAATTAGAGCATTGTTATCCCAGATAATACCCTCCGAAACATGGTTATCAAGAGCAAATACAGTGTATTCGTTTTTTAGTAAGAGCTTTACTGTCTCGCTCCCCATTCCACCATAGGCACCAGTTACAAGTACATACTTCATTAATCTATCAGCCTCCAAAGGTTGATTACAACTTGTATCTTACACTTACATCTTCACGTGGCACAACTTTTCCAATAATCCTAACGCAATCTAGATTCATGCGAGAAAGGAATTTTTGGGCATCTGTTTCTGAAAGAAAAAGGACAAGACCACCACTGGTTTCTGGACCAAAAACTATATCTACAAGTTCGCATGGCATTTCGTGTGGAATTGAAACCTTTGAGAATAGATAGTCTTCATTAGTATAACGGCCCTCTGGAATAAGACCAAAATGGGCCGCTTCACTAGCACCTGGAAGAATTGGAAGATCAGACACATTTACTTCTATAGTACAGTTGGATGCATCTGCACATTCACTAAGGTGACCAGAAAGAGAGAATCCTGTTACGTCAGTAGCTCCGTGAACATTAAGGTCACGTGCCATATCCCTGGCATGCTTGTTAAGCGTTGTCATAGATTTGATTGTCTGGGCAAAGTCTTCATCACTTACCTCTCCTGCCTTTGCTGCAGTGTTAATCATTCCTACACCAAGAGCCTTTGTAAGGACAACACAATCTCCAACTTTGGCTCCTTTATTAGACCAAACATCTTGTTTTTTCATGAAAGCAGTAACACACAAGCCGTACTTTGAAGTTGGGTCAGCAATTGTGTGTCCTCCGGCAATGATGGCTCCAGATTCACGAACCTTGTCAATTCCGCCTAAAAGAATGTTTTTTAGAACATCAAGTTCTAGACAGGAAGGGAAACAAACAAGATTTAAGGCTACGTTTGGCTCGCCACCCATGGCGTAAATATCGGAAAGTGCATTTGCTGCAGCCACCTGTCCAAAAGTAAAAGGATCATCCACCATTGGAGGGAAGAAATCTACGGTCTGAACGGCTACAGTATCCCCCTCAACACTATATACTAGAGCATCATCTGCACTTTCAAAACCCTCCAGTAAGCGATCACTTGTCATAAGTGGAAGGTTATCTATTACTTGGTGAAGTTTTCCAGGGGGAAGTTTTGCTGCACATCCTGAAGTCTTAACCATACTGGTAAGACGAACATCAGTTTTTGTAGATTTCATGGTATACTCCATTTCTGAACTCGTAGATTGACTCTACAAGTGCTTTCTGTTCCTTAGAAATGCTTTCAATTCCTTGTGGATCCTCATTCGTAAAAAAAGCAGCTGTTCCACAAGAAGAAGAAAGACAACGAGGGACAGGTCTCAGTGTACACACTGTGCCCATCCCTTTTCTAAAAAGCATTGCTTTATAGTGATTTTCAAAAGTAGCAACAAAAGATGTCACTTCTTGATTTCTATTCTCCATGTATCATTAGACTCCACAGCATTAACATTATAACCCATGGCACGTCCAAATCTAGATACATTTTCCAAAGCAGCTCTATTATCTACAATAGAAACAACACCCTGAGGATTCTCCTTTAGAGCTCTTTTTGTCCTTACAACTGGTTCTGGACAGCTAAGTCCAGTAAGATCTAATTCAACCATTTTAGTTCTCCTTCTTAGCGAATGTCTTTACACATGCAACAACAAGCAAGAATGCAAGGCAGATAAATACAGCAACCTTACCGTTGATACCAGGGCCACCAAGACTATCCCCAGAAGCTGCTGAAGAGGCAAGACTGAAGTTGTGTGCAAATGCTGCACCAACAGCATAACCAAGAACTGCAATACTACTATCGGAATTGCCTTCGCCAGCTAGAATAAGCTGTCTGAGAGGACATCCACCAAGCATGACAGAACCAAGACCTACAACTAACATACCAAGGAAGTTCCAGATATGCTGAGCATGTGCAACTGGCTGGCCTGTAAATCCGAGGTTAAATGAGCCCGTAATAAGATTTCCAATCAAAGCTGCAACGAAAACACCAATGAAACCAGTTAGGAGAGTAACATCCTTAAGAAGGATTGTGTCTCTGATACCACCAGCGAAACACATTCTTGATCTCTGAGCAAATGCGCCAACAATGAGGCCAATACCAAGAGCAAGAAGAATAGGTGCGTGCTTTGAACCAGGACCTGTTGTTGAAAAAACAACAAGACTTGAACCAGCTGTCAATAGAATCAGTAAACCAACATTGATGGCAGGAAGTGCAAGACCTTCAAGAGTATGCTGCTTATAAGCTTTTCCAAGAGAGAAGCCTTTGTTTAAGAAAACACAGCCAATTCCAATACCACATGCAAAACCAATAAGACCCACTAGTGCGTTAAGATCTCCAGCTGCGAGTCTAAGAACCATTCTAAGTGGGCATCCAAGGAAAACCAAAGCTCCAACCATGACACAGAAAGCAATCATAAATCTAAGCATTGGAGAGGAGCCCCCACGAGGCTTAAACTCACCTTTTGCAAGGCTAATAATAAACGAACCAAGTACCAAACCAATTATTTCTGGTCTAATATATTGAACTACTGCTGCATTGTGAAGTTTTAAAGCACCAGAGATATCTCTGATAAAACAAGCAATACAGAACCCCATGTTTCCAGGGTTCCCATTAACGGTAAGAACTACTGCAGCAATACCTACAATAATTCCCGTGACGATAAGAATGATCTTGTCTTTTGACATTTTCATATCCAAATTCTCCTTTGCAACAGTGATATTACCATACTATTTTTGAAACAACAATGGATATTGTGTTATAATTAACTCTAGTTATTTTTGAAGGCAAAAAAATGAAAAGAATATATTTAGATAACGCAGCAACTTCTTTTCCCAAAGCCCCAGACCTTGCGGAAGAGATGCGCCGTTTTATAGAAGAAGACTGCTTAAACCCAAATAGAACAGAAAGTGGAAGAGCATATGAACTCTTTGATCAAATTTATAGTCTACGTTGCACATTAGCCACGCTATATGGGCACGATAGTCCAGAAAGCGTAATCTTCACAAGATCTGTCACAGAATCCTTAAATTGGATCATTAAAGGGCTCTTCTCCAATGGAGATCACATTATTGTCACATCAAGCGAACACAACGCTGTTATGCGTCCTTTAGTTCAATGCAAAATTCCTTTTTCTCGTATTCCAGCAAACACACAAGGTTATAGCAAACTTAATTGCGTTGAATCTTTAATACAGAAAAACACTAAAGCTATGATAATTAATGCCTGTGGAAATGTTAGTGGACATGTTGAGGATGTTTACGCTTTAGCTGATATAGCAAAAAAACATAATTTGTTGTTTTTTATTGATAGTGCTCAAGCTTCCCCTTATATAAATCTAAGCATGAAAGAACTTAATGCTGCAGGTATTTGTTTTACAGGTCATAAAGGATTTCTTGGACCTGAGGGAGTTGGAGGAATGATATTACGAAAGGATATTGCCTATGAGATAAACCCCCTTATCATTGGAGGCACAGGCTCTGAAAGCGATAGTGAAGAAATTCCACACGCATTACCGGACAGACTTGAATCTGGCACTCTTAATTTGCCTGGAATCTTAGCGTTTAAAAAAGCTGTTGATTATACTCTTGCAAATCTTGATGATTTAAAATTCAAAATACAAGCAAACACTCAACGTCTTTATATTGGACTTGAGCAAATCAAGGGTATTGAAATTGTAGGAGCAAAGCTTGATTTGGGAAACCCTCTAGCTTACCCAAAGCGCACTGGAGTAATATCAATAACATCCCAAAAGAAGGACATTGCTCACATTTCTTCACTATTACTTGAAAATGGAGGCATTGAAACTAGGGTTGGGCTACACTGTTCCCCTGCTGCACACAAGACCATTGGAACATTTCCAAATGGAACATTAAGATTTTCAGCTGGTCCATTTACAACTTTTGATGAAATAGATAACACCTTAGATTGTCTAAAGGAGATTATGAATGAATAACAATTTCTACACTAATTTTCTTAACGCACTTGAGCAAGGAGATTTTGAAAGAAGAACGATATTTAAAACAGGCGAACAAGCCATTTATTGTAATAATGAATTTCTTGCAGGTAGCAATGATAGACCTATTGAAAAAGCAGACCTTATTGAGCACATAAAACCAGAACCTCAGTTATTTATTTTTGGTACCGGACATGTATCAAAAGCTCTTTATGATCTTGCAATACTCCAAAATATGAAAGTTATAGTTGCAGATGAACGGACAGAAGTTTGCAATGAAAAACGCTTCCCTCTTGCAACCCGAATCATAATGCCGTATGAAACACTTCTCAAGAATGAGTTTGATGTGGTCTCTCCTTACTTTGTAATTCTCACTCATGGTCATATTTATGATTCTCAGTGTCTTGAATATGCACTAAATCACAAAAGTTCTTACATTGGTATGATTGGTTCTAAAGGGAAAGTAGCAGTCACAATGCAAAGAATGATAGACAAGGGTTATTCTCAGAAGCAACTTGATAAAATCTGCTCTCCTATCGGGATAAAAATAGGGGCTGTGACGCCGGAGGAAATTGCAATTTCAATCATGGCTGAGATTATCTCGTATTTCAGGAGCGATAAAAATCTCGTGTCGGTTGACCCTGGCTTGATTAAAGTTATGGCTAATAAGCATGGCGTTGACGTGCGAATTGTTGAGAAACAAGGTTCGGCTCCGCGTTCTGTGGGAAGCCAGATGTTTGTAAGTAAAGATGGCTTACTTTATGGAACTATTGGTGGGGGAGCTATTGAGAACAGGTCAATTGAGATTGCAAGGCAAATGATTAAAGACAACTTATCCTATCATATTGAAGATTTCATTTTAGATGCATCGTCTGATCTTGGGATGATTTGTGGTGGAAATGCAAAGGTTATTTTTAGTCTAATTTAAAAATTTTTAACTTTTTTTCAAAAAAAGCTCAAAAACCTAAATAATTCTGTCTCTTTAATTTGTATTCCTTTATGAAGGGAGTTAAAAAGTCGACCAAAAATAAGCATCGTCGTTGACGGACTTTTGGAGCCTTTTCCCTTTTGGGAGTGCAGTATGAATCATCTCAACACTGTTTTGATTGAGGGAAATCTGACAAGAGATCCTCAGTATGGTAGCGCAAAAGATGGATGCAGTTTCACCATTGCAAACAATCGTTACTATCTGAAGGATGGAAAATGGGTAAATGAAGCATCCTTCTTCATTGTTTTTGCTTATGGTAGGCTTGGAGATTCCTGCCTAAAATATCTAACTAAAGGAAGAGGCGTTAGGGTTTGTGGGAGGTTAAAGCAATTTACAAGCAATAGAAGAAACCTACCACAAGACTTTGTTTTCATTGTTGCTGAGCATGTGGAATTTCAACCAGCTAGGAATACTGAAAAGGCAGAAGCTAGCAATGCGAATTTGGAAAACATTACTGAGCAGAATGACAATACTCAGTTAAAGGCCAATTCTCATATTGAAGATTTAGACGCCAAACCAGTTGAACCTTCCGTGAGCATTGATGCTGATCCAGAAGATGAGGCCAAAGCTAATGCTAATTCAATGATGGAAGAAACAGAGGTGGCTGCTTCATTTGAAAATGATAGGCCTACAGCAAATGAAGAGACCATTAACCCAGAGGCTGAGGACAATCTAACTGAAAAGATATTTTCTAGCTAGAAGAGGTTCTTGCAAAAACTATTAAAAATGGATTTAACGAGAGGTTCGTAAAATCCAAAGGAGGCCGCCTAGGGAACAAAAATTTTTTCAATCACGTTTCAATTCATAGTAAAATCATCCAAATCTAAACGTCCCCGCATTCGCCTGTGCCATGTGGGGACAATTTAAAGAAATATCTAGGCAAACTTTGGAGATGCGAATTATACGGAAGGAGATAAAATACAAAAACCATTGAAAACTTGATTAATAAGTTCTTGCTGTAGTATTGAAGTAGAAACAAAAATAGCAATAGAATACGCGAGAAGGAGACCTTCTATGAGCACTTCTATGAGCATCTTTGTTCTTTCTGTTGGCGGTTCAATCATAGCCCCAAATCAAGTTAATACCAGTTTTCTTTCTTCTTTTTTGAATGAGATGAAGAAATATTTAAAAGATAATCCAGATTCAAAACTTATCTTTGTTTGCGGCGGAGGAGCTCCAGCAAGAGTTTACCAACAAGCATTCAGAGAAGTAGCTGGCGAAACCGAAAACCAAGATACAAATGTGCAGGACTGGATTGGAATTCGTGCAACTCATCTTAACGGTGAACTTGTAAAAGCCTTATTTGGAGAACTCTGCACAGATGCATTGGTCACCGATCCCACAACCAGTGCGATTGAATTTAAAGGCCGCGTTCTCGTAGCTGGCGGATGGAAACCAGGATTCTCTACTGACACAGACGCCATATATCTTGCACGCCGTTTTGGGGCCAAGACAGTTATCAACCTCTCCAACATAGCCAAGGTTTATACCGATGACCCACGCAAAAATCCAGATGCAAAACCAATTGATACAATCTCTTGGGAGCAGTTCAGAGAGATGGTTGGAAATGAATGGATACCAGGCAAGAATGTTCCATTTGATCCAATAGCATCAAAAATTGCACAAGAATCGGGCATAAGAGTTATTTGTGCAGACGGAAGAAACTTGGAGAATACAATTGCCATTTTAAATGGAACACCGTTTGAAGGTACCACAATAGGTTGAGAGCCTAGCTTTTCTTAAGCTCCAAAAAATCAGGCAAAGGATCAGCGAACCCTTCAGGGAACGGTTGGTCTTTTGTAAAATCAGGAATCCACAAAATCTCATTATCAGAAGTTTCTTGGACAAAACCATCTATCTCATAACGGTCAAGTGCATTCAAGAGAAGGTTATATTCTTCAGAGGTAATTTTAGGAAAACCCGGGTCGTTTAGAGGAGGAACAAACTGAACCATTAAAGATAACAAGAAGTTTCCTTTGAAATTATCTGCAAACCAAGAAAGAAAATTCATTGTGGCGTCTATTGTCCCGGGAAATACAAGATGGCGAACTAAAACACCTGTCAATTTATGCTCCAAGGCTGTAAATGGATAGCGCCGTTTTAGAAACTTAACAACAGGAATAATGGCGTCACTATAACTAGCACGTCCACAGAATTTTGATGCCACTTGAGCATCTAAAGTTTTGACATCTAAAAGATACAAGTCTATGTAAGGATCAATTAATTTGAGGGCCTCTACGCTCTCATAGCCCGATGAATTCCACACAATTGGCAGTTTTAGGCCATCTTTTTGAGCAATTTGCAAAGCCTGCACAATAGAAGGAATATAGTGAGTTCCAGTAACAAGATTAATAGAAGCAGCACCAAAGTCTTGAAGTTTAAGCATCAGTGATGCAAGTTCTGTAATTGAAACCGTAATTCCCTCGTAGCTATCTTTTCCAATCCCACTAGCCTTAAAAGCGTGACTTATCTGATTATTTTGGCAATATTGACAATGTAGAGGACACCCACAAAAGAAAATCATTCCAGAACCATGTTTACCTGTAATTGGAGGTTCTTCTCCTCTATGCAATCCAACCCAAGCTATTTGCATTTCATTGGATTGTCCACATAAACCAAATTGACCACAGGTTCTATCCACCCCACATTTATTTGGGCATAGCATGCAATTGAAATAAAACTTATTTGTATCTAATTTTTCTTCCATGCAAAACCTCCAAAGACTTGACCCTTAAACTCAAATATATCATTTTTATTGCCATGAGCATATTAGATTTTTTCAGGCGGTTAGGAAAGAAAGGTACAGAAAAGGCGCTTCCAGAGCCAGAAATTACAGAACCAGTTGTAGAAACAGAAGAAATTAAACAGGAAGAAAGATTCATACTTTGCATAGATGGTGGTGGAATGAGAGGAATTATTCCAGTAATCTATCTAAAAAAGCTTGAAGAAGAGATTAAAAAAAGCACCGGAGAGAACAGTCTCGATTCTTATTTTGATTTGATTGCAGGGACATCCACTGGAGGTCTAATTGCTCTTGCTCTCACCTGCCCTTCTTCTTTTGGCTATAAGCTTTACAAAAATGCGCCGCAGGTAGATCTTGATGATCTTCTTGACCTTTACAAAACAATGGGAAAAGAAATTTTTCCTTCCTCGTCAAAATCTTCAACTGTTTTTAGATATTTCACATCAACAAAATACCCAGAAACGGGCATAGAAACCCTACTGGAAAAATGGTTTGCCAAAAGTCTCATGGGACAAGCAACGGTTCCAACGCTGGTTATGAGCTATGACTTATTCTGCGGGGCACCTGTTGAGATAAGAAGTTACCAAGAACGTTCATTTCCTGTTAAAGATGCTGGAAGAGCAACCAGTGCGGCTCCAACATATTTTCCTCCTCTCGTAAAGGATGGGCAGCTTCTAGTTGACGGTGGAGTTGTAGCAAACAATCCAGCAATTTACGCATACATTGAGGCAAAGAAACTCTATCCAAATTGTAAAAAGTTTAACATTTTATCGTTAAGTACCGGTGGGAAAAACCATACAATGACTTTTGATGAAACAAATGGACTTTTGAATTGGAAAGACCAAGTTAGCCCAATGTATTCAACAGCACAAAAATGTACAACTGACATTGTTTTGGAAAACATGGAAGATGTGAATTATGTTCGTATTGATGACCCACTTGAAGTTGACATAAAAATGGACGATACAAATCCTGTTAACATAAAAAAGATGGAAGAATTTGCAATAGAAGTTGCAACACGAGAAGAGAATAAATTCAAGGAATTTGCTTTTGCTTTAGTTAAGAACTGTGAATAAATTACAATGCCACTGCACCAATAGCAGAACCGATAATTGGGGAATCTTCAATTTGAGTAAAGTTGGCGTATCGGCCTTTTTCTGCAAGGTAATTCTTGAGATATTCAACAGTTAAATCTCTTAACCCTGGTGTCTTATAGAACGTAGTACCATCTGCATTGATTAAGATTGGATGTTCTTTATCTTTACCATAATCTGTAATAAGCACAGCAGAAGCTAAATTAACTGCCGTAAGCTTTGCAGCTCGAGCAATATGCGCCCTTAATATATGTTCTAAGACATAAATATCTTGTTTGCTGGAGTCTTCACCGTTCATGTAGTTTGTGAAAACATCATTAGACTGTGAAAGCTCCAAAAAAGCACTTAAATCTAGTGCTGTAACAGAATTGGATGTTGGTGCAAAACTATCAAACTGCCGAATAAATTTAGAACTTAGAAGGCCTTCATCAATTGCTGCACGAATGATAAACCACCCAAGAGGTCCAAGATAAGCACCACTTATCATCTTTTCAAAGTTATGTATAGTGGGATCCTTGGTTGAAGCCAAGAAAGTTTTATCTATGTCCCCCAAGCTTAAAGTAAGGGCACCAGATTCAACATTGATTATTTGATTTTCAGAAACTTCAACATCTTTTGGCAACTTTGTAATTCTACTGCTTTTTTCAATATATGCAGTATTTGTCCCTGTACCCAAAATAAATCCAATACACCCATCATATTTGTTGTCTATATTCTGAGACTGACTAGCAAGGAGTGTAGCTACAGTATCGTTTAAAATAATTATTTTCTTATTGGAGACATCATGGCCACGAGAAGCTAGCTCAGAAAGAAGCCCCTCGCCTAATTTTTTTCCAACAATTTCTGGGGCCTTAATTTCTTTGCTTAGAGCAAATGGAATTCCATCATGATTTGGCAGAATTTGAGCGGCATATGAAAAGCAAAATCCAATCCTATCACACTGATCAACAATGTGTTTGAGTTCATTGGCCAAAATTGAGAAGAACTCTTTTGCAGAGACTTCTCTATCCGAGCCAGGCATATGAGTCTTTTTGAACTCCTTAATCTCTGGTTTTAGCTCCTGAGAAAACTCAACAATGCAAGTTCTTAAATTTGTTCCGCCTGCATCAATCACAACCACTTTTTGGCCAGCTTTTGGTTTTCCATCTGGAGAACAGTAACTTGGAATCATTGGTAAAGAGCTAGCCTCTCCAGCAAGTCCTGCTTTCATCTCCCGCATAAAATATTCACAAAGATCATCCATGCTAATTTCATCTGGATTGAGATTATGTCTATTCAAGAAATCTAAGACTTTCGCCTGCATAAAATCCCTCTAAAATTTAAATTGTCCGCCCTGAAATTGGTAACTATTGATAGTATACGCACCAACAGACGAAACAACAATCTCCCCCTCGTCATTCACACTCATCACGAAATTGCCTGACACGGTAAGAGGTCTTTCCATCTTCCCTCCATATAGCCCCATATCTACCATTAGCCCGATGCTTTGATTTGTATTTACTCTTGTTGTCCAAACATTAATGACATCGTCAAGAGTTGCACCTTCAGGGTAGGTAAAGTTAATTGATCCAGAAAGCAAGTAATCACCATTTACATATCCCCTAGAACTCATCACAACATAGACTGCAGAAACCAAAGGATCCTCCATGCTATTATTGAGAAATGCAAAGAAGGTTGATAGAAGTCCACTACCTTCATTGGCTGGAGTTAATGCTTCACAATATTCAGCAGGATCGGCTAAAAAATATGCAATGCGAAGAGGAAGATTGCTGGTCTGGCTCATAGATACCGTGCAATTTGGAAGTTTTATATTGGAGTTAGTACAAGAAGTTACTAGAGAAGCAGACAAGCAGTCCATAATAACAGTGAGGGCATGATTGACCTCTTCTATTGTTGGAAGAAGCTCGGCTTCATTGGCAAAGAGGCCTGAGAAAGAAAGCAAAACAATCAATAATACAATCAAAAACCGTTTGACCATATACCATATAACTATAAATCTCCTTTTACTTTGTTTTCAAGTTTTTTTGTGTTAAACTACAAACATGTCAACATTCTTTTGGTATGATTTAGAAACCTTTGGGCTTTCGCCTTTCTATGATAGAATTGCACAATTTGCTGGACAGAGAACTGATATGGATTTAAACCCTATTGGCGAGCCTGTTGTTCTGTACTGCAAACTTGCTGCGGACTATGTTCCAGACCCTCAATCTTGTATGATTACAGGAATTACACCGCAGGAAGTTAAAGCTAAAGGCATTCCTGAAAGTGAATTTGCTCAAAAAATATTTGACTTATTTAGAGAGCCAAATACTTGTGTAGTAGGTTTTAATAACATAAGTTTTGATGATGAATTTATTAGAAACCTATTTTATAGAAATTTTATTGACCCATATGAAAGAGAATGGAAGAACGGCTGCTCTAGATGGGATATCATTGATCTAGTTAGAGCAACGCATGATCTTAGACCTGAAGGAATTAATTGGCCTATATTGGAAGAAAATGGAAGGCCTCTTTTTAAACTAACAGAACTCACAGGAGCAAATAACATAGACCAAACGGGTGCTCACGATGCAATGGTAGATGTTAATGCCACAATTGCGGTTGCAAAATTGATAAAGCAAAAGCAGCCAAAGCTTTTTGAGCATTATTTAAAACTTAGAAATAAGATTGAAGTTAAAAATCTTTTGAACCCCCAGGATACTCCAAAACCAATTATTCATGTAAACAAGGTTTTCACTAGTCAAAAAGGTTGTTCTTCTTTGATTTTACCAATCACCCCACATTCTAAAATTGAAAATAGTATTGTCTGTTTTAATCTCACTCAAGATGTACAACCCCTACTAGAAGCAGCTAGTGACGATATCTTTAAAGTGCCCGGAGTAATGAGAATTGCAATAAACAAGGTACCATTCTTAGCTAAGACCAATTGTTTAAAAACAAGAGCAGACTATGAAAAGCTTGGAATTGATGTTGATAAGTGCAATGAAAACTACAAGATAATTACGGCAAACAGAGCTAACCTTATAAACAAAATTAGACAAAATACAAAAGAAGAATTTGAGGGCTCAAATGACCCGGACTATGCTATTTATACAAAATTCTTTACGGATCATGATAAGAATTTGTTTAACGTAATCAGAAATACTCCACCAGAAAAAAGACTTTCTCTTAACCTTGATTTTGAAGACTCTAGGTGCCCTCAGATGCTTTGGAGACATGTCTGTAGAAGTTATCCACGACTGCTAGATGAAGAAAACATGAAAAAATGGAAGTCTTTTGCTTCCACTAGGGTGCTGTGTCCTCCTGGAAATGAAATTAATGACATTAATTTTGTACAAAGAAAAATTGAGGAGAAACTTGCTGATACATCTTTGGAGCCATCCAAAAAAGAAGTTCTTGCAAAACTCAGAGAGTACATTATTTCTTTGAAGAAGTTTCTTGGGATGAATGCCTAAAGGGGATAAGAGTGTGAGTTTCAATTTTACAGTAAACAATAGCCTAAAACAGGTAGAAGCCGATAAAAAACTTATAAGATACCTAAGAGATGACCTTCATTTGACTTCTGTCAAAGATGGTTGCTCTGAAGGGGCTTGCGGTACTTGTACCCTTCTTGTGGATAAAAAAGCCCTAAAAGCTTGTACCCTTATGCTCTCAGATATTGCAGGTAAATCTATTACTACTGTTGAGGGTCTCTCGGAAAGAGAAAAAGAAGTTTTTACCTATGCTTTTGGTACTGCCGGTGCTGTTCAATGTGGATTCTGCATTCCAGGCATGGTTATTTGTGCAAAGGCATTATTCAACCAAAATCTCAACCCTACTGAGAAGGAAATTAGGCATGCTATTAGAAACAACATTTGCAGATGTACAGGATATGCAAAAATAGTTAAGGCTATTGAGCTTGCTGCTGAAATATTTAGAGATGATTTAGAGATATCGGACTCAAAAAATTGGAAGATTGGCGCGCGTATTGCTCGTGTAGATGTCAAGGACAAGGTCACAGGAAAGGGCTTGTATCCAGACGATATCTATGTAGATGGGATGCTATATGTAGTTGCAGTGCGCTCTAAATATCCGCGTGCAAGAGTGCTGGACATAGATACGTCGCTGGCTATGGAAGCTAATGGTGTGTATGGCATTTTTACTGCAGCCGATATTCCTGGCTCAATCAAGGTGGGTCATATTCTCAAAGACTGGGATGCTATGATTCCTGTTGGAGGTATTACCAGATATCTTGGAGATGTGATTTGTATTGCGGTTGGAGAAACCTATGCGGCTGCAAAAAAAGCTGCTAGTTTGGTTAAAGTTGACTATGAAGTTTTGCCTTTTATTGCATCGCCATACGAAGCCATGAAAGAAGATGCTCCTATTTTACATAAAGAATGCAAGACAGGTAATTTACTTGGCCACACGCACGTGGATAGAGGAAATGTGGATGAAGCCCTGGCAAATTCTAAGTTTGTACTTCATGAAAAATACTCAACTCCATGGACAGAACATGCCTTCTTAGAACCAGAGGCCGCTGTTGCCTTCCCTCTTGAAGATGGGGGTGTGAAAATCTATTCCACGGATCAGAGCGTTTACGATACACGACGTGAGACGGCCCCTATGTTGAATTTACCTTCAGAAAAGGTAATTGTTGAAAATTGCTATGTTGGTGGTGGCTTTGGTGGAAAAGAAGATGTCACAGTGCAACATTTTTGTGCTCTGGCCGCTCTTCTTACACAGCATCCTTGCAAGATGAAACTCACTAGGCAGGAAAGTATTTTAGTTCATCCAAAACGTCATCCTATGGACATGGATTTTACCCTTGGCTGTGATGAAAAAGGTATCATTCAGGCCCTTTCTGCTAAAGTAATTGCAGATACTGGAGCATATGCTTCTCTTGGACTACCTGTATTACAAAGAGCTTGTACGCATGCCTCTGGTCCTTATAATTACGAGAATTTTAAGATTGATGGCTATGCTTATTATACAAACAATCCTCCTGCGGGTGCTTTTAGGGGTTTTGGTGTAACTCAAACCTGTTTTGCTATTGAATCAATGCTTAATCATATGGCAGATATGATTGGGATTTCACACTGGGAAATTAGATATAGAAATGCAATTAGACCAGGACAATCTCTTCCAAATGGTCAAATTGTTGATAATGCTACGGCTCTTGTTGAAACTCTTGAAGCTGTCAAAGACGAATATGAAAACAACAAATATGCTGGTATTGCCTGTGCAATGAAAAATGCTGGCGTTGGTGTTGGTCTTATGGACTTTGGTAGAGTTGATTTGGAAATCAAAAATGCAAACGTTTTGATTCACTGTGGAGGCTCTTGTATTGGACAAGGGCTTTGCACAATTCTTAAGCAAATTGTTTGTGATATTACAGGCCTTGATGGCAGTTTAGTATTTGAAGAAAAAGCAAATACTCTCAAGGCTCCTGACAGTGGAACTACTTCAGGCTCTAGACATACCACTGTTACAGGTGAAGCTGCTAGACGTGCTGCTGTTTCCTTAAAGGAAGCTCTAGATGAAGAGCTTAAAAAGTTTAATGATGAATCATTGTCCGTAAACGATGTCCTAAAACAATTAGAAGGCCACGAATTTTATGCTGAATACCTAGCAGAAACGGATCCTTTTGGAAGTGATAAGCCTCATCCTAAAAGCCATGTTGCCTATGGTTATGCAACTCAAGTTGCAATTTTGGATGAAAAAACTCATAAGGTTGACCGTATTATTGCGGCCCATGATGTTGGAAGAGCTATCAATCCAACAAATGTTGAGGGTCAAATTGAAGGCGGAGTTATTATGGGGACCGGCTACGCCCTTAGAGAAAATTATCCGCTTGAAAAATGTAAGCCACTTGCTAAATATGGTTCTCTTGGCTTATTCCGTGCTGATGAGGTTCCAGATATTATTCCTATCATTGTTGAAAAAGAGGGTCTTGATATTGCAAATGGAGGTAAGGGCCTTGGTGAAATTACTTCTATTCCTACTGCTCCTTGTATTGCAGATGCTTATTATAGGCTTGATGGAATAAAGAGGTTTAATCTTCCTATTGAAAACACACCATACACGTTAGAAGAGTCTGGTCATATTACTCGCAAATTCAAATGCCTTACCGTTAACAAAAATGCTAGGTGTATTGGCTGTCTTGAATGTGCTAGAACTTGTTCAAAGATATTCTATAAACAAGAAATCCCTTCTCTTGCATTTATTCAAATTAGAGAAAGAAAAGGAATTGGAAACCAAAGTGGTATTCAGGGTATGATTACTCGGCCTATCACATGTATTCAGTGTGGCAGGTGTGCAGAGGCTTGTCCTCAGGGGGCAATAAGTCGTAACCAGTTTGGTGTTCTTGTCGTTGACCTTAAGATGTGCACTAACTGTGGCAAATGTCGCGAAGCTTGTCCTTTTGGTGTCATGATTGAGGATCCAATTGAAAAGGTTTCAAAGAAATGTATTGCTTGTGGACAATGTGCAAAAGCTTGTCCAATGGGCGTTTTAGAAATTGCCTACCCGGAAGGATAAGACAGTGCCCTCTGCACGGCTTATCCTGAAGAGACAACGCAGATCGCCCAAAGCCCACAGAAAATAAAAGAAAAAAGGAACTGTTTATTACCGCAGTCCCCTTTCTCGGACCCTTCATCTGACAGACTACAGATCCACTCTTTCTTTAGTATAACGAGCGATTTCAGTATAGCATAAATGAACAAAACGTGAATATACAAAAAATGGCAATTTTTTTTGTATTTATTTATATGGAGAAAGAAGCAAGAATTGAAGAAACTTTAATAGCTACGGCTCGGCAGTATTTTGGCATTAGCATGTTAAAACCATTTCAAATTTTGGTTATGCAGAGAATTTTAGAACAAGAAAATTGCTCATTTGTAAGACATCAACTTGTTATTTTGCCTACTGGAACAGGAAAGTCGTTATGTTTTTTGGTTCCAGCTATTTTATGCAAAGGTCTTACTTTGATTGTATATCCACTTCTAGCGTTGATGAATGACCAAAAAGCAAAACTTGAAGCAGGTGGAATTTCGTGCGTGGTCATTAGGGGTGGTCAAACTAAAGAACAAAGAGATGAAATTTGGAACAAAATTGATACAGGCGACAAAATTGTTATGACAACACCAGAATCCTTACTACAAAAGAGGGTTTTGGCCCGGTTGAGAAAGTACCAAATTAGTCTTTTGGTTATTGACGAGGCTCATGTTATTGCACAGTGGGGACAGGACTTTAGACCTCAATATTTTAACTTAAAAAAAGCTGTCTTGGAGCTTATGCCAAAGCAGGTTTTAGGTTTTACTGCAACGGCATCGGAATTAACCATGAAGCTAATATGGAGACAGCTGTTCCCGTCAAGACCGCTTGTGGTGAGTGGCGATGCCGATAGGGAAAATATCGTGTATGGGGTGTATCCAACGTGGGATAGGACGCAGGCGGTGGTGGATATTTTGCGCGTGTGTGAGAAGCCTGCGATTGTGTTTTGTAGGACGCGACATGAAACGCAACAGGTTTGCTACGATTCCTTGCGCGATTTGCGCGACCTAAAAATACCAATCAAATTTTATCATGCGGGGCTAACTAAACCTGAAAGAGAGACCTTGGAAAAGTGGTTTAGCGCAAGCATAAATGGTGTTCTTGTAACGACTTGCGCGTTTGGTATGGGCATTGATGTGCGCTCCATTCGCACAGTGATTCACCACAAACTTCCTGCAACGGTGGAGGAATACTTGCAGGAATCGGGACGCGCGGGCAGGGATGGAAAGATGTCTGTTGCGTGGGTGATTAAGGCGCTAGGTCAGACAGAAGATAACAATCCTGTTGCCGATATCTTTGATGGCGATACATGCAGACGCCAGGCGCTTTTGAGTGTGCTTGGCCAGTCTAAGACCGATTGCGTTGGCTGTGATATATGTTTAAACAATGTTCAAAAAATAGCTAACGGAGCAGAAGTATTGGAAAAGTTGGCTGGGAGATTTCCTTTTTCTTTTACCATTGAGAATGCTGCCCAACTTGTTGTGGGTAGTGAAAATATTGGCATGGTGGACTACGGAGGAAGGCTGAATCCTTTTTATGGAATCATGAAAGATTGGAACTGCAGACGTCTTAAGATTGCAATTAAATATGCCTGTGATGAAAAGATAGCTAAAATTGGTTATGTTGAATTTGTCAATAAAGGAAAATTACTATACCGCACCGATATTTCAGTATATAATTTTATCGCTTATATTTTGAGGAGTTTAAACAATGGATATTGCTGGATTATACGGAAAAAATGCAAACTCGCAGGATGTCTTGGAAAGGTTTTCCGTCTTAGAAAAGAAGCACATTGAGCTTTTTGGCACTATGCCAGATGCTTTTTTTTCAACCTCTGGCAGAACGGAATTAGGTGGAAATCATACGGACCACAATCATGGACATGTTATTGCTGGCTCTATTAACTTAGATACAATTGCAGCAGTTCATGAGGTAATGGATTACACTGTAACATTTATTAGCGATGGTTATTCTCCAATTAGCGTTGATATCTCAGATTTGGAAGTTAATGCTGCTGAATATGGCACAACTGAATCCTTAATTAGAGGCGTTGCAGCTGCAATTGTTAACCGAGGAGGTTGTCTTGGCGGTTTTGCTGCAAATGTTTCCTCAAATATCTTCAAGGGTTCTGGGTTAAGTAGTTCTGCTGCTGTTGAAGTGCTTATTGGTACAATTTTTAACTCTTTATTTAATGCCGACAAATTTTCTACAACTGAACTTGCCATTATGGGACAAGAAGCAGAAAACTTTTATTTTGGCAAGCCAAGCGGACTTATGGATCAAGTTGCATGTGCAAATGGTGGTATTGTTGGCATTGACTTTTGCGATACTTTAAATCCTGTAATAACACCTATCTCTGTAGACTTTGCAGATTATGGTTTTGATTATGTAATTGTTGATACAGGTGGAAGTCATGCAGACCTTACTTCTGACTATGCTTCAATACCTTTAGAAATGAAGTCTGTAGCAAAGTTTTTTGGAAAAGACGTCCTAAGAGAAGTAGAGCCTACAGTTTTCTTTGATAATATTGCCAAAGTAAGACATCAAATCAAAAATGACAGGGCCATTCTAAGGGCATACCATTTCTTTAGAGAAGATGCTTGTGTTGAAAAAATGTTGGGCGCTTTGACTTCTTGCGATTTTCAAACTTATCTTGCTTTGGTAATGGAAAGTGGGCAATCTTCTTTCAATTATTTGCAAAATATATTTGCTCCAAAGAATGCCTCTGAACAGGGCATTTCCCTTGCATACGCTTGGTCAAATCTTTTCTTTGAAAAAACTGGGTTGATTCATGGAAGTTCCTATGACGGGGCTTTTAGGGTCCAAGGAGGTGGCTTTGCAGGAACTATTGAAGCGTATATTCCAACAGATAAGACTACTTCTTATATTTCTCATATGGAAAAACTTTTTGGGGAAGGCTCGTGTGTTAGACTTGCAATTAGAAAGCTACCTACTATGAGAGTGAAGTAATGGATGTGAAATAATGGCATAGAGGTTTTTTCAAAAACCTTTTATGTGTAAAAAAAAAGGGCTCCTTAGCTTTGGAGTCCTTTTTTTGGTATAACTATATATGATTATACAAGTGATTATACGAGCTTCTGAACTTTTCCAGCTCTGAGGCATCTTGTGCAAACTTTAATTGTTCTTGGTGTTCCGTCAATTAATGTCTTAACAGAAACAACGTTTGGTTTGAAAACTCTCTTGGTGGTAACACCTATATGCTGACCAACACCACCCTTCTTCTTTGGCTGTCCTTTTCTTGTAACTACGTTACCAGCAATTGTACCTTTTCCACAAATTTCACATCTACGTGCCATAATATATCCACCTTAAATAAGCATCATTTGGAGTTCGTTGCAGAGCAACATACTGAAGTTATCAAATTATTCGGTTTATGTAAAGTGCTTTATGTTCAAGAAAGAAGTTATTCTTTAGAAAAGAGTATGAAGGTTATTGACGTAAAATTGGCAATTGCGTATACTCCTTTAGTGCATCGGGGCGTTGCCTAGCGGCTATGGCGCCTGCTTTGGGAGCAGGATATCGGAGGTTCGAGTCCTCTCGCCCCGAAACAGAAAAACTCATGGCGAAAGCTGTGAGTTTTTTGTTTTTAATTTATGTTAGGCCACAATGAATACTGATGTTTTAGTTTTATTTGATGTATTTGGAACCTTTGTCTTTGCAATATCAGGGGCGGCAAAGGCAATTAAGAAAAATATGGACTTTCTAGGCGTTATAGTTTTCTCTATAACAGTTGGATGTGCTGGTGGTATGATTAGAGACGTGCTTATTGGCGCAGTGCCTGTGGCCGTTTATCAGAACAGTGTTTACATGGCTGTTGCCTTTGTTGCAGGCCTAGTGGTTTTCCTAATTGGTGAAAATGTCAGTGTAGACTCACTGCCAAATCATATTGTTTACATAGACGCAATTGGTCTTGGTTTTTTCACAGCTCTTGGCTGTGAAAAGGCGGCCTCCTACTCAATTATTCCAGTTGGAATATTGTTCTCCGGCGTACTTTCTGCAGTTGGGGGTGGTGTTTTAAGAGATATATTTGCCAAAGAAGTTCCAATGGTCTTTACATCGGATTTTTATGCATCAGCAAGCATTTTGGGAGCTTTACTTTATTTGCTTCTCAGGTACTTTGGCATAGACTCTTCAATTAACATTTGGGTAACGGCCTTTTTCACAATTGCAGCAAGAGTACTAGGTTATAAGCTTCATTTAAGCCTACCGGTTGCACATCAAGGGCACCATGGTACACCAGACAAAAGCGAAAAATAAGGCTGTAACGCTCTGTCAATAAGCTTGACCTTATTGTTACAGCCCAAAAATCTTAGTACAAAGATTTTAATATCTTTCTAACAAAGAAAGGACCTTCTCTTTTCCTATTGTTTTCATGAAACCAGCAAGTTTTGGCCCTTTTTCTTTACCAATAAGGATACGATAAACAGCTGTGAATAAGACTGTTGTTTCTATCTCAGCTTCTGCGGCTGCATCATAGATGAGCTGAGCTAAAGCTTTTTCATCTTCGCCGTCCCACGTTGCAACCTTTGTTGCAAGAACGCGAACTACTTTCTGTTCATTTTCATTAAGTTCTACCAAGGGAGAATCTTCTGTGGCAACTGAGAATCTGAAATCTTCCGGTGAGAAAGTTGTAATCCAGTTCCATGCACAGAGACATCGGGCTTTAAGCCTATCTACCTGGGATGGTTGAATATCTGGGAGGGTTGAAATGACCTTTTCAATGTTGCCACCGTGAATCTGAAGGAGGTTGCACAGATGTCTGAAAGGAATCTGATAGCCCGGAGTGGTTGGGATGGCACCCACCTGTGAGAGCTCGTAAACACGACGCTCCATGGCGAGCTTCTTCTCGTTGCAAGGAAGAAGGCCAAAATATCTGCGTTCGCAGTTGTCGTAATCTTCGTAAATCTTCAAGACATCAAGGTCAAATGAGATTGCAAATTCTGTGTTAGGTCTTGTTGACGCAAAGAGATATCTGGTAATCTCCGGTGTGTAGACTTCAAGGACGTCACCAAGAGAAATGACCTCTCCGCTTGAAGAAGAAATCTTGCCACCTCGGCCCTTAATTGAGATGAAATCGTACTGGAAGCTAACTGGAGCATGTCCTCCAAATAGCTCAACTACCTGCTTGGATGTGTCAAAACTTCCGCCTTGAGAATGGTGGTCTTTTCCTGCAGGCTCAAAATCAACGCCCTCATAAACCCAACGCATGGGCCAGTCAACACGCCAATGTAGCTTTGCATATGGAGTGGTCCTTAGGTCAATTGTCTCTTCTTTGCCAAGTTCATCATCTCTGTATGTGATGCCATACTCGCCATCCCAAGAGAGAATTGTTGTGGTGTCCTTGTCTGTGAAAGAGCTAAATACAGCAATTGGCCACCAAGAGTCGTCTAGAGGCTCTGTTCTGTACTGGTTGAGAATATTAATAATTTGCTGTTTGCACTCAAGTGCCTTTTTCATTTGCTCTGCATAAAGGCTACTTCTATAGCGTTGTGCCTGGTAGAGATATTCCGGATGAATTCCTACCAAAGGAAGCTTTTCTTCTACGTCTATTTCGTTGCCACGAGCATAGTTATCGGCACGGCCTGTGGTGTCTGGAACAAGTGTAATTGGCTTGCGAAGATAGGTTTGCAAGAGTTCTGGTTGAGGCATATTTTTTGGAACTTTTCTAAAAACATCATAGTCATCCCATGAATAGATGAATCTAACCTTGTGGCCCTTTTCTCTAAGAGCTCTAACAAGAAGGTCAACCGATATAATTTCACGGAAATTTCCAATATGAACAGTTCCAGAAGGAGTAATTCCTGATGCACAGGTATAAACTTCCTTTGGCCCCTTTTCTCTGATAATGCGGTCAGCATAGATATCTGCCCAATGAACTGATTGCTGTTCCATTTGCTACGTCCTTAAACTCGTTGTATTTAATGAGAAGAGTATATAAGAAACCCCCAAGAATAACAATTATCTTGGGGGCACGACAAATTATTACCTCTTGCGCAACCTGCAATCTGAAACCTAGAAATCCAGCATCAGAAATCCAAGAAGAATGTTGCACCGGTAATAACATTTTGCTCTGGGTTACGAAGGTTGTCTCCGTTAATGAGATATGACACTTGGAACCCTAGGTCTATAAAGTCAAAGAAACTCATCTCCAACTGAGCGCCAACCGAACAGAGAACTCTTTTCAGTCCTAAGTCTTCTGCCTGACTTTTAGCCGATATCTTTGTATTAAAATAGTCTCCTGCGTAATAACCTACGTCAAAAAACACGTTAAGTCTTGGAAATATGCCATCAATGAAAGGTTCTGGACCAGCAAATCTAATATCTAAATTGTTTACGACTGTGAAGTTTGTGTTATAGCTATTTGTGCTAAAACCACGAACTTTTCTACCAAGCGACACAGGCATTTGGGCATAAATAGGAACCTTGCTTCCGTCTGTCCAGTTGACATTTACTCTATCTATGATAACAACAGAGAATACGTTGTTACTTGATTTTGAAGATTTTAGTTCATACAGAGTTGTAGCTGCAACAGCGTTCAATGTTATGCTGTAGTATGAAGCTTTTTTATTTAAGAAGGATGGAGCAAACTGAAGTTTAAGTTCTGTTAAAAAACCGTCAGTTGTAACCATCTTATCATCCATACCATTAAGCTTAACTCCTAGATAGAAGTTGTTCATGAAAGCTTTGTAATCATTGGCCAAGTCTGGGTATATTGGATTATCCGTTTTGCTTGCATCATCAAAACTTGAAAACCAATCATCAAGTGATGTAATAGCAGTTACTCCCCTTTCCTTTGTTCCTTCATCTGCATATCCTCTATACCGTTTTGCTCCTACAACCATTGAATCTGTATTGACTTCATAACGGCCTTCATATCCAGCATAGACAGTCACAAGGTCTTTGCCTTCAACCCAAGAAGAGCCAAATCCCTGCAAAAGCTTTAGATTCCAGCGAAACTGTATACAGTCGTAAATACCTTGATTGGCAATAAGTGGTACACCATTAGAAGGACTTTGGAACACCACTCTTTGTGTATAACCACCACCAATGGTTACTTGAAGTTGAGTAAGATTCCCAGGAATAAATTCAAAACCTTCATAGCTAGTGCCAACGGCAGTGAGAGTTGGAAGAAAACCAGAAAGGATTTCTGGATGCTGATCAAGTTCTGTAAACAAGAACTTAAAATCACCTGCAAAAACCGAGCCTAAAACAACAAAAAAAATCAAAATAACGAGCAATGTTTTTTTCATAAATAACTCCTCCCTTTTTATCCTATATTGACCAATCTATATTATTATTTCCCCCTGCGAAGGAAATAGATACCTTTATTGAATTTGATACCCTATAACCGGCGGCATAGGCTGAATTATCACCATTATACAAGAAAACTTGACCTATCTCATAATAAATGTGAGCAACTCCAAACAGTTGAAGTTCAATGTGAAGTCCCATTGATCCGGCCCAAACAGAACCAAAATCTCCACCTACAACGTTGTTAATTTGACCACCGGAATAACAGAAATCTAAGAAAGCATAAATGTATGGAATACATGAGCCAAAAAACTGCTGTCCGTAATAATTCAGTTTAAGAACATTTCTTGCCATGAAGGTCATGTTTTCTGGCTCAACCCACCATGTTTTACCTTTAAGAGTTTTTGCATACTCAGGAATGTGATTTCCACCAAAAATACGCATCTCAAACTCATCAGAAAGACCAAGTGACCATAAATTCATGCCGTTTTCATCCACTGCTTGATGGATATTTAAACCACCCTCTGCATAAAGCCAAATCTTCCAGAAATCTGCGACTCCACCTTCCTTCCTAGAGAGATTTAAAAACTCTGGTGCCCAAACAAATTTAAACTCAGTTGAAATGCCCGACATTCTTCCTGTCTTAAGAAGTAGATGGTTAAACCTTCCGTAAAGATCAAAACTAAGGCTTAAAAGTTGCCTGTTGTGCGATAAATCAGGGGTACCTTGCAATATTTGGCTATAATATTCTCCAACAGGACTGAATTCCTCTAGAACAGAAAAAGGATGCCCTTCTCTATTTTCACTCTGCATCAATGGGTCCATTGCAACTTCCCACTGACCGTCTAAAGAAAACCTTAGCGTAACTAAATCATTGTCGGCCTGCTCACTCCAGCCTATGCCTTGGGCAATGCCGGCTTTCCAAGAGGCATATAAGACATCATAGCTAGAGTTAGCAAGAATATCGGCATCAGAAGAGTTCAGTGCTAGTCCAGTTAAGGGATTTTGTGTGATTGTCCTTGCAAGAGTGCCGGTGGCAATCTCTGCCCCTACTTCCGTCTTGCGTCCTTCTAGTAACGTGATACCATCTAGGCCTATGTAGCTTCGTACACTAGAGGGGAAAACACCTGCCCAAAAATCGGGATGAGTGGTCACCCCGGTCAAGCGCGAGGTAAAAGAAAGTGCAAATAGACAACTAGCCAAGTTTATGATAATTAAAATTAATGCTATCTTGCGTTTCACAAGCCTAATTGTATGAATTAACGCATGAAAGCACAAGATTTTTCTTTCTAGGGTTGAATTTCAAGTTCAAAAATGCTAATTTAATCTCGCTGTTTATGAATTGTTGCTCACGTACGTTTGATTGCAACTTTTATTCAAGGCATCCGGGCCTGTAGCTCAGCGGTTAGAGCAGAGGACTCATAATCCTTTGGTCGAGAGTT
>CAVFGI010000023.1:0-31159 GCA_963621975.1 Selenomonadaceae bacterium
CGCCGATGGTACTGCAGTTTTGCGGGAGAGTAGGTAGCCGCCAGGTCCTTTTTTTTCCTTTCTTCGGCCTACGGGCGACCCGCTGTGTCAGTTCGTTCTTAGCCGTACAAGAGTACTGTCTAAGAACTCCTTCCTTGCGGTTCATCCCGTATCCCTCGAATGGCTAAGTTTTGCGCCATTTGGGCGGTCTACGTTGTCACTTCAAGTTTGTGTAATCAATTGCTCTGTTGTTCTATGTGTATTTTCCCTGAAAAACTTAAAATCCCTTGGTTTTCAGGGAAAAATTCCCTGAAAAAACCAAAAACAAGCAATTTTCAGGGAAAACTTAAAGAGTCTTATGAAATCCACTTTCATTGATGACTGCTTTAATATTTTAGCTTTTTATGCTTTGATATACCGGTATGACTAAAAAGCTTCAGAAATATATTGGCGACAAGAGTTTTTATAAAATGCTTCTAGGCGTTGCTGTTCCTATAATGATCCAAAATGGGTTTACCAATTTTGTAAGTATGTTAGATAACATTATGGTTGGTAGACTTGGAACGGAACAAATGTCAGGAGTGGCCATTGCTAATCAGCTAATCTTCATCTATAACCTATGTATATTTGGAGGTCTTTCAGGGGCTGGTATTTTCACTGCTCAGTTTTACGGAAAGAACGATATTGAAGGAATTAGAAATTCTTTTAGATTTAAACTTATTCTTGCCACAGTTTTAACCACAGTGTCTCTTTTTGTTCTATCGACTTTTGGAGATAAGCTAATTGGAATATATCTTAACAGCAGCGATGATGGTGGAGATTTAGCTTTTGCTCTTCAGAGTGGGTTAGAATATATAGAAGTAATTTTTATTGGTCTTTTTCCTTTTATGTTAGTACAGGTTTATTCCAGTACGTTACGAGAATGTGGAGAAACTGTTCTTCCTATGAAGGCAGGGGTTGTTGCTGTATTAGTAAATCTTTTATTCAATTATTTACTTATATATGGTAAATTTGGTTTTCCTTATTTGGGAGTGCAGGGTGCTGCTATTGCAACGGTAATTTCAAGGTTTGTTGAAGCGGCAATAGTTATCATTTGGACACATACCCATAAAGAAAAACAACTGTTCGCAAAAGGACTATATTCAACAATGAAGGTTCCTAAACAGCTAAGTAGGAATATAACAAAAAAGGGTTTTCCTTTGCTTCTTAATGAAGCCTTATGGTCTTCTGGAATGGCTCTTCTTGTACAATGTTACTCAATGCGAGGTTTAAATGCTGTTGCAGGTGTTAATATAGCAGAGACTCTTAATAATGTCTTTAAGGTTGTTTTCCTAGCGTTTGGATCTTCTGTTGGTATCATTATTGGTAGGCTGTTAGGCGCTGGGAAAATGGAAGAAGCTAGAGATACGGATCGTAAGATCATAGTCTTCTCCATATTTATTAGTACAATCTTAGGGTTTCTCATGGCTGCTATTTCAGGTCTTTTCCCTCAAATTTACAACACGAATGATATTGCAAAAAGAATTGCAACTATACTGATTCTTACGCAAGCTGTCTGTCTTCCTTTTAGCGCTTTTAAGAATGCAACATACTTTACTCTTAGAAGTGGAGGTAGAACTTTTATCACATTTTTATTTGATGGGGGTTTTGTGTGGGCAGTTAGTTTGCCAATTGCATTTATTCTAAGTAGGTTCACTAATGCTAGCGTGCTTTTGATTTTTATAAGCGTGCAAATTGGGGACTTTTTAAAAGCTATTCTAGGGTATATTCTAGTAAAGAAAGGTGTTTGGATAAGAAATATCGTTTCAGATTAAAAGAAGACCTAAAGATGAGGACTTAATGGAAATTGCCATATTAATTGTTTTATGTGTTTGTGCTCTTTTGTTGACTCTTGTTTTTCTTAAACAAAAAAGAAGTCAAGAAGATCTTGATGGAATCAAGGATAGTTCTAGAAGAACTGAGAATTCTCTTGTTGGGGTAAGTTCAAATATTGCAACAAGATTAGATGAAATGAGCAAAAGAAGTTTAGATTTAAACACTTTGGTGGATTCTAGGTTGGAGTCTTTTAGAACAGACAATGATAAACTTATACAAACTGTGGATTCAAAGCTTGAAGCAATAAGAAAGGATAATGAAAATAGGCTTGAGCAAATGAGGGAAACAGTGGACCAGAAACTACAAAGTACGCTGGAAAACAGAATTTCAACTTCTTTTGAGCAGGTAAGCAAACAATTAGAGAGTGTTTATAAACAACTTGGTGAAATGCAGACTCTTGCAAAAGATGTTGGAAATCTTGAAAAGGTTTTGACTAATGTAAAGACAAGAGGGGTTTGGGGAGAACTTCAGGCTGAGCGAATTTTGCAGGATATGTTGCTTCCAGAACAGTATGAGAAAAATGTTGCTACAAAAAGAAATAGTCAAGAAAGAGTAGAGTTTGCTGTTAAACTTCCAGGTGCTAATGATGGAGAGAAGATATATTTGCCTATTGATGCCAAGTTTCCACGTGAGGATTATGAGAAACTTTGTGAGGCGTCTGAACAAGGAGACAGAGATAGTATAACTACGCTCAGAAAAGCATTAGCAAAGAGAGTGGAAAGTGAAGCTAAGGACATTAGGGATAAGTACTTAGATGTTCCTTTTACTACAGATTTTGGTATTTTATTTTTACCAGTTGAGGGCCTTTATGCAGAGGTTCTGTCTATTATTGGATTGCAAGAAAAACTACAGAGAGATTATCATGTTTTGGTGGCAGGGCCGGCAACGTTATCGGGATTATTGAATAGCTTACAAATGGGATTCAGAACGCTTGTTATTGAGAAAAAAAGTGCCCAGGTGTGGAAACTTTTGGGAGAGGTGAAGTCTGAGTATGCCAAATTGGGTATAGTGCTAGATGGAATAAAAAAGAAACTTGCATCGGCAAGTAATGAAATAGATAATGCATTTACGAGACATAGAGCAATGGAGAGATGTTTGAGAGATGTCGTGTCCACGCAGGATACGCAGTTGCAGAATGCAGATATTAAGGAGGTTTGTGCAAAAACCTCTAAGGAGGATGATTATGAATCTTAAGGGAAGAAGCTTTCTTACATTGAAAGATTATACGAAGGAAGAGATTATCTACATGATTGATCTTGCTGCTCAGCTTAAGGCAAAAAAAAAGAGAGGTGAGGTTGGGCATCTTCTTGAAGGTAAGAATGTTGTTTTGATTTTTGATAAGACATCCACTAGAACTAGGTGTTCTTTTGAAGTTGCAACACTAGATGAAGGTGGGCATGTTACTTTCTTGACCAATTCACAGATGGGAAAAAAGGAGTCGATTGAGGATACAGCAAGAGTCTTGGGCCGTATGTATGACGGTATTGAGTACAGGGGCTTTGAGATGAGTGTTTGCGAGGCCTTGCGCGATTATTCTGGTGTTCCAGTTTTTAACGGTCTTACAGATGACGATCACCCAACCCAAGTATTGGCCGATTTTCTTACTGCGCGTGAGCATTTGGGCAAGCCTTTTGAAGACATGAAGATGGCTTATATTGGGGATGGACGCAATAATGTAGCCATGGCCTTGATGATTGGGGCTACTAAAGTGGGCATGGACTTTGCAATTGGTACACCAAGAGAACTTTTCCCTACTCAGTCATTTATGGATGAGGTTGAATCTTTTGCCTCAGAAAGCGGTAGCGAGCTTGTGGTTACAACTGATCCCTATGAGGCAGTAGAAAATGCCGATATCATTTATACCGATGTCTGGGTGTCTATGGGAGAAGAAGATAAGATGGAAGAACGCATTGCGCTTTTGAGAGATTATCAGGTTACCATGGATTTATTGAATGCAACAGGGAAGAAGACTACAATCTTTGAGCATTGTTTGCCTTCATTTCATGATCTAAATACTGTTGTATCTCGCGATGTTGCAAAGAAATATGGAGAAAAATACAACCTTACAACAGGAGAGATGGAAGTAACAGATGAGGTTTTCCGCTGTTCTAGATCAGTTGTCTTTGATGAAGCAGAAAATCGTATGCATACCATTAAGGCTGTATTGGTTTCTCACATGACTGAAAATTAAAGTGGATTTTTTAAACTCACAATCAGGTCCGTGACAAGTTCGCGGACCACTTTTTTATTTTGAGGCAAGTAAAACATTTGAAGACAATAACTTTCAACTAAAACTATTAATTTTTGAGCTTCGTCTTGTGCGTTTATTTTTTTCTTTGGACTATATTTCTTAACAATATCTCTAATTAATCTGGCCAATAAAAATGCAAGTCTTGCCGTTCTTCTTTTGATAATGTCTTGAATATCATAATCAACTTCTGCAATAAATTTAGCTAAATTTTTGATTTCCTTTTCGTATCTATCTGCAGTATCAAGGATGTCGAGCATAATTTTTAAGAGTTTTTCTACTGGATCAGCAATGCTTGTCCATTCTTCTGTTGCATATTTTGCCAGCATTGCGTCAGTTGTGATTTTTATTGCATACAAAAAGACTTCAGATTTGTCTTTAAAATACTGATAGACCGTTGTGCGCGAGAGCCCGCAAGCAGATGCTATTAGTCCTAGGTTTGTATTTTTGTAGCCTTCTTTTGCAAAAACCTCTAGGGATGCATAAAGAATTTCTTTTTTTCTTTGCTCGTGATCTATTTGTTTTGGCATTTTCGCGTCTCTGCTAAGATTATACTTCAAAAGGGAGTTTACAGTCAAAGATTTGGCCCTCTCAAAAGCTTGTTACTTGTCGTTTTTTAACATTTTTCGTAATTTATGCTTTGGGAGAGATTTAGGGGGTAATAAATGAATTTTGATAAATTTACTATAAAGATGAAAGAGGCTTTGCAGGGTGCCGAAAACCTTGCTTCTCGTTACAATAATGCTGAAATAGGAAATGAGCATATGCTCCTTTCTATGCTTCAACAGCAGGATGGAATTGCACAACCTTTGTTTTCAAAGATTGGAATCAACTACCAAAACTTACTTTCTGATGCTCACAATCTTGTTGAAAGGTTGCCAAAAGCATATGGAAGTGCAGTAAACCAAACTGTTTCTAATAAACTCCTTCAAGTTTTGAATAATGCACAAGGTGAGGCCGATAAATTTAAGGATGAATATGTCAGCACAGAACACGTTATTCTTGCAATGCTAGAGGACGATGGTTCTGCTGTTGCTCTTTTAAAGAGATATGGCATTACTAGAGAATCTGTGATGGATGCTTTACAGAGCATAAGGGGAAATCAGCGGGTTACAGATGAAGATGCTGAAAGTAAGTATCAGTCTTTGGAGAAGTACTGTAAGGATATGACAGCTCTTGCAAGACAGGGTAAGATGGATCCTGTTATTGGAAGAGACGAAGAGATTCGTAGAGTTATGCAGGTTCTTTCAAGAAAGACTAAAAACAACCCGGTTCTTATTGGTGAACCTGGTGTTGGTAAGACAGCAATTGTTGAAGGACTTGCTCAGAGAATTGTCAGTGGAGATGTTCCTGATTCCTTAAAGGACAAGAGATTGTTGTCCTTGGATGTGGGTTCTCTTGTTGCTGGTGCAAAATTCAGGGGTGAGTTTGAAGAGAGACTTAAGGCTGTTGTCAACGAAATTACTAAGAGTGAAGGTAAGATTATTCTATTTATAGATGAGCTTCACACTATTGTTGGCGCAGGGGCTGCGGAAGGTTCAACGGATGCTTCTAACCTCATTAAACCGGCTTTGGCAAGGGGTGAACTTCATGCAATTGGTGCTACAACACTTGATGAATACAGGAAGTACATTGAGAAAGACAAGGCCCTAGAAAGAAGGTTTCAGCCTGTTTTTGCTTCAGAACCTTCAGTAGAGGACACGATTGCTATTCTTAGAGGTCTTAAAGACAGATACGAAGTCCATCATGGTGTAAGGATTAAGGATGATGCTTTGGTTTCTGCTGCAGTACTTTCTAATAGGTATATTACAAACCGATTCTTGCCAGATAAAGCTATAGACTTGATTGATGAAGCTGCTAGTCAGCTGAAAATGGAGATTGAAAGTCAACCTACGGAGTTGGATAAGATTGAGCGTAAGATTTTGCAGTTGAAGATTGAGCAACAGGCTTTGTCTAAGGAAGATGATGAGTCTTCTAAGGCTAGACTTGAAAAGATTAACAGCGAACTTGCAGATTTGAAAACTAGCAGAGATTCTATGCATCTTAGATGGGAAAACGAGAGAACTGCAATAGAAGGAATCCGCGAGAAGAAATCGGCATTAGAAAAGCTTAGAACTAATGAAGCTCTGGCAGAGAGAAGTGGAGATCTTGCCAAGGCGGCAGAAATCAAGCATGGACGAATTCCTGAGTTGCAACACGAGATTGAGCAGGAAACCAAACATCTCAGTGAGATTCAAGGCGACCACAAGCTTTTGAAGGAAGAGGTGGACGAGGACGATATTGCTCGTATTGTGTCGTCGTGGACTGGTATTCCTGTTTCCAAGATGCAAGGCTCTGAGATGCAAAAGTATATCAATCTTGAGAATATCCTTTCCCAGAAGGTTTTGGGACAAGATGAGGCCATTTCTGCTGTATCTAATGCTATCAGAAGAAATAAGACAGGTATTGGAGATGAGCATAGACCTCTTGGTTCTTTCTTGTTTGCAGGTCCTACTGGTGTTGGAAAAACAGAGCTTGCTAAGGTTCTTGCCTCCTTCTTGTTCGATGATGAGAAGGCGTTAACCAGAATTGATATGTCTGAATATATGGAGAAATTCAGTGTGTCTAGACTTATTGGAGCCCCTCCAGGATATGTAGGCTACGACGAAGGTGGTCAGCTGACTGAGGTTGTGCGCCGTAGGCCGTATTCGGTTGTGCTTTTTGATGAGATAGAGAAAGCTCACCCCGATGTCTTTAACGTCCTTCTTCAGATTCTAGATGATGGTCGTTTGACGGACGGACAGGGTAGGTTGGTAGATTTCACTAATACTATCATCATTATGACAAGTAATCTTGGAAGTAAACAACTTATGGAAGCTTCAAGCGTTGAAGAAGGACATAAGGCTGTAATGGAGGTCATTAGACAGTCGTTTAAACCTGAATTTATCAACAGAATTGATGAAATAATTATCTTTAATCAGCTTGGAAGAGAGCAGATTAAGGGTATTGTTGAACTTCAGCTCAAGAGACTTGCTCAAAGGCTTGAGAACAGAAATCTTCATCTTAAATGGGATAACTCTGTTATTGAGTTGGTTGCTAACGCAGGATTTGATCCGGATTATGGTGCAAGACCTATTAAGAGAGCAATTCAAACTCTAGTTGAGAACCCACTTGCTGTGGATATGCTTAACGGAAAGTTCTCGGACGGTGATTCTATTCAGTTGAGTGCACCAAACGGCGAACTGCATATTGAAAGAGTTTCCTAGACTAGAGTCTTGTATACTTGAGGATTATCTACATCAAAAATCCATGAGGGGCCTTCAAATAGGCATTCATGGACTTTGTAGTTTTTTAGAAGGCGGTTTACAGAACCTAATTCAGGGTTCTGTAGAATTGCCTTTTTTAATATCTTGCACATAAGAACAGGATGACCAGGCTTCTTTTCACCATCCTTATCTTTTACAAATGGTCTAACCACATCATAACCATTAAGAAAAGGGGTTAGTGCACTATAGTTTGAAGGTCCCAGTAAGGGCATGTCTGCAAGATTGATAAAAAATTCTTCGTTGTCTTTTAGTTTTGCTACAGCACAAACGGTAGAAGAATACTGTCCTTTTGTGTAGTTTTCGTTATGAGCAAAAGTAAATTTGATATCTTTGCTTTTAGCGTATTCAACACATATTTGTAAGGCTTTTTCAACTTCTTCTTTCATGTAGCCGGTTGTAACAATGATTTCTTTATATGTTTCTTTTTCAAGGCTCTCTAGGTATTTTAATGCTTGCATGCAACAATGAGTTACCATGGGAATCCCTCTGTAGGGGAGAAGCATTTTGTTTTGTTCTCCCATTCTTGAAGAGGTTCCAGCTGCAAGCATTATTACGGTCATGTTGTTTTTGCCTTAGTGTTTAGTGTTTTTTAGCATCTTCTAATGAGGTGTCAATTTCAGTGTTAAGAGGTACTGGACAACTCTTTACATTCCAAATTTGGTTTGCGTACTCCAAGATGGTTCTATCTGAAGAGAACATGCCACTTGATGCTACGTTGATGATTGCCTTCTTGTTGAATTCTTTGAAGTTGTTTTTATACAAATCCAAGGCCTCTTGGTGCTTATCTGCATACATTTTCAAGTCGGCAAAAATGAAGTAACGATCGCCTAAATCAAAGATATCATGGAATAATTTGTCGTATACTCCTGGTTCAGAGCTATTAAAGTAGTTTGATTTAAGCAAGCTTACAACCTCTTTTATTTCTTCATCTTGATTGATGAAGTCGTAAGGATTGTAAGAACTTCTCATTTGAGCAAGCTGGTCTTCTGTGTGTCCAAAAATGAAGATGTTATCATTGCCAACTTCTTGTGAGATTTCCACATTAGCTCCGTCTAGAGTTCCAATTGTCAAAGCTCCATTCATCATGAATTTCATATTCCCTGTTCCAGAAGCTTCAAGTCCAGCAGTTGAGATTTGCTCGCTGAGGTTTGTTGCAGGGATAATACTTTCTGCCATTGTTACTCTGTAGTTTGGCATAAAGTGAACTTGAAGAAGTTTGTTTGTAGCTTCGTCTCTGTTTACCATAGAAGCAAGGTCATTTATGAACTTAATAGAAAGTTTTGCGTTTACATAACCCGGTGCACTTTTTCCACCAAAGAGGAAGGTTGTTGGAACAAAACTGCTTGCGAACTTTTTATCGTTCTTGAGTCTTCTGTAGAGTAGAACAATGTTAAATGCATTGAGTAATTGTCTTTTGTACTCGTGGATTCTTTTTACTTGAACATCAAAAAGAGTGTTAGGATTTACTACAATTCCACAATCTTTCAATAGGAAGTTGGCAGCTTTTTTCTTGTTCTCTTCTTTAATCTTTGCAAACTCTTTTGCAAACGCAGCATCAGTTGCAAATGATTTAAGTTCTTTTATCTTGTTTGCATCTGTAATCCACTCTGGACCAATTGCCTCTGCAATGAGTTTAGATAGTTTTGGGTTTGCAGAATGTAGCCATCTACGAGGGGTAATTCCGTTGGTCTTATTTTGGAATCTTTCAGGAAAGATGGCGTAAAACTCAGGGAACATGCTATTTTTTAGCAGTTGAGTGTGCAATTGGGCTACTCCATTGGTGGAGTGTGAGCCAATAATTGCAAGGTTTGCCATTCTGACATTTTTGGGGTTTGATTCTTCTATGATACTTACTTTTTGAATTGCATTGGCCTGTTCTTGGGTGTGCATTGGGAAGAAATTTATTGCATCCTGAAGGAATCGTCTGTTGATTTCATATATTATTTGCATATGTCTTGGAAGTAGACTCTCCATCATTGGAACAGGCCATTTTTCAAGAGCTTCTGGCATGAGTGTGTGATTCGTATATCCCATACTTTTTTGTGTGATATTCCAAGCCAAATCCCACTCCATATTTTCTTGGTCAATGAGAATTCTCATGAGCTCTGCAATTGCGATTGATGGGTGTGTGTCATTTAACTGAATAGCAGCAAGATTTGGGAATTCTTGCCAATTGCCACTTGTTGCCTTAAAACGTCTAACTATGTCTGCAAGTGAGCACGCTACAAAGAAATACTGTTGTTTCAGCCTGAGGACTTTACCCATGTATTGTGTGTCATTGGGGTAGAGGACCTGACTGATATTTTCTGCTTGGATCTTGGTTCTTACAGCTTCCGTGTAATCTCCATTATTGAACTGCTCAAAGCTGAAATCTTCAACTGCTTTTGCACTCCACAACCTCAAGGTATTTACGGTTTTTCCACCATATCCAATGATTGGCATGTCATACGCCATTCCGATGACTTGATCTGTATTTACCCACTTATAATTATCTCTTCCATTTTCTCTTATAACTTTGACTTGTCCGCCAAAATTAACGGTGTAACACAAATCTGTTCTTGGAATTTCCCATGGATTTCCGTATCTAAGCCAGTTGTCTGGTTGCTCAAGTTGATAGCCATTTTTGATTTGTTGGCGGAATATTCCATAGTTATAACGAATTCCATAACCAAAAGAAGGAATTTCAAGTGTTGCTAATGAATCCAAAAAACAAGCAGCAAGACGCCCCAAACCACCATTTCCAAGGCCAGCATCAGGTTCAACATCTGCAAGCTCTTCATAAGTGTACCCCAAGTTTTTTAAAGCCTTGGTTACCTCATCTTGGAGTCCCATATTATTAATATTGTTGGTCATGGCTCTTCCCATCAAGAATTCAAGGGAAAGATAGTAGACCCTTTTTGCTTTTTCTTTTTGCTGTACTTTTCTGGAAATATCCCACTGGTGTATGATTCTGTCTCTTATTGTTAGCGCTAAGGCTTCATATTTGCCTTCCATTGTTGTATGGAAAACGTCTGCATCTTGAGTGTATTTTAGATGCTCTGCAAAGTCTTTTTCTATGGCCTCTGTACTATGGGAGATTCTTGTGTTTTTGTTTAGCTCTTCATTTTTCTGCTTTTTTGCTGGCATTTTTCAAAAGCCTCTCGAGTTTTTAGAATTTAAAGTTTCTCTTTATCCCTTTATGCAAAAGAAAATAACAGAAACAGTCCGATTATATCAAAAAAATGCGCTATGAGCAATGAATTTGAATGTAAAATAGACAGTGTGAAGAAGTTATTGACAAAGTATTTGTGTTTTGGTACTTTACATTTTGCATATTTCCGTGCTGTTATTATGCCCTTGTAGCTCAGCCGGTAGAGCACCACCATGGTAAGGTGGGGGTCAGCGGTTCAAATCCGCTCGAGGGCTAAGTGGTGGTAGTAGAGATATTTAGTGAGAAAAAGATTTAGGCGTAAAAACCTTAAGGAGTATAGAAATGGCTGATAAAAAGAAGAGTCCTGTTGAGAAAATTGCTCTTCAGTGCACAGAGTGCAAGAGGAAGAATTATACAACAGAAAAGAACCGCCGTAATAATCCGAACAAACTTGAGCTTATGAAGTATTGTCCGTTCGATCGCAAGCATACCTTGCATCGTGAAACAAAGGTAAAGTAAGCAAATTGCTTAAATGATAGAGAGATATAGGCCAGTAGCTCCAACGGTTAGAGCACTGGTCTCCAAAACCGGGTGTTGGGGGTTCGAATCCCTCCTGGCCTGTAAGATCTCTGTTTGGGAGTTTTAGATGAAGAAGTTGGTCAAATACTTTAAAGAATGTCGTCTTGAAATGAAGAAAGTTTCATGGCCTAATAAGGCTACAATTGTTTCTTCTACAAAGCTCGTCATTATTACAACAATCGTGTTTGCCGTCCTCCTTGGTCTTGCTGATTTCTTGTTACTCAAGGCTGTGTCCTTGCTTTTCTAAGGTGGGAATCAAATGGCAAGAGGCTGGTATACCGTTCATACTTATTCGGGTTATGAGCAGAAAATAGAGAAGCTTATTCGCAGAATGATGGAAACTGATAGTGATTTTGCATCAGTCTGTCTTGATGTTAAGGTTCCTTTTGAAGTTCTTATTGAAACCAAAGATGGTGTCAAGAAAGAAGTTAAGCATAAGGTTCTACCTGGTTATATTCTCGTTGAATTAGACATGCCCGAAGATGACTCTTGGAAGCGCTATTGTTCTCAAATTAAGCGTATTCAAGGTGTAACAGGCTTCTTGGCAGCAACAAGATCTTCAAAACCAGTTCCTCTTTCAAAAGATGAGATGAATAATATTCTCCAGAGAACTGGTGAGATTAAGGCTGAAAAGGCATTTAGGCCCAAACAGAGCTTTAATGAGGGCGAATCCGTCAAGGTTATTGACGGTCCTTTCTCAGGTTTCACGGGTGTTATTGAAGAAATCAATGCAGAAAAGAACCGTATTAAGGTTTCTGTTGAGATTTTTGGAAGACCAACCCCTGTTGAAATTGAATTCAATCAGGTTGAAAAGATTTGATTGAAATGTCTTTTAAGTATGGAACGTTGCTTGAGAGACAAGATGACATACGTTCAATTGCATTGAATTACTCCTCTCCGGAGATTCTGAAAACTGTTTTTTTGTTTGGTATTTGATATCGGGCTAAAAAGGGAGAAGGATGAGGGCACGGAAAGGTGGGAGCCTGCTCGTATGACAGGCGTTAATACCAGCGTGGAGGTCTGATTTATCTGCCAACTCAGGCAAGACCTTGCACGTAAGGAGAAAAATATGGCAAAGAAAAAGGTTACTGCAATTATTAAGTTGCAGTGTCCAGCCCAGAAGGCTACACCGGCCCCTCCAATTGGTCCGGCTCTTGGCCCTCACGGGGTAAGTGCACCACAGTTTGTCCAGCAGTTCAACGAAAAGACAAGACAGTTTGAACCAGGCTTGACAGTTCCAGTCGTAATCACGGTTTACGCAGACAGAACATTCTCTTTCATTCTGAAGACTCCTCCTGCAGCTGTTCTTATTAAGAAGGCTTTGGGTTTACAGAAGGCTAGCGGTGTTCCAAACAAGCAGAAGGTTGGTACTCTTTCTCAGGCTCAGCTTGAAGAAATTGCAAAGACAAAGATGCCTGATTTGAATGCTAATGACCTTGAGGCTGCAAAGCATATTATTGCTGGAACAGCAAGAAGCATGGGCGTGGAGGTGGAAAAATGAAGCACGGCAAAAAGTATCAGGATGCTGTCAAAAAGTATGACAGAACCAAAGTTTACACACTTGCTGAAGCTGCTGCACTCGTAAAAGAACTTTCTTTTGCAAAGTTTGATGAGACAGTAGAACTCCACATTAAGCTTATGCTTAAGAAGAGCCAGAGTGTTAGAGACACTGTTGTTCTTCCAAACCAGTTCTCTGCAGAGAAGAAGATTCTTGTTTTCGCTAAGGGAGACAAGGCTCAGGAAGCTCTTGACGCTGGTGCAACATATGTTGGTGATGCAGAGCTCATTGAGAAGATCCGTGGTGGTTGGATGGATTTTGACGTAGCAGTCGCAACTCCAGACATGATGAAGGATGTAGGTCGTCTTGGTCCTATCCTTGGTAGAAGAGGTCTTATGCCTAACCCAAAGACACAGACTGTTACCATGGATATCAAGGGTGCTCTTGCAGAACTTCGCAAGGGAAGAGTTGAGTTCCGTTCAGACAAAACTGGTGTTGTTCACATGGCAATTGGTAAGGTTTCTATGGATGCTGACAAGATTGCTGAAAATGCAGATGTTGCAATCAAGGAAATCTTCAGAAGAAAGCCTGCAGACGCAAAGGGTGACTTTGTTGTCAGCACAGCTCTTGCTTCAACAATGGGTCCTGGTGTCATGCTTGACACTAAGACAATCCTGTAATTAGGCGAGGTGAAGTATGGAATATCATGTAAAAGTAAACGAAACTAAAGAAGCTGCTGTAAAACAGCTTAAGGAAGAGTTTGGCCAGTACTCCGGATTCATCTTTGCAGATTATCGTGGTCTTACAGTTGCTCAGATTTCTGATCTTAGAAAGCAGCTTAGAGCCAAGGATGCTGTATGCCGAGTTGTCAAGAATCGCTATGCAAAGATTGCAATGAGAGAACTTGGACACGAAGGTGTTGATGACAAGCTGGTTGGACCAACTGCTGTTGTCCTTGCAAGAGGCGACGAGCAGAGCGCAATTGCAAAAATTGTTGTTGATGCACAGAAGGGTACAGATAACAAGCTTCAGGTCCGTGGTGGATTCCTTGATGGTAGAGCTTTTGATGCTGCACAAGTTGAAGCATTCTCCAAGCTCCCTGGCAGACTTGATCTTATTAGCCACCTCATGGCTACCATGATGGCTCCTGTCCAGAAGGTTGCAGCAACACTCCTTGCCTACCAGGAGAAGTTGGAAGGCAAAGCCCCTGCAGAAGAGGCTAAAACAGAATAACAACGGTTCTAGTCTTCATAGTACCATGCTATGACCGTTGAAATAGAAAATTTTTTTAAGGAGAAGTTAATATGGCTACAAGAGATGAGATTTTAGAGTCTATTGCAAACATGACCGTAATGGAGGTTGCTGACCTCATTAAGGCTATGGAAGAGAAGTTTGGTGTAACAGCCGCTGCTGCTGCAGTTGCAGTTGCTGCTGGTCCTGCTGCTCCAGCTGAAGAAGCTGAAGAGAAGACAGAGTTTGATGTTATTCTTAAGTCCTTTGATGCTTCAAAGAAGATTGCTGCAATTAAGGCTGTTAGAGAAGTTAGCGCAGAACTTGGACTCAAGGAAGCTAAAGAGCTCGTTGAGGGTGGTGGAAAGGTCAAAGAGGGTATCTCTAAGGCTGATGCTGCTGCTGTCAAGGAAAAGCTTGAGGCTGCTGGCTGCGTAGTTGAGGTAAAATAATTAATTTTACAACAGAACCTCCCGGGCTCTTTTGGGTCTTGGGAGGGTTTCTGTCTTTTTATTGCCATTATTTAATGGCGTTTATCACTGATTTGGGGGTATAAGATGGTTGCCAAAGGCAAACCCATAAACAGAACCTATATCGGGGCAGATTACGATGAAGTATGTGAGCTTCCGGACTTAATTGCAATCCAGAAAGACTCATATGAAAGCTTCCTCCAGAGCAAAAAGCTCAAGAATGGAGAGCCTGTTGATGAGAAGAGTGGCCTAGAAGAGGTCTTCAGATCAATTTTCCCTATTGATGGGCCTAATGGCGAAATGAGCCTCAGATATGAGTCCTATTCGCTGGATTTTGACGATATCAAATTCTCGGAAACTGAATGCAAGAAGAAGAGTCGCACTTATAGCGTGCCACTTCGTGCTGTAATTAGTTTGTCTCTTGCCGCCAACGATGAGCTAAGGGAAAAGGAGATTTACCTTGGCGATATTCCTCTTATGACAGATAGAGGAACCTTTATCATCAATGGAGCTGAGAGAGTTGTCGTCAGCCAGATTCATAGATCCCCAGGTGTTATTTTCACTAATGAGAAGGGTGTCTATTCTTCAAGAATTATCCCTTATCGTGGCTCTTGGCTTGAATTTGAGATTGATGAAAAGAAAAGAGTCATTGCTGCAAAGATAGATAGAAAGAAAAGAATACTTGGAACCCTGTTCCTCAGGGCTATTGGTTTCAATACTCGCGAGAAGATTATTGCTGCTTTCTACGCTTCAAAAACAATGGAGCTTAATGAGCAAACCAAGGAAGCTTTTGATGGACAGTATCCAGCAAAAGATATTTATGCTGTTGTTGATGGTGAAGAAGTTAAGGTCTTCCAGGCAGGAACAGCTCTTAACGCTAATGATATAGATACTCTCATTGGCTTGGGTGTTCAGAGCATTGGTGTTGTGGACATGCAGGCTAAAGATTCTTTGCATAGCGATATGATCCTCAACTGTTTTGGTATTGAGGAATCAAAATACACAAACAGCGGTGTAAGTGATGAACCAACAAAGGAAGAAGTTCTCAGTCACATCTACAGTGTTCTCATTCCAGGGGAAATGATTACAACTGAAAGAGGCGAAAGAGAACTTCCTGAAATGTTCTTCTCTTCACGTCGTTATGACCTTGGAGCTGTTGGTCGTTACAAGCTTCACAAGAAATTCTATGCTGGAGATGAAGACTCAGAGTTTGATGAGAATTTAACAGTTCTTACTCCTGATGATATTGTCAACACAATGAAGTTCTTGATTAAGGTCTTCATTCATGAAGAAAGCCTAGACGATATTGACCACCTTGGAAATCGTCGTGTTAGAAGCGTTGGTGAACTTTTGCAACAACAGCTTAAGGCTGCTTTCTCCAGAATGGAAAGAATTGCTAAAGACCGTATGAATACTAATCCAGAAGCTGCAAAGCCTCAGGATTTGATTTCAAATAAACCAATTGTTGCTGCAATTAAGGAATTCTTTGGTTCTTCACAGTTCTCACAGTTTATGGACCAGATTAACCCTCTTGCTGAGCTTACTCATAAGAGAAGACTTACAGCTTTAGGTAGTGGTGGTCTTAACCGTGATAGAGCTGGATTTGAAGTTAGAGACGTTCATTACACTCACTATGGTAGAATGTGTCCTATTGAGACTCCTGAAGGTTCCAACATTGGTCTTATTGTTTCTTTGGCAAACTATACTAGAATTAACAAATATGGTTTCCTTGAAACTCCATATAGAAAAGTTATTGATGGAAAGGCTACAAAGGAAGTTAGATACCTTGATGCTTACGACGAGGAAAGATACTTTATTGCAAATGCTAACGCAAAACTTAACAAAGATGGCTCATTTGCAGAAAAGATGGTTCCTGTCCGCAACAAGGGAGATTACTCAACACGCAGACCTGAAGAGATTAAGTACATGGACGTATCTCCAAAACAGGTTGTTTCTGTTGCAGCTTCTTTGATTCCATTCCTAGAACATGACGATGCTAACAGAGCTTTGATGGGTTCTAACATGCAGCGTCAGGCAGTTCCTCTTTTGTTCCCAGAAGCTCCAAGAGTTGGTACTGGTATGGAAACCAAGACAGCATACGATACTGGCGTTCTTATTAAGGCTAAGCGTGGTGGTAAGGTTACCTATGTATCTTCAACAAGAATTGAGATTCTGGTTGATCCAGCTGAGTGCGAGATTGAGGGCGAAGTTGATAAGTATGAGGTTCAAAAGTTCCAAAGAACTAACCAAGATACTTGTTTTACACAGACTCCAATTGTCTCTAATGGACAGGTTGTTAAGGCTGGTGATGTAATTGCTGATGGTCCTGCAACAGATAGAGGAGATTTGGCTCTAGGTAGAAACATCCTTGTTGGCTTTGTTCCATGGAATGGCTACAACTACGAGGACGCTGTTCTCATCTCAGAAAGAGTTGTCAAGGACGATATCTATACCTCCATTCATATTAAAGAGTTCTCAACCGATATCAGAGAGACTAAGCTAGGTCCAGAGAAACTTACTCGTGATATTCCAAATACAAACGAGAAGATGCTTGAGATGCTTGATGAAGAAGGTATTGTAAAGATTGGTACTATGGTTCATCCTGGTCACATTCTTGTTGGAAAAGTTACTCCTAAGAGTGAAAGTGATACTACTCCTGAGTTTAAACTTCTAAACTCCATCTTTGGCGAAAAAGCCAAGGAAGTTCGGGATACTTCTCTTAAAGTTCCACACGGAACTGAAGGTATTGTTATAGATGTTCAGAGATTAAAGAAGGGTGAAGGTGGAGATGACCTTCCACCTGGAGTTGAAGAAACAATCAAGGTTCTTATTGCTACCAAGAGAAAGCTCCGTCAGGGCGATAAGATGGCTGGTAGACATGGAAATAAGGGTGTTGTTTCAAGAATTCTTCCTGAAGAGGATATGCCATTCATGGAAGATGGAACTCCACTTGATGTTTGTCTCAACCCACTTGGTGTTCCTTCTCGAATGAACATTGGACAGCTTATGGAAACACAACTTGGTTGGGCTGCTGTTAAACTTGATCAGTGGTATTCAACTCCTGTTTTCCAGAGTGCTTCAATGGAGCAGATTGAAGAAAAGATGAAAGAAGCTGGTCTTCCAATTAATTCTAAGACCACTTTGTATGATGGAAGAACAGGTGTTCCATTTGTGAACCCAGTCTTCTGTGGCTATATCTACTACCTCAAGCTGCACCACCTTGTTGATGACAAGATGCATGCTAGAAGTACTGGTCCTTATTCTCTTGTTACCCAGCAACCATTGGGTGGTAAGGCACAGTTTGGTGGTCAGAGACTTGGAGAAATGGAAGTTTGGGCACTTGAAGCTTATGGTGCCGCAAATACTCTTCAAGAACTTCTTACTATTAAGAGTGATGATATGAACGGACGTGTAAAGATTTATGAGAGCATTGTTAAGGGTGAACCTGCTTCTAATGCCGGTATGCCAGAAGCTTTCAACGTTCTTGTTCAGGAAATCCGTGGTTTGGCTTTGGATATGAGTGTTTACGATTCCAAGGGCAAGCAAGTTGCTTTAACAGAAAGAGATGAAGAGATTATCGCCAAGAAGAAGGGTCTTTGATTTAGGGAGCTGGACAGATGAAAGATATTCAAGATTTTAATAATGTAATGATTAAGCTTGCTTCTCCAGAGCAGATCAAAGATTGGTCATATGGAGAGGTTAAGAAGCCAGAAACCATTAACTACAGAACTCTTAGACCAGAGAGAGAAGGACTTTTCTGTGAAAAGATCTTTGGAACCACTAAAGAGTGGGAATGTTATTGCGGAAAGTTCAAATCTATTCGTTATAAGGGTGTTGTTTGCGACAGATGTGGTGTTGAAGTTACCAACGTTAAAGTCCGTCGTGAGAGAATGGGGCACATAACTCTTGCTTCCCCTGTATCTCATATCTGGTATTACAGAAGCGTTCCTTCAAGAATGAGCTTGCTTTTGGATATTTCCAAGACAGCTCTTCAGAGTGTTTTGTATTACGAGAAATATATTGTTCTCAATCCTGGTGATACAGACTTAAAGTATAAACAGCTTCTCTCTGAAGAAGAGTATATCAATGCTCGTGAACAGTTTGGTGATTCTTTCACAGCAAGCATGGGTGCTGAGGCTATTAGAATTCTTTTGTCAGAATTGGATCTTAAGAAGCTCAGCGACGAGCTCAGGGATCAGATGAAAAGCAGCACTAAGGCTGTTGACAAGAGACTTCTCAAGAGAATTGAAGTTGTAGAGAACTTCCGTGATAGTGATAACAAGCCAGAATGGATGATTCTCACTGTTATCCCAGTTATTCCACCAGATCTCAGACCTATGGTTCAACTTGATGGTGGAAGATTTGCTACAAGTGACCTCAATGATCTTTATAGAAGAGTTATTAACAGAAATAACAGACTTCAAAGACTCATTAGTCTTCATGCTCCTGATATTATTGTCAGAAATGAAAAGAGAATGCTTCAAGAAGCTGTGGATGCTTTGTTTGATAACTCCAAGAGAAAGCGTGGAGCAGTTAAGGGGGCCAATAGCAGACCTCTCAAGTCTCTTTCAGATATGCTCAAAGGTAAGCAGGGTCGTTTTAGACAGAACCTTCTTGGTAAGCGTGTAGACTACAGTGGACGTTCTGTTATTGTTGTTGGTCCTGAACTTAGACTTCATCAGTGCGGTCTTCCTTCAAAAATGGCTCTTGAGCTTTACAAACCTTTCCTTATGAGAAAACTTGTCCAAAGTGGACTTGCTTCAAACGTAAAGAAGGCAAAGACTTTAGTAGAGCAGGAAACTTCAGATGTTTGGGCAGTTCTTGATGATGTTGTAAAAGAGCACCCTGTTATGCTTAACAGAGCTCCTACACTCCATAGACTTGGTATTCAGGCTTTTGAACCTGTATTGGTAGACGGAAAGGCAATTAAGCTCCATCCTCTTGTTTGCCACGCATTCAATGCTGACTTTGATGGAGACCAAATGGCAGTTCACGTTCCTCTTACACAGGCGGCACAGCTTGAGTGTTGGACGTTGATGCTTAGTGCAACAAACCTCTTGGACCCAGCAAACGGTAAACCTATTGTTTATCCTTCTCAAGACATGGTTCTTGGTATTAACTATCTTACAAGAGCTAAGAACAATGATAAGGGACAGGGACGCTATTACGATAACCTTGATGAAATCCAGATGGCCATTGAAGCTGGAAGCCTTTCTTATAACGCAAAGATTGGTTACAGACTTTCAGATGGTTATAGATTTACATATCCAAAGGATGAAGAAGATTACACAACAGCTGGAAGACTTTTGTTCTACGATTCACTTCCAAAGGTAAGCGGATTGGATTTCAAAACCTATTTCAACAAGTGCTTTGGAGACAAGGAACTTAAGAAATTGATAGCCTTAGCATTGAAGAACAGTGCAAATTCTGTTGTAGTTAAGCTTGTAGACGCCATCAAAGACGTTGGTTTTAAGTATGCAACAGTCTTTGGTGCAACAATTGGTCTTTCTGATATGATTATTCCAGAATCCAAGAAGACTCTTGTTGATGAGGCTAACGAAAAACAGGCTGAAGTTCTTGAGCAGTACCACCATGGACAAATCACCCAAGAAGAGCGTTATAACAGATTGATTGACATTTGGTCCCAGACAAATGAAGAACTCGCCGATGAGCTTATGGCAAAACTTAGAGAAAGCCAGAATGGATTCAACCCATTGTTCCTTATGGCAGATTCAGGTGCTAGAGGTTCTAAGACCCAGATCCGTCAGTTGGGTGGTATGCGTGGTCTTATGTCTAAACCTAATGGCGATATTATTGAGTTCCCAATTAAGTCAAACTTCAAAGAAGGTCTTTCAATTATTGAGTTCTTCATCTCAACAAACGGTGCTAGAAAAGGTTTGTCAGACACTGCTTTGAAGACAGCTGAAGCCGGTTATCTTACAAGAAGACTTATTGATATTTCTCAAGATGTTGTTGTTACAGAAGATGACTGTGGAACAATCAATGGTATTTCTAGATCCGCAATTAAAGATGGTGATGAAATTATTTCTTCCCTCGCAGACAGAATTACAGGACATTACACTCTTGAAAATGTTGTCAATCCAAACACTGGTGAGATAATTGTTCCTCTTGATCATGAAATTACAGATGAAGAGGCAAAGCAGATTGAAGATGCTGGAGTAGAAAGTGTTTTTGTTAGAACAGTTCTTACTTGTGAAGCAGAACATGGTGTTTGTCGTAAGTGCTATGGTAGAAACCTTGCAACAAATAAACCAGTTGATGTTGGTGAGGCAGTTGGTATCATTGCAGCTCAGTCAATTGGACAACCTGGTACTCAGCTTACAATGAGAACCTTCCACGTTGGTGGTACAGCTTCCACAAGTGCTGAGGAAAACAGCATTTCCTTCAAACATCCTGTATTTGTAACAAAACTTACTGGTAATACCGTTGTACGAGAAGAAGACAATGTAAAACTTCTCACAAGAAAGGGTCATATCTTCTACAGAAATGTTTTGGATGAGTTTGCTTTCTCAAAGAAAACAAAACTTGCCAACGGCATTGAAGATGGTTCAAAGGTAGCAGGAAACTCATTTATCTGCACAAACGGAAAAGAAGAGTGCTTCTGTGGTAACAAGGGCGGATTGGTTAAGATTACTGGAGATAAGCTTTTAATTCTCGCTTCTGAGGATAAGATTGATGCAAGAGCTGGTTCAGAAGTTAAGGTAGAAGAGAACACCTATGTTAAGGCCGGTGATGCTCTTATGACATTTGACCCATTTGCAGAGCCAATTATTTCTGAATATGACGGTATGGTTAAGTTTGTTGATCTTACTTTGGGAACAACTCTTCTCAAAGAGGTTAATGAAGAAACCGGTATTATTGGATACAGAGTCACAGACCACTCTCTTGAGAATGTTGAGCCTAGACTTGAAATTGTTGATGCAGATGGAAAGACAATTGCTTCTTACTTGCTCCCAGGCTCTTCCTACATTCAAGTTGCTGATGGTGAAATGGTAGCCAAAGGACACGTTATTGCAAGACTTTTGATGGCTAGCGTTAAGACTAAGGACATCACTGGTGGTCTTCCAAGAGTTGGAGAACTCTTTGAGGCTAGAAAACCAAGAAACGTTGCAGTCCTTGCACAAGCAAGTGGTGTTGTTTCCTTTGGTCCTGTTTCAAAGGGCAAGAGAATTGTCATAGTCACAGACGATTTTGGTGAAGAACATTCACATGCAATTCTTCTAGGAAAGCATATTCTCGTAAGAGAAGGAGACCATGTTGAGGCTGCAGAGCGTCTTTGTGATGGAAACATTGATCCACATGATATTTTGGCTATTTCTGGTGAAAATGCACTTCAGCAATTCTTGCTTAATGAAGTTCAGGAAGTTTACAGACTTCAGGGCGTAGATATTAATGATAAACACCTTGGTATCATTGTTCGTCAAATGCTTAAAAAGGTTGAGATTATTAATGTTGGTAATACTAAGTTCATCCTTGGACAGAAAGTTGATAAGTTCAAGTTCCACAAGGAGAACGAAGAAGTTTTGGCTAGTGGAGGTGAACCTGCTACAGCTAGACCTTGTTTGCTTGGTATTACAAACGCTTCTCTGTCAATTGACTCATTTGTCAGTGCTGCTTCATTCCAAGAGACCACTAAGGTCTTGACAAATGCTGCAATTGCTGGTAGTAGAGATGAGTTGCGCGGTCTTAAGGAAAACGTAATCATTGGACACCTTATTCCTGCTGGTACAGGTATGGAGTGCTACAGAAACGTTAAACTTAAGGATGAAGATGCAATTGATGTAGTTAACGATAAAGTTGAATCTGCAATGAGCTCAAGAGCTCAAGAAGAGGAAAACTACGAAGATTTGGCTGATATGTCAACAATTGAGGGCGATGAAGACGAGTTTTCAGGGAACGATAGTTTCTCTGATGACGAAGACTGAGTTGCACGCTGACCTTGATTTTTGAGATAAAGGGCTGTGCTTTGGTGCAGCCCACAATCATCCGTATGGATGGTTTATTTGCGTACATGGCAGTTGTTCCGGCGCATTTGCGTTCCGGGAGCGTCGTGTACGGTGAGGAGTAGCACAATGCCTACAATTAACCAACTGATCAGAAAGGGTCGTTCAAAGGTTACACACAAGACCAAGTCCCCTGCTTTGGAAGGCTGCCCACAGAAACGTGGTGTTTGCACAAAGGTCATGACTGTAACACCTAAGAAACCTAACTCAGCTTTGAGAAAGGTTGCTCGTGTCCGTCTCTCAAACGGAATTGAAGTCACAGCCTATATTCCAGGTATTGGACATAACCTCCAGGAGCACTCAGTTGTATTGCTTCGTGGTGGAAGAGTTAAGGACCTTCCTGGTGTTCGTTATCACATTATTCGTGGTACAAAGGATACTCAGGGTGTCACAGACAGAAAGAGAAGCCGCTCCAAGTACGGTACAAAGAAGCCAAAGGCTTGATGAGGAGGTATCTGTATGTCAAGAAGAACAAACGCACCTGTTAGAGAAGTCCTTCCAGATTCCGTATACAACAGCATTGTTGTTGAAAAATTTATCAATCGCATGATGCTTGACGGAAAGAAGTCAGTTAGCACCCGTATTCTTTATGATGCCATGAAAATCATGGGAGCGAAGACGGGAGATGCACCTCTTGATGTTTTCAACAAGGCTCTTGATAATGTCAAACCAGCAGTTGAAGTAAAGTCAAAGAGAGTTGGTGGAGCTACATATCAGGTTCCTACTGAAATTAGAGAACCAAGACGTGAAGCTCTTGCAATGCGCTGGATTATCGCTGCTGCACGTGGTCGCTCAGGAAAGTCCATGAGTGAGAAGCTTGCTGCTGAGATGCTTGATGCATATGCAAATACCGGTTCAGCATTCAAGAAGAAGGAAGATATGCACAGAATGGCAGAAGCCAACAAGGCTTTCAGCCATATCAGATTCTAATTTCTTTAAGAACTGGAAAAAAGATAAAAATAGAAGATCCCGACTTCAGCATCGGGGTCTTTTTTTTTACTGGAATACTTAAATTCCTAACTACCTCTCCTAGTAAAAATGGCCCGTTTTTGCTGAATAGGACATTCTATTCACTTATAGTTAACAGTTTTGGTATCTCATTATTTGAGAACAAAATGAAACTAGATAGTTAGCATTAACTACCTCTGATGAAAATGTACTTTTGAATCCAAATTGTATAGTTAGTCTTCTCCAAAAAAATAAAATGAATAAAAATGGCTATTTTCATGTGTTCAATTTGATGTTATCCGTTAGATGTGATTCGGAGGCAGTATATGAGCAACGGAAAACTTTGTGTATTAGGCGATTCAATTCTCAAAGGTATTAGACTTGAAGAGGGTACAGATAGATATATAGTATGTGACGGACTTGGTTTTGGCCTGATTGCAGATAGAGCAGGACTTATGCTTGAAAACCACAGTAAGTTTGGATGTACAGTCACAAAAGCTTGGGAATTTGTTAAAAAGAAATTCACCGTAGAGATGCCAGAAGTCATGGTTATGGATTTTGGTGGAAATGACAGTGATTTCAAGTGGAAAGAAATTAACGACGAGCCTCTTGCTGTCCATGGACCAAATACAGACATTAGCACTTTTATCGGTACATACGAAAACATGATTGATAGTTTAATTGAAAAAGGAACCAAGCCAGTTGTCACCACTTTGGTGCCAGTACAAAGCGAAAAGTACTTTAATTGGTTTTGCAAATCTCTCAATTTGGCAAGAGACAGGGTCATGAGTTGGCTTGGTGACATTGATAGGATTGCAAACTTTCAACAGGTTTATTCAGATGCCGTTAAGGGTATTGCCGCAGGACGTGGTATTCCTTTGATTGATATAAGGTCTGCATTTGAACACGAAAAAGATCAAGAATTGATGTGCCTTGATGGAATTCACCCAAATGAAAAGGGTCAAAAGCTCATTCACGAGTGTTTTGATTCTTTCATGTGTGATTACTTAACATTTTAAAATAAAAGAAATTAGATTATTTTTTTTCAGTGCTTGACACAAAATTGGGTTTTGGACTATATTACCCAAGGTGTCTCGCCACTGGTATGCCCTAAAAGTATCAGAAGAGTGAGATTCTAGAGCCAAACCAATCATTTTAGGGGTGATAAGGTGGTTCCAGAAACACGGTTTTTACAAATTGTGCTATGTCGGCTTCCCAAGACGTTGGGGTTCTGACCTCTGGATTCCTTCTTTTTAGTAACTCATAAAACATAATAGGTTTGTCTCGCGGTAAGTTGGTAAAGGCTTTGTGCCTTTAGAGCACATTCTTATTTATTTATTGGATTTGTGACAAAAGGTCACAAGGAGGACATGATGGCTAAAGAGAAGTTTGAGAGAACCAAGCCACACGTAAACGTTGGTACTATTGGTCACGTTGACCATGGTAAGACAACTCTCACAGCTGCAATCACACAGTATTGCGCAAGAAAGTACGGCGACAAGCTCATGAATTATGATGAGATTGATAACGCTCCAGAAGAGAAGGCTAGAGGAATAACCATCAACACAAGACACGTTGAGTATCAGTCTGATAACAGACACTATGCTCACGTTGACTGCCCGGGCCACGCAGACTACATCAAGAACATGATTACTGGTGCTGCTCAGATGGACGGTGCAATTATTGTTGTTGCTGCTGATGATGGTGCTAAGGCACAGACAAAGGAACATATCCTTCTCGCAAGACAGGTTGGTGTACCTTCAATCATCGTTTTCATTAACAAGATGGACCAGATTGACGACCCAGAGCTCGGTGACCTCGTTGAAGAAGAGATGAGAGATCTCCTCAACAGCTACGGCTTTGATGGTGACAACTGCCCAGTTATCAAGGGATCTGCATATAAGGCAATGACAGAGCCAGACAATCCAGAAGCAACAGCTTGCATTGAAGAGCTCCTCAAGGCTATGGACGACTACATTCCACTTCCTGTTAGAGCTACAGACCTTCCATTCCTTATGCCAATTGAAGACATTTTCTCAATTTCTGGCCGTGGTACTGTTGTTACTGGTAGAGTTGAGCGCGGTGTTGTACATGTTAACGATCCTGTACAGATTGTTGGTATTCGTGAAACACGTGACACAGTCGTAACTGGTGTTGAAATGTTCAATAAGCTTCTTGATGAAGGACAGGCCGGTGATAACATTGGTGCTCTTCTCAGAGGTGTTGATAAGAAAGAAGTTGTCAGAGGACAGGTTCTTGCAAAGCCAAAATCAATCACACCACACACAAAGTTTGTTGGAACAGTTTACGTTCTTTCAAAGGAAGAAGGTGGACGTCACAGCGCATTCGTTGCTGGTTACAGACCACAGTTCTATTTCAGAACAACTGACGTTACTGGTACAGTAAGCCTTCCAGAGGGTGTCCACATGGTTATGCCTGGTGATCATACAGACCTTATTGTTGAGCTTATTCACCCAATTGCTATGGATAAGGGACTTCGCTTCGCTATTCGTGAAGGTGGAAGAACTGTTGCATCCGGTCAGGTTACTGAGATTCTCGAGTAATAATTAAATACGAATGTCTTGCCTAGAGATTGACTCTGGGCAAGACCTGATTTTTTTGGAGGAAAAATGGCTAACGATAGAATTCGCGTTAGACTGAGAGGTTTTGATGTTGAGCTTGTAGAACAGAGCGCAATGTCTATTGTACAGACAGTTGTAAAGGCTGGAGCAAAAGTCTCTGGTCCAGTACCTCTCCCAACCCGCATTAACAAAATCACTGTTTTGAAGTCACCGTTCGTAAACAAGAAATCACGCGAACAGTTTGAAATGAGAACCCATAAGAGGTTAATTGATATTTTAGATCCTACAGACAAGGTCATGGAAGCTTTGATGAAGCTCGAGCTCCCGGCTGGTGTTGATGTAGAGATAAAGCAGTAATGAGGTAAGAGATGTTAGGGCTTATCGGAAAGAAAGTTGGCATGACACAGGTGTTTGACGAGAAAGGCAAGCTTACACCGGTCACTGTCATTAAAATTGAAGGCAACGTAGTTGTCGCGGAAAGAACCCAAGAAAAGAATGGTTACAATGCTGCAGTTCTTGGTTCTGGCGAGATGAAAGCTGACCGCGCAACAAAGCCATATGCCGGACAGTTCAATGGCAACCCGTTAAAGACTCTCATGGAATTCCGAGATTATGAAAAGGAAGTTCAGGTTGGAGAGGTTCTTGGTGTTGACCTTTTTAAGGACATCAGATTTGTTGATGTTACAGGAACGTCAAAAGGTAAAGGCTATCAGGGTGGTATGAAGCGTCACGGTTTTGGTGGCGGACGTGCAACCCACGGTTCCAAGTTCCATAGAGATCTTGGTGGTACAGCAATGTCATCAGATCCATCTAGAACCTTCAAGGGGAAAAAGATGGCTGGTCACATGGGTTTTGAAAGAGTTACAGTTCAAAACCTTAGAGTTGTTCGTGTAGATGAGAATCTTCAGGTTCTCATGGTCAAGGGTGCCATTCCTGGACCTGCACAGAGCATTGTTGTTGTAAAGAAAGCGGTAAAGAAGTAGGGGCGTGATCATGGAAGCAAAAGTTTATTCAGTAAACGGCAAAGAAATTAGATCCATTGAGCTCAATCCAGACGTTTTTGGAATTGAAGTAAGTGATGGTTCAATTTATCATGCTGTAAATAATGAGCTTGCCAACCGCCGCGTTGGTACCGCATGCACAAAAACTCGTGCTGAAGTTAATTACAGCAATACCAAGCCTTTCAAGCAGAAGGGAACTGGTAATGCCAGAAGAGGTGACAAGAAGTCTCCTATCATGGTTGGTGGTGGAACAGTGTTCGGACCAAAGCCAAGAGACTACAGCTATACACTTCCAAAGAAAGTGAAGCGTCTTGCAATGAAGTCACTCCTTTCTCTCTCTGTTGAAGAAGAGCGCTTGGTACTGGTTGAGGATTTCACAAGTGAAGATGGTAAGACAAAGACACTTGCTGGAATTCTTAAGAATTTCGTTGAGGACGGAAAGAGAACAGTTCTCATCATGAAAGATGATGATGCAATGCTTCGCCGCGCCGCAAGGAACATCCCATATCTGCATGTTCTTTCTTATGACAAACTTTCTGCAAAGGAACTTCTTTACGGAAGAAAGGTCATTATGCTTGAGACTGCAGCAAAGAACCTTAACGAGTTCTATGGTGAACAAGAGTAAGAGGTGATGAGATGAGAGCAGATCAAGTAATAATTGAACCTATTCTCAGCGAGAAATCAAGCTTCGCTCGTGAATTGGAGTGTAAGAAGTATACATTCAAGGTTGATGCAAAGGCTAACAAGTTCCAGATTATGAACGCTGTTAAAGAAGTCTTTAAAGTTAACCCAACTTCTTGCAACGTTATAAATGTGGCTGGAAAGCCAAAGTTCTCCAGAGGAAAGGGTGGCTATATTAAGGGCTACACAGCAAGCTGGAAGAAGGCGATTGTCACTTTGTCTAAGGGCGAAGTGATCGAAGCAATTGAAGGTGTATAAGGAGACGGAGTATGGCATTAAAGAGTTATAAACCAAATACACCAGGTCTCCGTCAGAGAACAGTTTTGGTAAGAAGCGAAATTACAGCTCAGAAACCAGAAAGATCTTTGACAACAAGCCTAAATAGGACTGCAGGCCGTGACTCTTTTGGACGTATTAGCGTTCGCAGAAGAGGTGGTGGACACAAACGCGCATATAGAATTATTGATTTCAAGCGCGACAAGTTTGGTATCCCAGGCACAGTCAAAACTATTGAATATGATCCTAACCGCAGTGCAAATATTGCATTGGTATTCTATGCAGACGGTGAGAAGCGCTACATTCTCGCTCCTAAGGGACTCGTTGTTGGCACCACAGTTATTAGTGGACCAAACGCTCCTCTTAAGACAGGATGTGCTCTTCCACTCAAGAACATTCCCCTTGGTCTGACAGTACACAATGTTGAGCTCACACTGGGCCGTGGTGGACAACTTGTCCGCGGTGCTGGCCTAGGTGCCACAATTATTGCCAAGGAAGGCGACTATGTTACTCTTCGCCTGCCTTCTGGTGAAATGAGAATGGTTTTTGGTGAGTGCTATGCCACAATCGGTTTCTTGGGAAATGAAGATCACATGAACGTTTCTCTTGGTAAGGCTGGTGCAAGTCGCCATCTTGGTAAGAGACCAAAGGTTCGTGGTGTTGTCATGAACCCAGTAGATCACCCACATGGTGGTGGTGAAGGAAAGACCGCAGCTGGACGTCATCCGGTAACTCCTTGGGGAAAACCAACCAAGGGTGCCAAGACTCGTTCAAAGAAGAAACCTTCGGGCAAATTCATCGTGAAGAAGCGCAAGTAGGAGTTGGAACGTGGCTAGATCAATTAAAAAAGGACCTTTTGTGGAGCCAAGGCTTCTCAAAAGAGTTGAAGCTTCAAACAACGCAGGTCATAAGGATATGATCAAAACTTTCTCAAGAAGTTCCACGATCATCCCTGACATGGTAGGTTTTACAATTTCCGTATATAACGGGAAGACTTGGATTCCGGTTTTCGTGACAGAGAACCTTGTTGGACACAAACTTGGTGAGTTTGCTCCTACAAGAACATTCCGTGGTCACTCCGGTTCGGACAAGAAGGCTTGAGGAGGCAGAGTATGGCAACAACTTATAGAGCTTGTGCAAAGTATCTCATGGTTTCCCCTTCAAAGGTTCGTCCTGTTGCGGATTTGGTAAGAGGTAAGAGTTACGAGGAAGCTTATGGCATCCTCAATGCAATGCCTCAGAAGGGTGCTCGTCTCATTCTTAAAGTATTGGAGAGTGCTGGTGCTAATGCAATGTATAAGAATAGCAAGCTTGATGAGAGTCAGCTTGAGATTTCAAAGATTTGCGTTGATGGCGGTCCAATGCTTAAGAGAGTTTGGGCAAGATCCCACGGAAAGCGTGACATCCTCCTTAAGAGAATGTCTCACATTACCGTTGAAGTCAGCGAAATCGTTGGGGAGTGAGTAAATGGGTCAGAAAGTTAATCCTATTGGATTCCGTCTGGGAGTCAACAAGACTTGGAAGTCAAAGTGGTATGTTGATCCAAGAGAGTATGCAGAAACTCTCCATGAGGATCTTCAGCTTCGCAAGGCTCTGCTCAAGTGCCCTGAAGTCCAGGGTGCTGAAATCTCTGATATTGAGATTAGCAGAAAGCCTCAGCGTGTGACTGTTCTCATCAGCACAAACCGCCCAGGCGTTATCATTGGTACAAAGGGTGCCAATATTGAAAAGATTTGTGAACAGCTTCAGAAATGTTCAACTAAAAAGGTTCAAGTAAAGATCAAGAGTATTGAACATGGAGAGAAGGATGCCCAGCTTATTGCACAGAGTGTTGCAAAGCAGATTGCTGGACGCACAGCATATAAGAGAGCAATGAAGACTGCTATCTCCAAAGCTACAGCTGCTGGTGTTCAGGGTATAAAGATTAGGGTTTCCGGTCGTCTTGGTGGAGCTGAGATTTCACGTTCTGAATGGATGAAAGAGGGAAGAATTCCTCTTCATACTCTCAGAAGTGATATTGATTACGGGTTTGCTGTTGCAGATACCTCTTTTGGTGCTATTGGCGTCAAGGTTTGGATTTTCAACGGCGAAATCTATGACAGAGTCAAGAAAGATGATGCTGGGCTTCTTGTTAAGAAGGCTCCAGAAACAACTTCTGATGATGCTGTAGAAACAAGATAAGGGGTAATCAGAAATGCTTAGTCCTAAAAGAGTAAAATTTAGAAAGAAGCAGAGAGGAACAAGAGACGGCGTTGCACATCGTGGCAATACTATTGCTTTTGGTGACTACGGTCTTGTTGCTCTTGAGCCAAGATGGATCACAAACCGTCAGATTGAAGCAGCTCGTGTTGCAATGACACGTCACGTAAAGCGTGGTGGTAAGGTTTGGATTAGAATTTATCCAGATATGCCTTACACATCAAAGCCAATCGGTACTAGACAAGGTAACGGAAAAGGTGCTCCAGAAGGCTGGGTTGCAGTCGTAAAGCAGGGTGCAGTTATGTTTGAGATGGGTGAAGTTGAAGAAAGTCTCGCAAGAGAAGCTCTTCTTCTTGCAGCATCCAAGCTCCCAATCAAGACGAAGTTCGTCGTAAGAAGGAAGGTTGAAGAAGCATGAAAAACTCATTTGATAAACTGTCCTATAACGAGCTCGTTGCAAAGCGTGATGAGCTGAACAAGAGCTATTTAAACATGAGAATGGAAAAGGTTTTGGGCCATGTTGAGAATCCTCTTAAGGTTCGCAATGTCAGAAGACAGATTGCAAGACTCAATACCATTATTCATGAGTATGCTTTAGGTATTCGCAAGGCAAAGTAAGAGGGTGAATTATGGAATCCAAAAAGAAAACCTTTATCGGCGTGGTTACCAGCGACAAAATGGACAAGACCATTGTTGTTACTGTCCACAACAGAAGTCTGCACCCGCTGTACAAGAAGTATGTTACCAGTTCAAAGAAGCTGAAGGCTCACGATGAGAAGAACGATGCTCATGTTGGTGACACCGTTAAGGTAGTTGAGTGCCGTCATATCAGCAAAGATAAGTGCTGGAGACTTTCTCAAGTTGTTGAGAGAGCTAAATAAGGAGATAAGTCATGGTACAGATGCAATCATACATGAATGTTGCTGACAACAGCGGAGCCAGACTTGTCCAAGTTATTAAAGTCCTCGGCGGCAGCCATAGATATGTGGCTGGCGTTGGTGATATTGTTGTTGTTGCTGTTAAGGATGCACTTCCAAACGGAGCTATTAAAAAGGGTGACGTTTTGAAGGCTGTCATCGTCAGAACAAAGAAGGAATACCGCAGACCTGACGGTACATACATCAGGTTCGATGA
>CAVFGI010000024.1:0-30054 GCA_963621975.1 Selenomonadaceae bacterium
TTTATTTCATGGTCTGTAGTGTTAGAGGGGAATTCGTACTTTTTATATAGTGCCCATATCTGTTTCTCTAGCTCGGAGATGATGTTACCTGGCATCTCATCAATTGCCGAGATAAGAGGCTCTATCCACTTCTTATAGAGAAGGTTCTGTTGCTCTTCTGCGGTTAAGCATTCAATCTTCTCTTTTGTTCTTAAATGAAGAGCTGCTTTAGCTTTCCTAATTTGGCTGTTTAAATCTTTCTCTTTCTCATTCAGACGGTAAACATTGATAAGCTTCTCTTCGAGCGAATCCTTGTCTGCAATTTCTGGATTCTTTTTCCTGATATAGTCTTTGATAGTTTCTTTGACGTCCTTTGGGACAAACTTAGTCCCATCCTCTGAGATAAAGGTACCTTTTTCTTCCTCATCGATACTCTCCAGAATTTCGTCATATCTACTACCAATCTCTGCGACCTCATTGCTAAGGATTTCGATTGCTTTGACATCATCTCTAAGATATTCCTTCTGAACAAGGTTAAACTGAATAACATGACCTGCAAAGCCGTCTTGCACTTCATGCTCTTTCCCGTTCTTGTCTTTCTTCTTGACCATATTGGGGTCAACCTGAGTAATTGCAGAACGTCCTTCACTCTGTATCTTTTCTAAATCCTCGCTGATATTCACCCAGTTATCATGGAGGATCTGATACGCCTCATACTTATCGCAAAGGGGGATAGCTTCAAACCGTTTGAAAATCTCTTCTGCAAACTCACTTTCTCCAGATTGAATGCTTATGCTGTCCATTCCGTTGATAAGTTTGTCTTCGAAGTATTCAGGGAGGTTCTCCAGCTCTTTTTTGAACAGGTCTTTAAACGCCTTCACACTCTCCGTGTTCTCAATAACAGACTTGATATCTGTATCTCTCAATGCTGTGTATGGGGTATCAGAATCCACAAACAAAGCTTCATTCAAGCCATTGAATACTTCAAACTCTTTGGAGAATTTCTCGTTAATCTCATCTTTCGGAAGCCCCCCAAACATCGTAGCATAAATATCTACCGGGTCAGCCGACTCCGAAGAGTCTACATAACGCGGGATATTTAAATTGTAATCGTTAGCTCTGACTTCATCCCTGGTTACTACCCGAGCATATTTTTCAACATCTTTTCTGGCTATGTATGTATCAACAATCTTCTTAATATCGCATGCGCGGAGTTTGTTGTTTTTACCCTCTTTCTTGAACCCCTTTGAAGCATCAATTATCAAAATGTCATCATTCGCTCTTCCCTTCTTCAAGACCATGATAATTGTAGGAATGCCTGTACCAAAGAATATGTTGGCAGGGAGTCCGATGATGGTATCTATACAGTTCTTTTCGACCAAAGCCTTTCTGATATCCAATTCAGAAGCTCCACGAAAGAGAACACCATGCGGAAGAACGATAGTCTGGATTCCTCCCTGTTTCAGATGATAAAACCCGTGAAGCAAGAACGCATAGTCTGCCTTTCCTTTCGGAGCAACTCCATACTCACTGAAACGAGGGTCGTTTTCCTTATTCTGAGGTTTCCACTTCTGAGAGTACGGAGGATTCATAGTGACTGCAGACAAATCAAATAAAGGAGTGTACGTTGTCTCAAAATTATCATCGCTCTCGAAAAGAGGCCAGTCTTTATCAAGTGAGTCGCCTCGTCTAGTGATAATGTTGTCAGGAAGTATTCCTTTCATGACAAGATTCATCCTAGTGAGGTTATACGTGTTCTCTTTCAGCTCCTGCGCATAGTACTGAACTCCATTCTTATTTTTCAGATGCTTCGCAACACTTTGTCCTATATTCAAAAGAAGAGAACCAGAGCCGGAACACGGGTCGTAAATTTTTATGTTCTCCTGCCCCTTTAGGTGATATGCAATAATCTCGCTCATAAGGACTGATACCTCGTGTGGCGTGTAGAATTCTCCTGCCTTCTTCCCTGCGTTTGCAGCAAAATTGCTAATCAGATATTCATATATGAAGCCCAACGTATCATAGTCCTGACTACTGCTCATTGGGATATCCTCAATAAGTTCAAGCAGCTCCTTTGCCGCTTTTGTCTGTTCCTGAGAATTTGACCCAAGCTTACTTAGCCCAGTAAGGAGGGTATCAAATATACCTTCATATACCTTTTTGTGTTGCAGTGAAATGTTATGGTCTTTAAAACGATTTAATCCGTCAGTAACATTCTGAATGTTGAAGTCGGAATCCTTACGCCATGTTGAATAAAGATATTCATAAGGGATAATGTAGCCCAGCTGACTTTTCACAAAGTCCGCATCTTCGTCGTCATCCTTGAGATTCTCAATGTCCTCTTCTGTATAGTAATTGCTTCTTAAAAAATCGAGTTCATGATCAGACAGAAACTTATAGAAGATAAAGCCGAGAATGTAGTCCTTGTATTCGCTTGCCTCAATCTTATCTCTCAGCTCATTTGCGGTATTCCATATTTTTCTAGCCAGTTCTTGTTTTGTCATTTATTCCTCCTCTTATTGTGCTGAATAGCTTCACATGATAGTTTAGCTCAAAAACTCCTTAAATATTAACTTTTCTTCATAATAACTCTCAACTAGGATGTGAGAGTTTACTCTTAAAACTCTCTACCATAGAACGCAAGCATCTCATCTTTCTTCACAGCCTTATCCAAGTCAAAGGTTTCTATCAAAGTTTTTATTTCAGAATCTGAATACGCCATCTTTCCTCCTCACTATGTCTTTTTAAGTATAGCACCTACATCTTGTATTTGTATAATAACATACGCACTAGGTCATATAATGTCCTAGTGAAAAGATTGGGCTTTATCTGCGCAATTAATGATTCATGTTATCATGCAGTCTGCCATGGTAAAATGTTCCTTGCATCCTTTATTCAATCAAAAATGTATTTTTATTCAAATTCCAAAGAGGTGTGTGCACCCATGCAAAAGTGCACCCTATCGTTCAGAGGGGTGTGCACATTTAAACGTTCTGTGTCTCGATATGTTCCCATGAACTGACGGAAATTGAAGGCCGTTTAGACTATCTTGCACTTTAAAACGATAGCCTATAAGCAAGTCTTTACACATAATAACGTTATTATGGAGTGTGTTCATACCCTCGACATCAACACGACTGTCTCGATGTGAGGCGTTTGAGCATAGAAATCAAAAAGTTTAATGCTAATAGCCTTATAACCCAAGGTCTCAAAACGCTGAACGTCACGGTGTAGTGTTGGAGAGTAACAAGAGACATACACAATACGTGAGGGATTCCAAGAAGCAATCATAGAAGGAACTTCTTTGGCAAGACCTACACGTGGAGGGTCTACAATAACAGTATCTACGCCATTGTCTTTGGGCCTCCATTTTTCAACAGGAGAGGTAAAGAAAGAAGTTTTTTTAAGATGACGTTTTGCTAAATCTAGACAGTTTTTATTCATCTCAACGGCAACTACATCATACCTTTCTTCAAGGTAGGCACTAAAGGTTCCCACTCCACTGTATAAATCCATGACTTTAGGCCCTTGTACACAAGAAACAACATAGTCAATCAAATAGGGCAACATCTTTAGATTAGACTGAAAAAACACTTGATTACTAACAGGAAGGCCATGTCCTTTAATTGTAATATGAGAAATACCAGGGCCGTATAGAACTCCAGTATCCGTTGAAATACATGGAAGTTCCATATTTTTCAGTTCCCAAGCATTGATTTTGGGAGGATGTGCAATAAAATCATTCAAGTTAGAATCTGCTATGAGGCACTTATCAATTGCAACAGCATTATTAGAATCTTCTGCACAAAATCCCAAAGTTGCCTTTCCCCCATTTATCCTGTATTGAAAGCGGGCTCTACTACGGTATCCAAATTCACCAGAAGGAAAATCAGGTGGTAAAACAGGAGGAAGAAACTCTAAAGAGATATCAGAAAAAAGCTGTCGTAGTAGCTCTTCTTTTGCAGAAATTTGGGCTTCATAAGTAAGCTCAATCCATGGGCATCCGCCACATTGTGAACTGTACCTACAGGCAGACCCTCGTCTTGCTGGACTATGCTTGATAATATTAACAGGAACAGCGGAACAATAGTCTTTTTTTTCATCAACTATCTTAATTTCTGCCTCTTCCCCTGGAAATAGGCCATTGAGAAATACAATTCTACCATCTTCAAGGTGGCCAATTGTACGGCCACCTTGAACAAAATTTTCCGCAGTAACTATCAACTCACAAAGCCCTATTTCACAATCTCTTCAAGTTGCTTTGCATAAGAAGCAATAATATCTATTCCTTCTTGCCAGAAAGCAGGATCTTCAAGATCAATACCAGCAGTTGCTGCAACGTCCTTTGCAGGAAGTTGACCAGTCAAAGACAAGAGCTCATTATACTTCTCATAGAAAGGTCTTCCGTCAGAACTAGAACTCTCACTTCTATGGAAAAGTCCAAGAGCAAAAAGCTGTCCAAATGCATACGGATAGTTGTAGAAAGAGAACCCTGCACTGTAATAGTGTCCCTTAACAGCCCACATATATGGGTGAAGGAAATTCTCATCAAGGCCATCGCCATAAGTCTTCTTCTGACAATCTATCATGATAGAGCACATTTCATTGGGCATAAGTTCGCCTTCTTTTCTGCGCGCAAAAAGTTCACGCTCAAAATAGAAACGGCACAAGATATCGACACAAACCTGGCACGCACTCTGCACAAACTGCTCAATAATTGCAACCTTCTCTTCCTTTGTAGCCTGCTCAACAGCACCCCTAAAAACGATAAACTCACTGAAAATGGATGCCGTCTCCGCAAGGGTCATTGGATACTGCCCCAAAAGCGATGGTTTTGTGCTAATAATATGGTCATGCCAAGCATGCCCAAGCTCATGAGCAAAAGTTGAAACACCATCATAGGTGCCATCAAAGTTTGCAAAGACTCGGCTTTCTTTAATTTTTGGAATGTAGATATCATAAGCTCCGCCCGTCTTGCCTACACGAGGAAGAGGATCAATCCAATTTGCATTAAAGGCATGGTCTGCAAACTTACCCATCTCTGGATTAAAAAGGCCATATTGTTTTGCAACAAACTCGTGGGCTTCATCAAGAGAATAAACCATATTTGCATTTCCTACAGGAGCAAACAAATCAAAGAAAGCCATCTTATCAAGTCCAAGCATTTTTGCCTTAGTTTTCATATAAGAACGGAACATAGGAAGATTCTTTTCAAGAGTCCCAATAAGTGCATCCAAAATCTTTTGATTAATGCGAGCTTTGTGCATAGAACGTTCAATTGGACTATCCCAATTTCTGCGTTTTTCAAGAGAAAGACAAGTTCCCTTAATTCCATTTAAAGCATAACAAAATGCAATTTCATGCTCTTTCCAAACCTTAAGTTCTGCTTCATAAGCCTTACGTCTGATCTTCCGGTCAGCATTTGTGGCAAGAGCTCTGAGTTGAATAACAGTAAGCTTTTTTCCATCAAGCTCTGCACAGGCAGAAGATGAAATAGCTTCTTGAAGCCTAGAATAACTATCTGCACCACTTCTAGAAAGATCGGCTGCAAGCTCTTCCATCTCTTTTGACATTTGATGTTTTGCATCATTTGCAATCTCTTGAAGCACATAAGTGTAATCTGGATTCTTTTTGCAGAATAGTTCAACCTCTTGAGGATGCTCTGCAACATAGGAAGTAAATAGAGTATCGCATACTGCCAAATCCATTGAGAGTTCTTCAACTTTGTTTAATGCATTAACAGCAGCCTTGTCTGTTGTATTTGTTGAAACATGACAATAGGCATAAGAAGAGAGCGTAGTACTCAAATCTCCCATCTCATTCATCTTATCTACTAAGTCTGCCAAGGGTGCTGTATTTCCCTCAATTTCAGCTTTGAAAGAAACAAGCAAAGTCTTTAGTTTCGCCAAATCATTAGTAAATTCCTTAGAATCAACACTAGGATAAATAGTTGTCAAATCCCATCTTTTTTCTTCCATAAATCCTCCACATCATAAATCTAAATCAAATTCTGCAATCTTATTTATCAATGTCCGTCTAGTAATACCCAACTCTTCAGCTGCTTTAGTCCTATTTCCTTCCCACCGCCTAAGAGCCCTCTCAATAGCCTGTTTTTCAATCTCTTGTAAAGATTGTGCGCTATTATCATCAAAAAAGGACATTTTTTTCTCTGTAACAGGTTCCAACTCGTCTGGCCTAAGCTCCAAATCATTTGCTCCAATAATATTACCATCAGTAAAAATTGCAGCTCTTTCTAGTATGTTCTCCAGTTCTCTTATATTGCCATGAAATCTATAATTTTTAAGCATTTCCATGGCCTCTGGGGTAAGCCCAGTAAATTGGCGTCCCATACGAGCGTTAAGTTTCTTTAAAATCCATGCAGTAAGAAGAGGAATATCCTCTGTTCGTTCCCTTAGAGGGGGAACATGAATTCTTACAACGTTAAGTCTGTAAAAAAGATCTTCTCTAAAAGAACCTTCTCTCACCATATCTTCAAGGTTTCTGTTAGTTGCACAAACAATTCTTGCATTAATTGGAATTGGTTGCGTTCCACCTAATCTAGTTATTGTTCTTTCTTGTAAAACTCTCAAAATTTTTACCTGAAGGGCATGTGGCATTTCACCAATTTCATCAAGAAATAATGTGCCGCCAGAAGCCAACTCAAACATTCCAGTCTTTCTAGTAACAGCCCCAGTGAAAGCTCCTTTTTCATAACCAAAAAGTTCACTTTCCAAGAGATTTTCAGGAACGCCACCAATATTAATAGCAACAAAGGGGCCAGCAGAAAGAGGACTTTGCTGGTGAATTGTTCTTGCAATTACCTCTTTTCCAGTACCACTTTCGCCAGTTACGAGAACACTTGAATTTGTCATTGCAATTCTAGCAATCATGTCCTTGATTCGTCTTATCTGTACACTTTCTCCTATGAAAGCGTGATCTTGGGGCATTCTTTCTTCTGTTTCCTGAATATTCCTAAAGTTTTGAGCCTCTACCAATTGCTTGAGTTTTATGGCAACCTCTTCAGGATTAAATGGCTTTACAATGTAATCTTGAGCCCCATGCTTTAAAGCTTCAACGGCATCTGTAATTTCACCATGAGCACTGACCATAATAATGGGCATTCTAAAGCCTTCCTGTCTTATCCACTTAATAAGTTCAAGCCCATCCATCCCAGGCATTCTCAAATCTATCAAACAGCCATCAAACGGTTCTTCTCTAAGAAGTCGCTGTGCAGAAAATGCATTTTCAGCACTCTTTCCATCAATGGACTCTGTCTTGAGGTATCGGACCATTAAATCACGAATATTGGTTTCATCGTCAACAATTAAAATCTTCACTTTAAAGCCTCCTCCTTCACCAGAGTTTTTCCCTCTTCTTTAGAGCAAGGAAGCACCACCTCAGCAACAGTTCCTCCACCATCTCTATCATACAACTTCAAGGTTCCCCCAACAGCCATGACAAATTCACGCGAGATAGACAGCCCAATTCCAGATCCTTTTGTCTTTGTAGTATAAAATGGGTCAAAAATTTTATCTTTAGCCTCTTTTGCAAGCCCATCTCCCCTATCAAGCACCTTTACCACCACGCTGTCCTTACGTCCCTTACGAATCTCAACCAACACCTGCGGGTCTCTTTCCAGCGTGCTTTCTGTAGCATTCTTGATTAGATTTTCAAAGACCGATCTCGCACGGTCAGCATCAAAATTAACATAAACCTTTTCAAGGCTATCTGTATTTACCTCAATTGGCAATGCAAATAGAGATGCAATGTTAGTGATATAGCTCACAAGCTCGAGTTCAACCGGATTCCCAAGAGGATTCTTGAGGAACTCGCTAACACGATTAGTCAAATTTGTGAGGCGTTGAATCTCATTATCCATGACTCGCAAATCGTCGTGAAACTCTTCTGGAAGCATTTTTTTCAATAAAGCACTTTGAATGGTCATAGCGCTAAGAGGATTCTTAATCTCATGAGTAAGGGTCCTAGCTGCCGCACCAAGTTTTGCAAGTCCCTGATTCTTCTGAAGTTCAATTCTATAACGCCTATTGGACAAATACATGTTAAGAACCAAAAGAAACAATACAGTCAAAGCAATTATTCCAAAAACAGTTAGAAAACGAACATTCCTAACAGAAGAATAGTAAGAACTGCCATTAAATTTAACATAAATGATTTCTGGAAAATCAATAGGAGTACTTATCACCCCATCTTTAGAAATACTCAAACTGCCAGTTTCAAGAGCAACATTTAGCCTAGAAAGCCTAAAGTATTCAATTTCCTCTGTTTCATCGTCCCTTAAGTAGATTCCAAGCGTGGAGTCCTGGTCTTTCTGACGCGCTTTAACAAGCTTAGAAAGAGGAAGCGTTGTGGGAGCATCTCCAAGGCGAGTATAAACCTGTCCATTTGAAGAATAAAACCCTATAGCTAAAACACCTTCATCTTCCATGACAGAAAGAGCCTTAGAAGAACTGTCAGATAGAGCCATATAAACAGAATTGAAGGAACTCTCGGATTCAAACTTCATCTCAAGGACAATCTTTTCTTGAAAGCTATTATAAATTACAAAAATCAAGGAGAGGAGAATAACATAAGCAATACCAAGTCCAATGAGAACAATTAGACGTTCTTTTCCTTCAATAATCTTCCATTTTCGCTTTATTGTCTGATGAGTTCTTTCTAAAGTCTCGTTTTTCATTGACCCCTCTTTTCCCTCAGCCTTTTTCTCAATCTCTTTTTTAATCAATTATAAAGTATATTTGATAAAAAGCTCCATGTGAATTAAGAACTACACAAAAGACACTTAAATACATGTTAAACCTTGAACAAATACGACTGTTCTAATAATCTTTAAGCACAATGATAAAGAAACAAATTGAAGACAAGCTTCTTGCAGAACACCTGAGCAAGATAGCTGAAGATGGCAGGCAGGTAATGTTGCTCGCTGATGGCCAGATCCGTCTTACAGGCTTAGGCGGAACCACTATGGTGAACCAGATGCGTGCAAACCACAATTTAGGCATTCTAGAAACTTTAGTTTTGGGGCAAGCTTATGTTGCAGCAGGACTAATGGCATCATCCGTAAAAGGTAATGACAGAATCCAGCTTTCCGTGGATTGCGGTGGCCCAATTGGCGGAATATACGTTGAATCTTGGGCATGCGGAGCCGTTAGAGGCTATCTTAAAAACAATCCAATCCATATAGACAAACCACTTGAGAGTTCAGACTTATCAATGCTTTATGGCCCAGGTTTCATTAGCGTCACAAAACTTCTAGAAGGGTCAAAGGCCCCCTTTACCGGTCAAACAATGATACAGTATGGAGACTTGGCCAAAGATTTAGCCCTTTACTACAATGAAAGTGAACAAACTCCAACAATGTTCTCTTTGGGGATACATTTTGATAAACAAGGTAGAGTATTAGGAGCAGGAGGTCTTTTCTTGCAAGCAATGCCAAATTGTAAAGACGATATTCTTGAAGAGCTTCAAAAGAAAAGTCAAATTCTTCCATCCATGGCAAAGGCTTTAAGCGAAGGAAGAACTGTCTTGGAATACTGCTCTGAGGTTTTTGCCAACTATGGCGTTGAAAACTTGGCCTCAGAGCCAATTGCCTTCTCTTGTCCTTGTAATAAACCAAATTTCTCAACCTTCCTTTCAAAACTTCCACTGGAAGAAAAAAGAGAAATCCTTAAAGCTGGTAAATTCCCTCTTGAACTTCAATGCTTTAATTGCGGAACGGTTTACAGCTTTGAAGAAGACGAAGTCAAAAAAATATTTGACGAAACAGTTTAAAGAAAGATTAAGGAGTTATCATGATATTTTTTGCATCGGCCTCAGCCAATCAAAACGACCTAGTAGAGCGCGAAGTTCTTGAAGCTGGCGCTACTGATATAAACACAAGTTCAGGCGGAGTAGAATTCTCAGCAGACCTTGAGACAGCATACAAGTTTGCGCTGTGGACACGAAGTGCAACAAGACTTTTGGTTCTTGTTCACCGCTTTGACAAACTAGAATCCACAGATGATCTTTATGAGCACTCAAAAAACCTACACTGGGAAAGTTGGCTTTCACCAAGCAAGACTTTTGCAATCACAGAAACAGTCACAGACTGCCGATGGATCCATAATAGTCATTTTGCTTCTCTACGTTTGAAGGATGCCATTGTAGAACGTTGTCGTGAAGTCTATAGCGGTGAACGTCCCTCTGTAGATAGAGACAACCCTGATATTGTTTTTCATCTTCACGTTAACCGTAATCTTGTAAGTTGGTATGTTGATTTTGCAGGTAGAGGCCTTTCACACAGAGGTTACAGAACTGCCCAAACTGAAGCAGTCATGAGTGAGTTTATGGCAGCCTCCCTTTTATATAGAAGTGATTGGTACAAACGGCTAAAAGCCTCTTTCTCTGATCCAGAAGTAGCCCCTCCAACATTACTTGACCCTTTCTGCGGAAGTGGAACCATATGTATTGAAGCTGCACTTATGGCTACAAATACTGCACCAGGACTTCTTAAGCTTAATAATTTTGCCTTTACAAAACTTCCAATTCATAAAAATGAAATATGGGAGAAGGTAATACAGGAAGCAAAAGAAGAACAAAAAGAATGTAAATGCACTATCTTAGGCTGGGACATAGATAGAAGAGCAATTGAAATTTCTCTTGATAATTCTTATGCAGCAAATCTAGGTGAAGTTGTTGATTTTGACGTGAAGGATTTCACAAAAGCTACTAAAGAAGATCTTCCTTCAGAAGTTGGATATATAGTCACAGACCCACCATATGGAGTACGTCTTGATAGTGGCTCAGTTGCTATTAGAAAACTCTACACCAGCATGGGACAAATCATGAATGATGTCTTCTCAGGCTGGCATATATGTATTTTCTGTGGCAATAAAGAACTTTTAGGCTATATTGATCTTAAACCAAACAGAACAAATACTTTTATCAACGGTGGCATTGAATGCCAGGCTGCACACTACTACGTGTTCAGTGAACAAGAACGGCAACAACTTATGGAAAAGGCTATAGAAAGAAAACAACAACGTCTTTCCCAGCCTCTTTCACCTGGCGCTCAAATGGCTGCAAATAGACTCAAAAAAAATCTTGCTTCCATTGGACAAGCAATGAAAGAGCAAGGCGTTACTTGTTATAGACTATACGATGCAGACATGCCCGAATACAGTGCTGCAATTGATTTTTATGAAGGAAAATGGATTAGTCTTCAAGAGTATGCGGCTCCAAGTTCAATTGATCCTGAAGATGCAGAAAGAAGGCTTAATGAATTAATTCTGGCAACAGAGAGAGTTACAGGCATAGATTATGATGACATTCATGTAAAACGCAGAGAAATTCAGCGAGGGTCAAGCCAATACAACAAAAAAAGCAGTAACTCTCATTTCATGATTGCACATGAGAATGGTCACAAATTCTTTGTAAACTTTGAAGATTATTTGGATACTGGTATTTTCCTTGATCACAGACCTGTTAGAAAAATGATTCAGGACATGTGCAAAGATAAGAGATTTCTCAACTTATTCTGTTACACAGCAACGGCAACTGTTCATGCCGCAGCAGGTGGAGCACTTTCAACAGTAAGTGTTGACACTAATGCAAATTATCTTGATTGGGCAATGCATAATATGCAGGCAAATGGTTTTAATACTATGAATCATTTCTTCTACAGAGATGACTGCCTAGCCTTCTTAAGAGAAAACAAGGATGTCTTTGATGTTATCTTCTGTGATCCTCCAACATTCTCTAACAGCAAGGGTAAAGGTAGTTTTGATATCCAGCGTGACCACGGATACTTAATTCGTTCCTGCATGAGGCATCTATCTAGCAAAGGAACATTGATTTTCTCAACTAATTACACACGCTTTAAGATGTTTGGTGAGATCTATGAAGATTTCATTGTTGAAGATGTTACAGAAAGTACAATTGGTGATGACTTTAAGCGAAACAGTAAAATACACCGCTGTTACCTTATTAAACACAAGGAAGTCATTAAACGAGTGAGAAAAGTATTCTTAAAACACTAAAAAAATCTCTTTACTCTTCTGACTTCTTAGTGCGCTCTTCAACATCGGCCTTAAGTTTATTCATTGCACGGACAATTGAGAAAAGTACAAGTGCGGTGAGCAAGAACTGAATGATGGCCTGAAGAAGAGAGCCATAGCGAATTGCAATCTCGGAGGTGGTTTCTGTTGCAGCCTTGAGAACAATTCTTAGCTCAGAAAAGTCCATATCACCAATGAGAAAGCCCAAAATTGGGTTGAGAATATCGGAAACAAAAGACTGAACAATGGAGGTAAACATTCCACCAACAATGATACCAACGGCCATGTCAACAACGTTTCCACGTGCAATAAATGTCTTAAACTCGGCAAAAAAACCTTTTTTTTCTGTATCTGCCATAAATCCTCCCAGAGATTTTGAAAAACCTCTTTTTTAGATGATTTTATGCTAAAAATGATATAAAGTGAACAGAAAGGAGTACAGAATGAACAGCTTTTCATACAGATGCCCAACTAAGATAGTCTTTGGAAAAGACTCTATTGCCAAAGTCGCCCAAGAAATCAAAACTGCAGGAGGAACCAATGTACTTTTGGTCTACGGCAGTGGCTCAATCAAAAAGAATGGAATTTATGACAAGGTAACAGAAGTTCTCAAGAAGGAAGAAATTCCTTACACAGAACTTTCTGGTGTTAAACCAAATCCTCGACTAGACTTTGTTTTAAATGGTATTGAAGTTGTAAAGAGTAAAAAAATAGACTTTATCCTTGCCGTAGGCGGAGGATCTGTTATTGATACCTGCAAGGCTATCTCTTTTGGTAGCGTTATACCAAAGGACAAAGATGTTTGGGAAGATTACTTTATGATTAAAGGAAGTATCATTCCAAAAGGAATCACCCTTGGTGTAGTTCTTACCATTCCTGCTGCAGGTTCAGAGATGTCAAATTCTTGTGTTATCACTAACAATCAAACCCTTAATAAACGAGGCATCAATAGCGAAAACAACTACCCTACTTTCGCAGTTATGGATCCACAGGTTTGTTTCTCTCTTCCGGCATTTCAAACAGCTTGTGGCGCTGCAGACATGCTAAGCCACCTTATGGAGCGATATTTCTCAAATACACAAGATGTTGCAATTACAGATTCTCTTATTGAAGCCACAATGAAGGTGATTCTTCAATACGGTCCTCTTGCTCTCAAAGATCCTGAGAACTATGGGTATCGTGAGCAATTAATGTTTGCTGCTACAATGGCACATAACAACCTTTTTGGATGTGGACGAGAACAAGACTGGGCTAGCCATTGGTTAGAACATGAACTTTCTGGACAATATGATATAGCTCATGGAGCAGGTCTTGCAATTATGACTCCTGCATGGATGAAATACGTCAACAAAGCAAATCCAATGCGTTTTGCACAATTCGCAACCAATGTTATGGGTAGCAACATTCCACTAACTGACACAGAAAACTTAGTACAAGACGGAATTGCAAGACTTGAAAAATGGTTTAAAGACCTTGGTCTTCCAACAAGACTCAGCGAACTCAACATTGATGATAAAGACTTTGAAGAAATGGCCACTCGTATGCTAACAGGCGGACGAACAGTTGCTGGCGGACTAATGAAGCTTCATCATGAAGATATTATAAATATTTATAAACTAGCGCTTTAGACATTAATTGAGAAGATAGCACTCATGTCATATAAGTTAAGTTTCTCGGGATAGAAATAAAAATGATTTGCAACTGAAAAGCCTATGCTGTATTTTTCAGAAAGATTAAATCGCATCTCTAGACGAGCATTAAGGCCAACGTAAAAAACTGGCTCTGAAGGTCCAAACTTAAGTTGAAACTCTGGCCCAAAACTAATTGTAAAATCTCCTTTTGAAGGAGCAAAATTCATGGAACCCTGAATACTAGCAACCACAAAATAGTTAGTATTTGAAATGTTGGTGAAAATCTCTTCTGATGCGTAAAAACCTAGCTCTGTGCGAAAGCCAAACTTTAAAACATCTAAGGGTTTGAGTGTAGTTGTAGGTGGAAAAAGATGATTATAAAAGGCCACAAAACCAATATTCTTTGACACCGCATGATTAGGAATTGAATTTCTGTAACTAAAAGCAAAATTCAAGAACGATAAACTCTGCGGACTATTTTCTACAACAGAAGAAGCCTCAACCCCTTCAGTTTCTTCTATGGGATTACTCTCCACTGGAACAAAAGAATCCTCTTCAAACTCATCAAAAAAGTCATAGTTGTAATTAAAGTCTTCATCTGAATAAACTTCAGACTCAGTACAACTACTTTCACTCCAGTGAATACCATCATAGGATTGTTGCAAATAGAGAACATGAACAATAGAAACATCTACATCAAATGTAGCTTCAAGAACGTTACTCGTTACAACAGTCCAGTTATCTTCATCCTCTGCATCAAGTTGATACCTAAAATATTTTACATTCCTATCATTTTTGTACCAATTCCACGACACGGAAGCCTCAAGAGCAAAAACTGAAATGACAACAAAACAAAGTAAAACAAGTAAGGATACTAATCTTTTCATCTATTTTTCCACAGTTCTTCTGGATAAAAACCCAGGCTAGTTTTAAGGGCAAGATTCTGTTTAACAGTCTCTCTATCCTCTTTATAAGTCATTCCAAACCACTTTTCTGTGGTTGAGAAAACCTTAAGAGCGCCAAGTCCCTTCTTCACCATTTCACCTGCAAAGTTAGGAAGCAGAACCTCTGCCTTTGGCTGAGAAGCATTTTCTTTGATAAATCTATCAAAATAATCTGTCATTGAATCAAATACCGTAGGAGTAAAACCAAAAAAGTTCATAGAAACCCACTCTTCTCCTGTAAGATAAACATCACCTTCTGGAAGATGGGAAACAATCTTTTCCCCTTCATACTCAATCTTGGTATTCTCTCTCATCCCTTGTAAGTAGCCATCTTTGACCTGACAAATTCCCCTAGAAACACTGCCCATTGGGCTCATAGTATTTTTTAGAAGATAACCTACCATTGCATGTTCAGTACTACAATTCTCTAGCCCGGAAAGATAGTTACCCAAAATATCGTAAGCTTCTCTACCGTAGTAGTCATCTGCATTTATAACAGTAAACGGCGTTTTCATAGCATCCTTTGCACAAAGAACTGCATGAATTGTACCCCAAGGCTTTGTTCTTTCAGCAGAAAGTTTAATCTGTTCTTCCGTTAAAAGACTTTCTCTTGTCTGAAACACATACTCTGCATCCATGTTTCTAGCAATTCTATCAAAAAGTCTCTCTCTAAAATCTTTTTCAATATCTGGTCTAATGATAAAAACAACTTTACCATAACCACTCATATGAGCATCAAAAACGCTGTAGTCTAATAATGTTTCACCATGAGAACCAACTGGATCAATTTGCTTAACTCCGCCATAACGAGATCCCATACCAGCAGCTAGAACTAATAAAGAAGGTTTCATAATAGGTCTATCTCCTTACATTATTTACATTACTTATATTATGATAAAAACCAAACCAAACTTCAACATAGTGGCCTGTCAATTTCCACAATAAAATACAGCGGAGTATCCCACTTAATATTCGCCTTCAAATAGCTAGCCAAAAACTCACTAGTATAGTTTTTTTCTTGTGGAACTTCACAGTCCAAAACAACATTGGTATGAGAAGGCCCATCTACCATTCTGATGTCATGAAAATGCAATGTTGGGTCAAGTTTTTGCAACTTCTCGCCAATTTGAGCCATCAAAGCATCCATTTTAGGATCACCCACAATCACTGGATCCATATGAATTGTAAGGGCTATTCCCAATTTATTTCTGAAATCCCGCTCAATATTATCAATCTTGTCATGTGCCTTTAGCATACTCATGGACGCATCCACCTCCACATGCACAGTGACAAAATCGTTATGCACCCCGTAATTGTGAATGGCCAAGTCATGGATGCCACGCACCACGTCATAAGATTTAAGCGCATCTGTAATCTCCTGCACCCTCTGTGGAGTTGGCACAATCCCAATAATAGGCTCAAGCTCTTCCTTCAGCGTTTTAATACTACTGAATACCACAAAAATGGATACGGCCAAACCAAGCCAGCCATCCACATTTATCTTGAAAACTCCCATGACAACCATTGCCATCAAGATAGCAGACGCCGATATAATATCGTTTCGCGTGTCTTGGGCATTAGCCTGCAACGTCTTGGATTCAATGGCCTTGGCAAAATCTTTATACAATGCCATCTGCACCACTTTCACAAGCAATGCCCCAGCAAGCATCACATATGTGGTCACGCTAATAGATATCTCCTCTGGCCACAAGATCTTACATACCGATTCCTTTGCAAATACTACCCCCATTGCCAACATAAAAAAAGCAATCACAAATCCCGCAACATATTCATACCTAGCGTGCCCATACGGATGTTCATGATCAGGCTTTTTACTTGCCAGCTTAAATCCCAAGATAGTAAGAACACTAGTAGCACAATCAGAAAGGCTGTTTGTTGCATCAGCAATAATACTCACACTGTGTGAAGCCGTTCCAACAACAAGTTTTGCAACACCAATAACCAAATTGGACACAATTCCAAACACACCTGCAACATTTGCATAGCGTTCTCTTACCACTGAGTCCCCTGTATTCTTGTAATCCTTGATAAACAACTGTTTAAGCATTAAATGCTATTATATGCTCCAACTTGAACAAAAGTACAGCAAAGTTTTAAAATTAGACTTGGTTTTGGGTCCATAGCCCAATGGATAAGGCGCATCCCTCCGGAGGATGAAATGCGGGTTCGATTCCCGCTGGACCTAAACAGTAGGAATTTTGGTTCAAAAATAGAAGCTTAATGCATAAGACTTTCTTCTATACAGCATACAGCAATTTTTTCACAGGTAATCATCACGGATTCTTGATTGAAGAAGCAGCATAAATCTGTTGCTATTTCTTTCACCAACTTTTCTTTTGCACCAATGATACTAATAGCCATGCTGGCTTCATCTACAAAGGCCCCATCGTGATGAAAATATCCTCCATTCTGTAATACTAGAGAAAATGGAATTTTATAATTCTTACAAACGGCAGATACAAGAGAAGAAGCCTTGTCCATGGTAACCTTCTGCTCGTGTATATCTTTATCTGCCAGTCCAACGTATATTGTATATCTTTTTTGTTTTCTCAATTTCAAAAACCTCCAAAATCTTACATAACATTACCGCAACGAAAACTCACCGGTTTCAGCTAAAGATCTATATGAATCCTCACTAAAAATAATGTGATCTAAAACCTCAATTCCAAGAAGAGCTCCTGCCTTTCTAATTCGCGCAGTGATGGCCAAATCATCAAGACTTGGTTCTAAATTTCCACTAGGATGATTGTGGGCAAGAACAACTGCTGTGGCCCTATCTTTTAAAGGCTCGGCAAAAATTTCTCTTGGATGAACCAAGGTCCTATTCACCAGCCCAATTGAAACTACATTAATTCCCAAAAGCTCGTGTGCTCCGTTGAGCATCACACAAATAAAATGCTCTTGATTTCTTGAACCGTAATGCCTAATTGCTTCAAAAATCGAGTAAGGCTGGTTCATACTCTTGCGCCGGGAGTATGTCATTCTTCGCCCAAATTCCAAACAAGCACAAATGGTAGCAGCCTTAGCTGGCCCAAGACCCACAATCTGTTCTAAGTCCTTGAGTTCCACACCATTTTTCCCTTTTAGATCAATAATCTCCAAAATTTCCTGTGCTAGATCGTGAACAGGTCTATTCTTTCCCCCAGAACCTAAGAGGATGCACAGCAATTCCAAGTCGCTAATGCCCAAAGGGCCACGCTCTTGCATCCGCTCACGTGGCCTCTGATTTTTAGGCATATCCTTAATAGATTTGTATTCAATTGGTTTAAACGAGTATCTCATATTAATTAATACAAAATTTTCGGCAAAACCATTTAGATTTTTGAAAAACTAGAAATTAATCGGCGTCTTTAACCTCGGCTTTAACCTCTACAATAGTTGCATTCTTTGCAAGGCTGCGCAATCTGAAGGCCCAAACAATAGCTCCAACACCAAAAACAACAATAACAATTCCAATAATCTTTGCAAAAGTAGTTAGAACAGCAGTTGGATTTGTGAACAACAAAACTGCAACCAAAATGCTAATAATTCCCTCAAAGATAAAATGATCAATTGGAATTCCTGGTAAGAAAGAGCGGGCCGTTGCTGCATTCTGGAAGGAAACAACAGCAGAAAAAATAAGGCCAATAGCAAAGGCATAAACCAAAATAGTAATAGCTGTTTGTGCAACAAACATTGGAACTAAAACAGCTGCAAGACCAAGTAAAATTGTGACAATACTTTTGAGAATTGCCAAAGTCTTTGTAACAGAAGAGAAGTGCCAGCCTTTTATGCTAAATAGAGTATAAAAACCATCACAAATAGCCCCAATACCTGCAGCAATCATCAAAATAGTAACAAAATAGTCAGAATAGATGAAAATAAGAACACCAACAGCAATAACAATGAGACCAAAAATCAACATGGCCCAAAATTTTTTAGCTAAATTCTTTAGTGACATAATAGTTCCCTCCATAGGTTTTGTTAACACTCAAAGTTACTCAACAATTGAGTAAGTTTCAACCTCAAAAATCAAAAGAGAGTTAGGTTCAATGTTCCCCACGGCATTTGAACCATAACCAAGATTAGGATGAATGTAGAAAATGTAGTGTGAACCTATAGGCATGAGTTTACAGCCCTCAGCAAACCCAGAAATAACACTTGAGAGTGCAAAGGAAGAGTGCTGTCCCCTAGCGTAAGAGCTGTCAATAACCGAGCCATCAAGAAGGGTCAACGAATAATCCAGCTCAACGGTAGCAGTGTCAGTAGGCTGGACACCTGTTCCCTGAGATATAATCTTGTACTGTAATCCCGATTCCGTTGTATAAACCCCTTCCAACTTGGCATTCTCTTCCAAGAAGCTTTCTGCCTCCTGCAAGTTCTCTTCAGCCAATGTAGCCATACGAGCAGCGTAATCGGCACTATAATCATCAATAATCTGCTGCATTTTCTCGTCTGTGTAGAATGGAGTTTGGTTGTAGTAATCGTAATAGCCCTCAGCTCCAAAGGTATCGTCCAATTCTGGGTAATAGTAATACTTGTAATAGTAGTAATAATCGTTTGTGATATACCCTACAACGTAGCTAAACTGCTCAAGCAAAGTAGTAGGAATATTGGTACGCAATTCAACAGCAAACGCTGAACCAACAGCTAAAAAAAGCACTAAGAGCGCAATAAAAGTCTTTTTCATTTTTAAAACCTCTGTATATGAATATTATTAACTGTCCTGCTTAGTTTCAACCTTAAGGAAAATTTTGCACATAAAAACAACACAAAGAAAACAGAGAAGAGAGCCAAATAGAGCCCCGGTAAAATCGGCAACCATATCTAAAACATCAAAACTTCTACCAAAATGAGGCTGAACAAACTCAATAAGCACTCCATAGAACAATGCAATTAGTACAGGAAAAATTCCACAAACTACAAGACTCTTAAATTTTGCACCGTAAAAAAACCGTTTACTAAAGCCCAAAGACAAAAGAGTTAGGGAAAAAGAAAACCCTGTATAAGCAATAAAATGTTCTAGCTTATCGGCATTTCTGAAGTCAAATGGAGCGTCAATACCATGTTGAAGGGAGAGATAAGTAATTAAAAAGAGGCAAATTACTACAAGGGCAAGACCAACCCATTTAATAATATTCTTCAAGGTCTCAAACTTCACTTACACAAATCTCCTTGTACTGCTCCCATTTGTCTCATTTGAGACTCCAGTGTACGCAAAAATGTATTTTTGTCTGCAAAAGCCCTAGGACTTGCCAACCTATGAGCTGGAGTTTCACAGACAAGTCGCTCAATAACTATATCAGATGGGATTCTTCTAAGAATATAAATAGTGCTTGCAATATGCCGAGTCATGCAAGGTGCAGTTATTTCACCTTGCAAATATTGGTCATACAGAACAGTTCCCGAACAAATATTCAAATTGTGAATTTTAATAGCATTAGGATGAACTTTATTGATAATCTCAATTGTATTATCTAGCTCTGCTTTTCCTTCCCCCGGAAAGCCCGTAAGAACATGAACACAAAGCTCCAACCCATGCGCTTTAACCTTGTTGCAAGCATTCAAAAAACATGCCACATCATGACCTCTTTGCATGGCACTTAGAATTTTATTGCTACCACTTTGAAGTCCTAATTCTACGCAAACAGGCCAAAATTTATCGTTATATGTGGAAATTAGGCTCAGATTTTCATCGTCTATGCAATCTGGTCTAGTGGAGATGATAAAGCCTTCCCAGTCATAACCAGATAGTGCAAAATCATAAATTTCCTTTAGTTTTTCAACCGGAGCAAAGGTATTTGAAAAAGACTGAAGATAAAGGGCAAAATGTTCAACCTTGTATCGCTTTGCAATGAAATTACGTCCACGCTCAATTTGTTCTCTTATCTGTCTCTTTGTTAAAGAATCCAAATAAGAATTCTCTTCTCTGAATAAAACTTTTCCCTTAACTTGGTCTATTTCTTCTTCAAAATCACTGTCATGTCTAAAACCACTTTCCTCTGTTCTTAGATATGCTGCCCTAGCTCCTTGGCTGTCACAATATACACATCCATGCGTACCCTTTAGACCACACCTGTTTGGACAAGAAAAACCAGCATCTACTCCAACTCTAAAAACTTTGTGTCCAAACTTTTCAATCAAACTTGAGGAGTAAGTTTTATAAGGGGCCGTGGTAGTTGCTGTTTCTAAATCAGACATTTCACACTCAACTATTTCAAATTTAACTAAATTGACTTTCTAGAATCCATCTATTTCCGTTGACAAAAGCCTTGTGATCTAACTCTTTCTTTGTAGGTAGTTGAAGACCATTTATCCAAAGTGTCTTATCTGCACAAGCAACCCCAAGGCCTCTATCTTTTCTAAAACCAACAACTGTACCAGGCTTTACATATACCAACTGCTCTTCATTTTTAAGTTCTTCAAAGCCACCCCAAACACTGGTAATTAAAACTTCTTTGCCGTCAGCAAACGCATAAGCCTTTGGCCACGGATAGGAAGCACGCACTAAACAATGTAGTTCTAAAGCGGTTTTATTAAAGTCTAACTTGCCATCTTCTTTTTCAATCATTTGGCAATTTGATGGCACACCAGCCTGTGGAACAGCTAAAATTTCGTGGGATAATGCTTGTTTTAGGACCTTGGGAACAAAATTAGCAGCCTCTTCAGACACTGCATTGGTCAATGTTAAAGTTGTCTCTTTTCCTGTTAAAGAAAAGTGCTGCACAGCCCACAAATCTCCCTCATCCATCTTTTCACCAATGGTTTGCAATGAAATTGCACCCTCATGTATACCATGCAAAATTGTAGCCTGAATGGGAGAAGGCCCCCTAAAAAGCGGAAGAGGAGAAGGATGTACATTAAAAGTACCATTGGGAAAAAGAGCAAGGAACATTGGTCCAAAAATTTTACCGTAGGCAAATGTTACCAGCACATTAGCACCAAGTTCTCTAACAGCTTGTCTTGCCTCTTTTTTAAGAGAATCAAACTGAAGAACTGGAATTCCAAGCTCAATTGCAGTTTCTTTTATTGGAGAGGGACACAACTTTGCCGAGCGACCAACACTTTTATCTGTAGCGGTTAAAACTCCAACAACATTAAAAGACTTTGAAAGAGATCTAAGAAGTGGAACGGCAATCTCTGGCGTTCCAGCAAAGAGGATTCTGTTTTCTTTCAGTAGATTGTCCGTCAACTTAGTTTTTCCTCTTCTTTTTATTTGAGCCACAACGCTTATTGTAAATTCTAAGCACTTTTTCTCTATCTTCTTCGCTTAAACGGTCAATAAAGAGTTTTCCATCTAAATGGTCATTCTCATGCTGAATTACTCTTGCCAAGAGTCCACTTGCATCAAGTGTAAAAGAATGACCCTTCTCATCTTGTGCAAAAACTTTCACTTTGGCAGGTCTAATTACATCATGGTATACGCCAGGAATGCTCAAACAACCCTCTTCATATGGACATGTTTCCACCGATGTCTCTAAAATCTCAGGATTGATAAAGGTCTTCCTTGTACCATCAGAGAGCCATACAACAAAAAGCCTCTGATTAACTCCCACTTGAGGGCCTGCAAGCCCCACTCCGTCAGCCTCTGCTAGCGTGTCATACATTGCGTCAACCAACATTTCCAGTGCACTATCAAATTTGGTGACTTTTTCACATTTTTCTCTGAGAATCTCATCTCCAATCTTACAAATATCCAGCATACCCAAAATGATACTCAAACCAGCCTCGCATTGCAATGTTGTACTTGTAAATGCCGGGTTTTTATGAATAAATATATAGTATGAAAAAGCATATTGTGTGTTTAGGCGATTCCAATACTCATGGTTATTGTGCAGATTTGAATGATAATGAAGACAGAACAAATAGGTTCAACGAGAATGAAAGATGGACTATGGTTCTACAAAAGAAATTAGGAGATGATTATCTCATTCTTGAAGAAGGACTCTCCGGAAGAACTACTGTTTTCAAAGATCCATTGCATGAAAGCTTGGATGCATTCTCTTGCATTTATCCCATACTTATGAGCCACGAGACTGTAGACTTATTAATAATCATGCTTGGTACTAATGACACTAAAGAACGCTTTAACGCAAGTTCACATGTTATTTCTCTAGGACTTGATAGACTAATCAAAAAGGCCAAAACTGTGGATTGTTGGGGAGGCAAAGAGCCTAAAATACTCATTGTATGTCCCCCTCACATTAGAGACGAGTTTCAAGACATCCTAGCAGAAGAATACATGGGCCCAGACTGTGTCAAGAAAAGCAAAGAACTTTCCAAATTCTATCAACAAATTGCAAAACAAAATAACTGCCTGTTCTTTGATGCAAAAGAGTGTGAGTTTAACTCATTAGATTGTATGCATTTAACAAAAAGAGGTCACAATAAACTTGCAACCTCTTTATCTCCAATAATCAAGGAAATTTTTGAAGCCCAAGGCCAACCTAAAGCCCCATCTCCTTAAGCTTATCATACACAAGAGAAGCAACCTTGCTATGGGCTTGAGCTGTTAGATGTATACCATCTTCTTTAGAGGCACAAACCTGACCGTTTAAATCTAAGAAGTCAACACCTGTTTGCACACTTACTCTTTCATATGTACAGCTAAACAATTTACTTTCTTCAATTATCTCTTGCGGTAAAGCACAACAAGAATCAAAGGCAAGAGGACAAATTAAAAGTATTTTTACTTCTCCAGCAAAAATTGGAGTCTTACTTCTTATAATTGAATTTGCATTTTTGATTTGCCTAATTATTTCTGTAATTCCCAATTCAATCCTTGCCATTTTATGATCAACAATATCGTTTGTTCCAAGAAAAACAATTACAGCATCAAGAGGTTGTTGGGACTTTAGAATAAAACCAAGAGCCTTCTTGCCATTTAACAAGTCATCAAACTCAACATCAAAAACAGTTGTTCTTCCAGAAAGACCCTCCTCAATTACAGCATAATCTGAGCCCAGTCTCTCCTGAAGAATTCCTGTCCATCTAGTTTTTTCATCGTAGCGAACAGCTGTTACTGGGGTATAACCCCATGTATTAGAATCTCCAAAACAAAGAATTCGCTTTTTCATATTGACCTCTTACATTTCTGGATGCTTTTCTTTGAAATGATAATATGCACCAACAAGGCCTGCGTCATTTTTGTATGTTGCACCCACAATTTTAGTATTTTGAGCAATTAGAGGATTAATAAGAGAATTAAAATAGCTTCTAATTTTATCTAAAAGCTCTTTTTCATTCATAATTCCTCCACCTAAGACTATCACACTAGGATTTAAAATATAGGAAAGAGAAACAAGCCCATTGGCTATTGAAAGGGCCATTTTGTCTATGGCTTTTTTGCAATCTTTATCACCCTTTCTAGCTTCATCAAAAACCTTAATTCCATCCCAAGAAAAAGGTTTATCTCCTTTGTACTGTTCAACTCGTCTACATAGTGCTGTTGTAGAGCCTAAATGCTCTAGGTCACTATCTTCAACCCTAATATATCCAACCTCACAAGCACTAAAAGTTGCACCACGCAACAGATGATTATTTTCTGTAAAGCCACCACCAATACCCGTTCCAATTGCAAGGCATAAAACGGAAGAATAACCTTTTCCTGAGCCAGAAATGCTTTCCGCAAGAGCAACACAATTCACGTCATTTTCAACTTCAGTAACTAAATTACACTTATCTTCCAAATATTTTTTTACTTCAAATCCGGTGTAATCTGGCACTTGTGGCAAAGAAAAGAAAACCTTTCCCTTTGTGGAATCAATCATTGCAGTAGATGAAACACAAATACCCTGCAACGGGTACTCTTGTTTCATCTTAATGATAGCCTGTGCAACGTTATTCATCCAAAAATTTGGACCTTTCTCTGCGTTTGTGGGCATTGTTGCCTTAAAAACTATCTGCGCATCTGAAGAGATTACTCCATATTTTATAGCCGTGCCACCAATATCAACAGTGGCATAGTACTTTACATTTTCCTGTTGCTGCAACGCCTAACCCTCTATACTTAAGCCTCTATTGCTTGAGCATATTTTTTAGTAATTAGTTGAGGTCTTGTGATAGAAGAGCCAACAACCACACAGAAAGCTCCCAAATCAAGAACATGACGTGCCTTTTCTGGTGAATCTATATTTCCCTCACAAATGACTCTATGCTTTACGGCTTTGAGAACGTCACGCAAGATCTTAAAATCATCGGCATCTATCTTTAAGCCCTTACTTGCAGGAGTATAACCCACCATGGTAGTGCCAATAAAGTCAAAACCTAGCTTGTCTGCGTGAATGCACTCTTCATATGTGGCGCAATCTGCCATGAGGAGCTGATTTGGGTACGCCTGCTTGATTTCTTGGAAGAACTCATCCAACGTTTTGCCTTCTGGTCTGAGGCGGTCCGTCGCATCCAAGGCAATTATATCGGGCTTGACTTCCATCAACTCGTGAATTTCCTTCATTGTGGGAGTTATATAAATCTCGCTGTCAGCGTAATCGCGCTTCACTATCCCGATAATTGGCAAATCCACGTTCTTTTGTATTTCTGCAATATCCTCTTTTGTATTTGCCCTAATTCCTTTTGCGCCACCTTCCTTAGCTGCCAATGCCATTCTTCCCATTATAAAAGAAGAATGAAGAGGCTCGTATGGAAGTGCTTGGCACGATACAATTAATTTACCCTTTAATGCTTCAACTTTTTCATTCATTTTGGTTTCTCCCATAATTGTAGACTGATATTCAATATAGTATTAGACTTGAGGTAACGAGGAAAAAATGAATCCAAATTACTCAACTTATTCAAGATTGCATAAAGCTATTGATTACATAAATAGCGGTAAAGTCTTTGACCTTCCTTTTGGCAGAACAGATCTTAATGAAGATATCTACATTAATGTCATGGAACTTGAAACAAAGCAAGAAAACCTGTTTGAAGCTCACAAGAAGTACATAGATATTCACTGCGTACTCGAAGGAGAAGAGGCAGTAGAAACAGCAGATATCTCATCCTTGGATGTTACACAACCCTATAGCGAAGAAAAAGACATTGTTCTTGGAAAAGCTCATGGAATTAAGCATATTATCAAAAAGGGACAATATTGCATTACCATGCCACAAGAAGCACACTCTCCAGGCTTGTGTGTAACAGAACCAAGGAAGATTAAAAAGGCTGTTTTTAAAGTTCGTTTCTAAGATTCGTTTCTAAATCTTACAGCCTTGCAATAGCCTTATCTACCAAAGAAGTACACAATGTGACAATTTCTTTATCCTGCTCTGTATAACCATAAAGTGGAGCTCTCACACCACCAAGATCCAAACCAGCACGGTTTTTAATAACCTCCTTCATTGTTGCATAAAGATTGCCCTTTGCTCTGCATAGAGCGTAGATTATTTCATTAGCATCATTTTGGATTCTTCTTGCTTCTTCTATATCACCCTTCTTCACGTGGTCAAAAATAGCAAGATACAATTCTGGCATAACAGCATAAGTTCCACCAATACCACCGTCTGCACCAATAGCCAAACCAGAAACTAGCTGCTCATCTGGTCCGTTGAAAACCACAAAGCCCCTACCTTCTTTTGTTCCTTCTGCCTTAAACATTTGAATGTCCTGAACAGGCATTGAAGAATTCTTAACACCTATAACATTCTCATTTTTGAGCATTTCTTTTAAAAGAGAAATAGATAAAGCAACACCAGCAAGTTGAGGAATATTGTAAATAACAAAATCTGTCTTAGGTGCTGCATGAGACATATCATTCCAGTATTTAGCAATAGCGTAATCTGGCAGCTTAAAGTAAATAGGAGGAATAGAGGCTATAGCATCTACACCCAAACTTTCTGCATGTTTAGCAAGCTCAACAGAATCCTTAGTATTGTTGCAAGCAACGTGAGCAATAATGGTTAACTTACCACCTACTGCTTCCATAACAGCTTCAAGAGTTTTCTTTCTGTCTTCTACACTTTGATAAATACATTCGCCAGAACTTCCACCAACATAAAGGCCTTTAACACCTTTATTCATTAAATACTTGGCAAATTCTGCAGTAACTTTCTTATCAATTTCCCCTTGTTTATCATAACAAGCATAAAAAGCCGGAAATATACCCTTATATTTATTTAAATCTTTCATTTTATCCTCCAAAAATTTTTAACAATTAACCTCAAAACCATCAGCCCTTCACAGCACCCATTGTAATTCCCTGTGTGAAATACTTCTGGAAAGCAAGGAACACAACAATAATTGGCACAGAAGCAAGCGCGGCACCGGCCATAATTATTCCAAAGTCAGTACTGTTTTCAGCCTGCATTGTAGCAATTCCCAAAGAAATTGTTAAATTGTTGGACTTTGACAGCATTATAAGTTGCATGAAATAATCATTCCAGCTGTTAATGAAAGTAAATATTGCAAGAGCACCAATACCTGGCTTGACCATTGGAACAACTATTTCAACAAAAGTCTTTGCCTCATTTGCTCCGTCAATCTTAGCAGCCTCAAGCATTTCCCCTGGAATACCCTCCGAGAATTGCTTCATCAAGAACACACCAAAAGGCCAACCGACAGTTGGAAAAATAACAGCCCAAATAGAGTCATACAAGCCCAAAGCACTTATTTCCTTAATAAGAGGAACCAAAATAACCTGCTTTGGTAACGCCATAGCGCACACAATCAACGTAAAGAGGGCCTTCTTCCCCGTAAATCTCTTTTTAGCAAGCACATAGCCAGCCATAGATGCCGTAATACAGGTCAAAATCATTGCAGCTATTGCCATGAAAACAGTATTCAGCAACCATCTAATTGCACCTGGCACAGTTGGTCCTTTTAGAGCCCCAAGTTCAAACAACGGGGCAGAACGCTTGGAAAAAAGACGTACAAAGTTATCCAGTTTCCACACAGAAGGCCACCACACAGGGGTAGTTGAGTTTATCTCCTTTGTAGTCTTAAATGCACCAGTAATAATCCAATACAAAGGGAAGACCGATAGCGCTGCTAATATGACAATTATAACAACACATATATAGTAATAAATACCTTTCTTTTTACTTTGAAGATCCATGTCAACCTCCCTATTTCTCTCGTGCTATAAAGAATTGAATAGCACTCAATGCCGCTATAAAGAGAGCAAGGATAATTCCCATGGCATTTCCGTATCCAAATCTATACAACTTGAATGCTGTGTAATAGATGTAATACATAACAGTTTGCGTGGAGTTGTTAGGTCCACCAGAAGTTAAGAGCTGAATCAGAGCAAAACACTGGAAACTATTTATAGTAGTAATGACCACAATGTAAAGAGTTGTTGGCATTATTGAAGGCCACTTAATCTTCCAGAAAGTTTGCAAATTTGTTGCCCCATCAACCTCGCCAGCTTCAATCAATGTAGGATCTACATTGCCTAAAGCTGCAACATATAGAACAATTGGTTGTCCAACAGAAGTTGTCAATAATATAAGAATAATGCACCACAGTGCTGTGCTTGGATTTCCTAGCCAGTTAACATTCGCATCAATTATACCTAGGCTTTTGAAAACATAGTTAAGAACTCCATAATAGTTATTGTAAATCCATTTCCATACAACAGTTACAGCAACAGAACCTGTAACAACAGGAAGATAGAAAATACAGCGGAAAGCGCTAAGAGCAACTCTCTTCATTTTATAAATAGTTGCTGCAACCCATAAAGAAAAGGCTGTAACAATTGGAACACTCACAATCACTATAATGAATGTGTTTTTTAACGCTTTTAAGAAGATAGGATCTTTCCAGAGTTCAACATAATTTTGGAATCCGATAAAAACGTCTGGAACATTAGCGTTTAAGTTTGCATTAAAAAAGCTTGTGTACAAGCATAAAATCATTGGAAATACTACAAAACCAAGAAAAAATACTAAAGAAGGCAACAAAAATAAGTATGCCGATATTGTTTCTTTCCGTCTTATAGCTTTATTTGCTGTTAATGTCTGTCCTTGGGCCATAGTACCTCTAACAAATTAGTGCCCTGCTCCCTTAAGAAAAGGAACAGGGCTAAAAATTAATTACTTGTTAAAACTTTGCGTTAGCTAGTTTTATTTTGCAGCAGCATTTGCCTCTGCTTCAAATTTTGCAACAGCGGTTGGGATATCCTGTCCTGCACCAACTGCCTGGAGCATGTTCCACCAGCATGTTCTTGCTGTTGCCCAGCCATTTGTTACCTGATAGTAGTCACCAAGATACTGCATAAGAATGTTGTATTCATTCATGACGTCGTTATCTGCCCAAAGCTGTGAGAGATCTCTGCCATCTGCAGCTGTACGAGCAGCAAAGTACTTAGCGGTCTGAATAGCTTCTTCTGTCTTTGGTCCATCGCAAATGTATTTGATGAACTTTTTAGCAGCTTCAATCTTCTTCTCATTTCCATTGTTGAAAATTCCAAAGCCCCAAATACCACCATTGAGCTCTGTTACTCCTGTTGGTGATGGGAAGGACATGAAGACAATTTCTTCGCCGTTATAAGTTGTTCCACCAGTTGTTTCGCCAGGAAGCTGCTGAGCAATGTTCCAGCAGAAAGCCATCTTCAATGTTCCATTTCTGAAGAGCTGAATTTCTTCACCGCCATTGATTGAAGCATCATAGGTAATTCCATCTAACTTGTAGAGAGTCTCAAGAGCCTTGATATTCTCTGGAGAATTCCATGTGTAAGCTGTGTGTTCTGCGTTTGTGAATGTTCCGCCATAAAGACCATTAACAAGAACTCTTGTTCCCTGGTCTCCACCCTGGCCACTGCAGTATACAGCACCAACTGGTGTCTTATAATAAGCATAAAGAGCATTTACAGCTTTAAGGAAATCATCTGTTGTCCATGTGCGAGTTTCAAGGTTTACATACTTGTCTGCACCAGCAGCCTTGAATGCATCAAGGTTGATAGCCATACAGTGAGCTGTCATAACAAGAGGATACTCATAAACTTTGCCATCAGCTGTCTCGCATGCTTTAAGTGTTGCTGGAATAATTTGCTGTCTGTCTTCTGCGTCCAACAAATCAGAAAGGTCTACCATGTATCCCTTTGCACCCCAGTTAGCAACAAGTCTTTCTGGTCCTTCCATAATAAGATCTGGAGCCTGCCCAGCAGCAATTGCTGTGTTTACCTTATCATCACCATCTGTATAGGTGAGATACTGAACTTCAACAACAATACCTGTTTCAGCTGTGAAAGCATCTGTCAAAGCCTTAACCTTGGCTTCTTCGCCCCAACCACCAATTGGATAAGTCCAAAGTGTAATTGTCTCAGCCTGAGCTGTTTCTGTTGCAGCCTGCGCAAAAACACTTGTAAGAGCTACAACAAGTGTTAACAAAATAATAAGAGTCTTCTTCACAGTTCGATTCCTCCTTTGTGAATAACCGTAACGTCAAAATCCGTCACCATTTAAGATTATAGCATGCCGTTCAAGAAATCAAACAAAAAAAACACAAGAACCT
>CAVFGI010000025.1:0-28544 GCA_963621975.1 Selenomonadaceae bacterium
TTTCAACGATTTTCTTTAATTATGCTCCTAAAGATTTCTGGTGATAACTCCTAAAGACGGGAAAGGTCAAGATGTAGTTTATGTTTCCTATGATGTGGTCGTACGGTCATATCAGAATGGGGTGGTTCTGGCGGTAAGCTGGAGAAAAATTTGAATTTAAAATAACGGCGTTTGCCCGGTATGTGGGGAGATTAAAAAATGAAAAAATTTGCTATTGTTTTGATGATGGCTCTATTGGTTCTTGGCTGTGTGTTTGCAGCTGATGGTGACACAGGTGATGATAGTGCAGGAAAAATTACACCTGAAACAGCAACTAGTGGTGATAAGTTTTATGTTACCGTGAAAATTGATCCTGTTTATCCTGTCTATCAAATTGTTGGTTACACTGGTACAGATGAAACAACAAGTCCAAGTGCGGTGAGTACAAAGACCGGTGAATATTCAATTGTTGGTTCTCTGAATAATGAAGGTACTAAACTTACTGTTAAGGTTGCTATTCAACATTATGGAGTAAAGGAAAATAACATAAACGTTGTATCACCAACCAAAACAGATATTAGATATAAAGGTACTGTTAAAGTAACTGTTACAGCTAAAGAGTTGATTAACCAAGATTCAACAGTTACTGCTGACCCTCTTGTAGTTAATTCTGAAGGACATGTTTATAAAAGTAATCTTCCAGAAGCTACTGCTTTTACTGCAAAGACTGATATTGACAACCTAACTGTCACTGCTAATGCTGCATCTGCTAATACTGCTTCTGTTACTGCTGAATATACAAATGGTAAGAAGGTTGCAACAGGTACCAATGCTGTTACAATTGCTAATGGCTGCGTTTTTACTTGGTCAGATATTGATTTGCTTACAGGTGGTGATAATTACAAAGCCGAAGTTATAGTTACTTACGAAAGTGAATAATGGGATAGGCTAAATCTAGAATTTATAAGGCTGAGCTGAAATGAAGAGATTCTGGCTTGTGCTAACGGTACTGCTTGTTGCTGCTGGCGTTGGATTTACAGTTAATGACAGTAGAGACATGGGAAGCGGTGCTTTGATAAGGGTCATTGTTTCACTGGAAGCAAGTGACCCTGTTTTTTATTTATCTCAAGGTGATATTCTTGGTTCTGCAAGCGGTGCTGAAAGTTCTGTTGATGTGGATATTACCCAGAAGGATTTGAGCTTGACGTTCTATGTTAAGCTTGGTGCTTCAGGTAATTTGACGAATTCTTCTGCTATTAGAGCGGATTCTTCAAAGATTTATCATTTGACAGTTACTGCACACAGTTTAAAGACTGCTGATGGTAAGGGAACTGCTGAACCTACTTTGAATCAAGATGAGAAAAAGGGCTTTGTTTCTGATGTAAGCTATGAGACTTATGGCAGGAAGCTTTCTGCAAGTCTTAATGAAGAGAATACAAAAGATAACGTAGTCTGTATTGATGTATCCTTTAATGGAGAAACAATCTTGATTGGTAGAGAAAAGATTGATCTTGCGCACTGGGATTTCCTCTGGGTGCAAAATGAAGAGCTTCTTGCTTCTGTATATTCTGGCGATGTTACATTGACGGTTTCTACAGAATAGATTAGTATTTACGGGGGAAAGAAGGTTAGGTTATTGATATGAAGAGACTAACACTTGTAGCTGTTTTGATAGCTGTTTCTGTTTTTTGTGTATATGCGTTTCAGTTTTCTCCTATGGAGCAAACCTTTGAGGCTTCAGGAGCTAATGCCCAAAAAACATATACAATAGTCAATGATTCTGATGAGGACATTGCTGTAAAAATAAGTGTTATGGTTAGAAGTCAGGATGACGAGGGTAATGAAATTAGGGAAAAAGTCTCTAATGAGTTCCAGTTGTCTGCATCTCAGATTATTGTTAAGGCTAATTCTTCCTATGTAATTAGAGTTAAATACAGGGGGTCTTCTACCGTCACTACAGAAAAGTCTTATAGACTTATTGCTGAACAGGTTTCTTACTCAAAGGGTAAGGACAGTGAGTCTCAGACAATGTTTAATTTCCTTTATGTTTATGTTACAAGTCTTTATGTTTCACCTTCTAAGACAGTTGAGAGCGTGGAACTTCAAGGCATCACTGCACATGAAGATGAACAGGGCAACCGTTATCTAGATGTTACAATTAGCAATAAGGGTAATGTTCATAAGATTTTAAACGGTATGGTCCTTCAAGTAACTGATCCTTCTGGGAATACAGTTACGCTTGAGACCAGTGACCAACTTCTTGGGCTTTCTGGGTCAAATATTCTTGCAAAAAAGACAATTACCAAGTCTATTCCACTACCTGATGGTTTAGATTTTTCTACTACAGGTGAATATACTGGAATTATAAGTTTCGCAGAATAGAATAAAACTATAATAATTCTTTTCTGTTCTTTTAGGTGGTACTAGTATGAAAATGAAGGAAGTTTGTAAGAGCTTTCTTACCGTTGTATTACTTTTCTTCATTATTTTGTGCTGTATTATAATGTTTCATCAATGTAGTTTGGAGCCTGAGGTTGAAGAGGCTCCTGCTACTGTTGTTATTCCCGTTGAAGTAGTTGAAGAAGTTCCAATTAAAGAGCCTGCTGTTGAAGAACCTCCTGTTGAAGAGCCGGTAGAAGTAGAAGTAATTGAAGAAGTAGAAGAGCTCATTGGGCTAGCAGAGCCTGAAGAGGTATCAATTCCAGTATCTCCTGAGCTTGATTGGCCATATGTTCTTGAATTCTATGGAGACGGATTTGACACTTCAAGCGATGAAATTAACTGGGATGAATTTGTTTTTAGTGATGATGAGCTTGAGCTGGAAGATGGTTCCTACTACGGTGTTCTTGTTGTTAATGATTATTCTGTTGGTTCTATCAATGTTGAGCAGATTGAAGGTGTTACTTACTTTAGCAAGTCTCAGCTAGAAACACACCTTAAAGATTTACTTACAGAACAATATTTTGCTGTATTCTTTGAAGATTCAAGTGAATACTATACGCTTTCTTACCTTGAAACTAAGGCGTTCAATGTTAAGTTTGATACTCTTAATTTGTATCTGTATCTTGATTTTGATACTTCGCAGATGCCAGTTAAGAATATTTCTATTAGTGGTAAGAGTGAAAATGTTTCTACAGACTATAGCATAAGTGGTGCTGTTTCTTTGAAACCTGCTTGGTTCTCTGCACAAACTAATGCTGGTCTCTCTTTAAGTGGATATCAGAATGTTGAGACTGGAAGGTTTGAATATAATGCTGGTCTTTCGCTTTCTAATCAGTTCTCATTTTTAGGGATTGTTGTTAGTAAGCCTCTTAGTATTTATTTCTCCAATACTACTGGTCTTTCATATTCATTTGGAAATTTTGTGGGGTACGTTGATTATCCAGATTTGAGCCTACGTGTTTCTTTTGGCGATGTTGGTGTTTCTGGTTTTGAAAATGGTTCTCCGTTTGGATTTACAATTGAAAAGAGTTATAGCTATGGTACGGATACTGCTTTAGGAAATCAGTATTCTCAGATTATCGAACTAGAAGAAGACTCAAATGTGGAAATCTTTGTGAATGAGAAGTCTGAGGTGAGTAGGACGCTGACTGCTGGTAAGTACAGAGTGAAGGATTTTGTATTCAATCAGGGTGGAAATGAGATTGTGGTAAAGGTGCATCCTCTTTCCATGGGTGATGATACAAGCAGGGATGAGACGCTGACGTTTGACACAAGTTATGACTCGTCCCTGTTAGGAAAGGGTGATAGCACGTGGCGCTTTGGGGTGTCCATTCCAAGGGTCAAGACCACTATTCGGGCAAGTTCCCAGACCTTGGAGCAGAGGGGCTTTGTTATTCCTTCATTGCCAAGTTACAATCCTAAGAGACACAGTTTTGACCAGATGCAGTATATATTCCTCTATAGCGACTTTAGCATGTTCTGGGAGCAGTCTATTGGCTTCTTAGATAACTATACGCAGACAAACTCTATTTCTATGGTGGCGCAGAGGCAAACTAATGGAGAGTATTGGATTTCTTCTAGCTTGAATCTTTCTGGTACGCTTGCAACTAAGATTGGTACTTCTAGGTTCAGATTTGGTGGAGATATGACTGTTGGCAAGATTAATGCAGACGGCGGTCTTAGTAATCTTGCGTTCCATTTTAGCTATTCTCAGAGCTTTGTTGAGCCTGTTTTGAAGCCGTTGAGTCTCTCTTTGATGTTTACTGCTAATTCTTCAAAGCAGAGTATTTCATTGAATACTGGCTATTCGTTCAAGGTTTTGAATTTGAACGTGGGTGCATCTTTGAGTATGACGTATAACTTTATGACGTTGCCTTCTCTTACTTATAATTTGGCTTTAAATTTTGATCTTCCTCTTGGAAAGAGAGCAAGCATGAGCTTGTCTACCTCCTTAGATCAAAATTTTAACTTTACTGCTGTGCTCGGAATTAGAACCTCAATTGGTAAGGTTAGCTTGAATTCTTCTACAAGCATGCGCAATAAGAGCGTGTCGTCTAGTGTTTCCATGGGATACTCTATGGATAACAATAGCTACAGCCTTGGTTTTACAAATATTCACTTTGACGATTTGCTTAACCATACGGCAGCTTTCTCGTGGTCGCATAAGGGCTCTCTTGCCAACTATTCGTTACGTGTTCAGGCATCTAATAAGTACAGCACGCTTACTTATTCTGGCTACATTTCTTCTGCATTTGCGTTTGCAGATGGATACTTGGCTGTCACAAACGGCAACAGCGGGCCATTTATCTTGATTGTGCCTCAGGGCGCACTTAAGAAGACCGATCTTTCTGTTTCTGCTACTATGAACTCATCTGTTAATGAAATTGTTAAGACGTTTGGCACTGGTTACTATAGTGGCATGAAGCTGTATACGACAAATAGTATCATTGTGTATGCTGGCTCTGAGTCTTTCTTGTTCCAAGCTTCGCCTACGGCGTCATATGGATATGTGGCTAAGATTTATTTGGAAGAAAATCTTTCTGTGACTTGTGTGCTACAAATGGCTGAGGACATTGGTTTTGACTCGGTGTCTTCGCCGGTTTATAGTGTTGAGCTTGCAGAAGATGGTGTTTCTGTTGTAAGCAGAACTCTGCTAGAAAATAGCTATATGTTCTCAGACGAGGAAGGGCGTTTTATCATTGATAATCTTAAACCTGGGGTGTACCAGTTTGACCTTGCGGTAGACAACTATTGGTTTGCGGTGTTCCTTTCTGTGCCTTCTGTAATGGATGCTGATGAACAAGAGTATTCAACGAAAATGGCGCTTTATAAGGACTTTGTGTTCTATAATGAGGTTGAAGGTGTTTCTAGCATTGAAGGCTCTGAGGAGACTACTGTCCAGTATAATATTAGCTCCTACGATTCTTCTTACACTGGTTCGTTCACATTGTCACTAGATCAGGTTGTCACTCAGGATGATTTCTGGAATATGCTTTACGGTGATGATGAAGCTTTCTAGTTTATGAAATACTTTGTTATTGCAGATGAAAATACGGTTAGGGGTTTTTCTTTGCTTGGAGTTGATGGTGCGATTGTTTCTGTAGATTGCTCTTCTGAACAAGCTAGGTTACAGGCAAAACCTTTGGCTTGTGACACCTTTGAGAATGCTCTTGCCTATAAAAATTTGGGTGCTGTTATTATTAGTGCACCTGTTGCTAGTTTAATTGAACCGCTTATTGCTAAGCACAATCAAAGCGGAAAATTTCCTCAGGTTATGGAGATAGGAGAAGATGTATGCTCAGTATTGAGAAGTTGACAAAGTGGTATGGCCAGACGCGTGCTGTGGATAATTTGAGTTTGCACATTGCGCCGGGTGAGATTTTTGGGTTTATTGGCCATAACGGGGCGGGAAAGACTACCACGTTGAAGTGTGTTGTGGGCATTTTGGGTTTTGATGATGGAGAGATTCGCATTAATGGCTTGAATGTGCGAGACAACGCCATTGAATGTAAGGGCTATCTTGCCTACATTCCAGATAACCCTGACCTCTATGATTTCATGACTGGCATCAAGTATCTCAATTTTATTGCCGATATCTTTGAAATTTCTACATCTGACCGTGTGGCACGCATTGATAAATATGCAACTTTATTTGAGATGAGAGATGTGCTGGGCAATCCTATTTCCAGTTATTCACATGGAATGAAGCAAAAGCTTGCTATTATTAGTGCTTGGGTGCATGATCCTAAACTTATTATCATGGATGAGCCTTTTGTTGGTTTGGATCCTAAGGCATCACACATCCTTAAAGGTATGATGCGTTCTTTCTGCGATGCTGGTGGCGCTATCTTCTTTTCTACTCATGTGTTAGAGGTTGCTGAAAAGCTTTGTGACAAGGTTGCTATTATCAAGGGCGGTAAGCTCATTAGGTGTGGCACTATGGACGAGGTTAAGGGCGATGAGAGTTTAGAAGAGGTTTTCTTGGAGCTTGTTGAGTAATGGTTAAGATTCTGTTAAAAAAGCAATTTGCTGAGATGTATAAGTCCTACTTTTTTGATAATAAGAAGGGGACTATTAGGTCTAAGGCTTCTGTTTTGCTTAGGTTTGGCGGTTTTGCTCTTTTGATGATTGTTCTCTTTGGCGGTTTCTTTGGTTATATAAGTTACCTTCTTTGTGAGCCTTTTTGCTCCTTGGGCCTTGGTTGGATGTACTTTGTCATTATGGGTTTTATTGCTATTGCTCTTGGCTCTTTTGGCTCTGTTTTTAATACTTTTGCTGGTCTATATTTGGCTAAAGACAACGATTTATTATTGTCTATGCCTGTTTCTGTTTCTGCTATTATGGCCTCGCGCCTTTTGGGTGTTTATTTAACTGGGTTGTTATATTCTGGCTTTGTGTCCTTGGGTACGGTTGTTGTTTACATTGTTGTTTCTGGTTTTAGTTTTGACGCACTTTTGGGTGGGTTAGTTTTTGTTTTCATTGTTTCTGTTGTTGTTTTGATTCTTTCCTGCTTGCTTGGTTGGGTGGTTGCAAAGATTAGTGTGAAGCTTAAAAACAAGAGTTTTATTTCTGTTATTGTGTCTCTTGTTGGTCTTGGGCTTTACTACTATTTCTATTTTAATATGCAGAGTTTGCTTTCTAATCTTATTTATAATGCTGCCATTTATGGGCAAGAAGTGAAGTCTCATGCTTTCTTTTTGTATGGTTTTGGGCGCATGGCTCAGGGCTCTTGGCTTGCTATTTTGGCTTGTCTTGTTGTTTGTGGTGCCTTGTTTGCTCTTACGTGGGTGGTGCTCAAGCGCAGTTTTATTGGTGTTGCTACTGGTGGGGCCGGCGGTGCCAGTGGTGCCAGTGGTGCTTGTGGGGCCGGTGGGGCCGGGAAAGGGAAGAGGAAAAGAGTTGGATATGAGAATGGTAATGTCACTCTTACTGGTGTGAAGCCTAAAAGTGTGCGTTGGGCGCTGCTAGTGCGCGAATTTGAACGGTTTAGAGGTAGTGCAAGTTACATGCTCAATTGTGGGCTTGGCACTCTTTTCCTTCTTGTTATGGCCATTGCTTTGGTTGTAAAGATGGACACTGTTAGGGATTTGCTAGTTGAGCTTGCTGTTCCTGGTAATGCATTCTTTGTTCTTGGCTCTTGTGCAATTTGTCTTGTTGCTAGTACTAATGATATGGCTACGCCATCTGTATCTTTAGAAGGGAATCGTTTGTGGATTTTGCAGGCTCTGCCGGTTAGTGCCTGGGATGTGCTTAAAGCTAAACTTGGTGTTCAAATTTTGCTTACTGCGCCGTTTGCTGCGTTGTGTGTGCTTTCATTGTCTTTTGTTTTGGGCTTTGGCTTTGTGGAGTTCTTTGCATCACTTGCTTTGGTTGTAGGCTTTGTGTTTTTCATGGCATTGTTTGATTTGGTTCTTGGGCTTAAGCTTCCAAATTTGACTTGGACGAATGAGCTTACGCCTATTAAGCAGAGCTTTGCTGTTTTCCTTGCTGTTTTTGGTGGCTGGGCATATATTGGTGCTATTATTGGGTTGTATTTTTTAGTTGGCAGTTCTTTGCGAGAGTTTTTTGAAGCAGGAGTCTTTGGTGGTGTCAGTGGCGTTTTGTCAGATGTGCTATTTTTAGGTGCTTTTGCTGTCCTAATTTGGGTTTTGTGTGCAGTGTTGGCTAGGTGGTTGAAAAACAAAGGTAGCAAGGTGTTTGAGAACCTGTAATGGTGGTAGGAAACAGTGGTAGGATGGAGGAAACGTCCCATACGTCCCAAACGTCTGAGACGTCCCAAACGACCCAAACGACCTACACGACCCAAACGTCCCAAACAGATAGGTAAACACTTGAAACAGATTTGGGCTAAAACTCAACAACATTTAGCAGTAGCATAAACAGAGGTACGAGGGGAGTGGAGCCAAACCAAGAAGTTTTATTCAGGGAGCCAAGGGAGCAAGGGGTCGCGTTTGAAGACGTTGTTGTTATCTTGTTTGGTCCAGTGTTTGAATCTTTCAATGGAAAGTTGGCGGACAAGGGACATTTCGTTTTTATTTAAGAAGTCATACAGCTCAACATCTTTTAGCCCAAAGAGTTTTTCGTATAAGGCTTTGTTGTAAGGTTTTGACAGATATCCTTTTGACATGTTCCAAAAACAACTAAAAGGAACAATTGCTCCTTTGTTTTCTAAGGATTTGGCATTATCGAAGATATATTTTATTGTAGTCATGAGCGCAACAATGTCGTGTATTGCTCTGTAATAGGGAAAATCTTCAAAGATGCGACGGCCGTTTGTATATTTCTTGGGGTTCCTTTTTCGTAGGTAGTGGGAAACGGCTGTATTCACCATTCTTAGAACTGTGCACACGTCTTCCCAGGTATCGGCCATGAGAAGGTCATGCGTGTGGTTACTCATTACAACGGAAGCAAGTATGGTCACATTATGCATGGCACTAATCCTGCACAGTAGGTTGTGCCGATATTTGGCTAGCTCGATATCAAAAATGTTGTCCCTGTTGGCTGCGCGTTGCACTGCGTGATAAAAGTGGCCATTCTTGTCCACTTCTCTTCTAATTGGAATTACTTCAAAAGTTGTTTCCTGTGCTCTTAATTCGTTGTAGTTCATAGCACAATCTCCTTTTTTTGTGTTTTGATGGCCTGCAAAGCGTTGCACAACTCCATCTACTTATTAATACAAAATAAAAAGCAAAATTATTCATGCTTTCTGCGTGTTTTCCAAAAAAGTGTTTCAAGTGTTTGCCAATCTGTTTGGGACGTTTGGGTTGTGTGGGACGTTTGGGACGTTTGGGACGTTTAGAATAATTGTAGAAGGAAGTTGCCTGTTGGGCTTATTTTTATTATTATTAGTGTGTTCGCAAAGAAGGCCGTTTGGGCTAAAGGTGCGACATTATTGTAAATAAGGAGCAAAATGATATGACAGTAAAACCACTTGGTGAAAGAGTTCTTGTAAAGATGGATAAGGTTGAAGAGAAGACCGCTGGTGGAATCTTTATTCCACAGACTGCTCAGGAAAAGACACAGATTGCTGTAGTTGAGGCTATTGGTTCTGATGTTAAGACTGTTAAGGTTGGAGATAAGGTCCTTCATGACAAGTACAGTGGTACTAATGTTAAGATTGATGGAGAAGAATATCTTATTCTCAACATTAAAGATGTTCTTGCCGTAATTTGCTAAAAGCTGAGTCTTGCGCAAAAGTGCAACAACACAAATGAAAGGGTCCCCACAGAAGGAGGACCCTTTTTCTTATTGGGATTTTTCTGCTAAAAAGAGGCTCATAGCCAAAGAGGCTAGGTGCCATTTCATAGAGTGAAGGCCGTTTTGAGGATAGAAGACTCGGCACCTACCAAAACGGTATGGGAGTTCAAAGTGAAGACCTACTTTGAGAGTTGCAAGGAAAACTGCTTGAGGGTCATCATGTTCTGAAACTTGTTCACCCTTAAAGGTTCCTACGTAATCCCAACCGTTGTGTGTGAAAGTCATGATTCCTTTGCCAGCTTTGACATAGTTGTCTACGCCGGGCTCGTCGTAGCCGTATTCCACTTCTTCTGAGAGTTTGAAGTTGGGCATTGCTACCTCTTTTTTCATTTCTTCTAGTTGCCAATCGTACCATTGAGAGTAGTTCTCAAAGTACTGGGAACCGGCAAATGAGCCGTTAATTCTCCACTTGAAGGTGAAGTTGTCTTGGATTGTGGCTGTTGAGCCACAGCAAGAGCAGGTTATGTTGTTGCCGTTAGATGAGATGTTGAATTCACTGTGGCAAATGGGACATTTGTAGAACATGGTCTCAAAGCCAAGAGCTTTATCTGGGCCTGGAACATGGACATTAAAGCGTTTCTGGAAGTCAAATTCGTTGTAGGAGAGGCTTGAGATAATGCGCTCTAGAATTTGTTCCTTTGAAAGAGTCTGCACTTCTTCTGCGGTGAGAATGAGGTGAGTGTCTATGTGAACTAGGCCTTTATGGGGTTTTGCAGACCATTTGGCGTTGCCTAATCCTGCGCCTTGAATTTTGCTTGCATATACTGGCACTTTGAGAAATTTGATCATCTTGGCAATTGCCGGAGAGATGTAGCCTAGGTGTCCACTTGAGTAGACTGTTCCTTCTGGAGCTATGTAGACTACGCCTTTTTTATCGCGAATCACGTATTGGATTTTCTTCAGTGCCTCTAGGTCTGTTGTGAATTGGTATTTTGGAATGGCTCCAATGCGTTTGAGCCAAAAGGCAAGTTTTTTGAAGGTGAACCAGTGGTATGTGCCTAGGAAGGATATTCTAGCAGGTTTTACCGCACCAGCTATGAACTTGTAGTCTGCATTTGAGGTGTGGTTACTGATTAAAAGGGCAGGCCCTTTGACTTTTTCTCCAGAAGCGTGAAGGTTGTACTGTATTTTATTTGCAAATCTCAAGTACAACCTGGCCCCAAAGTAGAGCAGGGGCGCAGGACGCTTTTGGAGTACTGGCCTTTTTTGTTTTTTCTTTTGTTCAGGCATCTTTAAGTCCATTCTTTAAGAAGGTCTGCAATCTCTTGATAGTTTTTGGTATCGGCCTGAGTATGAGTGCTTCTAGACTCATAAATTTTTTGGGCGTACATTAGGATAACAACGGCCTCTTGGCGGTCTGTCATAGCAGAATATTTAGTTGTTGTCCAAATTGGGTTACCGTCTGCGCCTTTTGCGCCTTCATAATACTGATATTTTTCTATGTTATTTGATGTTGTTTTCTCCCAGTTTTTCTGCATTTTGGCAAACTCTGAGGCTCTCTTTTTTGCGTTCCAGTTTCTTGCCCAAAGAGTTTCCGCTAGCTGTTTGTAGGTTCCACCGTAGATTACGTTTTTGGGGATTGTTTCGCATGCTATTCTTCCGTAGCTTATTGCGTAGTTTCTGTTACCAAAGCTCAGTGGCTTTCCTGGTAGTGATTCAAACAATACGGCCAAGATGTACCATGCTTCTGAGCTGTCTAGACAGTTGAGATTGTTTGTGAGATAAACCATGTCTTCGTACATGGGTTTAGCTTTGGAAAGTGAATCTAGAACGCCTTTGGTTTGTCCCCATCTGCCCAAGTTTGAGCATTTCCATAGATAGCCTTCTGGAGTGGGGTCAGCTGCAATTGAGTCTAGTGCATATTGCTGGCCTTCCTCATAGATGGCAAAACGGGTGGTTTTATCGCTCTTGTCAATGGCATCTCCTAAGTCAACGCAAACGCGTGAAAGGCGCCACAGAACCTGGGCTTTTTCTTGGTTAGTGGTAGCTTTCTTCAGCATCTCTTGCAACTGGTCATATACTTCTTGGTCATGCTCATCTGTCAAATACAGCGCATCTACACTGCTAAAGTCCAAGCTTGCGAATGCACTTGCGCACACTAAGGCCGATAATATTAAAGATAGAAAAAGAATTAAGGTTTTTTTCATACAAAACTCCTATGTCAGTCATTGTAGCACATTTTTCTATTCTTCTGTTTACGATTTTCATTTATATGATTATCTTTGTGTTGTTCGTAGGAATTTAAGGAAGTGAAAATGAGTTCAAGAGAAATTCGTACAGGCGACATAGAAAAACAAACAGAGTCTCAACGAGCACTTGTTATTAAAAGAGTGGAGATGGTCAGAAGTGCTTTGTATGCGTTGTGCGATAGTTTTTTGCTTAGAGCTGGTGATTGCGACAATGATCCACGGTGGGTTAGATTCTACGAAATTCAAATGAGTATTTACTTGTTGGGCAAGAAAAACCTTGAGGTCTCTGCTCCTGAGGGCGACATGGTCCATGACCTTATCAAAGATGTTTGGGAAGGTGTTAAGGACTATATGGACAGCTCTTTGTTTGGGCCAATTGAAAATGTGGACCAGTGGTTTAAAACTATTCATATAGATTTCCCTTGGGATAGTAGAACGTCCATTTCTGACACAAATAATAACGACGAGCTTTTGCTTGGGTCAAAATGACACAAAAAATAAAGCTTTAGGGTGGGGTGTGTCTTTTTGACACAGTTTTGGACAAAGAAATGGGGAAATAAAAATATCGGGATAAAAGAGTAAGTGTAGATAGCTACGTGAGTTAGTGGGCGTGTTGGGTGAAGTTGGCACGGTTGTTGCTTGTATGAATGCGTAGGAGATTTAAGATGTCCATGAGTAATACAAACAAGCAAGTTGAGAATTCATCGTTGAGCCTTTATATGAAGGATATTGAGCGCGTGCCGTTGTTGAGTAGAGATGAAGAGTATACGCTTGCGCTTAGTGCTAAAAATGGCGATTCCTATGCGAGAAATAGACTGCTTGAAGCAAATCTCAGGTTTGTTGTGAGTATTGCAAAGCAGTATCAAAATAGAGGGCTTCCTCTTGCTGATCTCATTAGCGAGGGTAATTTGGGGCTTATGACTGCTTTGGATAAGTTTGAGCCGGAGAAGGGTTATCACTTTATTAGTTATGCTGTGTGGTGGATTAGACAATCTATTTTGAAGGCCATTGGAGAGAAATCCAGAATGATTAGACTTCCTATGAATAGGGCGGCTGACTTGGCTCAGGTGATGCAGGCTAAGGCTAAGATAGAAAAGGATGGTGATTGCGAGGTTTCTATTGAAGACTTGGCTGCCGAGTGTGGTATGTCTAAGGAAGATATTGTGGAGCTTATGCAGATTTCTAGAGAAGTTTCCAGCCTTGATGCTCCTGTTGGTGCAGATGATAGTGCTTCTTTTGGTGATTTCATTGAGTCTGAAAATGACAAGCCAGATGAGGTTGTAATGGAAGAGGCTTTGAAGGCTTCTGTGAATAAGATTTTGAATACTTTACCTGAGCGTGAGCGAACTGTTATTGAGCTTAGATTTGGACTTAATAACAAGAAGCCTATGAGTCTTAAGGAAGTTGGTGAGCTTTACAATCTTACTAAGGAAAGAATTAGACAGATTGAAAAGAAAGTTCTTGGTCAACTTGCTGAAGATAAAGAGGTTCAGGATCTCAAAGCTTATATTGCTTAAATTTTGCTTAAATTCATAAAAAGATGAAAGTTTTTTTCGCCACCTAGTTATTTTCTGGGTGGCGATTTAGTTTTACCTCAATTTTTGTTATTCTCGTTTCTTCTTTTATTATAATTGATTAGTTCTGAGTTTGCCTTTTATCATGTTGACAAGGCTATTGGAATAGTAGAAAATCCTCAACGTAGAATATTTTTTTGGAAAATGAGGTTTTGAGAACCTCTTGAAGGAAAACAATGGCAAAAAAAATCACTAAGTATGTTTACTTCTTTGGTAATGGTGTGGCTGAAGGTACTGCTAACATGAAAGACCTTCTTGGCGGAAAGGGTGCTAACCTTGCTGAAATGACCAGTATTGGTCTTCCTGTTCCTCCTGGATTCACAATTAGCACTGAGGCTTGTGCTTACTTCTCTGCTCACAATGGTGAGTATCCTGAAGGAATGAAGGAAGAGGTTCTTCTTAATCTCAAGCAACTTGAGAAAACTATGAATGCTAAGCTTGGAGATACAGAGAATCCTCTTTTGGTTTCTGTTAGAAGTGGTGCTGCACAATCAATGCCTGGTATGATGGACACAGTTCTTAACCTTGGTCTTAATCCAGACACCGTTGCTGCAATGGCAAAGAAGACAAACAATGAGAGATTTGCTTGGGATAGCTACAGACGTTTTATCCAGATGTTTGGTGACGTTGTAATGGGTGTTCCACATTACAAGTTTGAAGAAGCAATCCAGGATGTTAAAGATGAAGAAGGTTTGTCTTTTGACTATGAGCTTACAACTGAGAATTTAATTAGCTTGGTCAAGAGATATAAGAGAATTTATAAGCGCCATACTGGCGAGGATTTCCCTGTTGATCCATATGATCAGCTTTTTAAGGCTATCAATGCTGTTTTCCGCTCTTGGGATAATGATAGAGCTATTAAGTATAGACGTATGAATGATATTCGTGGTCTGCTTGGTACTGCTGTTAATGTTCAGAGCATGGTTTTTGGTAATATGGGCGAGACTTCCGGTACTGGTGTTGCTTTTACTCGTGACCCATCCACTGGAGACAATCACTTCTATGGTGAGTACTTGATGAATGCACAGGGTGAGGACGTTGTTGCTGGTATTAGAACGCCTCAGTCTATTGATACTCTTTGCAAGGTTAACCCAGAAGTTTACAAACAGCTTTGTGGTATTAGAGAGACTCTTGAAAAGCATTATCATGATATGCAGGATATGGAGTTCACAATTCAGGAAGGTAAGCTTTACATGCTTCAGACTAGAAGCGGAAAGAGAACAATCTTCAGCTGGCTCCGTTCACAGGTTGAGATGGTAGAAGAGGGTCTTATTGACGAAAGAACTGCTGTTTCTCGTGTTCCTGCTGGTGAGTTTAACAAGCTCTTTGCTCCTATTTTGGACCAGACAAGAATTAAAGAAGCTGGTATTAAGCCTCTTACAACAGGTCTTAATGCATCTCCAGGTGGTGCTTGTGGTCAGGTAGTTTTCACTGCTGAAGATGCAGAAGCTTGGGCAAATCAGGGTAAGGATGTAATCCTTGTTAGAACAGAGACTTCTCCTGAAGATATTGGTGGTATGGCTGTTTCTAAGGGTGTTGTTACCTGCCGTGGTGGTATGACTAGCCACGCTGCTGTTGTTGCTCGTGGTATGGGTTGCCCATGTGTTTCTGGTGCTGGTGAAATTGTTGTTAACTTTGCAACAAAGACTTTTGAAGTTAACGGCGTAGTTGTTAAGGAAGGGGATTACATCTCTATTGATGGCTTTACCGGTGCTGTTTACAACGCAAAGATTGATGTTAAGCCTTCTGAGATTGTTCAGGTTCTCAATGGTTCAATGAAGCAAGAGGATTCCAACCTCTATCAGAACTACAAAAAGTTCATGAGCTATGTTGATAATATTAAGACAATGGGTGTCAGAACTAATGCCGATACTCCTACAGATACTCACATGGCTGTTATGCTTGGTGCTGAGGGTATTGGTCTTTGCAGAACAGAGCATATGTTCTTTGGTGGTTCAAGAATTATTTCTATGAGAAAGATGATTCTTGCTAACAACCTTATTGAGAGACAAGCTGCTCTTGCTGAGCTCCTTCCTATGCAGAGATCTGACTTTGAGGCTATGTTCACAGAGCTCAAGGGTCTTCCTGCTAATATTAGACTTTTGGATCCTCCTCTTCACGAGTTCCTTCCAAACGATTCTACTACTAGACACGAGATGGCTTTGGCTCTTGGTATTTCTCCTGAAGAAGTTGCTAGAAAGGCTGCTGCTCTTCATGAGTTTAACCCAATGCTTGGTTTCCGTGGTTGCCGTCTTGCTATTGTTTACCCAGAGATTCTTGAGATGCAGGTAAGGGCTATTATTGAGGCTGCTATTAATGTTAAGAAGAAGGGTATTGATGTTTATCCTGAAATCATGATTCCTCTTGTTGGCCATCATAAGGAGTTTGAGTTCTGTAAGGAACATGCTGAAAAGGTTATTAAGGAGATCTTTGCATCTGAAAAAATGGAAGTTCCATATGAAATTGGTACAATGATTGAGGTTCCTAGAGCTGCTGTTACTGCTGATGAGATTGCTCAGTCTGCTGAGTTCTTCAGTTTTGGTACTAATGACCTTACTCAAATGACTTGTGGCTTCTCTCGTGACGATGCTGCTTCATTCCTTGGTCATTATGTGCATGATTCTGATAAGCAGTTCTATGAATATGATCCGTTTGCTACTATTGATGTTGACGGTGTTGGTAAGCTTATGAACCATGCTGCAAAGCTTGGCCGTTCTGTTAGACCAAATATTCGTCTTGGCATTTGTGGTGAGCACGGTGGCGATCCTAAGACTATTGCATTCTGTCAGAAGGTTGGCTTGAACTACGTTTCTTGCTCTCCTTACAGAGTTCCAATTGCTCGTCTTGCTGCTGCTCAGGCTGCAATTAATTAAGTTTATTCAAGTTTATTCAAGGCTACATAGCTCTGTGTTATGTGGCCTTTTTTATTGAAAAAATAGACTATTTTTAGAAATATCGGTATATTCTTCGTGGAGAAATCCGTGGAGATAAATTATGTCAAGTAAAGTTAAGACGCCTATTACTCTTTTGTGTGGATATTTAGGAGCGGGAAAGACCACTCTGTTGAACAATGTTTTGAAGAATCAAGATGGCTACAGGGTGGCTGTTATTGTGAACGATATTGGTGAGGTGAACGTGGATGCGTCGCTGATTGCCAAGGGTGCTAATATCACGGACACGCAAGATATTGTTCCACTTACCAATGGCTGTATTTGTTGCACACTAAAGGGGCAGATGGCTAAGAATATAGAGAAGATAATTGCTAGTGGCAAATACGATTACATCATGATTGAGGCTAGCGGTGTTTGTGAGCCAATGCCTATTGCACAGCAGCTTATGGCTATCAAAAATGGTGTGCTGGATAATATTGTTGGCGTTGTGGATGCTATGCGTCTTGTGGACGAGTTTGCTTCTGGAAAGAAGCTTCTTGAGAAGGACAAGATTGGCGAGGAGGATATTGAGAGCCTTCTTGTGCAGCAAATTGAATTCTGCTCAACGCTTGTTATCAACAAGATTGACCTTATCTCTGAATCCGATAAAAAGAAGGTCCGTGCGGTCATAGATGCGCTTCACCCAGGAGTCAAGGTCATTGAAACTTCCATGGGTAATGTGAAGGTGGCTGACGTGCTTTCCACATCCTCGTTTGATTTTGAACGCGTGTGGGAGGAGGCTGGTTGGTGCCAAGCTCTCTCTGCTGAGGGTGATTTGGGTGATGCCGATGACGAGGGTAATCCCGATTTCCATGAGCATTCTCATGAGCATTCTCACGAGCATGAGCATTCTCAAGAGCATGAGGAGCACGACCATGAGGGTCATGAGCATCATCATGAGCACCGCCATGAAGGGGAAAGTGAAGATGAGTACGGTATTGGCACCTTCATTTATTACAGACGCAAGCCTTTTGATAGAAAGAAATTACAAGCTTACGTAAAGAAATGGCCAAAGAATATAATCCGCAGTAAAGGAACCATTTGGTTTAGCGATGAAGATGATATGGCCTATATTCTTGAGACTTCTGGACGCCAGATGCTTTGTTCTCCTTATGGAAAATGGATTGCAACAGCTCCTGCTGGCATGATTAAGAAAATGCTTGATGAGAATGCACAACTTCGTGCAGACTGGGATGAAAAATTGGGCGACAGAATGATTAGACTTTGTATCATTGGCAAAAACCTAGATAAGAAGGCTATTGCTGCTGAGTTAGATACTGTTTTGCAAAATTAGGTGAATTGATTTTTAGTGGGCGATAACATATATTATTAGGAAGTTGAGGTTGTGAGACCTTGTGGAGTTGCCTATGAAAGTTCAGATATATAACACAATGTCACGGCAGGTTGAGGAGTTTAAGCCTATTACTCCTAATTTTGTTGGCATGTATGGTTGTGGCCCTACTGTGTACAATTATGCACATATTGGGAATCTAAGAACTTACATTTTTGAAGATACTCTTAAAAGGGTGTTATTACATGCAGGATATAAAGTTAAGCATGTTATGAACATCACAGATGTTGGTCATCTAACCGGTGATGGTGATGATGGCGAAGATAAGATGGAAAAGAGTGCAAGGGAATCAGGCAAGAGTGTTTGGGACATTGCTAAGTTCTATACTAATGCTTTCTTTAGTGATTACGATTCTTTGAACATTATTAGACCAGATGTTATTTGTCCTGCTACTAAGCATATTCCACAAATGATTGAGCTTATTCAGAGGCTTGAAAAAGGGGGACACACATATGTTGCTGGTGGCAATGTTTACTTCTCTATTGATACGTTCCCTTCTTATGGAAAGCTCGCAAGATTGAACCTTGATGACCTTAAAAGTGGTGCTAGAATTGATATTGATTCTAACAAGAGAAATCCTAAGGATTTTGTTTTGTGGTTTACAAATAGCAAGTTTGGTGAGCAGGCTATGATGTGGGATTCTCCTTGGGGACGTGGATACCCGGGGTGGCACATTGAGTGTTCTGCTATGAGTATGTATTACCTTGGTGAGTATTTTGATATTCACTGTGGTGGTATTGATGCTATTCCGGTTCACCATACTAATGAGATTGCTCAAAGTGAAGCTGCCACTGGTAAGACTTGGGTTAATTACTGGATGCATGGCGAGTTCTTGTTGAGCGACAAGGGCAAGATGTCCAAGAGTTCCGGTGAGTTCTTGACCATGAGTGTTCTTAAAGAGCATGGTTTTGATCCGCTTGATTACAGATATTTCTGTTTGGGTGCTAACTATAGAACTCAGCTTCAATTCTCTTATCAGGGTCTAGAGGGTGCAAGAACAGCACGTTTAGGGCTGGTTGAAAGGATATGTGGCTTTGGAGATGATATTGCAGATGAAAATGCAATTTCTGATAAGGCAAGAGATTACATGCAGCAATTTGATGAGTTCGTGTGTAATGACCTTGGGACTCCGCGTGCGCTGTCTGTGTTGTGGACCTTGGTAAAGGATGAGACAATTCCAAACGACCAGAAGCGTTTTGTGGTCAATTATTTGGATAGCGTTTTGGGTTTAAAGCTCTCTGACGTGAAGGCGCAAAAAGCACAGGAAGCGTTCCCTCAACAGGTGCTGGATTTGGTGCAAAAAAGGGCAGAAGCTAAGAAGAATAAGGATTGGGCTTTGGCCGATTCTTATAGGGATCAAATTACTCAGTTGGGTTTTGTTGTAAAAGATACTCCTAATGGACCATCTTTAACAAAAATTAACAATTAATGTAACTTTTTACTTGGATGGTTGTTAACGTTTATGGAAATCAGAAGTGGAGATGAACTTGATTTCAGGCGAGTCTATGATGAAGTTTTTCCAACTCTAATGAGGGTTGCTTATCACGTGACCTACAATAAAGATGTTGCGGAAGATATTTGTCAGGATACGTTTATTAGATTCTATGACAAGGACATTGTGTTTCCATCAATGGATGATGCAAAGTACTGGTTGATTAGGGTTGCTAAAAACCTTTGTATCAACGCTGTCAAGAGAAAGATGCGTGAGACGGCTTCGCTTGAAAAGATGATGAAGGGTCCTCAAGTTAATCCGTATAAGGATGGACAAACGGAAGTGATTCTTCAGGAATCGGCTGATGCAGTGAGGAAGGCTGTGAGTCAGCTCTCTATGAAGCACAGGGAAGTGATTGTGCTTAGGGAGTATGCTGGTCTTAGTTATGCTGAGATTGCTAAGGTTCTCAAGACAACTGAGGGCAACGTTAAGGTCTGTATGCACAGGGCTAGAAAGGAGCTTGGTGCTATGCTGGACCGGGAGGAAGTAAATGTGCCTTGATGATCAGATTCTTAGTACCTATCTTGATGGCGAGCTTGCTGAGCCTTGGAAGAGTCAGGTAGAGGAACATCTGAGCTATTGTGTAAGTTGTAGAGAAAGATTCTTTAAGCTTCAGAATCTTAAAGAGACTGTTTGTTCTGCTGTTTTGACGGATGAAGAAATTGCGCCAAGACAGGCCAGGGTTCTTTCTGTTATTGAAAAGAACAAGTTTGCTAACAAGTCTTCTAAGTTGTCTTTCTTGAAAAAACACTTTAGCGTCTCTACTCCTCAGATTATAGGTGTTGCAGCAGCTTTTGTTGTTGTTTTTATTGGCTCGTGGGCTGTTTTTGGCGGAAACAGCAAGGATAATAAGATTTCTTTGCCAGATGTCAATACTACAATTGACCTTAAGAATATTACACCAGTACGCTCAACAGACAACGCAACTACTTCCAAGAGCCTTGAGAATTATTCTCTTGATGAGATTCTCAAAAACTTGGATGCACGTGGCTATGATGTTGATATTAAGCTTAAGAGCATCCAACCTCTTGCATTGGAGAAGTTATCTTCTGAGGTTATAGAGGTTGCAACGCTTGAAGATAGGGGTCTTGTGATTTATTCCAATGGTAATATCAAGGATTCTAACGGTTCTATTGTTGCAACTGGTGTTTCAGTTGATGAATCTAATCAGCTTGTTGCTTCTGATGGAACGGTGTTGTTTGAAGGTGAAACTCTTACTTTAATTCCTTCTGATGAAGCTGAAGTTGTGGTTGAATAAGTTATTTTTGTGGATATAATTGAGAGCTGTCACGGTTTGTTGCCATGACAGCTTTTTTTATGGTGGATATATGTTGGATCTTTGTGGCAGGCAAATTACATACTTAAGAATTAGTGTTACAGATAAATGTAACTACAGATGTTGCTATTGTATGCCACCACAAGGAGTTATTAAGCAAAATCACAGCGATATTTGTTCTTTTGAAGAGCTTAAAGCTATGGCTGAGGCTGCTGTTAGGTGTGGGGTTCGCAAGATTAGGGTCACTGGTGGTGAGCCTCTTGTTAAGCGAGGAATTGTTGATTTTTGCAAAATGCTTAAAGATATTCCTGGTGTTGAAGAGCTTTGTGTGACTACAAATGGAAGTCTTCTTTCTTCTTTGGCTGCTCCTTTGAGATCCAGCGGGGTGGATAGGCTTAATGTTAGCTTAGATACTTTGCGTCCTGAGAGGTTTGAGCAGATTACTCGGCTTGGTACGTTGGCTGATGTTTTGAATGGTCTTGAGGCTGCAAAGGCTGCTGGATTTGATAAAATTAAGATTAATTGTGTGCTTCTTGGTGGTGTTAACGATGATGAGATTGCTGATTTTGTGAATCTTACTCGTGATAACTTTTACCAAGTGCGTTTTATTGAACGTATGCCAATGGGTTTTGGTGCTTCTTTTGGTTCTTTTGTGCCTGCCTCTAGGGTGTTAGAGGTTTGTCCAGAGTTGGAAGAATTTTCTATTGAAGGGGTGGCTAAGAGATATCGGATTAAAGGATATAGGGGCGAGGTGGGCCTTATCACGCCACTTAGCAATGAGTTTTGCCCTGCATGCAACCGCATAAGGATTACGTGCGATGGAAGACTAAAGCCGTGCTTGCATTCGGATAGCGAGATTGTGTTGCGCAATCTTGAGGGAAAGGCGTTGGAGGATGCAATTTGTAGGGGCATTTTGGCTAAGCCGGAGCATCACCACCTATGCAATGACGGGGTGACGCAGACGCATAGGGCCATGAATCAAATTGGGGGTTAGTATGGAGATTTCTTGTGTTGAGGCTTCTAGGGCGGAGTTGACGCATTTTAATGAGCAGGGGCGAGCGCGAATGGTGGATGTGGGCCAGAAGACTGAAACGAATAGGGTTGCTAGAGCCCATGCAGAAGTTCACATGGCACCAAAGACTATGAAAAAGATTGTGGATGGGCAGATTGGGAAGGGCGATGTCCTTGCTGTGGCTCAGGTTGCAGGTATTATGGCGGCTAAGAAGAATAGTGAGCTTATTCCTATGTGCCATCCTTTGCTTCTGACTAAGGTTGATATTTCTTTTAAGATTGAGCCTTTGGGCGCTGAGGAGTCTTTGGGCACTGCGGAGTCTTTGGGCACTGCGGAGTCCTTGGGCGGTCATGGTGCGGTGCTGACCATTTCTAGTGAGGTGCAGTGCTATGGACAAACTGGTGTTGAAATGGAGGCGCTTACTGCTGTAAGTGTAGCTGCCTTAACGGTTTATGATATGTGTAAAGCTGTTCAGCGCAATATGGTTATTTCTAATATTCACCTTACTTATAAAGATGGTGGGAAAAGTGGTGTTTTTGAGGTTCAATGAGGCTTTGTTGGAGTTGAATTATGGCTGTAGTTGTTTCTGTTAATATTAGTGAGGTTAAGGGGATTCGCAAGCATCCTGTTCCATATATTGATGTTAAGTGCCATCATGGTATTGTTGGCGATGCTCATGCAGGTGATTGGCATAGGCAAATAAGTCTTTTAGCTGAAGAAAGTATTGATACTATGCGCTCAGCTTGTCCAATTGAGCTAGATGATGGCATTTTTGCGGAAAATATTAACACTCGAGGCATTGATTTAAAGCATATTCCTGTGGGCACTAGACTTAGAGTTGGTGATACCGAGCTTGAGGTCACTCAAATTGGCAAGCAGTGTCATTCCGATTGTGCTATCAAGAAAGCTACTGGAAAGTGTGTTATGCCAACAGATGGTATTTTTGCAATTGTCATCAAGGAAGGCAGAATCCAAGCTGGGGATGAGATTGAGATTTTGGTGTGAAGTGTGCTATAGTATTAAGAAATATTTTGTATGTAAGAGGTTTTTGCAACTGCAAAAACTATATTGCAAAAACCTTATAGATGTAGGTTGTGAGTTTTGCCCGCATTGGAGGGGATAGATGAAGGCTATAGAGCTAGAGAAGGCATATAATCCAAAGGCGTTTGAAGATACCATCTACAAGCAGTGGGTGGAGGACGGAAATTTTAAGCCGTCAAGGGGTGAAGGGAAACCTTTTGTTATTGTTATGCCACCACCAAACGTTACAGGTATCCTTCATATGGGCCATGCGTTAAATAATTCTTTGCAAGATATCCTCATACGTTATTATAGAATGACAGGAAGACCAACTCTTTGGGTTCCTGGAACAGACCATGCTGGTATTGCAACCCAGAACGTTGTGGAACGTCAGCTGAAGAAAGAGGGCTTGAGACGTCAGGATATAGGACGTGAGAAGTTCTTGGAAAAAACTTGGGAGCTAAAAGAAAAGCACCATGATGTTATTGTCAGTCAACTAAAGAAAATAGGATGTTCTTGTGACTGGGATCATGAACGTTTTACAATGGATGAAGGTCTATCTAAGGCTGTTAGAGAGACATTTGTTTCCTTGTATGACAGGGGATTGATTTATAAAGGCCTTTATCTTGTAAATTACTGCCCTCATTGCGGAACAGCTCTTGCAGATGATGAAGTTGAACATCAGGAAGATTTAGGCCATCTTTACGATGTAAATTATCCATTTGCTGATGGTAGTGGCTACATTACTGTTGCAACAACTAGACCTGAGACCATGTTTGGTGACGTTGCTGTTGCCGTTAATCCAGATGATGAGCGTTACAAGGATCTTGTTGGCAAGATGCTTAAATTGCCTTTGACAGACAGAGAAATCCCAATTATTGCAGATAGCTTTGTTGGTATTGAGTTTGGAACTGGTATGGTAAAGATTACTCCTGCACACGATCCTAACGACTGGGAATGCGGGAAACGTCATAATCTTCAAGCTATCAATATTCTTAATCCAGATGGAACTTTAAATGATGTTTGCCCTGAAGAATTTAGAGGACTTGTTGCAGAAGTAGCCCGCACGAAGGTTGCTGAAAAGCTTCAAGAATTAGGTTATCTTGTTAGAGTTCAAGAACATAAGCACGAAGTTGGCCACTGCTATAGGTGTAATACTACCGTTGAGCCTTACCTAAGTCAGCAATGGTTCGTTAAAATGCGTTCTATGGCCAACAAGGCATTGGATGCTTGGAAGAAGGGAGATTTGCACTTTTATCCAAAACGCTGGGAGAACACCTATTCATCATGGCTTGAGAATATTCGCGACTGGTGTATTAGTCGCCAGCTTTGGTGGGGTCACAGAATCCCTGTATGGTATTGCGACGATTGTGGCGAGATGATGGTCTCACGCGAAGACCCTACATGCTGTTCTAAGTGTGGTAGTAAGCACATCCATCAAGATCCCGATGTCCTTGATACTTGGTTTTCTTCTTGGCTTTGGCCGTTTAGCACTCTAGGCTGGCCTGAAGAAACTGCTGATTTTAAGAAATTCTTCCCTACAAGTGCATTGGTAACTGGTTATGATATTATTTTCTTCTGGGTTTCCAGAATGATTATGTCCTCTCTTGAGTTCAATGGCGTTGTGCCTTTCTCAGATATCTATCTCACAGGTCTTGTTAGAGACAAGAAAGGCAGAAAGATGTCTAAGAGCCTTGGTAATGGTATTGATCCTCTTGAAGTTATTGATATTTATGGTGCGGATGCAATGAAATTTACTATTTGCTATCTTGCGGCTCAGGGTCAGGACGTACTCATTGATATGGATTCCTTTAAGCTTGGTTCTAGGTTTGCGAACAAGATTTGGAATGCTACTAGATACCTTCTAATGAATCTTGAAGGTAGGAATCTTGTTGCTATTGATGAATCTAAATTTACCCAAGTTGACAAATGGATTTATCATAGTTTGAATGAGAACGTTAAGAAGGTTAGAACCGCTATTGAGGGATATAAGTTCAACGATGCAGCCCAGGCTGTCTACGATTTCTTCTGGAACGATTTCTGCGACTGGTATCTTGAGGCTACTAAGCTTTCTTTGTACTCGGGCTCTGATGCTGAAAAGGATAGAATTGTTTCTATTCTTATGGATATTCTTGCTGAATCTATGAAGATGATGCATCCAATGCTTTCATTTATCACAGAGGAAATCTATTCTAAGCTCCCTAATACAGAAGGTAAAGTTATTACGGCATTGTATCCCCAGTATCGCCAAGATAGGGTTTATGAAAAAGAAGCGAATTTGATGTACTGCTTGCAAGATATTGTAAGAGGTATTAGAAATACTCGTGCTGAACTTGGTATTCCTGCAGATAAGAAGCTAAGAATTGTTATTAGGCCAGATGAAAACAGTGAACTTGCTTCTTTTATGGCTTCGCATGTTGGTCTTCTTGTTGGTTTTACTAATGCTGGAAGTATTGAGATTGATGTTAATAGAAGTATGGATATAGAAGGTGCTTTCCCTATTGCCGGTCAGGGCTTTGAGACTTATATTTTTGTTAAAGAAGCTATAGACGTTGACAAGGAAATTGCAAAGCTTGAGGATGAGATTTCTAAGACTCGTAGTCTCCTTGAAGGTGTTGAGAGAAAACTTTCTAATGAGAAATTCTTAAATGGTGCTAAACCTGAGATTATAGAGAAGGAAAAGTCTAAGAAGAAGGAATTTGAAGAAAAGATTGAGAAATTGGAAAAGCATATTGAGGTTTTGAAATCGTTCTGATTTTTCTGGAGGTGTCTTTTGAAGAAGTTTTTTATTGTTTTACTTTGTGTAATTCTTTGTGTTGTTGTCTCTTGTAAGACTCCAAAGGTAACAACAGGTTCTAGTGATGAGACTAAGGACGGGTCTGTTTCTGTTGAATCTCAATCTCTTGAGCCTGTAGATTCTGCTGATGCTTTTGATGGTGCTGATTTAACTTTAGCTCCAGTTGATGAAAGTGCTACAACTGAGGCAAGTGAAGGTGAAGCAAGTACAGATGAAGCAAGTACAAATGAAGCAAGTGCAGGTGAAGCAGATGCAGGAGAAGCAAGTGCAGCTGAAGCAAGTACAGATGAAGCAAGTGCAGCTGAAGCAAGTGGAGCTGAAGCAAGTGCAGAGGTGGCTTCTGAGGGTGCTGATGGTGCTGAGGATGCTGAAAGTGCAGAGGGTGCTGGAAGTTCTGAGAGTGCTGAAAGTGCAGAGGGTGCTGGAAGTTCTGAGAGTGCTGAAAGTGCTCAGGCAGAGGGTGCTGAAAGTGCTGAAAATGCTTCTGTTGAGTCTTCAGGTGAAGTTGAAGCTTCCTCTGATGCATCAGATGTAACTTCTAGTGAAGAAACCTCTGAACAAGTTGATGTTGTTGAAAATGCTAGTGATGGTGATGAGGTTTCTGGGTCTTCTGTTGAGGCTGAAGGAGAAATGGTTGTTGGAGGTCAAAGTAATGAACCTACTGCACCAGCTTCTGATACAGCTTCTGTTGCTGGCTTAACAAAAACTACTCAAGTGAGTCCTGCAAAAGATGTTCCAACTGCTTTTGTAGATAAAATTATTTACTTTGTTAAGGACAATATTTTAATTTCTCTTGGGTTACTTTCAATTGCTATTGGTGTTATTTGGTTGTTTGTTGATTTGATTAAATTCATTGCTAAATCAATTCAATCTAATCATTCTGATGATGACGAGGATGATGAAAGTATTGAAAAGGTCAAAGAAACTGAAGATTATAAAGATGAAAAAGTTAACACTCACTCTAATGAGGACGATAAAAAGCATGAATTCCAAGATGAAGATGAGTTCCTTAGAAGTCTTTTAAATACAGATTAAGATTTTTGATTCTTTGAGCAGACTTTAGTTTGGGCCGTGTGTTGAACACGGTCTATTTTTTTATGAGGTTTGCGTAAGAAGATGCGTCATCTCATGGAGAGTCTAAAGTGGAGCTGGTCTGCAATGTGGACAACCATATCAAGTGAAAATAGAACTTTTGCGCTCTATTTTTTTCAAAAGTTCTATTTTGTAGATCTATAGAAAATAATTTTTTTCTAAAGTTCTATTTTATAGGTCTATAAAAAATATTTTTTTCCTAGAGTTCTATTTTTTGGCTCTATGAAAAATTTATGGTTAACTACAAGCAGCATTTATTGCAATGAGATGCAATTCAGAGCAAAGGTGCACAATGGTTTAATATACTTGAGAATCCCAAGTGAAGCCTTCAAAGACATCATGGGCAATATATGTTTTTGGTTGTGTTTTGCCTTCAAGGTAATCACAAACGGCCCAAGCCATAGCTTGTTGTTCTACTTCTCCTGGATATGTAACTATAGGTGCAATAAAGCTACAATGCTCCGTAATGTAATCAATAATTTCTTGGTAGTGGACTAGTCCTCCAGTTAGAATTATGTTATTGACATTGCCTTTTAGAACTGCTGCCATTTCTCCAATACATTTTGAAATTTGGTATAATATTGCCTGCCAAACAAGTGTTGCTTCTGGATCTTTTGCTTGTACTTTTTCATATATCTTTTTTGTATCTGATGTTCCGAAATAGGAAATAAATCCTCCACTATGAGAGCAAAGTGCCCTAATTTCGTCCGTATTATGGCCATTTTCAATATATCTGACTACTTCTAGGACCGGAATAGAGCCTATTCTAGTTGGTGTAAATGGGCCATCACCCCCAGCTCCTTCTGTGCAGTCAATCATCTTGCCATTCTTATGGGCACCAACAGTGATTCCTCCATCAATGTGCGCTATTATGAAGTTGCAATCATCTACTTTTTTTCCTAGTTTTTTTGCTTGAAGCTGTGCTATTGCTTTTTGGTTTAGGGCATGTGATTGAGGTCTACGATATAAGCCTTTAATTCCTGTAATTCTTGCTACATCTTGAAGTTCGTCCATATTGGTTGGATTAATTGTAAAAGCTAATTTATCGTATTCTTTTGATAGCTGATAGGCAATCATTACTCCAAGTTTTGCTGCATGGTCTGTTTTTGAGACTTCGTATTTAGTATCGGTATAGAGATTGCTATCTATTGTTGTGAGGCCTCCTGTTTGTGTGTGTGCAGACCCACCACGTCCAATAAATATATCTATATCGTGTATGGAGATACCGTGTAGTTTCAGGACGTCTAATGTGACCTGTTTTCTGTATGGAAGTTGGTCGTTTGTGGTTTTAAAAGAGAGCATTAAAGGAGCGTCATTAAAGACTGATTCGGTGAAGAGTTCTTTGCGGTTTTCGAAAACGCTGACCTTTGTTGATGTTGAGCCTGGATTGATTACTAGAATTTTCATGGCAGTATTTTACACCTTTTCAAAAATTAGTGAACTCTTTAATATGTGGTCATGATTCGTAATCTTATTTTTGATATGGGTAATGTGATTTTGTTGTGGTCTCCTAATTTAATTATGGATGATATGCATATTGATGATCCTCAAGAAAGAGCTGTTTTAATGAGAGAAGTTTTTGGCTCTATTGATTGGTCTCTGTTAGATTGGGGAAAAATCACATATTCTGAGGCTCAAGAGTTGTTTTTTTGTAGAACACCTAAGGAATATTGGCAACATATTCATTATGCTCTGAATTGGTTTGATATGATTAGGCCTGTTCCTGGAATGGCAGAATATTTGGAAAAGAAAAAGAGTGAGGGGTATAAGCTTTTCTTGCTTTCAAATGCTCCTGCTTATATTTATACCAATAGAAATCTTATTCCTAGTCTTAAATATATGGATGGTGTTGTTATTTCCGGTTATGAAAAGTTAGTTAAGCCTATGCCTGAAATTTATCAGCTTGTTTTAGATAGATATAAGTTAAAAGCGGATGAATGCCTTTTTATTGATGATCTACATCTTAATTGCGCAGGTGCTGTTATGCAAGGAATGAATGCACTTGTTTTTCATGGAGATCCTCAGGAAATTGAAGATTACCTAAACAAATTACAGAAATAGTAATATTATTGTTGTTGTATTAAAATTATATAAATTCTATATATTTATGATGGTATTACAATAGTGTTAAAA
>CAVFGI010000026.1:0-16755 GCA_963621975.1 Selenomonadaceae bacterium
TTGCGTATTGTTGGAAAGTCCGTTATTATCTCTTTGGAGACAAAGAAGTATGGTAAGCGTAATTTCGTAGTCTATTTTTTTGTTTAATTATTGAGAGACAATAGTGTAATGAAAAAATTAAACACGTTTGCCTCTGAGTTTGTAAATATCCGTCCTTTTTTTGTCAGGCTTAGCAGAAAGAATCTTTTCTCTGTAAGCTCTAGCAGAGGAGACATCACATTTTCCAGGAAGAAAATTAGCCCAAGACTTTTCATCTCCATCAGAGACAGTGTTAGCATTCAAAAGAACATATGTCATGTAATCTTGGAAGTTAATATCCAAACTCTTACAACTTTCTACAAGACTGTAGTAGAAAGCAGATACCTTTGCTCCAAGCTCTGTAATAGTAAAGAGCCAGTTGCGCCTTCCCACTGCAAATGGTCTAATAGCATTCTCAGCCCTCTCATTAGAGCTAGTAGCATAAGGATAATTAAGAAATTTAATGAGATTCTCCCAATGTTCAAGAGGATAATTCAATGCAATACGAAGTTTCCCTTGTACTTTATCAGTGAGATTGTCTGTACAGAACTTATTCAACTCAGCAAGAATTGGTTCAAGAACTTTTCGTCTTTCTGCAATGTATTCATCTTCTGTAAGAAGTCCTTCATTAAACTTGTCTTTAATAACGCCTTCTTCATGGAAGAACTTTGCATAAATCCTAACAAGCTCACAAGAAACGCCTTTCATACTGTTCCCTTGAGCCTCAATGGCCTTTCTTCTAGAATGCACCATACAAGCTATGTGAGTAAAAGAACATTCCTTAGCTGCAGTGTTGTAGCCATAAAGACCATCTGTCTGAACTACTCCAGTGTAGGGCTTGAGAATATTTATGAGAGTTTCATTTCTTCTGTTATCTGTAAAAGTAAACATCACAGGTCCATGCCTTCCTTTACTATCAGTTGCAGCTCTAACTATCATCCAAGCATTTGCTCTAGAATTAGGAGCTTTCTTGTTTCCTTGTTCATCTGTAAGCTCCAATACCTTAACAGGAGTCTCATCTGTGTTTACCAGTGGATAACTGTAAATGAGCTTCTCAAGACAAGGAGCCATGTTCTTCTCAAGCCTTTCTCCTACTTTCATAATCCAAGAGCTCATTGTAAACCTAGAAAGTCCAATCTCTTTAAAGCTAAGAGCCTGACGGTAAAGAGGCTGAGCATAGCTAAACTTGTTTTCAATTATTTGACTAAGAAGTGTAGGATCACAAACAGTTCCATCAAGCATATTCCCTGTTACTGGAGTCTCTGTTATTCTCCCTTCATTGGTTTCTGGCTCACAATTAGGACAAGCAAACAAACTGACGTGTCTTCTTACAAGTGCATCTCTCTGAATTCTAGTAAAGGACTCATAAATCTTTTCTCCAACCTTCTTCATAGGAGAACCACATCTAGAGCAATTCTCAATTTTAGAATCATCATAGATATCAATAACAGGAATATCTGCAGAAAGAGTAATGCCTGTGCGAGATTTTTTTCTTACATAAGAGTTAACAGTTTCTTCTGTGTAAGGAGCTTGCTCCGGAGTTTCTTCCAGTGTTCCGTTTTCTGCAGTTGTCTCAAACTCATTAAAAAGCCAAGGCTGTTTTTCACTACTTACTTCAAAGTAATGTTTAACTCTTGCTTTAAGTCTGGCAATTGTAGCTGCATCTTTCTGAAGGATTTTAATGACACCATTAAGAATAAGAACTTCCTCATTAAGTTCTTTTATTGTCTTGGCGTCTTCAACAAGCTGAGAATCTTTCTTTTCAACCAGGTCTTGTAATTCTTGAATTAGCTCGTCTTTATCCTTTCTTTTCATACATTAATTGTAGCATAAATAAAGAATTAATTCAATAGATTCTAGTTAAATAATTTGTTTTCTGTTAAGAAATTACCATAGAATTTGAGAGTCTTCAAGCACTGGAATTTTCCTCCAAATATCCTCTCCAGAAATGAGTCTTTTGATATCATCTAAAGTAATCATAAGAGCTTCTTCTCCATCTTTAGGCCAAGCAAATGTTCCACAGAAGAGCTTCTTCTTCATTAGCCAAAAACCATTATCCCATACTAGAACTACTAGAGTCTTCTTATTCTTACTACAGAATAAAAACATACTTTTTGAAAATGGATCTTCTCTTAGCTGGTCTTGTACATAGATTGCTAAACTATTAGAACCTTTTCTCATGTCCATTGTTCCTGGACTTATGTAATAGGTGTACTTATCAAAATCAAAGAACATCTTTACCTCCAAGTGCTTGGATAATTGATCTTAGATTCTCTGTTGTCAGACCATTAGCAAATTCAATGTTCAGTTTGCCATAACTGACTCTAATAGAAGATTCTTTATTTGCCCGCTTGGGTTCTTCCCTTTGGGCAATCTTAATCAAAGAACTTTTGTTAGAACTTGGTAGAGTCAAGGCTTTTGACGGTAATGCAGCTAATACTTCATCTGATGCAGGACCTACAGATGCAAATTTATCTTCGTGTAGCCAACCCCAAATAGTTGAAATTGGAACATCTAGACGTCTTGCTACATCATAAACCTTCATTCCACTTCTAAGAACGGATACGACATTTCTTCTAAATTCATCTGTGTATTTATTAAGAACTCTCATATCCGAGATTTTCGATTATTCTCGGAAATCTCGCACTAGACTACGAAATTACGCTTACTTTTGATGTGTGTTCATACCCTCGACATTAACACGACTGTCTCAATGTGTTCCGTTTGAGGGAACAGATCAACAGGCTGAGCACCAACCATGCGGTATGGGCCATTGATGGTCAGATAGCGCAAGTCTCTTGCTAAAGTTTGGGGATTACATGAGATATAGACTATCGTTTTAGGAGAAATTTTAATTACGGAAGAGAGGAACCGTTCATCACTGCCACTGCGCGGAGGGTCCATGAAAAGGACATCGGCCTTAGATATTTGTGTGTAGCCCTCTTTGTTTTCTGGATCCATACCAACCAATGCACCATCTTGGCCCAACCAAACATGGCCTTTTGCCATAACTTTGAGGATTGCACTCGCATCACCGCATAGGAAGGTAGCATTAGAGATACCATTGATAGTGGCATTTTCAATTGCATCGGCCACAGCGCTTTCATTAAGCTCAATACCAATAACACGTCCTGCACCCCACCGCGAGGAAATAAGGCCAATTGTGCCAGTGCCACAATATGCATCAATGACAGTCTCTTGCCCACTGAAACGTGCCATACGCATTGCAATAGTGTACAGACTAGCCGCCTGCACCGCATTCACCTGATAAAAACTCTTGGCCGATATCCTAAATCGCAACCCGCACAGCTCATCTTCAATCCAGGCCTGCCCCCAAATAAGCTTACATGGGGAATTAGACAGCACCATAGAGGTCTTTTGGGCATTCACGTTAAGCAGCACGCCCTTCACAGACGGGTGCCGTCTTGCAATCTCCTGTGCAAACGACTCTTTTGGCCTGAATTTGGGAGATCCCGATACTATTACCACCAAACTCTGATTTGTAGACACGGCGCGTCTTATGAGTACATGTCTAATTGCACCCACTTGGCGGTCTTCATCATACGGTTCAATACCTCGGGCCTTAACAAGAGCCTTAATGGTCTCCAAAATGGAATCAGCCTCTTCATCTTCAATCATGCAGTCTCGAATGGGAATAAGTTTGTGCGTACCAAGCCTGTAAATCCCATTGATAACCTCACCCTTAGAGTTCAGACCAAAAACAGACTGCACCTTGTTCCTATAATGGAAAGGGTTTTCCATGCCAATGATAGGGGCAACAGGACCAAAACAAGAAAGCAAAGACTCAACATAGGCTTGTTTACGTGACAATTGAGTAGAATATTTAACACCGTTTAACTGGCAGGCACCACAAGCACCTGCCCTTGGACATTGTTTAGCCATTTGCTTTCAAATTGCGTACAAAAGCAATTATACTAACTCTCTTGCAATTTGAGCTGCAAGCTTAGCGTTGTTAAGAACCAATCCAATATTAGATTCAAGACTGTCTCCGCCAGTAAGTTTTTGAATTTTATCCAACAAATAAGGAGTGGTCTCCTTTCCGTGAATACCAAGTTTATTCATCTCACAAATAGCTTCATCAATAGCGGCATTAATACGCTTGGAATCCATGCTGTACTCTTTTGGAATAGGGTTAGCAACAATAAAACCACCGGAGATACCAAGATCTGTTTTGGCTTTCCAAATATTAGCCAAATCTTCAGCGCTATCGGATCTAAAAGGAGCCTTAATTCCACTTTCTCTGCTGTAAAATGCAGGAAGTTCGTCTGTCTGATAACAGAAAACAGGAACACCTTTAGTCTCAAGATATTCCATAGTAAGATTCAAGTCCAAAATTGCCTTTGCCCCTGCACAAACAACAAGAACTGGAGTCTTTGAGAATTCATCCAAATCTGCAGAAATATCCATAGTTGTTTGAGCACCCCTATGAACACCTCCAATTCCACCTGTTGCAAAAACCTGAATACCTGCCATATGGGCAATAATCATTGTTGCTGCAACCGTAGTTGCACCATCTTCACCTCGGGAGACAACCACAGGAATATCACGTCTACTTACTTTTGTAATAGCCGTACCCTTCTTACCAAAGTATTCAAGGTCTTCAGGAGTGAGCCCTACCATTAGCTTTCCCTTAATAATCGCAATTGTTGCAGGAACTGCCCCATTATCTCTAATAGTTTTTTCTACAGCAATAGCCGTTTCAACATTCTTAGGATAAGGCATACCATGACTGATAATTGTACTCTCCAAAGCCACAATTGGCTTTCCACTTGCCATAGCCTCTTTTACTTCAGGAGAAAAGATAAGATTTTTATTCAAATTTTCCATATGAACCTCGCTAAGTTAACCTCGCAAAACTATATTATACTAAAGAATTTAATTCTTGAGAAATAGCCTCATTACTTCTTGCATTAACACTTGCAACCAGTTGTCCAAAAGTTATGGCCTTCTTCATGTTGTTATACTTTAAGTAAGAACTAAGGAAACCCGCCAAAAGAGCATCTCCACAACCATTGGTATTTACAATTACACCATCTTTTGGAGTCTCAACCGTATACCATTCAAATCCACCATTTTCAAAAGCCTGCACCTCAAAACAGAAGGCTCCCTGATTCCCTAGAGTTATAATTCCACGTTCTAAGCCTTTACCAGCAAGTCTCTGTGCCACAGCATACGGGTCTTTCTTTTCATTTTCCTCTACCCCTGCAAGAGCACAAGCTTCAGCATAGTTGGCTTTAAGTAGAAAAAGCTTATCAAGTACGCCACTAAGCTTTCTTGATTTGACAACAGAAACACAATCAGCAACAAATTTACCGCCCATAGAAACCAATGTTTTAATAGTCTCTTCTGGAATGTTTGTTTCAAAAACAACACAATCTACACTTTTTAGGACATTGTTTGCTTCTAAAATTTTTTGAGAATCTAAACATTCATTAATGGACATGTCATTTACGCCACATACAAGAGTCCCATCTGAATCTAGGGTATAAGAGTAGACACCTGTTCTGTATGTAGTGCTATCAAACAAAGGAAGAAGAAGAGAAATATCATCATTTTTGATTGAAGAAGAAAGAGCAACACCAAAAGAGTCGTTTGCAATTGCAGTTAGAAATTGAACAGAACAACCAAGACGTTTGAGTGCTACTGCAATATTCCTACCAACTCCTCCACTGGCATTTGAGACTTGGCCTATATTGGAATCTCCTTCTCTGATAGGAGAAAAACTTTTGGAGCAAATATCCATATTGGAGGCTCCAACAACAAGAATTTTATTTGTACTCATTTCATAAACTTTTTTATAATATTTAATTTGCTTTCCGAGTATGGGTGATATCGCATTGGAAGGTCAAGAAGATTGGACTTTTTTACTATACTTTTGTAATGAGTAAAGGTGTCAAAACTCTTCTTTCCATGATAACTACCCATACCACTTTCACCAACGCCACCAAAACCCATGTATGGTGTGGCTAAATGAATAATTGTGTCATTAATACAACCGCCACCAAAAGAGACAGAAGAAAGCACTTTTTTCTGAAGAGCTTTGTCATTTGAGAATAAATATAGAGCAAGGGGTTTTTGCCGATGTCGCAAGACATCTAAAACCTCATCTATTTCACCATTAAACTCAAGCACAGGCAAAATGGGACCAAAGATTTCTTCTTGCATAATAGGACTATCATAATTGACATCTGTTAAAACGGTTGGTTCAATAAAACAATTGCCCAAATCCCCTATTCCTCCTAAAAATATTTGTGCTCCTTGTGCAACTGTGCTATTAATTAAGCCCATGAGCCTATTAAAGTGTTTTTCATTTACAATAACTGGACTATCCTTAAAATCTGCATTTGGGAAAAATTCTTCAACTGCTTTTTTAAACTCCATCAAGAAAGATTCCTTTACGCAATTTTCAATGAGCAAATAATCCGGAGCCACACAAGTTTGTCCTGCATTTAGATATTTACCAAAGGCCAAGCGTTTTGCTGCTACCTTTAAATCAGCTGTATGGTCAACAATGACTGGACTTTTTCCCCCAAGCTCTAAACTTACGGGTGTAAGATTTTTAGATGCCTTTTCCATAACAATCTTTCCAACAGCAGAACTTCCTGTAAAGAAAATATAATCAAATTTCTGTTCTAGCAGTCTTGTATTTTGTTCTCGTCCACCTTCTACAACAGCAACATATTGTGGGTCAAAAATCTCTTGAATCAAACTTGCAACACAAGAGCTTACCCTTGGAGCATAAGCAGACGGCTTAACAATTGCGGTATTTCCAGCTGCAATAGCTCCAATAAGTGGCTCAAAACAAAGCTGAACAGGATAATTCCAAGGAGCCATAATCAAAACAACCCCATAAGGCTCTGGCACAACAAAGCTTTTTGACAAAAACTGAGCAAGTGGAGTCTTTACTCCCTTTGTTTTTGTCCATTTTTTTACATTTTTGAGAACACAGCCAAGCTCATCCAAAACCATACCAGTTTCACTCATGTAAGACTCAAGATTGCTTTTTCGCAGATCTGCATAGAGGGCATTTGCAAGAACTGTTTCATGTTTTTTTATTGCATCCTTAAGCCTTCTAAGCGCAGAAATCCTAACCCCAACATCCAGGGTGTGGCCAGCCAAAAAATATTCTCTCTGCCTCTCAACCAAATTTTCAATATCCATGCTCGCATTCATACTCATCCTGCGCCTCCAGCCCAACAATTTTTCCACAATCATTATATCACAGGTGAGCTTAACAAAAGCCCCTCAAAGCACTATAATCGCACATGATTTGCTTTTGGGGCCGTGGTTCAATGGTAGAACAATGCTTTCGCATGGCATAAGTGGCGGTTCGATTCCGCTCGGCTCCAATTTTTCTCAAGAAAAAATACTCAACCTGTTCTTAATTGTGGTATTATTATCTATAGAACAGGAGGAGAAACATGGGCCACGTAGTAACAATAGGAAGACAATTTGGAAGTGGAGGACATGAAGTTGGACGCAGACTTGCAATGCGTTTAGGAATCCCCTTCTATGACAAAGAACTGATAACACTTACAGCAGAGCATAGTCGTTTTGCAGAAAGTTATCTCGAAAAAATGGATGAGCAAAAACCTAGTCTTTTAAACATGGGAAGTGCCGGCCTTGTCCCAAGTGCTGGAGTTGCAATGTCTAGGGAAGTTGTGATGAATCAATTCTACAACCTTTCACCAAATGACCAAGTATTCCTTGAAAAATCAAGAATCATACAAGCTTTAGCAAAAAAAGGATCTTGCGTTATTGTAGGGCGTTGTGCAGATTATGTTTTAAGAGATTACGACACTGTAAATTTCTTTATTCAAGCAAACATTGAAGACAGAATCAGCAGAAAGCTAGCTCTTGAAGAACATGCAGAACACGATAGAGCCTCAATGGAAAAACTCATAAACACCACAGACAAAAACAGATCAAAGTATTATGAGTATTACACGCATAAGAAATGGGGCAATGCAAGTAACTATGATCTATGCATTAACACAAGTGCTGTTGGTGTAGACGGAGCAGTAGATGTTCTTTTTAAGTTCATTGAGGAGTTTAAGAAGAAATCCATCATGCCAGACAAATAACGTCAATAAAACGAACAGTCCACAAAGCAATCAGAGCTCAATGTAGAAATAGCCTCAGAAACGGCGTCTTTTGAAGACAAGGAGCAAAGGAATATTAAGTTAGCCATATTCTCCACTATACTTGAAGAATCATCAGAGATAATGGTACACGACAGTATTACATCGCAAATTTCACCGGTACTGGTATCAAAAAACAAATGTCTCAAATGACCATCAACAGTTGCATTGTAATAAGAGCCAAAAGCAAAGGCTGACATAAAAACCTTGCTAGAAGCACCACTTATAGAAACAGAGCCTCGCTCAACAATATTAGAAGAAAGAGGATTTTCATCTTCAATGCCGTATAACACAAAACTTTGTTCAAAAGTATTGGGTAATGTCAAAACTAGGCCATCATTTGAAATAAGGTACCCGTTCTTATAGCCAAGAGATTCAAGCTCTTCTGCAATAAGAGAAAGCTTATAAGCATTAGTCATTAGATTCAAATCTAGAATAACAGACCCAAGTTCAAACTCAGAACTAAAAGACAAATAATGCTCAGAAACACTAAAGCGAACAGAACAGGTTGCATCATCCAAGAACTCTAATTTGAAGTTAGATAAATCAGAAACTTCTCTAGCAATTTCCCCAATTCTATAAGCCATATACTCATTATTTAAAGGGTCAAATTTGCTAGAATCATCCAAGATAAGAATACTTTTCCACTCAGAATAAAGAGCTCCAGCAAACATGTTAAAATTCTTCTTCTCTAGTGTTCTAGAATAAGCATCCTTTAAAACAGCATAGAGTTCAGGGCTTACAGAAACAGAAACTCCCAAATTAGAGTTTAGAGCTCCAATACTAACAGCTCCATCATAAACATTTTCAGCATCAAGTTGCCTACATACATCAAGCAAAACAGAGCTATAAACTTTTTGAAGTGTGCGAACTTCTTTCTTGATAGAATTACTGCTTCCTTCAAAATAATGACTGAAAGAAATTTCTTTAGCAAATAAAGCAATGTCCGCAGAATCACCAGAGGCAGAAATAGTCTGATATCCCGCGTCCTTCTTTCCAATCAATGTTACGCCATAAGAGAAAGCACTAACAGCAACAACCAAGAAAACAATAAAGAGAACAACTTTTAATCCAACATGCTTATCACTAACTTCAATGTTTTTCAAATCTCACACTCTTGTAATGCTCAAGTTCTGCATCATTACCATAGATGAAATGCCCATTACCAAGGTCTTCCATATGTGGTTTGTTAACAGAATAATCGTGCAAGGAAGGATTATAAACAAAGAGCTTCTTATTCTTCTCAAGGATTGGATCTGGAATAGGAATCGCAGACATCAAAGATTTTGTATAAGGATGCAAAGGATACTTAAACAGTTCTTCCGTCTCTGCAATCTCAACAATCTTACCCTTGTGAATAACTGCAATCCTATCAGAAATAAACCTAACAATAGAAAGGTCATGTGCAATAAACAAGTAAGAAAGTCCCCTTTCATTTTGGAACTTCTTAAGAAGGTTCAAAACCTGAGCACGAATAGAAACATCCAACGCGCTAATAGGCTCATCTGCAACAATAAACTCAGGCGCCATGACAATAGAACGGGCCAAACCAACACGCTGTCTTTGTCCGCCAGAGAACTCATGTGGATAACGAGTCAAGTGCTCCGGAAGAAGGCCAACTTCTTTAATAATTTTCTCAACCTTGTTTATTCTATCCTTCTCATCATCATACAAATGGAAATTAAACAAGCCCTCAGAGATAATATACTCAATGGTAGCTCTTTCATTCAACGACGCCGCCGGATCCTGGAAAATCATCTGAATCTTCCTGACAACTTCACGGTCTTCCTTCCTTGATAACTTTCCCGATATCTTCTTTCCCTTATAGTAGATAGCGCCTTTTGAGCATGGATTGATTCTTACAATTGCACGCCCAATAGTTGTCTTTCCAGACCCCGATTCCCCTACCAAAGAAAAGGTTTCACCTTTGTAAATATCAAAGCTAACATCATCTACAGCTTTAAACTCTTTCTTTCCATTCTTGAATACAACATCGAGGTTCTGAATAGAAAGAACAACTTCTCTTTTATTTTCTTCCATATTCCCCTCCTCACTCCGTGAACTCAATATTAGATTTCATCATCTTTTCATGAAGATTCTGAATAATTTTAGGAGGTTCCACTTTAGGAGCTCTAGGGTCCAAAAGCCAAGTTTTTGCCCAATGGTGATCATTAATTTGGAACATAGGAGGTTCCTTGACCATATCAATAGCCATAGCATACTGGCTTCTAGGAGCAAAAGCATCTCCCACAATTTTGTTATACAATGATGGGGGCGTTCCCGGAATTGAGAAAAGTTCGTCTCCCTTCTCTGCAAGTTGCGTAAGAGAGCTAAGTAGAGCCCAAGTGTATGGATGTCTTGGTTCATAGAAAATATCTTCTACCGTACCAATCTCAACAATCTGTCCGCCATACAAAACAGCAACACGCTCAGCAACATTGGCAACAACACCAAGGTCATGCGTAATATAAACAGTTGTAAACCCAAGCTGATGTTGAAGATCCTTGATAAGTCTAATAATTTGAGCCTGAATAGTAACATCCAAAGCAGTAGTAGGTTCATCACAAATAAGAATTTTTGGCTGGCAAGAAAGAGCAATAGCAATAACAATACGCTGTCTCATACCACCAGAATACTGGAATGGATAATCGTTAAACCTCTTTTCTGGCTCAGGAATACCTACCTTAGACATAATATCCAAAGTTCTCTTCTTTGCCTCTTCTTGAGAGCACTTCTGATGCTTGAGAATAACAGTCATTATCTGTTTTCCAATTGTAACAACAGGGTTAAGAGAAGTCATAGGATCTTGGAAAACAGTAGCTATCTTACAACCTCTAATCTGCTGCCAGTCCTTGGTGTACTTAACCTTTGCACAGTCAATAATTGCATAGCCTTCAACAATGCCTTTTTCTTCATCAAGACTTCTAAACTCAACTCTAAAGTTGCAAGTCTCAAAAATCTTGTTTCTCTCTCTACTGTTATTTAAGTCAACACCAGAGCACATGGCAAGCCTAAAGGCCTTATCAAGCTTTCTCATAAATTTAAGCTGAGTCAATTTAGGGTATCTGGCTATAGAAAGAAGAATCTCGTAAGCCAGAATCTTATTTCTGTCCAGCGTGGCCTGTGAGAGCCCATACGGATTAGCTGGATCGTCAAGCTGTGCAATCTTAGTCTCGCGTAAAGCTGCCAAGTCCTCAAGAATCTTCTTGTTACTTGCAACCTTAGCAGTATTGGCCATATAATCCTGACTTCTTTTCTTAATTAAGTCCAAGCGCTCTGTGGTGATAGCCTTTTTCTGCTCTGTCCAGGCTGCTATCTTGACCTTAATTTCTTGAATTTGCACTGCATCATCGGCATCCCTACGGTCCAAAGCCAACATGTAGTTAGTTCTGTCCACAATATCGTCATCTAAGTCCTTGATGCGTTTTGCAAAATCAATCTCCTCCTGAGGAGTAAGCGATTTTTCATGCCTAATTTCTTCCTTCTTCTGCTCAATGGCCACAAACTCTTTTGCACCACGCTCCAAAGGAGAATATCTATTAAGCATTTCATATGCCTTCTTGAGGGTTTTCTTATTTTGGTCATTCAATGGTGCAACAGTCTTGGATAGCTCGTCATCAGAAAAGATGATACTTCCATTACTAATAAAGCCATTAGAATCCAGCATGCCCGCAAAGGTCTTGGTCAAGACGGACTTTCCAGAACCACTTTCACCTACAATTGCAATGGCTTCATTTTCATATATATCCAAAGATACATGTCTTATAGCAGAAAGAATTCTACCTCTAACATTGAATTTTACATCTACGTCTCTAAGGGACAACAGAACTTTTTTATCGTTTTCCATGTTCTGCCTCCTTACATGTGTGTCCTTGGGTCCGATGCATCTGCCAAATTCTGACCCAAAACATAAAGAATAATAGTAACCATAGCCGCAATTGCAACTGGTGCCCAGAATTCCCACGGATAAATCAAGAACGCCGTTTGTGCTTCCTGAATCATTCTACCCAAAGATGGCACACTAGCAGAAAGTCCAACTCCAATAAAGGAAAGGAACACTTCCATTGAAATATAAGAAGGTAGCTCAGTGGCCAAAAGCGTAACAATAACAGATGTCATAAACGGCAAAATATTCTTGGAAACTATACGCGTAATAGGTGTCCCAAGACATCTAGACGCCAGCGAGTATTCACGGTCTCTAATAATCATAACCTGAGTCCTGAAGAAGTATGCAATACTCATCCACCCCGTAATGGTCAACGCGAACACAAAACTCCAGAATCCAGACCCTATGATATACACCAAGACCGATATCATTAAGATGTATGGTACATTAGCAATAATGTTATAGATAACCAACATCACATGGTCAAAACTCTTTGAATATCCCCAAACAGCACCCATAAGAATACCAATGGTCATGTTAATAGCCGCACAAATAACAGCCAAAAGAATACTTGTTCTAGCAGAAGCCCAAATACCATAGAAAATTGAGTTTCCAAGACCGCCAGAACCAAGGCACCACTTAAAGGAGAACCCTCCGGTTAAGGCCATCGCCTCAGAAGGACTCTTGTGGAACATAACTGCATTAGTAACATTCTCATTTGGGTCATACTTACAAAAAATAGGAATCACAAATGAGCAAATAAGAAGCGTTGCAAACAAAGCAAGCAAAACCCAGTTAGTCTTTCTTCTAAAGAAAACCCTAAAAACAGACTTCCAATAAGAATATCTTGGAGCAATTATTTTCTCCGATTCAATTGCATCGTGATCAATGAAGGTAAACAATTCATCTTCATTAGTAATCTTTACTTCATCCATGATTATCTACCTCCCTTTGTTTCAAATGAAATTCTTGGGTCATACTTTGCCATAAGAAGGTCTCCCGCTATTTGTGAAATAATCGAAAGCAAGGTATAGAACAACGTACAAGCAACAATGACTCCGTTATCGTGACCGTTAATTGCTGTTGTCAGCAAGTTACCAACACCAGGAACAGCATAAACACGTTCAGTAATAATTGCACCAGTCAGGCTTCCTAAAATACTTCCAGGAATACCATGAATAATTGGGATAATTGCATTTTTAGAAATATGCTTGGAGAAAATCTCTCCTTCAGAAAGACCCTCTGCTCTTGCAAATTTAACGTAGTCCGAATTCATTTGGTCAATCATGTAACGGCGCATCCATTTCATAAGACTTCCAATTGAAGGAAGAGCAAGAGAAATAGTAGGAAGAATGTAAGCCAAAGCCTGCACCTGCGCTGTGGCAAATTTATAAGGAAGATTGAACGCTCTAGTTCCAATAGCGGCAAAGAGGAAGATATATGCCAAAGAAGGAACTGACATGATAAAGATGATATACCACATACCAATCTTATCAACAATGGTATCTTTCTTACGTGCCATAAGAATTCCAAGGGGTAAACCTAGGAAATAGGCTATGATTGATGCAATTATACCAATTACAAAAGAGTTCTCAATCATACTTAATCCAGTACGTTTATAGGAAACAACTGTGTATTTGTCAGTAAAGCGTTCTTTCTCAGCCTCTGTAAGTTCTCCACTATTGTATGTAACAGAATGGAAATCCGCAGCTGTTTCTTCATACTGGTCAGTTCCTATCATTGCAGGATACTGTTGAAGTCTTGTAGCCAAGTCTCCCTGCGGTTGAGAGATAACAGAGGAAATCTCTTGGCCTCTATAACGGGTATAAGAGACTCCAAGGTTCATATGTAGCCAATTTTGATGGATAAACGGAAACCGTGAGTCAAAGTAAAGTAAATACTTATGCGTTGTACCACTACCAACAATGGCAAAAAGACCACTATAAGGATCCTTCTCAAAACGCACGTAGCGGTCTGTCAGACTTTCATCCTTAACATCATTCGTAGTTTCAACCGTAAACAGTCCTTTGATATAGTCCATGAGCCTATAAATCATTGCTCTATTTCTTACAGCCAAAAGATAGCCTGTTCCACCGGGTTTGAGTTGACCTTTAGTTCTTCCAGAAGAATATGTAATAGGCTCGAGTCTAACAATTTCGTATCCTTGACTTTTATATTCTGCAATAAATTTTTGAACTGTTTCACTAGAAAGATAGGTATCACCTGCCTCTCTTTGAATCATCCTTGTCTCTGAAGTAACAAAACTTGGATCCGTTCCTCCATATTCTTGAGACAAGTAATTTGTGTAGTTTACAAACTCAACATACCCATATCTTTGATACTGGGTGTATTCATACACAGCCCTATCGTTGTTACTTCGCTTGTTCCATACGTCATCTTGTTGAAAAATTACACTTCTATCTGTTAATGAGAAAATAAGAAACATAACGGTCCATATGACAACCAGTAACGAGAAAAGCGAAAACAGAATACGCCTTAATAGATACTTCCTCATAATCTACTCGTCCCTCTCTCCTTTGGACAATATCTTGCTCTATAAAGAATTATTTTATAAAGCCAAATATTACTCAAAAAGACTCAAATAATACCATGGGAGGACATCTATTCAACGTCCTCCCATGAAAAAAAGCATTTAATACATTAAATTGCTAATTGGTTTCTTATTAGAACAAACCAATAACCTTTGTCATGTATCCAGCACCGTTTCCAAGGAAGGTGTCAAGATATGAACAAGGATCACCGTAGTCTGGACCCCAACCTGAACCATAGAACAAGTCAAAGTTTCCAGCCTCTCCATTGGAAGCTCTGTACCCACAAGCATAGTAGTCAGCACTTGTTGTTGTCTCAACAAGGTTGATGACTACATTCTCAGCACCAAGGCAGTCTTCAATAACTTTCTTAACTGCTTGAGCTTCTGCTGTGATTGTTGCACTTGGAGAATAGTATACAACATCAATTGTAATTGGCCATTCAACAGAAGAACCAAGTTCTTCCTTAGCAGCGGCAAGAGCAGCCTTTGCGCCAGATGGATCATACCAACCGTTTACACCGTCAGCAACTGTGATTCCGGCTCCAAGCTCATCACAATAGTACTGAACAAGTTCACCATACAATGTACCAGCTGCCCATGTCTTTCCATCAACAGTTACGTCTTCTGAAAGCTGTACAAACTCTGGGTGTGTATACATGTTTCTGAGGTTTGTAAGAGCAAGGTCAGCACCTCTTCTTGTTGCATTGACAGTTTCCTTGTCATAAGCCTTCAAGATAGCCTTTCTGAAATTCTTGTTAAGAAGAGCTGTGTGGGTGTCAATCTTCTGTTCTTCTGTCTTTGGAGATGTTGCTGCGCCACTTGCCAATGCAAATGTTCCTCTGTTGAGGTTAAGTCCACCAAAGAATGATGTGGATGTTGTATCTGAAATGTAGTGATACTTATCAAAGTTTCCGTCAGCCTTTGCAAGAGCAAGGGTTCCGTTTCCTTCGCCAAGACCCATACCAGCATAGACGCCGTCACAGACATCTTTGTAAAGCTGAGTTGGGTTCTCACCAGCATCATAAATCCATGTAATAGAATCAAGAACTACGCTCTCTGGATCATAGTAGTTAGGGTTTCTAACAACCTTGATGATAGAAGAGTCGTTGAGCTGCTGGAGAAGGAATGCACCACAGTAAACCTGTGAAGAAACATCTGTTGCCTTTCCGTATGTGTAAGTATTTACATCATTGAAAGCTGTTGCATACTCGCTAATTCCGTAAACACCACCACGTGAGAGATAGAAGCTCTCGCAAATTGGTGCAAAACAGCTGTATGTAAGCATTGTAATGAAGTAGCTTGTTGGCTGTTCAAGTGTAATCTCAAGAGTATACTTGTCAACTGCCTTATAACCAACTTCATCCCATGTGCCACCAGCAAGGTATTCTGAAACACCAGTTATGACACCTTCAACGAGCCATTCAAGACCTGCCTGAGCATCCAACATGTGATGGAAACCAGCCTCAAAGTCTTTTGCTGTAACTTCAGCATACTTGACGCCTTCTGATGTTGACCACCAAGCACCTTCTCTAATGTTGAAAGTGTAAACAAGACCATCATCAGATACAGACCAAGACTCAGCAAGAGCAGGAATCATCTGACCAAGGTTATTGTACTGTACAAGACCATCAACACAGTTTACAAGAATCTCTGTATCTGACTGTGAAGAAGTGTTGAGAGTATCAAGAGTTACAGGAGCTGTTGCGAATGTTGTTCTGTACTCTTTGTTGATTGAATGTCCCTTTGATGTGAGATATCCAATAGGATCATACTCGCCTTCGCCCTTAACAGCCTTGTCCCAGAGCTCAAGAAGTTCATCTCTCTCTGCTGGAGTAAGGAATGTGTCGCCAGAAATGACTACACCCTTCCATCTGTCATCATCATTTCCCCACTGAACATAAGGAACTGTTCTTGGAGCAATTCTGGAGATAGTATAGGCACCATTCTGTGTTGTTGTTGGGAGCATAACAGCAGAATCGAGAAGATAAGCCTCTGCCTGTGCATAGAGAACAAATCTTTCAGAATCTGTAGCAGCTTCCTTAGCTTCCATGCAGAGTTCCTCATACTTGCCAAGGACTGAGTTATAGATTTCTTCGTCATCACCACGTACATATGTTGATGGCTTTTCAACCTTTACC
>CAVFGI010000027.1:0-15753 GCA_963621975.1 Selenomonadaceae bacterium
GTGTTTCTTTCTCACCGTATTCTGTTCGTCTTCGAATTGACTAGGAAGCCCTCATGCTTCCAAAATAAAAATTTGCAACCAACGGCAAATGCAATCGTTGCAAACCTATCTCTTAACCTTCTCTTCTCTAATATCTCTGTAAAAATCTGTTGCAGCGCTCGTTCTTTTGAGCGTGCCTATGTAAACTACTAGATTCGTTTCAGAGTGTCAACACTTTTTTTTAAAATTTTTTCATTTTTCTTTAATAGCTTCTGCAATAAGACAAGGGTCGTTGCCAATAAGACCAAATACCCTCATTCCCTTTTCTCCATTATTGAAAGAAACTAGCCGTTTTGCCTCATCAGCAGAATTAACAGTCCAAGTAATAACTGGGAGATTCCAATGACTAGACAAAAACTTTTCATCTACTTGCGAGTACTGAGGCTTAAGATAAGAACTTCTGCTCACAATATGACCTGCCCCATTCCAAAGCGATCGTGGAACATCATTAGATTTGCAAAAGATATCGGCACAAGGCATGCTATGCTTGCAAAGTCGCCCAAACTTGCCCAATGCAAATGGATTGAAGGAAGATACCAGCACGCTGGATTGCACATTGCATTTGCGAATCACGTCCAAAGTTTTCTTGCAAAGCTCGCTATTCACCTTGCCAGCTTTCACCTTCAACTCTATATCATATATAAAGCGGTCCCCATACGTGCCCAAAAGCTCTTCCAAAAGAGGAATGCGCGCGCTAGAGAACTCTGCACCCTTGAATAAGCCAACATCAATAGCCTTGAGCTCTGAAAGGGTCAACTCCTCAATCTCCTTATTCACGCCAGCAGTACGCTTAAGAGAAAAATCGTGCGCCACCACCACCTCTCCAGATTTGCACAGATGAACATCCAACTCCACTCCATCCACCTCTGGCTTTTTTGCACACGCCTCAAAAGAAATCATTGTATTTTCAGGATACAGCTGGCTATATCCCCTATGCCCAAAAACCAAAACTTTCCCACTTTCTCTATTCTTCAAGAAAATCTCATCCATGGTGAGCCTCCTCGTGAAATCTACTCAAAATCCGCACAAAGGACAACAAAAAATGATATACTCCAAGACATGTCAAACACACCCCAATATCTTCAATATTTATATGCCCTCTCTAATCCCGATATTTTTAATTCTTGGATTGAAGACACCAAAGCTCGGATAGAAAACAACTTTAATAACCTAGAGAGCATTTCTTGCCTAGTTTTTAACGCAAATCCCTTCACATTAGGCCATGATTATTTTTTATCACTCGCATCAAAGCTCAGTAGTGCCGTTATAGTATTTGTAATTGAAGGCAAACCAGACTCGGGCTGTAGAGGAAATCACGAAAATACAGAAATAGAAATTCCCTTTAAAGACAGAATAGAACTCGTAAAAGAAGGAGCAAAAAAATATCCAAATGTTCTTGTTCTGCCAGCAGGTCCAGTTATAGTAGGAAGAAACTCATTTCCCAAAGATTGGAGCACAGAAGAAAAAGGAAAAGCTCACTTGTACGCGCTGCTTGATTCTCAGCTGTTTTTCCAAGAAATAGCACCAAAACTCAACATAAAAACAAGATTTGTAGGAGATGAACCCAGAGATGAGTTGTCTGAAATGCATCTTAATGCGCTACGACAAGAAAGCAAACTTGCAAAAATACCACTTAGAGTTGCGGAAAGAAAACGCCTTGGATCTAAGTACATCTCTTCATCAATGGTAAGAGAAGCCATATTCCAAGGCGATTGGGAAACAGTGAAAAACACAGTTCCAAGTTTTGTATACGAATACCTTAAAAGGTTTAGCGAGTCATTGAACTAAGAGCTTTGCTATTAATTATACCTTTTATATATATAAGGTAGGAAGCAACGGAGGCAAAAGCAGCTAAAGCGAACAAAACATACATTACAGTATTGAACGTTGCAAGAAGCTGTGCATCAATGGCAATTATTTCGCAAACTCTAACGCCAATTCCTAAAACGCTACACAAAGCATAAAGACAAGTCTTAGCTTTGCCAAAAATGTTTGCAGCAAGAGCCTTCCCTTTACCCATCATAAGCATTCTAGTAAAAGATTGTGCAAATTCTCTCCAAACTATCAGTATAAAAGCCCAAACAGGCATTATTCCACAGGAAAGAAAACAAGTAAAAAATGTAAGATGGCTCATAACATCTGCGAAAGGATCCATCACCTTTCCAAGGTCTGTAACCAATTTTCTCTTTCTCGCAATTTTTCCATCTAGCAAATCGGTAAGTTCCATAATTCCGTAAATAAGAACTAAAATTACAGAATATACAATTGGAGACATTCCTTTAATTACATCTACAGAAAAGAAAAACAAGAAAAAAAATGGTGCTAAAACCAATCTTGTAACTGTTAATTTATTAGGTAAATTCATTTTATTACTCCAGAAAAGAGCTTCTCATACTTTTCTTTAAGATAAACATCAAAATAAGAAGCATCAAGTTTTACTCCTGTGACTTTTTCTATTAAGTCGTTTGCAGGATAAATTGCACCATATTTGTAATATTTATTTGTCAAATAGTCCTTAATTTCATAAAGCTGGCCACTTCTCATAGCAGAATCAACATCAAGATCTTTTTTCATGTAATTCCAAACATGAGAATTAATTAGATTGCCTAAGGCATATGAAGGGAAGTATCCAAACATACCCCCTGGCCAATGGACATCTTGCAGAACGCCACTTTGCATATTGTCTGGCTTCTTTCCCAAAAGTTTTAATGACATCTCATTCCAAGCATTAGGAAGGTCAGAAACTGTGAGATTTCCATCAAAAAGCTCTTTTTCAAGTCTGAATCGTAGAATTATATGAAGTCCGTAGGTAACTTCATCAGCATTGACGCGAATGTCATCGGCCTTAACACGGTTGATGGCACGCATGAAGGAGGAGAATTCAACTCCCTTGGTTTGGGATGGAAAGTAGTCTTTGAAGATTGGAAAGTAGTGCTCCCAAAATTGCGGACTTCGTGCAACTAAGTTTTCCCAGAGCCGGCTTTGGCTTTCGTGAAAAGCCATGTTGACGCCCTCTCCTAGCGAGGTACCCTTAATCCAGCCATTACAAGCGCCCATTTCATAGATGGCATGCCCTCCTTCGTGAACTATTGTGAAAAGTTGGGATGTGACGTTTGGGTCTTCGTAGCGCGTGGTAATTCGAATATCGTCAACACCTACTGTAGAAGTGAATGGATGGGCTACAACACCAATGGTAGAGCGGTCAAATTCAAATCCCATGTCTGTTAGAACCTGATTTGAGAAGGCTTTTTGCTTGTCTATATCGTAGTTTTCATACAAAAAGGCCTCATCTTGCGCTGTCACCTGATTTGGAGATGAAGCTACCTGCTCCATGACGGCCTTGATAGTTTTCTCCATACCGTCAAAAAGAGTGGCAATCTCTGCAGAGTCAAACCCCATGTCATATTTATACAAAAGAGTGTCGTATAAGCTACGGCCGTTAGAGGAAAGCTGTGCGCTCTCTTTAACCAAAGCCACAAGACGCTCCAAATAAGGAGCAAATGTCTTGTAGTCTCCATTTTTTCTAGATTCAAACCACTGATTTTGACAATTGTTAGAAGCCTCACTTAAGGCCTCAACAAGTTCTAAAGGAAGAACAGATTCATCTTCATAAGCCTTTTTGCGCTTACGAATCAAAGCCTTTTGTTCATCAGTGGCGTCAGTATTAGTAGATTCTAAAACATCTGATAGAACATCAAGAACTTCTTTCATCTTTGGGCCAGCAATAATGTTGTGAACCAAAGATGAAAGATATGCCATTTGCTTTCCTCTTTCTTCTCCACCCTTCTTGCTCATAACCGTTTCAAAGTCGTAGCCAAGAACGGCATCAATGTGGCTTATGAGAGTTGCCTCTCTGTCCATTTTTTCAAGAGAAGCAAAAGCTTCCTGTTCTTTTTTATTCATTTTAATGTCCTAGTTTTATAATATCATGCAATAAAATTATAGTTGAGCCTTGTCAGCGACCATCTTATTGACTTCATCAATGAAAGCCTGAACTTCAAGACCGTTAACTTGTTTTCCACCTCTGTAACGAACAGAAACAAGGTTTCCAGCTTCTTCCTTCTCTCCAACAATAATTGTGTAAGGAATTTTCATATTAGCAGCAAGTCTAATCTTGTTATTCATTCTATCATCTGAGAGGTCGCTTGAAACTCTAAATCCAGCATCCTTGAAAGTTTTCTCAAGCTTCTTAGCATAATCAAAGAATTTATCGCCAACAGGAACAATTCTAATCTGTTCAGGTGCCAACCATGGTGGGAAAGCTCCTGCATAATGCTCCAAGAGAACGCCAAAGAATCTTTCAATAGAACCAAGAAGAGCTCTATGAATCATGTAAGGCCTCTTTTCCACACCGTCTTTATCAACAAAGGTAAGCTTGAATCTCTCTGGAAGATTGAAGTCAAACTGAACAGTTGAAAGCTGCCATTCTCTACCAATAGCATCCTTAATCTTTAGGTCAATCTTTGGACCATAGAAAGCTCCGCCACCTTCATCAATATCATAAGAAAGACCTTCTTTCTCAACAGCCTTCTTTAGAGCTGCGGTTGCGGCTTCCCACTTTTCTGGCTCACCAACAGACTTTTCAGGCTTTGTTGAAATGTAAGCATGAATATCTTGGAATCCAAAGGAATGAAGCATATAAAGAGAAAATCTAAGAACTTCAATAATTTCCTCGTCCATCTGGTCTGGAGTTACAAAGAGGTGGGCATCGTCCTGTGTAAATCCACGAACACGCATGAGACCATGCAAAGCACCAGCCTTTTCGTATCTGTAAACAGTGCCAAGCTCAGCCCATCTGCAAGGAAGATCTCTATAACTCTTTTTGCTGTTTTGATAAATCATGATATGGAATGGGCAGTTCATTGGTTTTGCATAATAGTCAGCCTTATCCATCTCCATTGGAGGATACATGCTATCTTTGTAGAATCCAAGGTGTCCTGAAGTTTCCCACAACCAGCTCTTTCCAACGTGTGGAGTATAGACCATCTCATAGCCATTCTTGTAATGTTCTTCACGCCAGAAATTTTCAATAATCTGCCTTACTCTAGCCCCCCTTGGATGCCAATAGACAAGACCAGGCCCTGCTTCTTCATGAAGGCTGAATAAATCTAGTTCTTTTCCAAGTCTTCTATGGTCCCTCTTTTCAACATCCTCAAGATACTGAAGATATGCTCTCAAATCTTTTGGATTTGTAAAAGCGGTACCATAAATTCTTGTAAGCATCTGATTGTGCTCATCACCACGCCAATAAGCACCAGCAATATTCAACAGTTTAAAGGAATCTGCTCTAAGTTCTTTTGTGGAAGCAACATGTGGGCCCCTGCAAAGGTCTGTGAAATTACCCTGATTATAGACAGTTACAGTCTCGCCTTCTGGAATAGCTTCAAGAAGTTCCAACTTAAACTTCTGGTCTTTGAACATCTCTGCAGCCTGTGCACGAGTAACTTCAATTCTCTTGAACTCCTTTCCTTGAGCGATGATTTTCTTCATGTTCTCGGTAATTGTTTCAAGATCCTCCGGTGTAAGAGTTCTTGGAAGCTCAAAATCATAATAAAATCCATTTTCGATTGAAGGCCCTATTGCAATTTGAGCAGTAGGGAACAACTCAAGAACAGCCTCAGCCATGACATGAGCCATGGAATGTCTGATCATTTTTAGCTTTTCATCTTGAGAGATCTTTTCTGACATATCTATCTCCTGTAATGCTTAATGCACATTATACAAATCTCGCCTTGGATTGTATTCCAATGGCATGGGTTTTTCAATATGCATGCAAGTTTCATATTGCCTGCAATACTTTTTCCACCTTTTTAATCTCCACCATAGAAGTAGAAGACCCTGCAAGGAGCGCCACTGTCTCATATTTTTTCAATTTTTGCACAAGGTTTTGGTTAATATCCGTCTCATTTTCCACCAAGAACACCGGTTTTCCACTTTTTTCTGCCTTCATGGCCAAATTCTTGGTGTTTGCACTATTGCGCCCACCAACTACAACGGCACAATCACATTGGCACGCAAGCTCATACCCTGCCTGCTCTCTTTTTTCACAAAGTGGACACGGAACATTCCCAAAACCGATATTTTTATATTTCTCTTTTAATAAACCTGTTATGGCCTTGTAATCTTCCTTTGAAAACGTGGTCTGAGTCACAACATAAACTTCTTCTGGTTGTATTTCGTTTGAGTTTACTAAGTTCTTAGCATCTTCTAGGCATGTAAGTAAGATTGTTTTAGCCAAAACCCCTTCTTTTACCTCCACACCTTGAAGCCCCACAGTCTCAGCATGACCAGCAATTCCAAGAATGATTATTAACTTTCCTTCTTTTGCAGCCTTTCTTATGGCATTAGCCCCCTTCAAGACCGTTGGGCAAGTAGAATCAACCAGTTGAAAATTCGCATCTTGAAAGGCTCTTCTGTCACAATCTCTAATCCCATGAGCCCTAACAAGAGCAACTCCAGGAGCATTACCAGCTGGAGTTTTAATAGGTTTAAGACCTTTTTCTTCAAAAAAAGAGACTAAGAAATCATTATGTATGAGTTTGCCTAAACTATAGCAGGGAAGTCCTTTTTCCTTGGCAAGATTAATACACTCTGTTGCATGTTGGATAGTATTAAGAACACCATAACAAAAGCCAATAATGGGACTTTTTTTAACAATCATAGCCATTTCCTAAAAAAAATACTCCCATTTTCTAGGAGTATTTCTATGAGGCTTTTAAAACCTCATCAGTCTTTCTTTTCTTCTTTTTCTGGTTCAGCCTTTGGAGCCTCTTCTTTTGGAGCCTCAACCTCAGCTGGCTTCTCTACCTTTTCAACCTTCTCGGCTTTTTCTTTCTTGGAAGATGAGGTTGTTTCTGGCTTCTTGTCTAGAACCTGAGAGATAGCATTCTTACTAAACTCAATTCTTGTATTATCATCAACCTTAATAATGACAGTACTCTCCTTAACAACAGCAACTGTTCCTCTAATTCCACCAATTGTAACAACCTTGTCACCCTTTTTCATTGCAGCAAGCATATCACGAGCTTCTTTGTCTCTCTTTTTCTGGGGTCTAATCATCAAGAAATAGAAAATAAGAATGATGAGACCAAAAGTGATAAGGGTTGTCCACATTGAACCAGCACTTGATGCAGAAGAAGAACTTGTAGTGCTACCGGTAGAACCAAGAGCCATTATTAATGAATACATGTTAAGACCTCTCTTTTATAAATAAGAACGTTTAAGTAAGAACGTTTAAATAAGAATACACAGATGTATAATTATTTTCAAGCGCCTAAAAAAAAACTGTGCCAAACATAGCCAAGCTATATTCGTCACAGTTTTTCTGAAAAAGCACAAGAAAAGGCTTACATCATACCACCCATGCCACCTGCACCAGGAGCTGGTGCTGGTTCTGGAGCTGGGATATCAGTAATAGCACACTCTGAAGTAAGAATCAAAGCAGCAATGCTTGCCGCATTCTGAAGAGCACTTCTTGTTACCTTGACAGGATCAATGATACCGGCAGCAACCATGTTAACCCACTTGTTGCTATTAGCATCATAACCAACGCCCTTTTCACTGTTCTTGCATTTATCTGCAATAATAGCACCATCTTCACCAGCGTTTTCTGCAATCTGGCGCATAGGTTCTTCAAGAGCTCTGCGAACAATCTTGTATCCAATAACTTCTTCATCTGTAAGAGCTGAAAGGTCATTACCTTCCATTTTCTTAGCAGCCTGGACCAGAGCTACACCACCGCCGGGGATAACTCCCTCTTCAATAGCAGCACGTGTTGCGTTAACAGCATCTTCAACTCTATGCTTTCTTTCCTTAAGCTCAACTTCTGTAGGAGCACCAACATTGATAACAGCTACACCACCAGCAAGTTTTGCAAGACGCTCTTGAAGCTTCTCACGGTCATAATCACTTGTAGTATCGGCAATCTGCTTCTTGATTTGAGCAATTCTATCTTTGAGACTTGCAGAATCACCAAGACCATTAATAATTGTTGTATTCTCTTTTTCTACTTTAATGCTCTTTGCACGTCCAAGCTGTGAAAGCTCTGCACTCTCAAGCTTCATACCAAGTTCTTCACTAATGACCTGACCACCGGTAAGAATTGCAATATCCTCAAGCATTGCCTTTCTTCTATCTCCAAAGCCTGGTGCCTTGATTGCGCAAACATTAAGAGTTCCTCTAAGGGAGTTGACAACTAATGTTGTAAGAGCTTCTCCATCAACATCTTCTGCAATGATAAGAAGAGGCTTGCTTGTCTGAACAACTTTCTCAAGAATAGGAAGAAGTTCTTTCATTGAAGAAATCTTCTTATCATAAATAAGAATATAAGGATCCTCTAACAAAGAAGTCATGTTTTCACGGTTGTTAGCAAAATAAGCTGAAATGTAACCACGATCAAACTGCATGCCTTCAACGAAATCAGTTGTAGTCTCAATATTCTTGGACTCTTCAACGGTAATAACACCATCCATACCAACTTTTTCCATTGCATTAGCAATCTCTTCGCCAATAACCCTATCATTGTTAGCAGAAATAGAAGCAACCTGTGTGATTTCTTCTTTCTCACTTACTGGTTTTGCTTCAGACTTGATTTCAGCAACTGCATCTGCAACTGCCTTATCAATACCACGTCTAATACCCATTGGGTTAACACCAGCAGAAACACTCTTCATGCCTTCTTTTGTAATTGCCCATGCAAGAACTGTTGCAGTTGTGGTTCCATCACCAGCAACATCGTTCGTCTTAGAAGCTACTTCCTTAACAAGTTGTGCTCCCATGTTCTCAAATGGATCTTCAAGTTCTACTTCACGTGCAACTGTCACACCATCTTTTGTAATCATTGGAGCACCATACTTCTTATCAAGAAGAACTGTGCGCCCCTTTGGACCCAAAGTTGTCATTACTGCTTTTGCAATCTGTTCAACACCAGAAACCAAGGATTTTCTAGCATCCTCACTAAACTGAAGCTGTTTAGCCATAAATTTATCTCCTAAAATTATAATCAAAACTTGTTGGTCCACGACCAACCTTAAAAAAGATACAAAAGAATGAATTAGAAATCAAGCAAAGTCATTGATGAAATATTATTGCACTCATTCCAAGAGCAAAAACCGCAGAAAAAACATTAGAAAGAAGATTTACCATATCATTGTCAATCCAACGAATTCCTTGCACCAACTCAAGTTTTTGTCCTTCTTTATATTCATTTTCCGTAAGCTCTCCGGTTGCAGGATCTTTGTAATGTGCTTGAGCACAAGCTCCAAGATAAGAATCCACAAGGCACCCCATAAAACCAGTAATAGTGATAACACTTAAAGCAAGCCAAAAAGCAGAATTGCTACCAAGATAATCTTTAAAGAAAATTGACCATGAGAGCCCAATTACAAGAGCGCAAATAAAGGCAGTAGCAGTGCCTAATAGCGTAATTCCACCAGAAAGCCCCCTTGGGACAGGTGTTAGTGTTCTAATAGAGACAGGGGGGCGTTTACTAAGCCTTCCTATTTCACCTGCAAAGGTGTCACTGGTTGCCTCGGCTATGGCAGCGCCAAGCAAAACAAGGGAGGAGATTTTTCCACCACAGTACCACATAAGAGCACCAATGGTAGCCATAAGACCATTTGCAAGAACTTGCATTACATCTCTTTTTGAACCTTTCTTTTCTATTGTTCTTTCGTTCAAGGATTGTTGTAAAATTCGTTTTGAAATCTTTCCTACAACATTACTTCCAACAAAGAAAAGTAGCAACAAAAGAAACCCTTCAACCTTAGAGCACCAAAGAACAACAACCCCTATTACAAAGGCAGCAATAGCCCCAGACAAATCTAAAGACTGTTTTTTTAAAGCAATAATAGCAAATAAAGCCATTGTCCCTACAATAAAAACTAAAGACCAAGGCCACGGCAGAGAAAATAAAAGGTTATCAAGAAACTGAATCATATAAGGCTCGACAAAAGGAAAACTACAACAGGAACAGATACATTATCAAGTCCCAAAGGAGTAAATGCTTCCACAACAGAAGCAACAAAACCAACGAACAAACTATATATTGCAAGGATAAAAATAGAAACACTCAAATTACAAAGCCAAAGTTTCAAAAAGAAAACAAGCAAAGAAACAATGATCCACATTGTCACAGAACCAACAACGCTCTTCTCACTGTTTTCAGAAACCTTTTTCTTTCCATACTTTTGGCCCAAAATAGCGGCAAAGCCATCTCCATAACCCATACCCAAAAGAGCACAACCAACATCCGCCTTGTCTCCAAGTCCAAAGTGTACAAAAGCTATAAGTAGTATTAAGGACAGCGGATAATAAACAACTCCCCAGCTACGAATGTCAGACTGCTTGCCAATTATTGCCGCAAATTTGCCACTGGCAGTCAAAACACAATTAATAATGGCAAAAAACGCAAGACCAACAATAGCCCACAATGAAGATTCAAAGCAAAAATAATATATAAAGAACCAATTTGAGACACCAATATGGACAATTTTCCTAGCAATCTCAGAACATGATGAGCCAAGCTGTTTCTTTCCAAAGCGGACTACTAGTAACGCCAAAACCATGCATAGTCCAACCAGAACAACTGAAAGAAGAAAACCTAAGATATCACCATGCACGGCCGCCTCCTCCGCCAAAGCCACCGCCTGAGAATCCTCCAGAACCAAAACCGCCACCACCAACGTGTAAACCAGGATTTGAACTGCTAGAAGTTTTAGGAACAATTGCAGTAGGTAGAGATCTATACATTCTTGTAGTCATTCTAGATAAGTAGTAAGCATCCAATGCAGAAGGTCCTGTATACCATTGAACAGGAGGAATTGCAATGCCTTCAAATTTCTTAGCCCACTTATCTTCCAGGCCCATCACAATAGCATAACTTAAAGTATGATAATACAATAAAGGGTCTTCCTTAATCAGAAGTTGCAACACAGACAGTTCCACTGTCTCAATGAACTCTCTATACCCCAACACTTGCTCCATCATCTTATTTCCATAAGCACTCCGCTTTGGCATAATTGCAGCCATAAACGAAATTCCTGTACTTCCCAACACAGATACAGATACCTGCAAGAACGCTTCACTGCCCAAGTATTCGCTAGATACAGCATATAAAATCCAAAAACCGATAACACTAGGAATTAAGCACAATACAATTGAAAAGAAGTTTGACTTTCTTATATGCCACTTCTTAAAAAGCATTGCAAAAAGAGCTGCGTTGAAAAGAGCAATGAAAAAAGCCATAACAAGTACAACGTAGGAAGTGTCATCAGGAAATTGACACAAAGCCAACCTACAACAAAGGAAAATAATTGGAAGTACAGCCAAAAAGGAAAACAAAATAGACAACCCAACACTCTTTGTTTCTGTAAGTTTTTTTTCTTTCGTAAAGAATCCGGGTGTTTTTTCCTTGGTTCTAACCAAGCACTCATAAAAACCTTTTTTCCTTAAATCTTTAAAAGAAACTGTATCTCCAACCACACAACCCTTAAAAAAACCATTGAAAAGATTCGTTTCCAAAGAAGGAATATTCTCACCTTTTTCTATAGCATAGGATTCAATATCCCTTAGTTTTGTAAAGGTAAACTCTTCTTTTTCTTCTTCATTAATTGACAACAATCCTTTGTCCGCCCAATAAAAGAGCATGGAAATAACATCTTTATCGTTTGCTGATTTATCATATAAATAACCCACTAAAAGAGGCGAAAGACCCTCAGGAGCCTCAAATCTAGCAGAGATAATTGGAATAGGGTCTCTCCCATTCATTAGCCATGCAACAACAGCCAAAGCAAATAAAACTACTGTCAAGAGTGGGTTTAATACTTTAAAAAGAGCTCTGTAATCCCATGGCTTATGCGCATCTACATACCAGCCTTCTGGTAATTGAACCCTAACAGTTAAGGCTTCATAAGATCTTAAAGAAGAACAAGTACCGGAAACGGTCACAGAACCATTGGAATTTTCAATTATTGTGTAAGTTACGCCATCATTGGAGGTGGAGCCATAAGAGCCTGATGTAAACCAAATGTTGTCTTTTATGATAGATTTCAAATCGTAACCATCTGAAGCCGGGAATGTAATTGAAAAGTTAACATTCCTAATTGGACATTCCCAGCCTGAGCCCACAATATTGTAGTAAAATTCGTCGTAGCCATCATTTAGATCTGCAAACATATCGCAGTCATAGGTAATGGTATAGTCTTTATAGCCATTAATCACAGTATCTTCAGAGCCTATTCTCAATACGTAATACCCTTCTGATTTATAATCTGTATAGCTATCTGAGCATGTAACATTACTAATTTTGGCTGTTACTCCGTTATAAGAAGTGTAATCGTAAGGAATTTCTCTATAGAAACCGTGATGTGGTCCATTGAAAAAAAACCTTAAATTTTCTGTAATGCTGTAAACATCGTTTCTACCAACTTCAATAGAGATGTTGTACTGATCAATGTAATAACTGGTTTGAGCGAAAAGAGAGCTCAAGCAAATTATCAATAATATGGCTACAACTAGCTTTTTCTTCATATTTAGTTATTAAAATTAACCTTCACGTTCTGTCGTTCTTCGTTAGCAACCTCAAGATAAGACATCTTCTTAAACTTTCCACCAAAAATTCCAACAATCAAAGAAGTTGGGAATGTTTCAATAGTGGTATTGAATGTCTTAACTACAGCATTGTAGTACTTTCTTGCCATAAGAATATCCTTTTCCAATGAAGAAAGCTGATTTTGAAGTTGAGTGAAGTTAGTATTTGCCTTAAGCTCTGGATAGGCCTCTGACAAAGCAAAAAGACTTTTAAGAGTGCCGGCAAAAGCATTATCTGCCTTATCCTTCTCTTCTATGGTTCCTGCACTCATTGCCTTGTTTCTAGCTTCAATAACAGCAGTAAGAGTCTTTTGCTCATGACTTGCATAGCCTTTTACAGTCTCTACCAAGTTAGGGACAAGATCATATCTCTGCTTAAGATGTGCATCAATTTGAGCATATGCCTCTTCTCCCTGATTCTTCAATTTAACACACTTGTTGTACGTAGAAATAACAAGCAAAACTAAAACAAGTACAACAGCAATAATGATAAATGCCATTTTTTCCTCCCGATTAAATTCTTAATCAAATTCCTAAAAGATTAGAATATGCTTCAAGGTTCTCGTCTCCTTCACAGCCAGCGAGAACTTTCTTTGCTAAAATCTTTCCAAGTTGAACACCTTCTTGGTCAAAACTATTAATATTCCAAACAAAGCCCTGGAACATTACCTTGTTTTCAAAGTGAGCTAGAATTGCTCCCAGTGTAAATGGCGTAAGTCTATCAGCTACCAATACGCTAGAAGGTCTAGATCCATCAAATTCCTTGTTTGGATTATCTTTATTATCTTTTCCACAAGCAAAAGCAACCATTTGGGCCACCAAGTTTGCTTTAAGCTTTGTTTGACTTGTAGAACCCCCGCTTACAGAGTCCAGCGTACCTTGTGACTCTTTAAATCCAATAAACTGCATTGGCACAATGTCTGTTCCTTGGTGCAAAAGCTGATAGAAAGAATGTTGCCCGTTAGTTCCTGGCTCTCCAAAGATCACCGGTCCGGTTTGATAACTTACTTTCTTTCCAAATCTGTTAACATGTTTCCCATTGGACTCCATGTCTAGTTGCTGAAAATGCGCCGGCATTCTATCTAGACACTGGCTATATGGAAGAACCGCACTGTATGGATAGCCAAGGACATTTCTTAAATAGACACCAATCATTGCATCCATTAGAATTCCATTTTCTCTAATGTCTGGATTTAATGCGACAACATCCTCCGCGTGTGCACCATCTAGCAAAGCTTTAAAAACATCAAATCCATAAGTTAATGAAATGATTACTCCTCCAACAGCACTAGTAGCTGAATACCTACCGCCAATGTAGTCATCCATATAAAAGGCTTTAAGAATGTTTGTATCTTTTGCCAGAGGACTTGTATTGCTTGTAACTGCAACTACGTGTTTTTCTGGCACTAATCCGGGTATGCCACTTTCTCTCATAACCTTAAAGACTAAATCTCTGTTTGCAAGAGTTTCTTGAGTGGTTCCACTCTTAGAGACTAAGATAAATAATGTACTCTCAAGGTCCAAACCTTCAAGCACTTGAGATGCATCATCTGGATCTACATTAGAGATGAATTTTGCTTGCAGTTTTTCTGCACAACCATCTTGATCCCCAACTAATGCGAGGGCATGACAGAGGGCTCTTGGCCCTAAATCTGAGCCTCCAATCCCAATCTGGACCATTGTTTTTATTTTCTTGCCAGTTGAACCCAAAACTTCACCACTGCGAACTTTTGTAGAAAAATCTTTGATTTTTTCAAGTTCCTGAGCATAAAACTCGCCCTTTTCAACGCCATCGGCATTAACAAAGACATCTGGAAGAACGCGCCCTCTTGTGAGCTGGTGAAGCACGTGCCTATTCTCCCCTACATTCATAATCTCGCCAGAAAGAAGCGCTCTGTATTTGGCAATTAACTCTTGCTCGTTTGCAAGCTCTTGAAGAACATCAAGTGTACTGTCATCTACAGGAAGGGCTGCATAGTTATATTTGAGAGAACCCGCCTCTGCTATGGTGTACGAATTAATTCGCTTTGCATTGAGTCCCTGTTTAATATCAAAAGGCTTGCACTTTAAAAGTTTTGCAAAACTCTTTGTTTCATCTAAATTAATATAATTCATCAACGCCACTCCTTTTGTCTCTGGCTAATTTTTAAGAAAGCCAAAAAAGCAATCTATACAAATTATACCCACAAACGGCACAACTAAACAACATCCCAAGTCCACACACAAGAGGCACAAAGAGAGTTATTTTACGAGGTTTTTACAAGGTTTTTAAAATGAATAAAAATTTAATTTAAATTACTCATCCGTCTCTGGAATTCGAGCTTTAAAACTTTCAAGAAGGTCTTCTTTGGTGACCCCCTCTCGCAGAACAATCAAAACAGTATCATCACCAGCGAGAGTCCCAAGGATCTCTGGGAGGCTAAGAGTTTCAAGTGCTAGAGCTACACTGTTTGCATGTCCGCTTCTTGTTTTTACAACCCCAACATTTCCACTAAACTCAATGGAAACAACTCCACGTCTTACATCTTGAATGTAACTTTTTTCCGATTCTGCAACTAAATCCGTTTCTGGTAAAGAATAATAATATCCACTCCAACCGTCTGAGATTTTCCCAACCTTAAGAGCTTTGAGATCTCTTGACAATGTAGCTTGTGTTACGTCAAACCCTTCTTCCTTTAAAAGCGTAAGGAGTGTATCTTGATTATCTATCTTATTCTTTTTAATTAAGTCTTTAATAGCTGTGAGTCTACCGTATCTCTGTTTCATGGCTTCTTCCTCTCTTTTGACCATTGATAAGAATACTATGAACATCCAAATAAAAGCAACAAAAATGCATAAAAATGTGTTGTTCCCCTAAAGTGTTTGCCAATCTGTTTAGGACGTGTGGGACGTTTGGGTCGTTTGGGTTTATTTGTTTCTCCGAAATCCAGCCTCATCGCGGTATTCGGGATGTTCCTTCAGATACGGGTCTTTATCGCCACAGATGGTGTAATCGCATTTGCAGCCGTCAACACAGGTGGTCGTGCGCACCAGCTTTGCACGGAGCAACTCCATAGATGAATAGTCCACATTCCCGTTTTCCGTCGTAGTACTAGGTTAGTTCCGTAGTTTTCTAAAAGTCTTTCA
>CAVFGI010000028.1:0-15195 GCA_963621975.1 Selenomonadaceae bacterium
ATAGATTTCTTCGTCATCACCACGTACATATGTTGATGGCTTTTCAACCTTTACCTCTTCCTGTGCAGTTGGTGTTGTTGCTGGAGCACTCTCTGCTGCGCCCTGTGCAAAAACAGAAGCAAGGACAAGAGAAAGAACCAACAATAGAACTGTAAGTTTTTTCATTTTTTTCCTCCTGGATTAAGAATTTTCCAAAAAAGTATTTGTAAAATTATACAAGGAGCAAACATTTTTTTTCAATAAAAAAAGAAACAAGAAAGTTATTTTTTTGAGAAAATGCAAGATTTTGTGAATAAAATTACACTTTTCTACATATGTTTCTAGAAATTTTAGTTGTTAAACCCGTTTGGATTGTTCTTCTGCCACCTCCAAGAATCTTCACACATTCTCTGAAGGTCATACTTTGTTTTAAAACCAAGAACCTCTTTAGCCTTAGAGGGATCTGCATAGACAGTAGCCAGATCTCCTGGTCTTCGCTGACCTATAACATAAGGCACTTTTTGTCCACTTGCTCGCTCAAAAGCATGAACAATATCAAGAACACTGGAACCTTTTCCTGAACCAATATTGAAAATCTCACACCCCGTATTCTTTGCTGCAAAACCTAATGCATACAAATGTGCTCTAGCAAGATCTACAACATGAATATAATCTCTGACGCCAGTTCCGTCTGGAGTGTTATAATCATCCCCAAAGACCGTCAAATTATCTCTCTTTCCAATAGCAACTTGGGTCACATATGGCATTAAATTATTAGGAATTCCCTGTGGATCTTCTCCCAAAAGACCACTTTCATGAGCTCCAACTGGATTAAAATATCTAAGTAATACTATAGAAAGTTCAGAATCTGCCTCACAAAAAGCCTTGAACATTTGTTCGCTCATATACTTTGTCCATCCGTACGGATTGGTACAGTTTCCAGTCTTTGAACTCTCAACTAGAGGCATTTCATTATCGCCAGAATAAACTGTAGCACTTGAAGAAAAAACCAATCTTTTTACGTTATGCTCGTTCATTACTTCAACAAGCGTCATTGTAGCATCAAGATTGTTTCTAAAATATTCTAAAGGTTTTCTAACACTCTCTCCAACCGCCTTAAGTCCTGCAAAATGGATAACTTCGTCAATCTCACACTCACTAAAAACTTTATCTAAAGCCTGTTTATTGCATATATCTATATTATAAAAGAAGGGTCTTTTACCAGTGATGGTTTTAATTCTGTCCAAAGATTCTTCATGACTATTACAGAGATTATCCACCACAACAACGTCATAACCTGCATTAATCAACTCCACACAAGTATGAGAACCAATAAATCCTGTACCGCCAGTTACCAAGACCATGTTTTACACCTCTTTATAGAAATCACTCAAAAATATTCTTATTGAACCAAACTTAACGATATTATATCATAATTTACCTATGAGCGATTACCCTTTGACGTTTAAAACAAAAAGAATTATTAAACTCAAAAAGAAAATTGAAATTGTAGATGTTACAACTGCAACACAACAAGAAATTGATGAGTATAATCGCTCTGACATCAAAGCAAAGCGAGCTTTTAACATTCTCTATAAGCCAGTGCAAAAAGACATTCTAAGAAGAACGTTCATTATTCCTGTTAATGATGGCGCAATTACGGGATATTTGTTTGAAAAATACAAAGACAGGTCCGTTTCAGGACAGAGTTCTTTAATTGTCTTCTTCCATGACGGAGGATGGATGCTTGGAAATATGACTAAGTGTGCAGCCTTCTGTAGCAATCTATGCAACATCACAGGGGCATCGGTCTTGGCTGTTGATTTTAGACTGGCTCCAAAGTTTAAGTTCCCAATTCCGGTTGAAGATTGCTATCAAGCTTTTCTTTGGGCATATCAAGGCGCTAGATATTGGAGGATTGACCCAGACAAGATTTATCTCATGGGAACCCTGACTGGAGGAAACCTAGCCGCTGCTGTAAGTAGACTTGCTCGAGACAAAAAAGGCCCTAAAATTGCAGGACAAATCCTTGTCTCTCCAGTAACTGATGGAAGAATGAGAACTGAAAGTTACGAGAAGTTTAAAGAAGGCCCTTTCTATACCAGTAAAGAAATGTCGTTCTTTATTCAAAATTACTCACGAGAGCCAAAGGATATCTTGGATCCTCTTTTCTCTCCACTGTTGGCAAGAGATAACTCAAGACTCCCACAGACATTGATATTTGCATCGGAATTTGACCCCCTCTATGATGATGCAAGATTATATAGTGAAGTCTTAAACAGAGCAGAAACCCCTTCTAAGTTCTTAGTTATGAAAGGTATGTTTAATGGCTTCTTGAAATATCCAAGTGCTCCGGACTGGTTAGATATAATGCTAGCTATTGCCTCTTTTGTAGGGGGAAGAGCGGTAAAAGATGTTGAAATTATGACCAACCAAGAAAGACGAAAACTTGCTCGTAGACCTCAATTGATTGTGCAGTAATTGATTGTGCAGTAATTAATTGTGCAGTAACTTCATTTATTTGAGACATTTGGAACATTTCCAAGCAAAAGACCAATAGCTTCATGCCTAATTAGGAAATTATTTTCTCCAGAAGCGGAGAAATAACAGTACCAGCATTTTTCATCGGCCTTATAGTGAACATCACAGCCTTTGATGTATTCACTTGCCCAACCTTTGTCTGCAGGAACCATAATTGGTCCATTTCCACAGCGTTGCCAGTTGTAGCCATCGTAAGATTTTAGGACAATCATTACTGAAGAAGTCTGTTTTTTTTCTTGATCCCAAAAAACGGGACACTGAAAAGCGTAAAGGACATCCCCACAAGGCACAACTCTAATGCTTCCGCAACCAAGATTTGTCCACTTGTCATCTGGAATAGGCTCAAACAGAGGTCTTTCTGGCTTTTGCATTGAATAAGGACCGGTGATAGAAGGAGCAGAGGCACAAGCAAAGTATCTTGAGAACTTCTGCTTTGAATCTGGAAGAACAAGATGTGAGGCTCCAAAAAACAGTCTATACTCGTCCCCAGCCTTGATGAGTTGAGGCCTTGAAATACGCGGATATTTAAGATAATCGCCAGCAAATGGAATTGTTCTACTATCTAAGATTGGTCTAGGCTTGCTCCAAGTTACAAGGTCTGTGGATGTTTTCATTTCAAAGCAGGAGTAAGAATCATGCTTACCTTCTCCAGACCTACTATTCAAAAAAGGAATTTTTCCATCATGTTTTTCATACAGTAAATAATAATTCTCCTTTTCTATGAAAATAAAAGGAGAATGGGCTCGAGGTTCAATAAGTTTGTTCTTCTCCCAAGCAATACCACTATTAGAAACACAATGATGAAGGCCTAATAAAGAATGATAAAATAAATGCCACTTGCCATCACATGACTGTTCTGGTAATAGCACTTGAGGGTCACAGAGAGTTGGAGTTAATCTTCCGCCACGCACAATAGGTTCATCACTGAACGGAAACCAAACGCATTTTTCAAGCTCTTGCATTAACTTTCCTTAATTATCCTTGGGCATCTTATTTTTAGGCCTTTTTTTGGAAGAAAAAATAGGAGCAAAAGTTTCTTCTGCATTTACTCTCTTTGTGTACCATTTAATAAATCTAGAATAAATAAACCAAGAAAGTCCAATAGAAACAAAAAACACCAAAAGAAAACCAATGAGAATTCCAGTAGGATCTTCTTCGCTTACAACTTGGTTCATTATAACAAGACCAATCAAAAAGAATGCGAGCATCAAAACAATGTTCGCAATTGTAGCTAACACCATAAAAACTGCGGTATTTCTCTTTTTCTTACCATCATTTGTCATTTTTTTCTTTTCCTTCAGGCTTTGCAAAAACCATTGATATCGCTAATAAAATTACAAAAACAACTACAGAGCTGTCACTAACGTTAAAGGTGGGCCATCTTTCCAATCCAAAAATTCCATAGAATTTTACACTGATAAAATCAACAACACCAGAATCAAATCTAAATATTCTATCAATTATTGTTCCAAGTCCACCACCCAAAATTCCAGCAGAAAACCATCTTTGTGTAGAGTTAAAAAAATTCTTTTTCGTGACTATCAACCAGCCCAAAAAAACCATCAAAGCCAAGGGAAAAATAATCAGCACAATGACTCGCATAACAGCAGAACCTTCAGCACCAAGGCTAAAAGCTGCACCAGTATTTCTCACATGACAAATCCAGAGAAAATCGCCAAAAAACTTTTTTGAGATTGTTCCTTCTGGAATATTTTTAACCACCAAAAACTTTGTAATCTGATCAAAAATCACAATTCCAAGAGAAAGCAAAAAAGGTAATAATCTCTTTCCTTCAAGTTTTTTCGTTTTCTTCATCATCGTCTCACCAAAAGCCATCAATTAATTAAAACATCAAATAGAAATTGGCCTATCAATAAAACACGTCTCAAGGCCCATTTGAGAGACCTTCTCCATGACCGCCTTTACACCAAAAATTTCTGTCTCATAATGCCCCAAGCACATAAGAGTGAAAGAAGGCTCTTCCATACAGTCATTAAACATTGTATATCTAGCCTCTCCAGTAATCAGGGCATCCAGTCCCTCACAAAGAGCATCATACATATCAGAAGCCCCATCACCGGAGACAATACCAACCTTCTTAATCTTGCGTCTTGGGTCCCCAATTACAAGAGTTCTCTCGTCTCTTCTTACTCCTAGCTTGGCAATAATCTCATCCGCTGTCATAAGCATTGGAAGCGAGCCTTTTACTCCCACGTGCACTCCGTGAAAGAAAGAAAACTGCTCTACATCCTCTATGCCAAGCTTTTTAGCCATTTGGGCGTTATTGCCAAGCTCTAAATTCGCATCCAACGGAAGATGACACGCAAACAAGGCAATATTATGGTCTAAGAGCGTCTTCACCCGTCTATAATGTCTTCCTGTAATTGCAATTGGCCTTCCCCAGAACATTCCATGGTGCACAAAAAGCATATCAGCACCCTGCTTTGCAGCCTCCTCAATTGTGGCCATGCTAGCATCCACCGCAAACGCAATCTTCTTCACGTCAGCCCCAATATCACCCACCTGAAGACCATTCAAAGAGATATCTGCATTATTAAATTCCGATATCTTTAAAGCCTCTGAGAAATAATCAACCAAGTCCTTAACTTTCATGCACTTTATTATAATTTATTGACACGAGTTTTTCCACTACCTACAATTTGCTCATGAACCTTGAAGAAATAGGAATTAAAGAACTCTCTGTAGAAGAAGCCAGTTTCTCCTACAATCAAAATAACATAGCCACACTGCGAAAAGCTTGCGGAAAAAATGGTATAGTTGGTCAGCCTCGTGCCTTAAGTGCCCTAAACATGGGTATGACTGTAAATACTAAAGGCTACAATATTTACATTAGTGGGGAAGAAGGAACAGGCAGACACAGTGCAGTAAGACAAATAGCAGAGACTCTTCCACCACCAGAAGAATTGAACGATTTAATTTACGTTCATAACTTTGATAGAAACGAATCTCCTTTTCTTCTTTTATTGCCAAGCCCCTACGGAGTAACATTACAAAACACACTTAATGCCATTGCTTCTTTTGTGGATGCAGGACAATGGGAAAGAGCTTTAACGGAAGAAAAAGAACTGGAAAAAACATTATTGATTTTAGTCAATCCTCTACTTATGGTCTTTTTAAGACAACTTAAAAATGCCCTAGAAAAACACACAGATGGCTACAAAAAATATCTTGGAAATCTTGTTCACGATGGTTCAAAAAACTCTGTTCGTCCTCTTGTAGAAGAATATCATCCAACACACGCAAATTTATTTGGACAGCTTACTAAAAGGGAAGAATACTGTCATTTAAGCCTCTCTGGGGGTTCTCTTCTTGATGCAGTAGGGGGTTTCTTTGTTGTCAGAGTAGATAAAATTCTCTCCCAAAACTCCCTTTGGGACAACCTTAAACTCTTTGCAGAAAGTTCAAGCTTCACAATTCAAGGACAACAAAATGACAATTTGCAGGACAAAATAATCATAAGACCTATTGTTTCTAAAATTCCTGTGAAAATTATTTTGATTGGTAGCGACACTCTTTATGATAAACTTTGTGATACAGATGAAGAGTTTCTCAGACTGTTTAAAGTTTCAGCAGAATTTGATTTTTCAATGCAATCAAACGAAGAAAACATTAAGGGAACAATAGCCTATATCTTAAGTGTCATTGAAAAAAATTCACTATTACCTGTCACAGATGCTGCTATTTGTGAATTATTGAAATACAGTTCTTGGTACACAGAAATGAGAGGGGAACTTACAACAAGACTCTCTTTTATTGGCGATTTACTTTTTGAGGCCAACTATTTTACAACTCAAAACAAAGCTACAACAATAGATGCTCAATACGTAAAACAGGCTATGGAAGCAAGAGATTTTGCAAATGGTTTAACAGAAGAGAAAATCAATAAAGAGATTGAAGAAGGAGAAATGATAATCTCCTTGGCTGGTACCAAAGTTGGCGTTGTAAACGGACTTGCTGTTATGGACAGAGGACTTGCTTCGTTTGGTACGCCTACAGTGATATCGGTCTCCGTAGCTCCTGGCTCGGAAGGGATTGTAAATATTGAGCATGAGGCTGGCCTTTCCGGGGAGATACATGATAAAGGACTTCTTATCTTGGAAGGATATCTCAGAAAGCGCTACGCACGTTCTTTCCCTCTTTCTATCTATGCGGGAATCTGTTTTGAGCAATCGTATGCAGAAGTAGATGGGGATAGTGCGTCGTCATCGGAACTCTTTGCCTTGCTTTCTGCAATTGGGGAGCTTCCGGTTCGCCAAGATATTGCTGTGACCGGCTCTGTAAACCAAATGGGAGATATTCAACCAGTTGGCGGAATAAACGAAAAGATAAGTGGATTCTTCTCAATATGTGAAAAGATGGGTCTTTCTGGAAGACAAGGCGTGATCATTCCAAAACAGAATGTGAAATCCTTAATCTTGCCAGACAACATTATTGAAACTATGAAAAAGGGTAAATTTCATATCTACCCAATCACAACCATAGATGAAGGCATGGAAATCTTGACACTACGTCCAAGTGGAGAACGCAACATTAAGGGAAATTTCCCTCCTGATTCAATAAACCGAATAATTGAAGACAGGCTCAGAAAGCTCTATGAGCTCTCCAAGCCTTCTAATTAGTTTCCAGAATAAAATCTAGAATCCCAATCACTTTCTCTCTTTTTTCTTTCTTTTTCTTCTGTTGTTTCATTTGAAGAAACAAAATCTTCTGGCTCTGGATTGTAATAATACTTGTTTTTACTTTTTTTGGTGTTATTACCCTCTTCTTCCTCAAATGGATTTACAGGAAGAATAAAGCCCAAAATAGCATAGATAATTAAACAAGGAAACACAGCTGTAAAGATGGCTACGAGAATAAAAACGAGCCTAACAGCATCTACAGAAAAATCTTTCCACTGGGCAATGCCCTTACAAACCCCAAAGATTTCACCATTTTTTGATCTATAAAGTCTTTTTGTTGCCATTGTTTTTCCCTCTTGTTAGTTGTTTTCCATCTTTTTCTTCAATTCATCAAGTTCCTTCTGAATTGCATTTAATTCTTCTAAATCTTTGAACTTCTGTTCTAAATCTTCATCTTTTTTTGCCTGTTGCTGTTCTTGTTCTTTGCGAGCCTTCATTCTGTCAATTCGCTCTTCCATCCTAGCAAAGCGTTCCATTGGATCTTCTTTGTCAAATGAATCGGAAGAACCCTTGTCTGAGAAGCTGGAAAAGTTATAAGAAAAAGAATTCTTTGCATTTTGTTCTTGTGTCTTCTGGCTTTCTTCTCTCATTTTTTTATACTTTTCCTTGGCACTAGCAAGCTTTTCCTCAAGCTGAGCAATATCTGCCTTGTATTTCTCAATTGCACTCTCATACTTTTGAGCCTCATCTTTTAACTGAATGAGTGTTTCTGTAAGTTTCTTTTTCTCAAGCAACGCCTCTTTTGCAAGAGCGTCCTTCCCATTAGAAATAGCAAGTTCTGCTCTAGACTGCCAGCGAGAAATTAAAGCTTCAAGCTCCTTGATTTTTCTATCTGTTGTATTTTTTGAACCAATAACGGAAGCACAACTGGTCTTAATCTCAATGATAGTGTCCTCCATCTCGTTGATCATAAGCTTAATCATTTTCTCTGGATCTTCAGCTTGGTCCAAAAGTGCATTTATATTTGAATTTACAATGTCAAGAAATCTTGAAAAAACACCCATGATAAATCTCCTTACACTTCCTATATAGCAATTTGCATGCCAACATGATTTTTCCACCCTAGAAGGCTTCAACCCCGATATTTTTATAGGTTTAGACCTCTTTGTCTTGGCCATTTTAACCTTTTATGGTAAATTTTACCACATGGAAAGGCAAAACGAAAACTATATAGGAGAATCCGAAGTTTTTCTCGACTTCTTGCATAGAATTGCAGAGGCAGCAACAGTAGACAGAAGTGTTCTTGTAATAGGAGAAAGAGGAAGTGGGAAAGAACTTGCAGCAAGTAGACTTCATTATTTGTCTAAACGCTGGCAAAAACCTCTTATTACTCTAAATTGTGCAGCTCTTGCTCCTTCTTTAATAGAAAGTGAGCTCTTTGGATATGAACAAGGGGCCTTCACTGGTGCAAATAAGACCAGAAAAGGACGGTTTGAGGAAGCCCAAGGTGGAACACTCTTTTTGGATGAAATTGGAAACATTCCTATGCAAGTTCAAGAAAAAATTCTAAGAGTTGTAGAATATGGAACATATGAAAGGGTTGGCTCTTCAGTAACGCATGAGGCAGATGTAAGAATAATTGGAGCTACTAACGCAAATTTAAAAGAACTATGCGCACAAGGAAAATTCAAAGAAGACTTGTTAGACAGGTTAAGTTTTGAAGTAATCTTTGTTCCTCCTTTAAGGGAAAGAGGAGAAGATATTCTTATTTTAGCAAACTATTTTGCTACTCGCATGTCTATGGAATGTGGAATTGTCAACCCTCCCCCTTTTACAGAAGAAGTACAAACTCAATTACTTTTGTATTCTTGGCCCGGAAACGTAAGGGAGCTCAAAAATGTAATAGAAAGGGCTGTTTATAGAAGTAAAGGAGAAGTAATATCTTCTATTCAAATCAATCCCTTTATTAATCCGTTTGATAGCCATAAAGCAGATAGAAAACAAACACAAATATGTGATCACAATCCACAAACAATAGCCTCTTTCTATGATAACATACCAATTAATCAACTAAATACCACGAAAGAAGACATTGAAAGAAATCTCTTAAAAAGGGCTTTAAAAAAAGCAAACGGCAACCAAAAAGAGGCTGCCGTTCTTATGGAGCTTTCATATGACCAGTTTAGAGGTCTTTATAGAAAGCACAAATCTTCCTTGTAGAAGTTTTTGCAAAAACCTCTGTGCAATTATTTTGCAAATTGAGCCTTGAGTTCATTAAACTCAGCTTCTACACTAACATCCTGTTCCATACAAACAAAAGAAGATTCAACCTTGTTCGACTGCGAGACAACAGAGGCTTCTGCTTCAAGTCTTTCAACCTTCTCTTCCATTTCATTAAAGCGTTTAACTGCATCCGAGCAATCAAAAGAATTAATCTGTTTCTCCATTTCAATCTTTTCTTTTGCATGCTCTGCTCGTGCAACCAAAGTTCTTTCCTTTGCTTTAACTTCCTGAAGTTTTTCAGAAAGTTTTGCAATTTGAACTTCTTGGCTTGCAGAAATTTCTTTCAATGTTGTTAACTCCTCTTCAACTTCCTTGACTCTAGCGGCTGTTTTTTGTCTTTCAGCAATTGCTTCCTTTGCAAGGTCTTCTTTTCCGTTCTTTACAGCCATTTGAGCTCTAACTTCCCAACGAGTAGCCGCAGCCTTATACTCTACCAAAGCCTTTTCTCTTCCCTTAATAGTACAAAGAGTCTCTGAAGCACTTTCTTTTGCTTTCTCTAATGTGTCTTCCATTTGAGTAATACTGTACCTAATCATCTTAGAAGGATTTTCCATCTTATCTAAAGCATGATTTACATTTGAACTAAAAATGTCGTGAATTCTTTTAAATACGTTCATTTTATAAACTCCTCGTAAGATTTTCTCTTTTACCCACATATCTTGTGGACACCCCTCTTATTGCAAAACCCGTGCCAAGTTCACATAAACACATACAATAAAGAGAAATAGAAGAATAAAGCAAAAAACCGTTAAAACAAAAAATTCCGCTATTGGTAAAATTTACCATTTAGGTTTTGTAAAAAAAACGGATCAACAAGAGAACCAATGTTGCATAAAGATTCCGGCTGCCACAGAGACATTTAGAGAGCCTTTACTTCCACCAAGAGCAATAGAAACCCTTCTTCCTGCACAAGCAAGAACTGCAGGACTTATACCAAATTCTTCTGAGCCAAGAATCACAACACCCCGCACAGGAAAAGAAAAAGTATTAATATCTTCTCCTCCAACTTCTAAAGCAAGAACTTCATCTGCACTATAAGAACTCAAAAAAGCAACAACCTCTTCTTCTTTCATAAAGCTCCAATTAACAGTAGAAACTGTTCCCATAGAAGTTCGCTGTGCCCTAACATGCTCCGGGGACGCTGTCCCCTCAACAAGAATAATCTTACTTATACCAAAAGAGTCTGCACTTCTAAAAATAGCGCCAACATTATAAGGGCTTCTAATTCTATCTAAAACTAAAATTTTATCTTGTAAAATTCTTGCTCCAGAGTCCAACTTTCCTGTAGATATTTCTCTAAAATCCCAGTCAGATGGCTCTGCTCCAAGTTGTGTTAATATATCTTTACTAATATCGTCTAGCTTAATAATAATAGCCTTATACGGCAAGGAAGTGTCAATTTGTTCGTAATTTGTTAAAGATAGGACATTGTTTATATATCCAAAGTCTACTTCTCTGCCAGAGCTTAAATTAAAAGCAGCTTCATGCATAATGATAGAAATCTTTCTAAGCCTTGTCCTTTCTTTAAGGCTTTCAAGTTTCTTCTTCGTTATCATCTAACGCCCCTTTACTTTGAGACCCCTGAGGTAAAACACAGAGAGCAAACTCTCCTTTTACCACTTTAAGATCATCTTTAACCTGTAACGGAGTTCCACTGATAATTTGTTCAAAAGCTTTTGTTAATTCTCTCCCTAGCACAATAGTTCGTTCAGGACATAGCTCACAAAGCTCATCTAATAACTTTTCAATTCTAAATGGTGATTCATAAATAATAAAAGCTTCATTACGAGACAAAAGCTCTTTTACTCTATTTTTTCTTCTTCCACTCTTAGGGCTTAAAAACCCTTCAAAAGTAAAAGTTTTTCCGGCCATTCCTGCTGCACTAATTAGTGTTACACAAGCACTTGCCCCAGGAATTGGAACAACTGTAAAGCCAGATTCTCGTACCGCTCTTACCAACCTGCTTCCTGGATCACTTACGCCTGGTGTACCTGCATCACTTACATAGGCAACAGATAATCCCTGTGCTAATAAATTAACAATTCCAGCACTTGAAACTTCTTCATTATGAGCATGACACGCAATAAGACGCTTCCCTGTAATTTCAAGGTGATTTAACATCATTTGGGTATGCCGAGTATCTTCACAAGCAATGACATCGGCCTCTTTTAAGACTCGAATTGCACGTAGGGTGATGTCTTCAAGATTTCCAATTGGTGTGGCCACAACAAATAATATGCTCATTTCCAGTGATCCTTTATGTAAGAACAAGCCTCCTTGAGAGCTTCCTCGCCCTCTGGGATAAGCTGATAAAATTGAACAAATCCGTGAATTGTGCTCTTATAGTTGTGAAGTGTAGAGTTCGTGCCTAGCATGGTAAGAAGAGCATGGTACATAACGCCATCATCTCGCAAAGTGTCTGCACCGGCAACTTGAATTAGATGATCTGCAAGAACATAGCTGCCATCCTCATCCACCTCAACGGCGGCCTTTGCGTACTCATTTTCCCAATTATCTATTTCAATTGTGCCCTGAAGCATTAAAAGAGGAGATGCATACGGCTCATAGGCGTCGTCCGAATCCTCCAAGTAATCATCAATAACTTGGGTCATCAATTTGCCACTGAGCATAACCTTGCGTCCATCAAAACCCCCAAAAAGAAAATGCGAAGCTTTAATTTCTTCCTTAACAGTCAAGCTTGGATACATCAAGACCACGCAAGAAGGTTGGTCCATATCATTTTCCTTCAATCTAATTGCGAGCCCTGTGGCAAAATTTCCGCCAGAAGAATCGCCTGCAATGGCCACCCTACTTGAATCTGCACCATACTCAAAGGCGTGTTCTAACATATAACAGTATGCATCCCACACATCTTCAACCCCTGCAGGAAACTTGTTTTCAGGGGCTAGCCTGTAGTCAGCAAAGAAGACCACCGCATTCAACCTATCTGCCAACTCCCCAACAAAAGACTGATAAGTGAGATAATTTCCGCTATTGTACGCCCCTCCATGTGTGTAGAACAAGATTGGCAAGGACTCAGCACTATTTTCATTCCACTTTTTAGGGTATGCAACCCACAACTTGCAATTCGTTAGCTGTACAGAAATTGCAATGCGGTCTTCCTTCAGCACCGGCTCGGGTTGCCCCTTAAACGTGCCATCTGAATTCATATATTTATTCATCATGTACAGCGCTAAGGCCGATGCCTCTGACAACTTTGTTTCAGGATCCAGAGTTTGTTGTAGTTGTTTAACTTCTTCTCTACTTACTCCTAGCTTAGATCTAACAAACTCCGTCTTAATTGTAGAACAAGAAGAAAGCAAAAGAGCAACTATTGCCAGTGAAAAAACGAGAACCTTTTTCATACCTAATATTCTACAATACTAATTTTCCTCTTTTTTGATAATCAAATGAAGTTCATCAAGCTGCTTTTGGTCTACGTCGTTTGGACAATCGTCCATAGGAGAGATTGCAAAGCTGTTCTTTGGGAAAGCAATAACTTCCTTAATTGAAGACTGCTCGCTCATAATCATGACCATACGATCAATACCAGGAGCAATTCCCCCGTGTGGTGGTGGTCCAAACTTAAACGCATTAAGCAGGAAGCCAAACTTCTTTTCGCCTTCTTCATCCGAGAAGTTGCAAATACGGAAGATCCTCTTTTGAAGTTCAACATCATGAATTCTTATTGAACCAGAGGCACATTCATATCCATTACAAACCATGTCGTACAAATCACCACGAACTTCGCCGGGATTTTCTTCAAGAGTATCAATATACTTGGCTTGTGGCATGCTGAACATGTGGTGAGCTGCTTCCCAATGGCCTTCGTCCTCGTTGTACTCAAATAATGGGAAGTCAACAATCCAGCAGAATTCAAAGCCCGGTTTAATAATGCCAAGGTCTTTTCCAAGTTTGGATCTAATAGCACCAGCAGAGGCACAACATTTCTTCCAGTTCTCGTGAGCAACCATGAGAATTACATCACCATCTTTTGCGCCCATGAAGTCACAGACTTCTTTTTCATGTCCAACAAAGAACTTTGCAGCACTACCAGAAAGAGCATTGTTTGCGCCAACTTTAATGAAAGGAACAAACTGGGCCCCATACACTTTAGCTGCGGCTGCAATTTCATCAAGATACTTTCTTGTAAAATCAAATCCTTCTGTTTTTGGAGCACAAATGGCTTTAACATATCCCTTATTGGCTAAAATTGTCTTATAAGCATCAAATGAGGACATCATTACAAGATCTTTTATATCTTTGATTTCACATCCAAATCTAAGATCTGGCTTGTCGCAACCATAGGTGTTCATTGCATCAAAGTAATCAATTCTTCTGAAATGAGCAGGAAGCTCATAGTTCATAACTTCCTTGAAAACATGGCCAAAGAGTCTTTCTATCAGAGCAAGGACATCGTCTCTTTTAACAAAGCTCATTTCAATGTCTAACTGTGTGAACTCAAGCTGTCTGTCTCCTCTTGCATCTTCATCTCTGTAGCATCTTGCAATCTGGAAGTACTTGTCAAAACCACTTACCATGAGAAGTTGCTTGTAAAGCTGTGGACTCTGAGGTAGGGCATAGAATTTTCCAGGATACTTTCTAGATGGAACAAGGAAGTCTCTTGCTCCTTCTGGAGTGGACCTAATAAGAGTAGGCGTTTCAATTTCATAGAAGCCTTCTGTGTAAAGATATTCTCTTATTGCTTTGATAAACTCATGTCTGAGCTTAATTCTATTCTGCATTCCACTTGAACGAAGGTCCAAGAATCTATACTTAAGTCTCAAATCTTCATTTGCAGCATTCTCGCTGTCAATCATAAACGGAAGAGTTGCACACTTTGACAAGACAGAAATCTTTTCAGCCTTAACTTCAACTTCACCAGTTGCCATGTCATGGTTTACCATATTTTCAGGTCTAAGTCTTACAACCCCTGTAACCGCAATGCAATATTCCATCCTGAGCTCTGAAGCGGTCTTTTGAAGCTCAGGACTAGCATCATCATCTACAACAACTTGGGTAATGCCATACCTATCTCTTAGATTGATGAAATGAAGTGCACCGTGATTTCTATCCCTATGCACCCAGCCGTTAAGAACAACAGTTTTTCCCGCGTCAGCTCCTCTGAGCTCTCCGCATGTTACAGTACGCTGATCAAAATTCATGCTATGTACCTCTTTGAGCACCAATTGTACCATTATGAAAATTGAGCTTCAAGATATTAATAAATATTTGTGGTTATTAGGTTATTTGTTCCCACTTAGTTATTAGGTTATTTGTTCCCACCTAAATCTGATAAATCTTTATTTGAGGTTAAGAATGAAGAACTTTTCAGATAGTTTTATAGAAGGAATATCAAAAGAGCAATAAAAGGAACAATAAGCTCAAAACAAGATGTTAGATGGGTTGTAATCAAATGACCCTTACTTCTCTAAAAACCACTTTTACATCCTCTTTGGAATACAGTAAGAGTAATATTTAATTGCTATTTACTTTTATTTTACTGCGTAAACAGAGTTCATTTCTCGACTGATTCTAACTCTGTAACCTGCATAAACTGTTTTCTTTATAAAGACTCTGTATTGAGATTACGAGGTCTGTTTTATGCAACTCCCTCTCCTTCTTTTGCAACCCCTTCGTTAGTAATTCTCAAATTGTATTAAAGGCAACCGACAATGGCAAATGCAAAAAGGGACTGTTGCAAAAGTCATTTGACTGAGCAACAGTCTTTTTTTAATTTAAATCTATACAT
>CAVFGI010000029.1:0-11384 GCA_963621975.1 Selenomonadaceae bacterium
ATATTTGTGGTTATTAGGTTATTTGTTCCCACTTAGTTATTAGGTTATTTGTTCCCACCTAAATCTGATAAATCTTTATTTGAGGTTAAGAATGAAGAATTTTTCAGATAGTTTTGTAGAAGGAATCATCAAGAGAGTAATAAAAGGAACAATAAGCTCAAGACAGGCATCAATCAAGCTTGGAATTTCAAAGCGTTATGTAAACAAATTGGTACAGAAGTATCAAGAATTAGGAGTTGCTTGCTTTACACATGGCAATACTGGCAAACAGAGAACTTGGAAAACAGACTTGGCTTTAGAGCAGCGGATTGTGAGTCTTTACAATGATAAATATGTCGGCTTTAACTTTACCCATTTCTTAGAGAAACTGGTGGAAGACGAAAACATTTCAATTACCTATGGGGCACTCTACAGAATCCTTACACAAGCAGGTTTTAAATCGCCTAAGAGGCAGCATAAAAAGAAGAAAACGGATATTCATCCTTTAAGACCCAGAAAAGAAAACTTTGGAGAAATGCTACAAATTGATGCGTCTATCCATCCTTGGTTTGGTCCTAATTGTCCAAAGGCTACCCTACATGGTGCTGTTGATGATTCCACCGGTATTGTAATGGGGCTGTACTTTGACAAAGAGGAAACCTTGAAAGGCTACTACAATATGCTTAAACAAATTCTTTTAAAGTATGGAATTCCCGAGAGTCTTTATTCAGACAATAGAACCATCTTTGAATTCAGGAAACTATCTGAAAAGAACAAAACCATCGATAGAGATGTACACATTCAATTCAGACGTTGTTGCTCACAGCTTGGGATAGAAGTCATTACAACATCTGTAGCACAAGCCAAGGGCAAGATTGAGCGTCTGTGGGGCTCTTTGCAGTCTAGGTTGATGTCCGAACTATCCTTGCATAGAATTACTACCATAGAAGACGCCAATGCCTTTCTGCCTGCATTTACAGCAGACTACAACAAACGCTTTGCTTCAAAGCCAGACCCTACCAAAAGCCGTTTTGTTACTGCTCCATCAGAAGAAGAAATCAACTACTTCCTTTCTATTCTCTACTACAGGAAAACAGACCTTGGCTCTTCCTTTAAGTTTCTTGGTAAAACTCTTCAACTTAAAGATTCCAATGGTAAAACCGTTAGAATCGCACCAAAGAAACACCTGGATGTTTACCTTACTTTAGACAAAACTGTAGTAGCTGTTTGTGATGGTAAATATTACGAAACAAAAGAAGCTGATATTACAGAACTACAAGCTTTAAAACCTGCTGTTGGACAGACCAAAGATGACAAGCCTAAGTGGAAACCTGAGCCTTATCATCCTTGGCGTAGATTTGTTATCAATTCATACAAAAAAGGTGGGAACAATTAACCTAATAGCGACAGATATTAATAAATATTAATAAATTGCGTGATTGAAAAATTGTTGTTAAAATTAAAGCATGACAACGAGAACCAGAATTAAAGTCTTTGACATCTTCACAAAAGCCCTCGTCTGCCTTGAAAAACAAGACAAGGTTCTCTTCTCATGGCCTCGGAATCGAATCTCCCTTGCCCACGCCCTAGCCCTTCATCTTCATGAGGAGCTAGGTTCCTCTCAATATTCGGTAGACCTCTGCCCAGTTATATCACGGTCCAAAAAGACCATTAACCCCGATATTCTCGTGCATAATCGAGAATCAGGCCATCATTTACTTTCAATCCTCTGTAGAAATGATTATCTCACAGAGTTGGAGCAAAAGGAACTCTCTTTTATGAAAAGCCTAGGTTGCGACTATGTCACCGCAGTCTCATTTCTTCCACAAAAAAGTTACATTCTCGTTTACATAGCAAACGAAAACGGAATGGAATACTACCATTTTGATAGAAACCTCTTAATAATGGAACCTATCAGAAAAAGACTAACAGAGGAGTCTAATACAGACAATAATCAGCTTACCTTAGAAAAAATTCTTAAGAAGAAAAAATAATGGGAATCAAATATCAATTAGAAACAATCCCTGTCTGGGATGGAATAACAAGCAATAGTGAATGCTTTCTCTGTGACCTTATGCAAGAAGCACAGAAAGACTCTCTCAAATTCTACCTTGGCCCTTCTGTTATGAACCCAGAAACTCGTATCAAGGTTAATGAAATTGGCTTTTGCCCAAACCACACCACTATGCTGGTCCAAAGTGGAAGCCCTAATGCAATGGCTGTTCTTTGGGAATCTCACTTTGCACAAACAAGAAGGATACTTGAAAATTCTCTTTCTGAATTATCTAATACTCACAAGCCAAAGAAAACAATTACAAAGCTATCAAAAACACTAAACACCAGAATTGAAAACCCTCAGTCCAATTGCCTACTTTGTAAGCGTATGGAAGACAGACTAACCCGATACTGTTTCACAATCGCCTATCTTTGGGGACAAGAGCAAAATTTCAAGACCTCTTTTGCAAACTCAAAAGGTTTTTGTCTCCCTCACATGACAAAAATCCTTGAACTTTCTCTTGAAGCACTAGACTCAAAACAGCAGAAAGAATTTGCAAAAGCCATGAGCGAACTTCAATCAAAAAACCTTGAAAGAGTTGCTCACGACCTTTGGTATATGACAGAACACTATAAGAGTGAAAATGTAAACAAGCCCTGGAATGGTTGCGAAGATGCTCAAAAACGCGCCGTCTATAAAGAAATAGGCAATCGTTTATAAAAATTTATAAAAAGAACATCTTAATTATATTTTCAATGTAATCAGTATTCAAAGGACTTTTAGAGGTTTCAAAGGTAATAATTAAATTCTTTCCGGGATAAATGTCCTTAAAGGAGTAATCTTCAAGTCTTTTTTTTGCTTCTGTACTGTATTTGGTATCATCCATCATACCAAAATGCTCCCAATACCAAACTTCATAAGTCTTGGGATGAAGTATGGTAAAATCGGGAAAAATTAACGCGGAACCCAAATATGGTTCATATGCCCTTTCGTATACGTATGGAATACCCGCATTATACAATCGGTCTGCAATTAGAATTTCACTTTTTGAGCGAACCAAATCACCTTTAATAGAATAAAACAGAGTATCTGGTTTCTTATTCCTAGGTTCTCCCGGAATTCTTTTTAGCCATTTCTGAACATATCCTTGTTCTGTAACTGGATCTAAGGAAACATAAGGTTTGAGTTTTTCTGGAAAATTTTCAAAAACCTCTTCTAGTCCTTTTGGGCCTTTTGTGTTTTCAAGCCTTTGCAGCACCCTCTCAAGTTCTATCTTCTCCCGTAAAACTTCTTTCAGTAACTCTTGATCTAGTTTCTTCTGTGCAAGTTTTTTGATTTTTGTTTCTTTCTCTTTTCCAAGGTATTCTTCTGTTTTTTGGGGAACATAACAGAAAAACCTTGTACTCTCAGACTTTTCTCTGAATTGGATTCTTCCCTCTGGCGCTTCTTGTAACTTTTTTTCAAGCTGAGATTGAAGTAGCTTTAAAGAGCTTAAAAGCTTTTTGAGATTTTTGTTGACATTAACTGGCCCTTCCATATATCAAGCTTATCCGAAAATCTCAAATTTTCAAGCAATTTCGGATAAACTTGTCCGAAAATCGCCTTTTTTTAGGCTTTTTCGGACACAGCCATCTATAATTCCTGCAAGAAAACCTACTTAATCAAAGCTTCAGCTTTAGCTGCAATGTCTTCTGCCGTGAAGTGGAAAGACTTTAGTAGGTAGTCAAGTTTGCCAACCTCACCAAATCTCTCACCAACGTTAACAAAATCCATCTTTGTTGGATATGTCTTAGCAAGATGTGCAGCAATTGCTTCACCAACACCGCCTGCATAACGGCAGTTCTCACAAACAAGAATATGTCCAGTTTCTTTGGCAGCCTTCTCAATAAGAGCAGTATCCAAAGGTTTAATTGTATGAAGATCAATCAATCTAGCAGAAATACCCTTAGAGGCAAGAATTTCGTATGCTTTTTCAGCTTCTCCAACAAGAGTTTCTCCTGTTGCAATAATTGTAAGATCTGTTCCCTCTTTAAGAACAATACCCTTGCCAAGTTCAATCTTGGTTCCTACTGGATAGCGATGGGTAGCACCCTTTCTGCGAATTCTAGTGTATGAACTATGGCCACTCTCGTAGGCTTGACGAACAAGTTCGTAACAGCTTTGAGTGTCTGATGGATCAAGAACAATGAGATCTGGAATAAGTCTCATAAGACCAACGTCCTCAAAAGGCATGTGAGTTCCACCGTTAAGCTGTGCGGTAACCCCAGGGTCAGTACCAATTAAGTGAACTCTTCTTTTTGCATAGTTTACAGAAAGGAAGAACTGGTCGTAGGTTCTTCTTGAAGCAAAGACACCAAAAGAATGTGCAAAAGGCACAAAACCCATTGATGAAAGTCCGGCTGCAACTCCAACCATGTTGGCCTCTGCAATACCACAATTAAAAGCTCTGTCTGGGAACTGCTTGAAGAAATTTGAACTTCCAAGACAGCTGACGAGATCGGAATCTAAAAGAACTACCTCTGGATGCTCTGTGGCAAGGTCTAAGATAGCTGCATTCATTGCATCTCTCATGTTCATGATATCGGATGTGTCTCTCATTTTGCACCTCCAAGAAGGGCAGAAATGGCCCTTTCTTCGTCTTCATGGCTTACTGTCATGCTGTGGTTTGCTTTAATTCCTTCACCAGGCAAGTACCCTTTACTCTTTATAGTATCAAGAATAATCATGCTTGGTCTGTCTTGGACTTCCTTTGCACACTGAACTGCGTGGTCAATTTGCTTGAAATCGTGACCATTAATTCTCTGAACATGCCAATTGAAACCCAACCACCTTGTATCTATATTATCCATACAAATGATATCTTCTGTGTAGCCATCTAGCTGTTGGCGATTAAAATCTGTGAAAGCAATGAGATTGCCAAGTTTTTGAGTTGAAGCAAACTCGGCAGCCTCCCACACTTGACCTTCCTGGCTTTCGCCATCACCAATCATCAAATAAGTGTAAGAAGATTCTCCTTTTAGCCTTTGACCAAGAGCAATGCCAACTGCAGCGCTTGCACCCTGCCCAAGAGAACCTGTTGTGAAATCAATACCAGGGGTTTTGAGCATATCGCAATGACTTGGAAGATTTGTTCCTCCCTGATTAAGGGTCATGAGCCATTCTTTTGGGAAGTATCCTTTTTCTGCAAGAGTTGCATAAACTGCAGGTCCTGCGTGACCTTTAGAGCATACAAATCTATCTCTACCCTCCATTGCAGGATTACTTGGGTCAATATTCATTTCATGGAAATAGAGATAAGTAAGAACTTCAATGATGGACATTGCTCCACCAATGTGGCCATTACCAAGATGAGCTATCTCATGGATTGTAGAGACTCTCAAATCCGTAGCCTTGGCCTTCAAAGCCTCTAATGTTTGAGTATCTAGCATAGGTTACCCTCTCAAAGTTTTTCTAAGGGTTTTTGCAAACCCCTCCTTTTCATTCTATCATCCTAAACTAATCCTTTCAACGTTTGATTTTCGTTCAATCCATTATCAATCCATTATCAATCCACTATCTTTTTTATGCGTTTTTGTTATAATCAAAACGGAAAAGGAAAGTATTTATGAAAAAAACAATTTCATTAGTGCTAGTTTTCTGCCTAGCACTATCACTAGTTTTCGCAGAAGCAAATGATCAAAAGATTTACAACGTAGACAGCACAATTTATCAAAACATTGTAAAACTCTACCTCGCAACTGGACATGCAATGCCATCTACAACAGGCCCTTGGAGCGGAAATGAGCTTGCAAAAATGCTGACCAAAATTGATGAAAACAGCATCCCAACATACCTAACTGAAACATACAACGCTGTAGCACAAGAGCTAAACGGGCAGCCTAGTCTCTCATTTGAGGGGGGGGGTATGGAGCTTGATGGCACTATAAGTCTTGATATTTACGCCCATACATACAATGGTGACATTTCAAGAAAAGACTCAAACGGAATTGAAGAAACAGCATTTGCCGGAAGAACTTGGTGGTTTGGCAAAGACCTGAGACATAACACCCCATTTTTCAACCTAGAGTGGGAAACTTGGATGGGAAATAATTTCTACACATATTTTGCTGCTTACCTATCCAATTCAGTTAGAGGCGCAAAAGAAATTGGCTCAACTAGACTAAATTCAAACATTCCAACCTTACAGAATTTTGAACTAGACTTTAAACTTTTAGACGTAAACTTCCCAAAGCGTGCCTTTGCGGCGGTTGGAGGAAATGGCTGGACTGTACAAATTGGAAGAGATCAACTTAATTGGGGAAGTGGAAGCACTGGAAACTTAGTTTTGAGCAACAATTTCCCATATCATGATATGGCCCGTGCTACTATCTATACAAGCAGATTTAAATACACTTATCTTCTTTCTTTCTTCCCAAGCAAATACAATTACTACACAACAGACGGCAAATACATAGGAAATGCTAACAATGACAGTTATAGCATCCCTTTAGAAGGAATTGCTTTTTATGCCGCACATCGTTTTGAAGGAAGAGTTCTTAATGACAAACTTTCAATAACTGTAACAGAAGCAATTACTTACGATTCACCTTCAGGGAATATTACCTTCACTTCATTATGCCCAATGTACTTCATGCACAATGCGTATATTCCAAGCAATACAAACTCAACTCTTGCTTTTGAGTTAAATTATACCCCAATTAAAGGATTAGGCCTTTATGCACAAATACTTCTTGACAACTTTGCAATGCCTGGCTTTGAAACAAGTCCTGGTCCAAACAAAGACAGCGACATCACCCCCGATGCAAAAGCTTTCCTTGTAGGTGCAAAATATATCACAAGTGCTTTAGAAGGAACACTTACAATCAATCCTGAAGTTGTTTATGTACAGCCTTTTACGTATCTAAGAGATGCCGGAGCAAAGAGGGGTAATGGATATCAACCTTATGGGTTGGATTATATCGCTGCTGTAAGATACCGTCTTTATTCATATGAGGATTATGCAAAAACAACAGACATTCTATACGATGAATTTGTACTAGGTTACACTTATGGTCCTGACTGTTTAGTTGCAAATCTAAGTGCTCAATGGGAAAAAGGAAATCTAACAATAGGTGGTAAATTCTTCTTCATGGCTCATGGAACTCACGACCTATGGACAAAATGGATAAACGTTCCAGCCCATACAACAGAAGAAGATTACAATAAGCAGTTCAATGGAGTTTCCAGTGACCACAGTAATACAGGCAATTACAGATATGGAGACGAAGCAAAAAACAGAGACAGCATTTGGTATACCTATGATATTGGTCTTAATGCAAAGTATGACGTGCTAAACAATCTTTCTTTCAATATTGCAGTTGACTTTGTAAAAATGAACAATATTTTTAACATTAAAGGTCAAAATGCTAGTGATTTCCAGCTCATTTTAGGTGTAACATACAAACCGTTCTAAAAACCGTTCTAAGGGAGAACCTTATCATGAGAATGAGCAACCTTTTTTCCAAAACCTTGAGAGAAGCACCAAACGGCGCAGACTGCAAAGGTTATGAGTATCTATTAAGAGCAGGCTATATTGACCAACTTGCAACAGGAATTTTCTCACTGTTACCTCTTGGCTTTAGATCAATTCAAAAAATATCGGCTATAGTGAGAGAAGAAATGAACGCTCTAGGCGCGCAGGAAATTCTCATGCCAGTTGTAAACCCAGGCGACCTTTGGAAAGAAACCGGACGTTTTTACAGCATAGACCGTGAAATGAGCCGCTTTAAAGACCGTAATGACCGCGATATGTGCTTGGCCATGACCCACGAAGAATGTGCAACAGACCTTGGACGCAATATAATTGACTCTTACAAGCGCCTTCCTCTTTTGGTATACCAACTTCAAACCAAGTGGCGCGATGACCCAAGACCTCGTGCAGGCCTTATAAGAGTCAGAGAATTCACCATGAAGGACAGCTATAGCTTTGATAGAGACCAAGCTGGCCTTGAGAAGGTTTACAAGGCCCATTACGATGCCTATTTCAGAATCTACAAGCGTTGCGGACTTCCTGTAATTGCAGTTGGAAGTGACAGTGGCATGATGGGTGGAAAAGTTTCTCATGAATACATGTATCTCTCCCCAATTGGCGAAGATACCATCATCACCTGCCCACACTGCGGCTACACTGCAAACAAACAAGTTGCAACCTTCAAAAAGCAATACTTTGCTGAAGAGCCAAAGGCAAAAGAGCTGGTCGCTACACCAAATACAAAAACAATTGAAGACCTCTGTGCCTTCCTAAATATTCCTGCCACCAAGACAGCAAAAGCCCTCTTCATGGTTGGTTCCTTCATTGATGATACAAATGGGGAAGAACAGGACAAACTAATAGTGGGCATAGTCCGAGGAGATATGGACATTGAGGAAAACAAACTTCAGAACGCCGCAAAGGCCAATTCTCTGAGACCCGCACACGAAGAAGAAATTCTCGCAGCTGGCATTGTCCCTGGCTTTGGTTCTCCTATTGGCGCAAAAGAAGGCACAGTTATCATAATTGACGACTCCGTAGCCAAGTCAAACAACCTCGTAGCCGGCGCAAACAAAGAAGGTTATCATTATCTCAACACAAATTACGGCATTGACTACCAAGGCCAGGTTGCAGACATTTCCAGCGCCACCTCTGGATATTCTTGCCCAGACTGCGGACAGCCTCTCAACTCATCTAAGGGCGTTGAAGTTGGCAACATTTTCCAGCTTGGCACACGGTACTCAGAAGCCATGAATTGCTATTACCAAGACGAGAACGGCATTCGCAAACCAGTCATCATGGGAAGCTACGGCATTGGCATAGGTCGTCTACTCGCCTGCTTGTGCGAAGAATACAACGACGATAACGGTCTGAAACTCCCAATTGCGGTTGCACCATATCAAGTTCACTTCATAAGCCTCATCAAAGATACCGATGTCTCTGATAAGATTGCCAATGAGCTAGAAGCTGCCGGCATTGAAGTTCTATATGACGATAGAAAAGAAACGGCAGGAGTCAAATTTGCAGATGCAGACCTAATTGGACTTCCTATCAGAATTACCCTTGGCAATAGAAGCTACAAAGAAGGCAAGTGTGAGGTAAAGCTAAGAAACAAAGAAGACGAAGTAATGAGCTTTGACCTAGACAACATTGTTTCTGAAGTCAAGTCTCTTATTGCTAAAATTTCTTAAGTTTTCTTAGGTTTTTGCTTTTCGCTAACCGGCCCTTTATCCGAAAACTGCTTATTTTTAGCCATTTTCGGACACTTTTGTCCGAAAATGCTAAAAAACAGACTAATTTCGGATATCTTGGATTGCTTTCCTAGTTCCAATCTGAATATCCGTACTCTTTCTTGAGGTCAGCAAACTGCTTTTTGATGACCTCATAGATTATGCTGAGTTTTTCATCGTGATGAACAAAAGCACTCTTCATAGCATTAACACTAATTTTCTCAAGATCTTTCAATGTAAGACCAAAGTTATCACAAGCAATTTCTATTTCTTTTGTCATACTTGTGTTACTCATAAGCCTATTATCAGTGCAAAGGAAAACCCTGAAGTGATTACGGAAAAAAACGATAAACGGATGGGTTCCAAAACTACTTGCCGCGCCGGTTCCAATATTACTAGAAAGACACATCTCCAAAGGAATTCTCTTATCTTGTATAAAGTGCGCCAAATCTCCCATTTTCTCAATTCTTAGACCATCAAGGCTCATATCGTCTACAAGATGTGTTCCATGCCCTATTCTGTGTGCACCACAAACCTGAATAGCTTGCCATATAGATTCAAGACCAAAAGCCTCTCCAGCATGAATAGTAATGTTGAAATTCTTGTTTCTAATATACTGAAAAGCCTCAATATGTTTTTTGGGAGGGAAACCACTTTCATCGCCAGCGAGGTCAAAACCAACAACGCCCCTATCTCTATATGCTACGGCAAGTTTTGCAATATCAAGGCTTAAATTAGGAATTTGATTTCTCATTGCACAAAGAATAACACCGTAATGAACTCCTGTTTCTCTTTTTCCTAATTCCATTCCTTCCAAGACAGCTTCAACAACCTGAACCATTGAAAGACCTTTCTCTGTATGCAAAATTGGAGCAAATCTAATTTCTCCATAAACAACATTTTCAGCATACCAGTCCAAAACGGCTTCATAAGCAACCCGAACAAGGGCTTCTCTTGTTTGCATCACAGCTGTTGTAACAGCAAAAGTTTCCAAATAAAGAGAAAGGCTTTTTAGTTTACAACCCTGCACAAACCAGGCCTTTAACTCTGCTGGATCTGTACTAGGAATTGAAATCTCATATTTCTTTGCAAGATCAATTACAGTAGATGGCCTTAAACCACCATCAAGGTGGTCATGAAGTTCAACTTTTGGAATTTTTTTTATGATGTCGTAGGGAATCATTTAAGCTCTCCTCTCTTTATAAACCCTTTTTGTAGATTATATTCTAAACATAACAAGTATGAAAGAGTAATCTTAAGGACATTTAAAAGGTTTACATAACCGAATTTTTCTGAAATAATCGGTCTTGTTATTTTTTATTGATAAAAAGAATAACAAGGACAGAATGATGACAAACAAGAAAAAAACGCTTAATAAGAAACTTCTTGTTGCAGCTGTTGAAGCAACAAAAGCAAAGGAAATCAACGACCTTCTCAAGCAGGGTGCTGATGTTAATTGTGCAAACGATTGGGGAATGACACCTCTAATGCTTGCAGCCCAATACAACACACATGTTGTAGTTCTTAAATCTCTTCTTCATGCCGGAGCAGATCTCCATGCAGTAGAACCAAAATACAAGTCTAATGCTCTGCATCTTGCGGCAAACAAATGCTCAAACCCAAAAGTTGTTGAAGCTTTAGTGGAAGCTGGTTCCGATATCAATGCAAGAAATTACCTTGGAGAAACCCCTCTCATCATGGCAGTACAGGCAAATGATAACACCAGAATTTTCTCTCAACTCCTTGCTAGTGGTGCAGATGTCAACATTTGCGATTGGCAGGGTCATAACGTAATGGACTATGCTCGCAGAGAAAAAAGAGCTTACATGATTACAATTCTTAAGCAGCTTGGATTGTAATTAAAGTCCTTTGTGATATAGTACTTACATAAAATTAGGAGCGATGTCCGAGAGGTCGAAGGAGCCAGACTCGAAATCTGGTGTGGGGCTTGTCCTCACCGTGGGTTCGAATCCCACTCACTCCGTAAATTGTTCAAATAAAAAAGCTGGAAACAAATCCCCTGCGTCTCTCCACTAACCACTTACCGTTGCTACCTCCCGGTCCTGGCGGGGTTGGGTGGCAGTTGGCAGCGCAGAATCTGTTTCCAGCAAAAAGCGGAGAGAGGGGGATTCGAACCCCCGAAGGCTTTTGACCTTACACGACTTCCAAT
>CAVFGI010000030.1:0-9693 GCA_963621975.1 Selenomonadaceae bacterium
ATACTGGGGAAATATGGTTATTTCTTCAAGATTTTAACGAAAAAATGGCAAAAAAGTTAAAAGTTACAAGGTAGTCACCCTACATTTTTTACGGCCCTTTTTCTACATTTTATTGTGCCATGACCTTTAATTGCCTACATATAAAAATTGCGATATGATTACTCAAAAGAAAAGGAGTTTATTTAATGAGAAAAACTATTCTTATCAGTTTGCTTTGCATTCTCTGCACAGCATGCCTTTTTGCTTATACAAACGAGCAACGAATTATTTCTGTAGACTCTCCAGCCTACAAAGCAATGGAAACATTGTATATTTTAGCAGGAAAAAACCTGCCTTCATCTGCTGGCCCATTAAGTGAAAACGAAATGGTCTTAATGCTTCAACGCATTGACCGCAACAGCCTCAACGACACAGCAAAAGATTACTACAACTATGTAGAAAGCCTCATCACTACAACGCCAAAACTCCAGTATAGCGATAACTTCGCAATGCAATTTGGTCTTGGAATAAACCTAGAAGGTTACCTTCATACAGACACAAATCACTTTGTAGACGAAGAAGACTGGTTCCATGGCTTCACTTCTCGTAAACCCTTATTAAAATTCAGCTTTGAGACATGGCCAGCAAACAATTTTTATGGATACTTTGAACTTACTGTACAACACAATTACGGTTATGGTGTTGGAACAGATAAGAACTTTCTTTATAAAAACAAATTTAATTTCAACATTCCAATTGTGAATGCAATGCTCTTTTCAATGCCCTCAAATAATAATGCATTTGCAGATTTTGACTGGACAGTGCCATATAAGGCTATTGTTTCAGTTGGTGGAGATAATTGGAATATAGTTGCAGGAAGAGACAAAATCTCATGGGGAACGGCGAAACGGGAAATCTTATGCTGTCGGATTCTTTCCCAAAACAAACTTTTACTAGATTTAGCACTTACTTCAGCGCCTTCAAATACTCCATTCTCTTTTCAGTTTACCCAGGTCTTGATTCAAAGGCTGACATGCAATTTGAAAGTCTTGATGGATATAAAGCACTCATAGCTCATAGACTTGAATTTAATCTCTTCAACAATAAGGTTGGTTTTATAATCAACGAATCCTGTATGTACTGGTCAACAACAGAACAGCAGTTCACAATTGCACAAATAAACCCATTTGGGTTTATGCATAATGAATATGTTGCTCGTAATGGAAATTCTTTGCTTGTGTTTGAAGCAAATTACACTCCCATCAATGGCATAAACATCTACGGTCAGTTTGCTGTTGACGAGTTCTCTGGCCCAGGGGAAGGTCGTACAAACCCGGCAGCCTTTGGAGTACTGACAGGTGTAAAAGGAGCTTTGAGACTTGGACAAGGAATCCTTTATGGTAGCTTTGAATTTGCAAAAACGGATCCCTTCCTCTACATCAGAGGACAACACTACAAAGAAGACGAGAAAGCAAATGGTTATGGGTACGATGCAATTCTTCGCATTATATCCGCTAATAAAATGACAGTTCAGCACAAATTTGTCACCTACACATATGGCAATGATGTGATTATTTTTGACGGTAAGGTTAACTACGAATTGCCCGGCAAGTTCACACTGGGTATTGAAGCACTATTCATGAAACATGGTTCAATGAACATTAATAGCAACTGGGGAATGTATCGTGAAAAGTATGACAATGCTCCAGATGTCAGTACACCAACTACATTTAACCCATTTGACCCAGAAGACTACGACGCAGAAACAGATACAATCCGTCAGCAACATGCTGTTGAGACTTCAACAATTCTTTCTCTTAGTGCAAACTACAACATTCTTTCTTGTCTCAGCGTGTACACATACACTGATCTTTTAATTGTAAAAAATATCAACAACGTTGAAGGTGTTAACGGCACAGATCTTCAGGTTACATTTGGTATTTCTTATACTTTATAAACTAGGGGCTTTAGGGCCCCAGTTTATTACTTATGGAGAGGTCTGAATCAAATCTGCCAATAGCACTTCTTAAAGCTAAAGGACGCCTCTTAGAGTCCCTATTACAAAGCAGTTTCCCACAGATTTCTGCATTGAACCACATTTTTCAAATGTTATCACCAGAAAAACAGTTCAATACTTATAAAGGGAATAATAAAATCGCTTCAAAATTAGAGGATTTACTGTAGCGTGAGGCGCTTTCTACCACTGATGCCCTTCTTAACGTAAAAGTTTAGTAGGTGTAACATATTTCAGCACTTTTGCGGCTGTAAGTACATTTTGTGTCTTAAATGAAGCAATTTTTGCAAATTATGGCATCGTCCACATGGATGCACTCCACTTTTTATGCCAAAAACTTTATTTCATACTCTATTGTCGCCACTTGTTTTAGAGTTTGAAAAATAGAGCAGTAGCGAGATGTCTTCTCACATGCCGATTCAAACTTTGCCTTGTCCTCTACTCCAAAGGCTCTTATTTTTAGTTGGCAATAATCCATTGTTGTAGGAGCCGTCTGTCTTTTTGTACAACTAAGATCCATTTCTACACTAGAAAAGGAAACCTTCATTTTATTTGCAATTTCTCTTAATGTCATATAAAAACAACCAGAAAGTGCACCAAGAAGAAAATGATATGGCCCACAGCCTTCAATAAAATTATGTTTGACGTTGTTATCGCCAAAGAAAAACAGTTCCTCTCCATTAAAAACAGCAGATATTTTTGTCTCTTTGCCCATAGAACATTCCTCCTTCCTTTTTTTACTAGAAGCACGCTACTTTTGTATGTTGGTTTTCAAACTATAGAGGATCTGAACATACCTTTGATATACTCATTTTATAAGTGAAAGGAGGGATTTCTCCCTCCTTTAGCACCACAGTACACCTCTCTTCTTATAAACTTAAACTAAAGGTTAAACCTTTATAAGTAACAAGCTGTAACTTTACATCTAATGTGACTTCAGAATATTCTGTTCCATTACAAGTAAAGATTCCTTTTGCCGTACCAGTAACAGTCTCTGTTTCAGTATTTACTGTTAAACTTATATTTGCTTTTAGGTCAACTGTTGTAGAAATTGCACTCTCAGTCCAACTTTCTGTAGGCGTAACAGAAGAATCCTCATATTTAGGTGTAACTTTGTACTTCAAACCAGTAAAGTCTATTGTGTACTTCATTGATGTTATTGATCCTTCAGCTTCCGTTGTAGATAAAGATGTGTTTTTTGAGAGAGAATCTGCTTCTGCTACTATATCAAATGTAAAATTTTCACTTTGCAGATAATATTTCTTTTCTCCATGAAGAACATATAGACCATTTTCGTCAAAATTAGACTGAGGCAAAAGAGCCATGCACGTTAATATGTTTTCAGTTGTATCATCAGAAGTATCAAAAATATCACTGAACTTTGTTAGATTCTTTTGCTCTGAATCCTTTTCATACAATTTTGATAAATCACAAAAACCCGTTAACAGTTCAACCATATAAGTAGCTTCAAATTGAGCGTTGTTATATTCTTTTTCAGTCCAATAATTGGCTTTTAATGTAATATTGCTGGTAACAGGCTTGTCAAAATCATAGGCCACATCACCAAGTCGCCATTCTTTAAAGCCTTTTGTATTTATTTTTTCAGGGTTTTCAGGAATAGAGCCTGCGGGAATTATTGATCCCTTTTCAACCTGAACCTCAACAGTTTTATCATTGTTATCAGGATCAAAGGTTACTGTGTATAAAACCTTCTCCCTTTCTGGGTTATTATTACAACTTACTGCAGTAACAACAATTAACACCATAAGTAGTGCTAAACCAACGAAAGCAAATTGCTTTTTCATGTTTATTTTCTCCCTTTAAAATTGAATTGCAAAATTTAATTGCATACCATAAAACTGTGCTGCAACAGAAGTCACAGCACATTAAAATTTAGATAATGCCGTTATGTTCAAACACTAGGTGCTGTGGAAACTTTATATTTAAAAGTAGAACCCCCCTGGTTATTGCTAATGGTCAAAAATATTACACCATCTAATACTGGAGTAAAATAACCGTTTGAATCGGGAGCCAAAATGCGCCCAGTTGAATCAGTTACAGTATAAGGTAGTTCTGGGTTGCTTATTTGAACCAAAAATTTTTGTCCTGCATTAGTTACAAATTTTTTATAAACACTCTCTAATGTTTTGTTTTCTTGACCTATTGTTAAAAGGCTATAATCGCTAGGAGCTTTATTGATATTTAGAAAGACTCTAAGCAAAGAGTAGTTCTTTGAATATTGGTCATCCATTTCATAGTATGATGTTGCGTCTGAATCGTGGGTTTTTGAATAAAACCATTCAGCATAGTTACTAATGTTCCAATTCATACTCGAACTTCTTAAAGTAATTGTAAATTTTTCAACTGCACCATACTGAGAATCAATTTCAACAACACGTAAATCAATTGCACTGCCTGAACTATCCTGGAGCACCGGGCCAAGTAAATTTGGAACTGTCAGTTTCTTTTGTTCAATTTCCAAATAATATGAAACATCACTGCTTATTACGTAATTATAATTCTCTTTGTTATTTGACGTATAATAAGTTGCTGCGCTTATGACGGTCTTCTCACTTCCAGCATTTGCATCTTCTACAGTAAGCCGGATCTTAACATCATTTTTATCTGCTTCATAAACTCCATTTTCAACAAGATCTGTTCCCATAATTTCAAGATAAGCCACGCCATCATAAACCTTGAAGCCAAAAATTTCACCAGTAATTTCCTTTGGCTGTACATTCAATTTGGCAACTATGTTATCTGTTGTGATGATATAGTTGGGTCCAAGATCAACATGGGCAATGAATATATTGGGATCATTTGAATGGGCATCTTCAAGTGCAGATAATAATTCACTGTCATCAGTATAACCTAAAAATTTATAAGTAACTGGCATAGTTGAAGAAAAAGCTACAGTAAAGGTCCCATCGTCTTTTTCATTGTAAGGAAAAACGGTGATTGTTACCCCTTCTGGAAGTCCATCTGCACTTGTAAAGACCTTTGACTTATAAGAGGCAATTCCTGTACCTGTTGCTTCCGGAAGAACCTCATAAGGCATAGTTAAAGATGTAATAGGAAGAACAATCTTATTGATTGTATATTCAACTACAGTCTCTGCTGCCTTCCATTCAGGGGTTGCGGCAACACTAATCTTTACACTATAAGTTCCAGCGTCCTTTGGTGCTGTTGCAGTGTAAGAAGAATCACCTTCAGAGCTTTTCTTATACATAAATGTAATGGTACCATCTCCGTTTCTTGTAATCTTACTTGATTCAAGTGCAATTACATTACCATCATAATCCTTTGAAGTGGCACCTGTATAAGTTACTGTATTATCTTTTGCATCAAGAGCATCAATTGGCTCTGTTTTTGTCTGACCACAAGTATTACAAGTATAAGTCTTCACACCAGCTGTTCCGTATCCGGGAGCGGTTGTTTGTGTACCTTCATCCCAATCATGCTCAGCTTTGTCTGAAACTTCAGAAGTATGCTCACAAGTAGCCTCATGCCAGTGGTTTACACTGTCATACTTCCAAGCCTCACTGAAGGTGTGTGAATGGGGGGTCTTGCTTACAAGAAGTCACCAACATAACCACCAACAGAATGATTGATAGTGTTTTTTTCATGTTTTTCTCTCCTATAAAAACTTAATCTAAATTTAGTTAAAATCTTCCTCCAAAGGATAAACAGCTGTCAACATAGAAGGTTACAAAAGGCAACAAAAACTTTTATTTTGTAGGAATTTCCACAGATAGATTGTGCCCTGCGCACACGAGGCCTACATTGCTTCTAGATAATCTCACATTATCCCGATATCACTGATAGGGGTACAAAAACAGCATAAAGTCTGATATCATGATTATAGAATATCGGAACGGGAGAACAAACGAACATGAAAAAATCTTCTTTATTACTGCTTGGAATGCTTATTATTTTAATGCTCTTTATTGGATGCTCGCCAGATAAAACTCCAGAAACAGAGAAGCCAGAGACTGTAACACCAAGCCCCCCAACAACACCAACAACATATGATTATCTTAAATTCACCCCTATAGAAGATGGTAGTGCCTATGAGGTTTCAATTGGAAACAAGTACGTTGAGAATGTCATCATCCCTAGTTCCTATGAAGAAAAGCCTGTAACAAGGATAGCTACTGAAGGATTCTCAAAAAACTCCATGATAAAAACGGTCAGCCTTCCAAGTAGCATAAAAAGCATTGGGGAAAAGGCTTTCTACGGCTGTGAAAACATGACAAGTTTAACCTTGCCAAATGGACTTACAAGCATTGAGCCTGGAGCATTTCATGGCTGTTCCAAAATAACAAAAATCGAGATTCCAAATAGCGTTAAAACTATTGGTGCAAATGCATTTTTGGGTTGCCATGCTTTAAAAGAAATAAACATTCCTAGTGGGGTCACAAGTATTGAACGCTATACATTCAACAATTGTAGAGCCCTGCAAAGCATAACTCTACCAGAGACTATAACAAGCATCAAAGAAAGCGCTTTTGAAGATGCCGCACGACTTGAGACCATATATATTCCTGTCAATTGTACAAGCATTGAAAAACAAGCTTTCTATTATTGTGGAAAATTAGCAACAATCAACTATGGCGGAACAAAAGCACAATGGGAAAGTATAACAAAAGGAGATAATTGGAAGTCCAGCAGTGTTACTCTTACAGTCAATTATAATTATAATCACGAATAGGGAGGAAATATTCATCTGTATGCCAATCTGTTTCAGACGTGTGGGACGTTTCAGACGTGTAGGTCGTTTCAGACGTGTGGGACGTTTCAGTACACTTTCTTTTTGCAATAACTACTAGAACCTCTTCAAATGTTCTTTCTCTGCTTCCTCTATAGCATCAGAGAAGCCTGTTAGCGCAGCAAAGGGTGCAAATTGAGCCGCTCGCTCGCTATTTGACATCCGCTTATGGTATTTAGGATTCCAATGAGGAAAATTAATTATATCCTCGTAAGACTGAACTTGAGAAGAATCCTTCTTGTCTTCCTTCTTGTCTTCACGCATTATGTCCCCCAATTTGGTTATTTCTTGCCTTGGCTGTGGCACCCTCCTCCAAGTCCGATGCCCTTAACAATATATTCTTACCAAACTTCTTTTTGATAGCCAACGCCGTCTCAAGTTGCTTCTTCTCCTTTGGAGAGATTTCTTTTATTTCTTCTGTAAACAAATTAGGCTGCTCACTATATGCCTTTTGCTTACACTCAACCCCAAGTCCTAATCGTCTTACCGCAAGCTTTGTATTAACTTGACTATCGAATATCTGAGCAACAGCCTTTTTAATAACAGAAGCACTGGCAGTAGGAATATCAAATTTAACATGACCCTGTACCTCTTTTGGGGTAAGACGACCATAGTAATCTAAAGCTAAAGGCCCATCATACTCAGGCGGATAATCTTGATCATATGCAACAGAAAGAGAAACCGAATCCGCCTTAAGATTTTTTTCTACAAGGTTAAAAGAAATCTCATCTGCCATTTCTTTGGCAACAAGTTTTGCCTTTGAGAACTTATATGGACAAGAAAGAACTTGCCCTACACTCAAACCTCCACTTTTTGGCTTATAGTTTTTTATATCTTCTATTGTACAGGACTCATACCCCCATGCGTGATCAATTAAAAGCTCAGCATTAACACCAAAAATCTTATAGAGAAGCTCCTCATTTTTTAAAGAAAACCTAGCAACATCTCCCATAGTATAAAGGCCTAAAGATGCTAGACGTTGAGCATAGCCTCTACCAAGCCGCCAAAAATCGGTAATAGGAATATGTGACCAAAGCTGTTTTCTGTATTCAAATTCATCCAGTTGTGCAATTCTCACACCATCTTTGTCTGCAGGGATTTTCTTGGCAACAATGTCCATAGCAACCTTACAGAGGTATAAATTAGGCCCAATACCTGCAGTAGCAGTAATTCCTGTGTTTTCTAGAACGTCCCTAATCATTGTCATTGCAAGTTCTCTAGCTGTCATTTTAAACATGCCAAGATAGTGCGTTACGTCCATAAAAACTTCATCTATTGAATAAACATGAATATCGCTTGAAGCTATGTATTTGAGGTATATTTCATAAATCTTAGAACTCACATCAACATAGTAGGCCATGTTGGGCTTTGCAATGATAAAGTCTAATTCCAAACTAGGATTTTTCTTAAGTTCACTATCATAAACACTTTTTCCAGTAAAACATTTACCCGGAGCGTTTTGTAGCCTTCTTTCATTAATGGCCTTGACTGCTGTTTTAACTTCAAAGAGCCTACAACGACCCTTAATTCCATAAGCTTTTAAAGAGGGTGACACTGCAAGGCAAATTGTTTTGTCAGTCCTAGATTCGTCTGCAACAACTAAATTGGAATCTAGGGCGTCAATATTGCGTCTTGCACATTCAGCCGATGCATAAAAGGATTTTAAATCTATAGCAATACATTGCCTTTGCATGGTGCCATCCTAAAAATATCGGGATATGAGAGGATTATGCAAAAAACCTCATGCCCTAAAAATATTATCCTGTTAATACACAAAAAACCAGTAAAAAACTAGGAGAAAAATTTATTGACATTAATTACTTATTAATATATATTCTCATTAAGGAGAAATTTAAAATATTTTTTTGATGAGGCTTGTGCCTCTGAATTGCAAACTAGGAGACTTTAAGGTCTCTAAAGAGGTTTTTACAAAGACCTCTAGAAGAAAGGAGAAAACGAATATGAGAAGCATTGCAACAATTGAACTGCAATATGCACACAGGTTTTACGGCTTTAAAGGCGAAGCACAGTATCTTCATGGACACACAGGAATTCTTACCATTGAAGTTGAAGGCTCAGTAAACCCTGGGGTAAACATGGTATTCCCTTGTAATGAAATTCAAAAGACTGCGTGGGATCTTCTAAGAAACTTTGATCATGCATTGATTCTTAGACAAGATGACCCTCTTTTGCCTGCAATTTTGGATGTCTACGAAAAGCAAGGCATCAAGGACGGACATCCAAACAACAAAATGAAAGGTCCCGCATTCAAGACTGAACTTGCAACAGCCTATCCAGAATGTCGCCTTGTTGTTACAAAGGAAACAATGACTGTAGAGGGAATGATTAAGATTGTCTACGCTCTTTTGAAGGACAAGCTGAATATAGTTAAACTCACATTCTCTAGCGGTGTAAACAAGGCATCCCAGTGTTATGAGCCACATCTTGAAGTAGAGCGTTGCCCTCTTTGCGGAATTGCACTTGATGAAAATGGAGTATGTCCAAAATGTGGGTACAAAAAGCCTAAAAAAGTCTAATTGAAGAGGTTTTGCAAAAATCTCGGAACATTAAATTTGGAGCTACATCAAAAAGCCCTTGAGCTTAGCCCTTGAGCTTAAGATGTAGCTCTTTTTTTATGATGCAAGCACATTTTTGTGAGGATGAGAAGTCTTTAGATTTGGAGCGTTTTCTGCTTCTCTCCCATATCTTAAGGAAAAAGTACATTGTGTCCCTATGCTCTGAAAAGGATCTCATTGTGATGGATGCTTTCGCATATGAAACATCTGTATTCCTTGTAATGAACCAGAAAAATTTTTATAGAACCAAAAAATAGAACTTTAGAAAAAAAATATTTTCTATAGATCTACAAAATAGAACTTTAGAAAAAAAATTTTTTCTATAGACCTACAAAATAGAACTTTTGAAAAAAAAA
>CAVFGI010000031.1:0-8921 GCA_963621975.1 Selenomonadaceae bacterium
CGGAGAGAGGGGGATTCGAACCCCCGAAGGCTTTTGACCTTACACGACTTCCAATCGTGCACCTTCGACCACTCGGACATCTCTCCAGATAGCAAAGGAAATATAACAGAAAAATGGAACATTCTGCAAGTAATGTTTCCTATTCCTGTGTATATTTCTTAAACTTTGCCTTTACAATGAAACTTCTTTGTTTCCTGTTGCCTTCATATAAATCAACAAAGAAATAATTGTAGTAACAGTTAGAATTGTTGCATACGCTGCTGCAATACCATAGTTTCCTCTGCTTACGTAAGTGTAAACCGCAAGTGTAAGAGTAATAGTATTGAGGTTATACAAAATGATAGCTGTTGACAGCTCTGTAATGATTGTAACCCAAGATAGAATTGCACCAGACATAATTCCGTTGCCCATCATTGGTACCGTGATAGCAAAGAAAGTCTTCATTTTACTTGCCCCAAGGCTAATGGCGGCTTCTTCAATAGACATTGGAATTTGTTGAAGAACTGCTACAGATGACCTAATTGTATATGGAATACGTCTGATTATTAAGGCAATAATCATGATTGTTGCCGTACCTGTTAACATTATAGGTTTTTTGTTAAAGGCTAGAACCAAAGCAATACCAACAACAGAACCAGGAATGATGTAAGGAATCATTGAGATAGTATCAATAACCTTGTTGGCTGCATTGTTTCTACGAACAACCAGATATGCAATTAAAATTGCAAGCACAATAACTGCAGCAAGAGCAATTATGCCTATGATAAAGGTATTAGGAATTGCCTTACGAAGGTGAGAAAAAGCGTATCTATAACTATCTAAAGAGTATCCTTCAACAAATAATTTTCCGCTTGTCTTCTGGAAAGAAGAATAAATAACATACACTTGCGGCATAAAAGACAAAAGAACAACAAACCAGCAATAAATATGAACAAGAACACTCTTAATGCCATGAAGTTTTTTTCTCTCAATTGAGTGAAGAGCATTCATTGTAAACCTGTGTTTATTATTGATGTATCTTTGAATAAGGAAGATTACAGCTGTAATGATAATTGCAATTACAGAAACTGCTGCACCAAAGTTATGGTCTGTTCCTGTTTCTGCAAAGTAAGCATCGTAAATAAGAACCGGGAATGTTTGGTATCCTTCTCCAATAAGAAGAGGCGTACCAAAATCAGCAAAAGCCCTCATGAAAACCAAAAGCGTTGCTGCAATGATTGTAGGCATGCAAAGGGGAATTACAATTGTGAAAAATCGCTTAACACCTTTGCTCCCCATATTTTCTGCGGCTTCCAAAAGAGAGTTGTCAATGTTCTTTAATGCCCCGCAAACATACATGAAAACCAAAGGGAACAATTGCAAGGAAAGAACCAAAACAATGCCCTTAAACCCATATATGCTGCCAATTTTAATGCCAAATGTGCTTTTTAGGAAATTGGTAATAATTCCACTACGGCCAAGAAGAACAATCCAAGAATAGGCTCCAATGAAAGGAGCAGACATACTACAAAGAATGATAAGAACTTGAAGAACGGTCTTCCCTTTTATCTCGTACATTTGATAAAAGTATGCAAGAGGAATTCCAATTGCCAATGCAATTACAGTTGTAGTAATAGTGACCTTAAAACTATTAAAGATTGTCCTAACATTGTAAGACTTACTGAAAAACTTTTTAAACGCATCTAGAGTAAAATGTCCATCAGAATACACGGCCTGTTTTAAAAGAGTAAACAGAGGATATAAAAGGAAAATTGCATACAAAGCTATAACAGCAAAAGAGACAAGTTTCCAAATATCCCTTTTTTTTGTGCTACGAAGCTCCATTACTTTTCTCCCTTTTTGAAAATATCAATATCGTTAAGAACTCCCTTAACAAGGTTTTTCTTCCCTTCTACATCAAAGATATTAACCTTTTCTGTCTTAACTCCAAGATAAATCTCCGTGCCCTTTTCAATAATGCTATCAATCAAAGATTCCTGTATGATTTCCGCCTTCTCTCCATCTTCAAAATGAACAAAATAGTGAGTGTTTAGCCCTAGGAAAACGGCATCATTTATGTAGGCCTTAATTCCTTCTGTAGCACTCTTTTCTACAATTAATTCTTCAGGTCTAATTGAAGCCTTAACTGGTCTAGAATACATCTCTTCAGGAAGGATATTTGTCATTTCTACCTTGTAATTGCCTGGAAGAACTAACATAGCTTTTCCGTCAACAACCTCAAGTTGGCAATCTATAACATTGGATCTTCCAATAAAGTTTGCAACAAACAAGTTGGCTGGTCTCTGATAAAGAATCTTTGGAGTACCAACTTGTTGTATTTCACCAGCGTTCATAACAGCAATACGGTCAGAAACGGCCATAGCTTCTTCTTGGTCATGCGTGACGTAAACTGTAGTAATTCCAATTGAATTTTGAATTTCTTTAATAACAGTTCTCATTTCAACCCTTAATTTTGCGTCAAGGTTTGAAAGAGGTTCGTCCATTAAAAGGACATCTGGGGTAATGGCAAGAGCTCTAGCAAGAGCAACTCTTTGTTGTTGTCCGCCAGAAAGCCGCTCTGGCATACGATCACGGTATTCCTCAATTTTCATGAGCTTAAGGAATTGATTTGTCTTAGCAATAATTTCTTCCTTAGGAAGTTTTCTGTTCTTAAGACCAAATGCTACATTCTTCTCAACTGTCATGTTTGGGAAAATTGCATAGTTTTGAAAAACCATACCAATGTTTCTCACAACTGGATCCATGTCATTAATCCGTTTGTCGTTAAAGAAGAAATCTCCTCCTTCAATTGAGTTGAATCCCGCAATCATGCGCAAAAGCGTTGTCTTACCACATCCTGATGGACCAAGGAGGGTGAAAAACTCACCCTCCTTGATGTCTAGTGATAAGTCAGCAATGATTGTATTATCTCCGTATTTCTTTACGGCATCTCTAATTTTGATATTTACACTCACCTTTCTGACCTCATCAATTATTTTGCTGTTTTCTGAATAATTTCATCAAATCTTGTCTGCCATGCTGCCTTGTTTTCGCCACAGTAAGCAAGATCTTCGTATGCAACGTTGATTGTTGAGAAAGCTGGCATGTTAACTGAAGTATTTGTGATGTTTGGATTTACAGGTCTGGCGGTTGTTTTTCCAATCTCGGCCTGTCCTTCGTCAGAAATGAGCCAATCCATGAACAACTTTGCATTATCCATATTCTTTGCTCCCTTAATAATTGCAGCGCCTGCTGGAAGCCATACTGCACCTTCTTCTGGGTAAACAAGTCTTACGTTTGTTGCACCATCATCAAGAAGTTTGACACATGGGTCTTCGTATGAAACACCAACGGCGTATTCGCCACTTGCTGTTCCTTTGTAGATTGCTGAAGAAGAACCAAGGATAGCTCCGTTAAGCTGAGCACAGAACTTCTCTACCCATTCCCATGCTTTTTCATCATATGGTTCGTCCCCCATGACAAGAAGCATGTTTGTGAGCTCTGCCCAAGCAGAAGAGGAAGTTGCGGCGTTACCCATAGCAATGTGTCCCTTGAGTTCTGGCCAAAGAAGATCATTGTATCCTTTGAACTCGTCTGGATTAAGACCAAGCTCTTTGAAGACATCAACGTTAATAAGAAGAGCTGCGGAACCATCAAGGCAATATCTTGTAACACAACCATTCTGGTTCTGATAAGCTTCAGGAAGATTCTCATTTCCTTTTGCTACGTATGGTTCAAAATATTCAGCATATGTGTTGCCGTTTGCGAAGTTTACACCACCATACCAGACATCTGCCTGTGGGTTTCCTGCTTCAGAAACAACTCTACCTGCAACCTCTCCTGTTCCCATAGAAAGAACCTGAACGTCTATTCCATACTTCTCACCAAAGGCGTATGCGGCTTCAATCAAAGGATCTGAATTTGGTGAATAAATAACAAGACTTCCGCCACCGACTTTGCCTGTTTCTTGAGCAGCCTGTGCGAAAACAAAACCAACCATAACTGCCAAAAGAAGCAGAACAGCTGTAAGTTTTTTCATATTGTACCTCCATATGTCCCCTCGGACATTATTTGCAACAATTTTCTGCAAAAATAGAACGTTTGCAGATTTTAATTATGACATTATCTTGGACACAATTCAAGAAAAACCGCTGTAGCCTTGAGCCTAATTATTTGGTATCATAAGAGCATGGCATACGAAGTAACGGCAACAAGAAGAAGACCTCAACAGTTTGAAACACTTGCAGGTCAAGAATTTGTGGTTTCAACCTTAAAAAATGCAATAGAACAAGACAGAATAGCCCATGCATATCTTTTCAGTGGCCCTAGAGGCGTAGGAAAGACCACCAGTGCTCGCTTACTTGCAAAGGCTCTTAATTGCGTTAACGGCCCCACAACTACACCTTGTGGAGTATGCGATAACTGTAGAGGAATTGCAAAGGGAAGTAGCCTTGATGTCATAGAAATAGACGGAGCTAGCAACACTGGGGTCAACGACGTACGCGCCATCAAAGAAGAGGTTCTTTTCCCTCCAACTTCTTCACGCTACAAGATTTACATCATTGACGAAGTCCACATGCTCTCACTTAGCGCCTTCAATGCACTTCTCAAAACCATTGAGGAACCACCCGAGTACGTCATCTTCATCTTTGCCACCACGGAAACTCAAAAGGTGCCTGCAACTATTAGAAGCCGATGCCAGCAGTTTAATTTCCAGTTAATTCCAATAGAAGTAATTGAAAAAGAACTAAAAACCGCAGCAGAAGAGATGAATGTCAAAGCAGACCAAGACGCTTTATTCTGGGTTGCAAAAGAAGCCACAGGCTCAATGCGTGATGCCTACACTTTATTTGACCAAGTAGTAGCCTTCTCAAATGGAGAAATTACCCTTGCAAAAATTAGAGAAAAACTAGGGTTAGTTGGTGTTGATAGGATAAACCAAATAATGCTAGACATTCTCTCCAACCATAGCGAAAACGCAATGGGTAAAATTAATAATCTTTTTGCTAAAGGCGTTAGCACAGAGCAAATTATTAAAGATTTTACAGACTACTTCCGCACACTTCTCCTTATGAATGAAGGAATTAAAAGTGAAAATGTCCTTGGAGAACGTCCGGACTCTTTCCCACGGGAAATACGCGAAGCTTTTAATGAAGAACAGCTAGAGACTGCATTAGACCTTTTCTTAGAGCTATACAGAAACATCCGCTATTCTTTAAGCCCACGTTACGAGCTTGAATTAGCAATTTCAAAACTTTCTAGATTAAAATATGTAGCTTCTAATGCAACTGTCTTAGAGCAGTTGGCTCGCCTTAAAAACGATTTATTAAATGGAACAATAACCCCTTTAAATCCAGTTTTGGCTTCACAAAAGACAATAGAGCCTTTGGCTACGGAAAAAAAGCAAGAAATATCGGGCCAAAAAGAAAAGCAAATTGAAGAGAAACCAGTGGAAGTGCTGCCTGTACAGCTACAGCCAACTGAAAAGCCAATTCCGGAAAAAGAGACCTCTCAGGAGGAAGTGAAGCCTCAAGAAGAGGTTAAACCTCGAGTGCAGGGACCCATCACAAATCCCGAGGACAAACTTGCACTGGAGAGAAAAAATTTGGTGGAAGATTTGATTATTGCTTTTGATGGAAAAGAGGAAAAATGATGAACCCTTTTGAATTATTGAAAAACATGGACAAAATTAAGAGTCAGGCAGAAGAAATGAAGGCCAAGGCTGCTCAGATAAAATGCACGGGATATTCGTATGGAAACATGATTGAAGTTGTGGCAAACGGAAACATGGAAGTTGAAAGCGTAAAGATTGATCCCTCTTTAGTGACATCAGAAAATGCTCAAATGTTGCAGGTGCTGATTGCGTCGGCGGTAAATACTGCATTAAAGAATGTCAGAGACAGGCTTGCACAAGAGGCAGGGGAAATGTTTTCCCAGTACAACGTATGACCGCAATTGAAAGTTTGGCAAAATTGTTGTCGCGCCTTCCTGGAATTGGCCCCAAAAGCGCATCAAGAATAGCCTTTTCTCTAATTAAAACCCAAAAAGATTATAACAAGCTACTGGCGCAGGAGATTGCAAGTATTCAGGACAAAATCCATCCCTGTTCCATTTGTGGATCCTTCACAGAAACAGACCCTTGCCCTGTTTGCTCAGATCAAAGCAGAGATAAAAGCCTTTTGTGCATTGTTGAACAACCACAAGATGTTATTACAATACAGTCCTCTGGCGTTTATAGTGGGCTTTTTCATGTTCTTGGGGGAGCAATCAATCCTCTTAACGGCGTGGGGCCAGAGGATTTGTCCTTTAATCAACTCCTAAAGCGCATAAAAGAAGGCTCTTTTTCTGAGATTATTATTGCTACAAACCCAACAGAGGAAGGAGACACCACTGCTCTTTATATAAGACGTTTGTTGAAAGACTACCCAAATCTAAGCCTTACAAGACTTGCATCCGGCCTTCCTATTGGTGGTGATTTGGAGTATGCAGACAGAACAACCCTTACTCGCTCCTTTCGTAGCAGAGTTAAGCTTTAAAACAAAAAGGTTTTAAACAAAAGCGTTAAATTTTATTTAATACCTCGTTCTTTTGCAATTTGCTCATATGCCTCTTGAATTTCTCTAAAACGCTTTGTGGCATATTCTTTAAATTCATCGGCCATGCCTTTTGCTGCAACAGTGTCTGGGTGAAATTCAAGAATAAGCTTTCTGTAGGCTTTCTTAATTTCTGCATCACTGGCTTCTTCTGTTAAGCCAAGTACGGCATAAGCCTTTGAGGGAGCGTTCTTGATTCCATATTTTCTACGAATGCTATCTAAAACACTCTGCGGAATATGAAACACTCCCGCTGCATACTCTATCATTTCTTCCTCTCTTTTAGAAACCACAGAGTCTGCATAAGCTACACGATAAAAGATATCAATCATCAGTTGTAAAATTGATGGAGAGTTTTTAAAATTCTGATAGAATTGAGTCACAAGGCCTTCAAACGTGCTGTTTTGATTGAGAGCTTGATTGAAAATGCTAACAGCATTGTTGTAACTTGCCCCCATTAAATGAAGGTCATTAATCATGAATTCTTGGATTTTTTTCTTTGCATTTTCACTAATTGTTCCGTCTGCAGAAGCTAATTTTGCAAGCATAGAAAAACATCCAACAAAGAACACCATTTGAGACTTTCCATAGCCTGTATTGAAGAAGTAGTATCTAGAATATCCATTAGACCGGCCTCTTGGGCCATTGTTTGTGTAATTTTGGTTTTCTTCGTTCTCTGAAATTTCTGAGCTTTTATCAAACATATGCCCAAAAACTGCACCAGCTATCATTCCTAAAGGACCACCAAGGACAAACCCTATAGTTCCGCCTATAATCTTACCAATCCAACTCATTATTTTCCGCCATTAGTTACATGAGAGCCCTGCAAAGGCCCTCAATATTAAAGTTTGTCTATAAGCATAGAACACTTTCCACTTGGGATAGGAAGTGTCTTTTTCTTTTTCTCATCAAGAATCTCAATTGTAAAGTAATAGAGCTTTTCGCTTTCAAGTCTAATCTCCCAACCCCTTGCATTTTTATTGCTCAAAATTGTGATGAGGTTTCTCTTAAGAGAGAGATTCTCAATACCCATGACTTCCAAATTTGGAACCATCCAATAAACGGTCTTTCGAGGAAGTGAAATATCGAGACCTATAATATCTTCAATCATCATTGTAACAGTCACAAGGCAAACTTGTGGCAAAAATTTCTTACGAGGAAAAACATCTTCACTAGAAGTTTGAATAGAAACAGGGGTTCCTTCTTTGGTTGGGAGATAAGCCTCCCAAACATCTCCTTGAACGTCCTCTCCGGGATGTAATGTATCTAACATGAAATAGACGTGTCGAATTGCACACTCTCTTGCAAATACATTCTCTCCATATTTTTCAAGACCTTTAACCACACAATAGATGTTTGAAGGAATAACAGCTCCACAGAAACCTTTAACATTTTCACTATAACAAGGAGAATCTGCGCTTACACTTGGGAACGGATTATCTGTACCGAAAAAGTCTGGATTTTTGAGATACTCTACCATTTTAGCAGCTTTTTCATCGTTTGGGATTTCTGCAAGTAGAGTCCAATATGCCCCAATCATCTTAAGAGGTAACCGCTGTTCTTGTTCATCTAAATCATGATAGAAACTGGTCTCACTATCCCACATGAGGTTATTTATTCTTGTTTTGAGTGCAAAATAAAGCCTCTTATATCTAAAGCTCAACTCTTTGTCGTTTAGAATATCTCCAATGTTTGACATATAAAGAGCATTAAGGGCCATAAGAGTATTAAAATCTACAGGATAAACAGTATTCTCACGAGGAACGTTGCCTGTAAGGCAAGCTCCTATTGGAACGGAGAAAAGTCCGTTTTCCCTTTGAAACATTTCTTTAAGCCAATTAAAGTATTTCTCTAAAACAGGAACAATATCTTTTAATCTCTTTTTATTTCCAATCTTATGGTAAAACAAAAACTCTACATAGGCAAAAAGCGGGATTACAACCCCTTCTGGGTTGTCCTCTGAAAGAATGGGAGAACCATCTTCAATGCTATACTGCGCTCTAATAGCCCCATTTGGCTCTTGCTTGGAATAAAAGAAATCTATCATGTCAAATGGAGAATATGTTTGATTGCTGTAGTTCAAAAATAAAGAAGACAAACAACAATTAAATTGATCAAAACTCTTTTGGTCATTATACGAGACATAATTTCCTACAAATCCGTTTTCTTCTGTTCCTTTTTTCCAAAATTCATCAATCCAGACCCAAGATCTATCATAGAGATCAACAAAATCTTGGTCATAAAAATGTATTGATGGAATAGCCTCGCGATTCAATTTAATTCTCCTATGAAGTTTTGAAAACTGAAGTTTTAAAACCTCTTATCATAAAAAAACCCCAATATCATTCA
>CAVFGI010000032.1:0-7547 GCA_963621975.1 Selenomonadaceae bacterium
TCTGTGTATTTATTAAGAACTCTCATATCCGAGATTTTCGATTATTCTCGGAAAACTCGCACTAGACTACGAAATTACGCTTACACTTAAACTATTTGAGTTTAGTAAAAAATCCTTCAATCCCATAATAACAAAGCCGTTGTCATCCTGCCATGTTTTTATATTATCTCGTACAATGATGAATTTCCTAAAGGAATCGCCCACTTGCATTAACGACCTTTTTTCCTGTATCCACTTTTCTTCATTTTCAAGTCTGTAAGCAGATTGAATATAATATCGTTCATTTCCTCTGTTAGCAACGAAATCAACCTCTAATTGTTTTCGAACAGAGATTCCTTCTTTGTTCTTTTCGTTTCTTTCAATATTGCCAACATCCACTTTGAAACCACGTTTCTTTAGTTCATTGTAGATTATATTTTCCATAAGATGTGTTGGCTCTTGTTGTCTAAACCCAAGTCTTACATTTCTAAGTCCAACATCCACAAAATAGTATTTCTTGTTTGACCCTATATATTTTCTGCCTTTGATGTCATATCTTGCAGATTCACTAACAAGGAAGGCTTCTTCCAAGTATTTGATATAGGAAGAAATTGTTTTGTGCGAGCAGTTTGACTTCTTAGAACTATTATATGTATTGGCAATGATTGTAGGATTTGTAAGAGCACCAATAGTAGAAGCAAGCACATCAACAAGATCATCAAGAATATCACTATTTCTAATTTTGTTTCGCTCAATAACATCATTGATATATACATTTGCAAACAGAGACTCTAAATATTCTATTTTTTGCTTCTCAGTTTCCATTTTTAGAAGTGCAGGAAGACCACCATAGGTTTGATATGTGAGCCAAGCATTATCAAAGTCTCCTTTCACAACTTCATAGTATTCTGAAAAAGTGAGTGGATAGACTCGCACTTCATCACCTCTACCTCTAAATTCCGTAATAATATCGGTGGAAAGGAATTTGGAATTGCTACCGGTTACATAGACATCAAGATTATCAATATGCAAAAACCCATTTAAAACGCTTACAAAATCGTCCATAAGCTGTACTTCATCTAACAGCAAATAATACATCCTCTTATCTTTAATCTTATCTTCTACATAGCTATAGCAGACATCTGGATTTTGTAAATTCTTTTGATTTCTTCTATCCAGTTGAATTTCTATGATATGGTTCGCACTCACTCCTTCCTTCTTTAGATAGTTTTTGAAGAGCTTAAATAGCAGATAGGATTTTCCACATCTCCTTACACCGGTTATAACCTTTATCATGCCATTATGTTTTCTGATAACTAAATCGTTAACATAGGAGGTTCTATTTGCTTCCATTCTATTACCTCTTTTCGCGTATTTACGCATATGCTGGTAATAGAACAATACTATATTATCAAGTGCAGGTCAATTTATTTGATACCTAATTCTGCATATTTACGCAATTCTAGGTAATAATAAACCTCATTAGTTACTCTAGAATCTTGGATATCCATATATGAATTTAATCACTGCTTACCAAACTTCTGCAACTCCGTTTTCCATAATCGAACACGGCGTGAAAATCCCCATGGATGTGCCAAACTATATAGACCTTTCAAAGGCATTCCAGTATGAGGCTGATACGGATTTTTAATTTGTTCCCTAGAATCCCGGTCGGGATTCCTTGTTCCCTTGTGGCATTACGCCGTCTGCGTTCAGTACAGGCATAAGGCGGTGCCCCGTCTTTTTATAAAAAGACCAGCAGATTTGCTCCACTGGTCTTTCCAAAAATGAATTGAGTTGATTTTTACAGGAACATTGAATTCCTAACGCATTGACCAATAACTCCGTTTGTCCAATCTTCTTCAAATTCTGATACTGGATTGTACTTTTCAAGTAGTTTGTAACCACGTTGAGTATTTATGGCTTCAGAAAACCAGATGTCTTTTTCAAATGAAATCTCGTAGCCGTCATTCATGTGAAAAATTATACCTCTTGTAAGAGTGGTCTCATACTGCAAAGTACCTTGATAGGTCAGGGTTTGAATTTCATTTACAATTTCAACATCTCTGATAATCTGATCAATTGGAATTTCTATGGTCCTTTCAAAAGCTTTTTCCTTACTTACAAGTTCATCAGTTGCTTTGTCAAATGAAAGTAAGGCTACATCCTCAATGCCGTTTCCATAGTAATCTAATGCTGAAAAGCTGTTTTTAAATGAGTAATATTCTTTGTTTACAGAGAACAATGCATTAAAAAAGGTCTTTGTTCCTCCAAAAGCATTATCAGAAAGAAAGCTATCAAATTTTTTACCTTTAAAAGACTTAAGAATATTAATAGCACTGTCGTTTAATCTATAATCCTGTTTAATCATTTTTTTGCCTCCTTTGGTGCTGCAAAGTGTATTTTCTGTTTCTTTATCCCAGCAGAGTGAGTTGATTGAATTATATTGATATCAACAGCAGGAGAACCAGGACTAGAAGTTTGCACTCTATAGGTAATAATACTTCCATCATGCGTTTGTGTCATTGTAATCCCGTCTTTGGAAATATCAACGCCTCCATATGATAGTCTAGAAAAAAACTGTTTTGCAGTATCTGCTGGATTATCAGAATAAATGGTTCTGACGGAATTGTTAGAATGTCCGTGGTTTTTACCAAAATATCCACAAGCAAAGCCATAAGAATTCTTCATTATTAAGAGATTCTGGCCTATGGATCTGTATATTCTAGAACCACCAACATATTTTACTCCCATATTATGCCCCCTTAGAATGAACTTGCTCTATCCAACTAGGGTAGACATGAAATCTTGTTTTACCTTCAAAAGCTTCAAATACTGATACAGGTGCTCTTCCATGAACTACAACATCAGAAGGTTTCAATCTTGAAATCATCTCAGCTAGACCTTTTTTGAAATATTCTTTTTCCTCTTTTGTTTTCATGCATCCGTGAGTGCTAATTGAGACAATAGAACCTTCTGGTACACCCAGAAAACAGAAGTCATAACTTCTTTCATCGCACCATCTGATATTTGGAATTACTGGAATACCGTTCTTTTGAAGATAATAGCCTACAGCTCGATTAAAGAACGTGTGCATCTGTTGAATAGAACGAGATCGATTACTGATTAAGCTATAATCAGGTGTAATTACTCCATCTCGGAGCCGGAAATCATTCATGTACTTATCAATGTTTGAAATCAAATCAGAAAATTTGTTATCAAACACGTAAAAGTGCACATATTTCCTATAATCCTGGTCAATTTTGAGTTTCTCAAAAGGTACAAGACCTTTTGGAACATTTGTGTTGTGGAGATCTAAAAGCATTGGTATTTCAGCATCTCCAACCAAAGGTGCTCCATCACTTAGGAACGCAAAAAAGTCATCATCAATCTTGTTGAATTTAGACATATAAGCCTCCCGGGATAATTCCCAAAAGTCCAGCTGTCAAAATAATCAATTTGACAATCATGTGCGATATATGCCAAAATTAACGTATCCTACGGTGGATTCTAGCATAAACTATAATTCATCTGCACTGATTACTGTTCCAGCAGCTCTCAGTGCTTTTTTTAACATCATTTTTCTTTTGGAAACAGATTCAATAGCTCTTTCTCCATTTCTGAAAATCCTTTTATTTTCATCCATTTTTTGTATGCAGAAAAACGAATTGTTGCAGGTCGATCTGTTATGTCAAAAATCTTTTGAATATCAAGCTCAGACGTGCAGTTATAATACCAGATTAAAGGTGTTGGAGCTAAAGCATAGGCAGCAAAATAGTTTGCGCATTCTTTTGCCAACTCACTTTCTTCTTTATGCCCAAGATAAATATGCCCCAATTCATGCATGACTGTGAATTTCTGTCGTTGAATACAGGCTGAATCATCATAAACAATAACGTTTAAATGATCTGGAGTGTAATAAAAACTCATTCCATCATATTCATATTTCTTCAGTGCTTTTTTTAAGTCTTCTGGAACTTTGCTTATTGGTGTTAAAGCGAAATGCTCTCTTTTTGCAATATCAAAAGGATCTACCGGGACTGATTTTATGTTGTAATGAAAATACATATCTATGACGACTCTTTCAATTTTCCGATATAAAGAGGGTGGCAATATTAATCTGTCCAAGTATTCGCTTTCTACCATTATTTCCCCATTATTAACTTTATCAGCTCCATTTTTTCTTCAGGTGTCATCATTCTTGCATTACGTGCAACAAGACGTTGTATTTCCGAAAAATCTCCTTCATCTTCAGCTTTACCGGAAATGATAAAGTCAGATGTTGTGTTTAGTGCAGTTGCCAAGTTGGCAATAACGTCTGCTCTAGGAACTCTCTCATCTTGCAGATATCTTGTCATTGCAGCTTCGGTAACTCCTGCCATTCCTGCAAGCTCTTTCTGATTGTATCCAGAATCTTGCAATAATTTTTTCAATCTTCCTCCTAGCGTCTCCATAAATCCTCCATAATTATCCAAAATAGTAATAGTAAATTATCATTTTGTCAAGTTTTGGTTGTAAAAAATTACCATCTTTAAAAGGGAATAAGTTTCTTCTAATTACATTTTTATGAGCGTATGAGTTTTGTGTTTGCAGCAATTTCCAAGGTAACTTCACGAAAGAAAATTGTACCAGCAAGCTTAACTTTAGCTGGAAAATCCATGTGCCAGCTCATGTGCCAGAAGGGCCTTTTTTTGTGCATAAATGGGTCTAAATGGACTAAAACGAGACAAGGATTATTTTATTTGACTTTTTCGCTTTTCTTTGCTATATATATAATTACTGAAAACAAACAAGGATTTTGAAAAAGCGTAATTGGACGCTGTCACGGTGGAGGCCACGGGTTCGAGCCCCATAGATCTCGTAACAAGAAAGGCTGTTCTTCATGGGCAGCCTTTTTTGTTATGTTTGCGGGCTCGAAGCTTTGCGGTAGGAGGATGCGAAAACGTGGAGCATCCGAAGCAAAGCCGGCCTGCAGTGCGGACTTCCGGGAGCACGTAAGGCGAGCCCCGTAGATCTCGTAAAAAAAACAGGCCTTTATTTTGGTGGGAGAAATATTCAATTTACGTGCAACAATTTTTAACAAAACATATGACTGGATGTAAATTTCGCTTGGTGGATAAGTGGAACTCAGTTTTTTACAATTGTTAAATAAATTAGCAAAGGTTAAAAAAATATGAGAAAGATTTATATTGATAACATACGTTGGATTACTGTGATTTTAGTAGTAATTTACCATGTGATTTTTATGTTCAACGGACAGAGTACTGTTGGGGTAATAGGACCTTTCAGAGACTGTCAGCCACAAGATCTTTATTTGTATATTGTTTATCCTTGGTTTATGTTTCTTTTATTTGTTGTATCCGGGATGTCAGCACGTTTTGAACTTGATGTAAAAGGAGATAATGCCTTTATTAGAAGAAGAACAAGGAAATACCTTGTACCATCTACAATTGGGCTACTTGTATTTGGATGGGTTCTTGGCTACTACAACATGCTAATCAGTGGTGCTTTTGATTCTTTTGGCATTGTTCCTAAGCCTATAATGTTTCTGATTATGTGTGCCAGTGGAATAGGACCGTTATGGTATATTCAAATGCTTTGGATTTTTAGCGTACTGATTATTTTTATCAGAAAAATTGAAAAAGATAGACTGTATGATTTATGCAAAAAGACAAACACTATAACTATAATGTTACTTACTTTTGGGGTTTTTGGAGCAGCCCAAATTTTGAATGCCCCTATTATTGTTGTTTATAGATTTGGAATTTACGGCTTGGGATTTCTAATTGGTTATTATGTTTTCTCTCATGAGCAAGTAATGGATACACTTGCCCGGTTATGGTGGCTGTACTGTGTACTGGCTGTTATATCCGGAGTCCTGTTTATTACTATCAATTGGGGCAAGCCATATACTGAACACGAAGTTCTTGATACTTTTGTTTGCAATGTTTATGCATGGTTCATGACCCTTGGAATTCTGGCATTTATGAAGAAATATGGCAATTTTGAAAATTCATTCTCAAAATGGATGTGTAAGAAATCATGGGGACTCTATATTTTTCACTATTTGTTCATAACAGGAAGTGCTTGGTACTTAAAAATGTTTGTATCACATATGCCTGCAATATTGGTTTATATTATTGTTGCCATAGTAGGATTTGCAGGGGCCTTTTTACTTAATGCGATAGTAAGCAGGATTCCTCTAATTAGGTGGTGCGTGTTGGGAATGAAAAGAGAGGATAAATATGTACTTTGCAAAAAATTTGACTGACCTGAGAAAATACAATAACTATTCACAGGAAGAATTAGCAGAGAAGATAGGAGTATCAAGGCAGACTCTTTCAAAATATGAGACGGGAGAGTCATTGCCCGATATTAAAATATGTAAACTTTTGGCAGATGCTTTTGAGGTTTCTGTGGATGATCTTATTTCTTATAACAAAAAAGATACGAATAATATGGGTCTTGGAGTTCCGCCTAAAGGGAAGCACATATTTGGTTTGGTTAAAGTTGGTGACAAGGGTCAAATTGTAATTCCTTCAAAAGCTCGCAAGATTTTTGATATTAAAACTGGAGATAACTTGATTGTTTTGGGAGACGAAGGGCAATGAATTGCGATAATCAAAGAAAAAGGATTGTTGAGTCTTCTCGATAATGCAAGAAAACGACAACAGAAGTCATAATAAAGTCTCATTTAGATTGCATTCAAATACAAGTCTTTTCTTCTTTGAAAACTCCAATATTAATCATTTGGGCAAAAGACCTCATTTCACATATTTCATGTATTCTGCAACTAACCCTTTTGCAGTACTTTCAATTGCAGGTTGCCTTGTTTCTGCAAAAGATAACCAATCATTTTTATCAGCTTCTGTAGTCAAACCTATTTTAATAACAGTCTTAAAATCACTACAGGACGAGACAACTGCATCAATATCAACAGTGCTAATCCCTTTTCCTACATTAAAGGTGTACATATCCCCAATGCTAATTTCCAATAAAAGTATAGCTTTTGTTTTAGCAATAGCCTCCAAGATTTCTTCATAATCAACATCTTCAGACAATGTGATATCCATATAATCCGTCAGCAAAAAAACAGTAATGCCTTTATTTTTGAATTCAGCTTGTAAAGACTCTTCCATAATTCTGTTCCAAATAAAATTGTTAGTATTACTAAAAACAAAAATCGTATCTGTTTTTTTGTAGACTTGGTTTTTCAAATTTGAAGATGCTGCATAGGTCGTATAGTTTTGTGCAAAAACAAACGCAGGGGCGATTAACACAAACAACAACAAAACAAGCAACAATTTAACTTTCTTACTCATTTTTAGTTTTCTCCTTTTATTCTTTCAAAGAACACATGCTGGTCTATGAGATTTTTTGAAACATCAACTGTTTTATACCCGGCATCAAGCCACGCCCTACAGTGATGATGCTGTCCATTTTCATTATTTGCCCAAAAAGAAACAAATTTATATGCACTGGCCGGTAGCGAAAAACCTAGAATATCCCCAATCTCAGAGAATGTAAGATTAACTTTGTCTTCCGTCCTTTGTGACAAGAAATTAAAT
>CAVFGI010000032.1:7557-8153 GCA_963621975.1 Selenomonadaceae bacterium
CGGACGGTACTTCTTTTGCTCTGAAGCAGTATCAAATTCCAAAGAATTTTCATTCATGAAAAGGCGAATAGCTCTACTGGCAGGTTCATCAATATCAACCACTTCACTATTAGAAGAAGCACATTCAAAAATTTGCTCAAGCAATCTATAGAGAACAGGCCCCGGTGAATTTACAGTAACTATCTTAGATACGCTTTCCCTATTTGAAATATAAAAAGAGTACCCCGGAAACTCATCGCTATTTACATCCAGTTGAAAAACAAAGAAAGAGATGTCTTTGTTGTATAAAGCCATGAAACTGGCTACAGAATCCTCGTCACTTACATCCTTTCTGCTATTTCTAACCCACTGAATGCCACCTTTGTTGCTTAAAGAAAGAACTGTCTCAAAAAAGCTGTACACTCTACGTTTGTTTGTATTTGCAAATTTGGAATAATCATTGAACACCAAAGAATCAAGAGAAACCTTAAACTTGTCTGATGTTTCTATCAGCAAATCCATCAAAGGCATCCCTCCAAAAGCAGTATCTTTAGCCGCTCGAGAAAGATATCCTTGGCTTACACCGGCATCTTTTTCTAAGTCTCCAATTTTAACTC
>CAVFGI010000033.1:0-6348 GCA_963621975.1 Selenomonadaceae bacterium
ATGTATAGATTTAAATTAAAAAAAGACTGTTGCTCAGTCAAATGACTTTTGCAACAGTCCCTCTTTTTTTAGATGAAAGAACTCGGTATTATTGGGTTATGAAAAAAGTTATAGCTGTTGTTGTCTCATTTGTTTTGATGTGTTGTGTTTTTGCCGGTTCCAGTCCATGGGCAGTGCAGTCTGTTATTTTGGGCATTGGAAATGACAAGTATGCTTATGGTCTTTCTCGTAATGATGATGATCAGTTGTCGTATTCAGAGCACGTGGCAATTGAAGCTCAGGCATGGTACTTGAGGGCCAATTTAAATGGCATTACAAACCGAGGTTGGAAGACTGGTTGGGATATTAGTGACGATAACGTTTTAGATTATAGTGAAGAGGATTTTTATCATGGTCGTTTAGATGTTACGGAGATTAAACTTGGGTTTAACTATACCCACGAGTTTAATAATGTGATTTCTATGAAAATTTCACCTGAGACTGGCTTCTTCCTTTCAGGTTATACTGGTTATGTATATTTGCAGAATCTTGTACACAAAATATTTGGTATGCATAGAGTTGATTTACCATACGATTATGATGATGTGAGATTCCATTACTATCTTGGTTTAAATGCAGATGTTTATTTTGAGATACTGCAACTTCCTTCTTCTAGTTTGACTCTTAATTTGGGAGGTGTTGCTTCTTATGCTTTTGATTTTGAATCTACTGAAAAGCTAACAGCATCACTTTCTTTGAGTAATGAATACAGTCAAATCCTTGGTGTTAGTTTTGGGTGGAATTGGACTCAAGAACATAATGAATCTAGCACAATGGAGCTTTATGCAAGGTATATAAATGGTCCATATCTTAGCTATGTAGTTAACACGGGATTCTTTACATTAAACTACTTTACTGAACTTACAAATCACTTTGGCTATGCTGTTTTATCTGTTGATGTGATGAGCATTTTCCATCCTACAATTTGGGCTGAGAATAACTTCTATCTTTCAATGGGTTTTGCAAATATGATTGATATTAAGTTCCAAGAACAAGAACTTAACTATCCTATTAATGATAATTGGTCTATTGTTCTTAAAAATAGGTACGTTGCAGGCTATCCTACAGATAGAACAGAAGAATTATATGGCAATCCAGATGTTGAATATAGATTGAAAATGGGACATGTGATGGACACTATTGGTTTTGAGTACTCATATCCTATTAAAGCTTTGAAAGACTGGGTTGCCCCTTATGTTTCTTTTTCTCTTGGTTATATGAGATGGGATTTTACAGCTTTGACAAATATGATTAAAGAGTTTGCATTCCCTTCAGCAAATCTCGCTTACAACAGAGCTGATGAAAATGCACCAAAATATGATCACTCCTTTGTTGTTGATCTTGAAGCAGGTCTTACAATAATTCCGGAGGGGTTGGTTTCTTTTAATTCAACATCATTTACACTCTCCGGTTTTGTAGGTATTTCATATGTTACAGGTGAATTTGTGAAATACTACAGACAGGTAACGGAAGATGATTCTTGGGATCCATATATTCCAAACTGGAAAGACAACTTCATCTTCCGTTATGGTGTAACACTTAACTTTGGATTTGATATCTAAGAGATTCTTGCAAAAACCTCTATAGAACTGTTCCAAATAGAACATTTTCAAACAACTTTGTTGTCTTCTCTTTTTCAAGGTGTTTCATAAAAACATTAGTTGATGGGCCACCGATGTCTAATAGGTTGCAGACGTAGGTAGAATTTTTTTTGTTCTTTTCTTCTAAATTAGAGGTGTTTTCTGTCTCCAAACTGAGATAGTTTTTTAGATAGGCTGTAGCAATTTTGTCCAGAGCTGTTTTGTCTTTTGTTTTTTTATAAAGACTTTGTGGTAGTTTAATGTCATTGTACCAATGCTTACCTGGATCAAAATTTGGAATATTTGAAAACTGTTTTTTAATCTCATCTAAAGTAGAGGCATCTAAGCTTCCTATAACGGTATTATATAGCTCTATATAAAGAGATTTTTTCCCCATTGCAGAGATATAATCAAAAGAAAAAAGAGGTAAGTCTTTTTCTTTGGGAACAATTATTAAGGTCTCCATTTTCATTAGATTAAAGAATCCTTTTGCTGTCATTACAGAGACATGACCTAGACCTTGGGCATGGTATGCTGAAATGTTAAACTGCATTCCAGCAACTTTCATTTTTGCAAACTCACCTACATCTATACCTTTAAGAGAATATTTAGACTTTAAAATGTTAAGTAAAGCATCTGTCATGCTATCTCTCCATTTCTAAGAAGAAGTTTGTCTAAGCCATTTTTGTGTAAGAGAACTGCTCCAAGAAGTAGTGCTGCTTGACCAATTGTGTTTACAAGCTCTGCAATCCAGTTCATCAATGCTCCATTGAAATCTCTAGAAGAAAGATATCCCATACAAAGTGAAAGAAAGAACGATACAACAAAAAGGGCTATAAGAGCAGCTTTTCCTAGTTTCTTTGACATAACACAAAGTCCAACGTCCATAAAACCAAGTCCTAAAATCATCAAAAAGACAAAGACAAATGTTCCACTAAAATATGCGGGAGCAACGCCACTTGTAGAATTACCATGGCAAAGTATTACAATAACAAGAATTAGAATCACAATAAGTGCCACAATAATTGGGGTTTTATTTAGTTTTTTTGGCTCCTGTACAGTTGTAGTTTGCTTGTGACAAAGTAGGGCAAGCATACCAATTCCAGCTAACATGAAGCCTAGCGATTGCATTGGAAAGAACACGTTGCTTAGTGGTTCAAAGTCGCACACTCCAAGAGCATACAATAGTTTGTAGGTTGCTTTGAGAAAACCGGCACAAACAACATCAATTGTTCCTGCACCAAAGAGTGCAAATGCACCTTTGCTCATTTTATTGTACAAGTCACGCATGAGTATTACTGCTGCAACTGTAAAGAGTGCAACTGGGATGTAATCAACTAGCGACATTACAACAGAAAATTCTTTCATGGTATCTCCTATTTTTTCTTATTTAGATGATAAATTGGAAGTAGAGGAATGATGATTGGGGTCTTATTTGCATACTCGTTATATTCTTTATTTTCGCCGTATCTAGCCATCTGACGCTTCTCAAGACGTTGGGCGCCATTGAACATGATATAAACTATACAAATATAGGCCACAACAGCAGTTATCCACTGGCCAGCTGTTGCATATGTTGAAATTCCACTCACGAAAACGCCTGTCCAGAATGTGATTTCTCCAAAATAATTGGGGCATCTTACCATCTTGTAAAGGCCATCTTTTGCCACCATGTCTGGTCTTATTTTTTTCTGGGCCGATTTCTGCGTATCTGCCACAGATTCGAGAATAATACCACAAACAGAAATTGCCATACCTATCACCGGTAGTAATAGGTCTTGGGAGTTGTTAATTATTCTGAAAAGCATTGGGCTTAGTTGGATTACATAGAGTGCAGATACAAAAATCCAAATTGTAATCAACACAAAGATTGGCATTTTCTTTTCTGTGTTTTTCCCAAGGGTGCTCTTAGCGACATCGGTCTTACGGAAGGAGGCATTTTTGAGCTCTCTTGCAAGTAAAAAACCAGATAGGCGGGCGCCATAGACGATGAAAAGGGCCAGCTGCAATATCACTATAAAAAGTGGGGTTTGCGTGGGGGAGAGTAGATACATCACGAAAATTGCTATTGCTCCGCCAGCGATTGCAAAGCCGTATCCAATTGAGAGGAAGTAGACAAATTTGTAGAAACCTACCGAGCACAAAACTGCACAGACAGCGTATAAAATTCCTAGAAGATTCCAAGGCATGTTAGTTCTCCCTCTTAAAGTATTCTTTCAAGTATGCGGCAAAACTGGCATCTCCAGTCTCTGTATTGCCCACAAGGTCGTGGCTTAAAGTCCATTTGGAGAAGAGGATTATATCGTGCTTGCCAGCTTTCTTTATCTTGGGAAGATTTGCTAGAATTCCAAACATCCAAATTGGGGCCCACTTAATTTTTAAGGGCTTGCCTGCTGCGTCAAAGCACATTTTTGCCATTTCTTCGTAGGAATAGGTTTCCTTACCCCCTACGTTATAGGTGACGTTTGTATCGGTCATGTGAGCTACTATGAATGCTGCAAAATCGGGGCAGTCGACAACGTTTGCACGTACGTGGCCATAACCTTTGAGTAGTTGCATTTCGCCTTTGTCTACGTATGGCTTGAAGACCTTTGCAATGTCATAGAAATATCCTGTTGGTCTGTAGATTACATAGTCCATTGGCTGTTTTTTTATCTCTTGTTCTACAAGATATTTAGCATGAAGCATTGGTACTTTTTCCGCACCGGGCTCGTCGCAAGAAATAACTGAGATATAGTTGAATTTCTTGACGTTGGCTTTTTTTGCTTCTTCGTAAAGGTTCATATTTCCTTTAAAGTCAATGTCATAACTTGTAAATTTTGTGGAGGCTCCTGTGAGTCCCATTGTGGTGATTACAATTTCTGCACCGTTGCAAAGTCCTTTTAGGGTTTCTGGATTTGTTGCATCAATTGAGACAAACTTGTATTTTCCCTTTGCTTCTGGGATTTCTCTTTCTTTGAGATCTGCTGCTACAACTTCATGTCCAGCATTGCAAAGTGCTTTTAAGATTTCTGCACCAAGATTTCCAAATGCTCCTGCAAGTACAACTTTCATTTTCTATTTCTCCTTTTTCTTCTCTTTTGAGCGCTTATCGTTAATGATTTTCATGTGTTCAGCCGTGATGAGTTCCACGTTGTTTTCTTTTGCCCATTGTACACAACCTCTGAGTACAACCGACAAAAATACACGAGGAACACCTAAAATGGTTTCAAGAGCATCGTCTGTAAATTTGACTTTGTCATCTGCTCTATCTGCTGCATATCTTACAGATTCTAGTGAAGCTTTTCTTACTTGAAGTAGTTCTGCTCTCATTCGTGTCTTCCTGTGGAACCAGAAATTCTTAGAATCTCTATAGCCATAGTCTACTGGAAGGGGAGGGAAGTCTTTTGCCCGGACACCATTGATAATTGCAGTGCTGTATTTTTTCTTCATGAGAATTTTGTCAATTTTAAGAATGAAGTGCGCACCAAACTTGCTGGTGATGCCGTTGAAGTTGTGATATGGAGGTTCATAGCCGTTTAGTTCGCCAGCTACATCTTTATCTGCTCTGTCAAGAGTTCTAACCCAAGTACATTCTATGACTTCAATTGCATCTGTTAAGACTTCAGGTCTTTTTTCTCCTGTTTCTTCTTCAAGTAAGCTCTTTTCTCGTCTAAAATTACACTTTGGCATTTTGTCTGATGGTTTGTCTCCTGGCCAAGAAAGCTTTACTGCTTCTTTAAAGGTTTTTGGATTGTCATCAATGAAGTTAATTGCACATTTTCCATTTCTTAAAATGTTCTGGGCTGTGTTTGACGAATTTCTACAGCTTAAAAGCATTGCATAGAAATCTTTTCCTGCAACGTAATATGGTTGCACAAGAGAATACGGGCCCAAGGTGGTTGATCCATCCTCACAGAGGGTGCTAATGATTACCGTGGGCATTGGGAAAAAGAGCGATGTCTGATAAAAATTGTCTACAATTCGTAGATTTTCAAAACTACTCATTTGTTTGCCTCCTAATTATAATAGCTTTTTTATAATTTCATATATTGTTTCAAAAGAAACTCCTTCCATAAACCATGCAAGTATAGATTCTGAAATGAATTGAGAGAGAAACTGAGGGTCTTGAGTGTCGTTAGCTTTATTCTGGATTTCTTGACATATTGGTAGGATAAATTGTGCAATTTGATTCCTTAAAATGCTATGTCTTTCTGTAAAAATTGAACTGAATTTCTTTACAGCTTCTGGGTCTGAAAATAGCGTTTTATGCTCTTCTGAAAATGTCTGAAGCATTTTATATATAAGTTCTAATGTTTCTTTGTGGTTTGTTGTTTTTGCTGTGGTTTTAAATTGTTCTGTGCAAAGATTCCAGTCTTCTGCCATAACTGTTGCAATAAGCATATCTTTTGATGGGAAATAGTTATATACGGTGCCAACTCCTACATTGCAAGCAGCTGCAACGGAACGAATTGTGGTTTGAGAATATCCACGTTCCGTTATTTGTTTTTTTACTTCTTCTAGTAACTGTTCTCGTACTTTTTCAATAACTTTTGGCAAAAGAAAGCCTCTTTTTATTTTTCTGAGGTTTTTATGAACATGTTCATATTCTATCTTATGGTGTTTTTCTATTTTGTCAAGTTTAGGTTATTTTGTTTGTGGTTTTTTTGTTGTGGGTTTTTGTAAAGGCCCGTTTTTAGGAGTTATCACCAGAAATCTTTAGGAGCATAATTAAAGAAAATCGTTGAAA
>CAVFGI010000034.1:0-5650 GCA_963621975.1 Selenomonadaceae bacterium
GAGATTTAACTCACAGCACACAAGCATTTAGCGCAACAGTTGGAGCTTCAATCTCTGTCATGGAAGTTGATTGGAAGAATCTATTTTAATAATTTCTAGCACAATGAAAAGAATTATTTTTTCTTTATTGTTATTAATTATAACTGTCTCCTGCCTGTTTTCTTGGCAGGAGACTTATTCTGAGGAAAGCGTACAATTTCAGCAAATGAAGGCGTTTTCACGTATTTTGGGTACTTCAATCCCCACGCCAACGGCACCTATCACAGGAAGCCAGATGCTTCTTTTCTTGCAAAGACTTCCATCTGAAAAGTTAGATGAAGACGCACGTCAGCAGTTTAATGCTTTGGTTGATAGCCTCACAAAGCCCCAGATTTTACTCTCTTGGGAGCCCGATGTCCTTATGAATCTTAATGTTTCTGTCAATCCGCAAGGATTTTTCCATATTAACGAAGAAACTCCAATGGATGACTGGGTATATCAATACAAAGACTGGTTTGCAATGCTAAACACAGGGGCAGAAATTTGGTTTGGCAAAAATGCCTTTGCAGTGACTGATTTCAACTTCACGCTGAAAAAAGAAGGTTACGAATACGGAAAGCTTTTCTGGAATAGACTTTACGGTATTGCTGATGTTGAGCTTGCTTTTCCAAGTAAAGCCTATATGTCAATTGGAACAGACAGCTTAAATCTTATTCTTGGACGCGATAAACTTTCGGCCGGAAACGGGGTGTCTGGAAATTTAATTTTAGGGAACAATCATTGGTGGAAAGACTTTGTAAAACTAAGTATTGCCAAGATGCCTCTTTCTTATGATTTCTCAATTATCGCTTTTGACAAAAACTCAGATTACAATAAAGATCCTCTTGATTTGGCATTCTTTGATTTAAACTCAGAGCACAGGATTGTTATAATTCATAGATTTTCAATGGCACCTTGGAAGTGGTTTAACTTCTCTGTTAGTGAAGGGGCTCTTCAGTATGGGGATAATATTTTGTCTGATTTAAGACTCTTAAACCCCTTTATGATGATTCATGGAACTGATGTTTATATCTATGGAAACCAAAATAACTTCTTTGGTTTTGAACTGCAGTTTTTGCCAATTGATGGCCTAGAATTGAACTTTGGTGCAATTTTTGACCAAATTCAAGTCTCCACAGAGCTTGATTCTGGAAAGCCTAAGGAAAATTCAGCTCCAAATGCTAATGGGTTTATGCTCAATGCGTTGTACAGTTTTGCTCTAAAAAAAGGTGTTGCAACAGTTTATGCAGAAGCTGTTTATACTTCACCTTGTCTTTATCTAAAGAATAAAGTAGGAAACTATGATTACTGGCATACAAACCTGATTGTTGGAAACAATCTTTGGGATGATGGGAACAGTGATCTATCATATTTGGGGTACAAATATGGGCCAGATACAATTGCTATTGCTCTTGGTGGCAATTACAGCAGGCTGGATGGATTTAAATATGGCTTTGATATTCTCTTTAAGGCACATGGCGAGCATGGCATAAGAAACAGAGAAAACCAGCATGATTCTGTTGAATTGGGTCCTGAGCATTTCTATGATGTTTCTCCAACTTATACTAAAGGAGTTACCTTGCCAGAATATAGGTTAGTGATATCGGGATATGTGGATATTGCTATCCTGAGTTGGATGGATTTCTTTGGCAATGTGGCGTTCGTGCGGGATTGGAATCACAATAACGTGATTGGTGAAGATTTCTTTGATGTTCAAATGGCTGTGGGTTTTAAGATCCACACGCCCCTGTGAATATAGAGATCAAATTATTCGTAGATTTTTTCGTTGGCAGGAATCCCTAGATGCTTGCAAATGGCGTTGAATGTTTCCTTGCTTATGTCGTGCTCTACGTTGCAGGCATCTTCTAGTGCGGTTTCCTTGGAGACGCCAATGCTCATGAAGAATTTTGAGAGGACTTTGTGGCGGGTGTAGATGCGTGTTGCTATTTCAAGGCCTTTTTCTGTGAGGGTGATGAGGCCGTCTGCGTCCATTGTAATGTAGCCATTTTCTCTTAGACGTCTTGTTGCATAGCTGACGCTTGGTTTTGTGACGCCAAGTAGGGTAGCTATGTCAATTGAGCGTATATATCCGTGTTCTTCTTTCATCATAAGCATTGCTTCAAGATAGTCCTCGGAAGCTTTTCTAATTTTCATCATGGCTTTTATCTCCCATGGAGGCTTTACAATTTTTTGTTGTAAATCCTTCTAGGTATAAAAATCGCTTATTTCAGAAAAAAAATCAATTGTTTGGTTAACATCTTGACGTTATTAGTTAGAGTTATTAAACTTGCCGGTGTTCATGAAGGTTAGTTAAATCTAACTCTTTTGTGGAGACTTTAGGAGAAGCAAAAATGATGCCACTTACATTAGCCAATGCCGGAGAAGAAAACATAATTCTTAAGGTTGGAGGAAATAATGAAGTTAAAAGGCACCTTGAGGACTTGGGTTTTGTTGCAGGAGCAAATGTTACTGTTGTGTCCTCATTGAGCGGAAATTTGATTGTTAATGTTAAAGATTCTCGTGTGGCCATAAGTAAAGAAATGGCTGGCAAGATAATGGTTTGAGAGGGTTTTGCAAAAGCCTCTTGATTCTTTAAAAACAAAAATAAAGCTATAAGGAGCATTATTAATATGAAGACACTGAAAGAAGCTAGAATTGGCGATACGGTTAAGGTCGTCAAACTCCATGGTGAAGGCGCTGTCAAGAAGAGAATTATGGACATGGGAATCACTCGTGGTGTTGAGATTTATGTCAGAAAAGTTGCCCCTCTTGGAGATCCAATTGAGGTTACTGTCAGAGGTTATGAGCTTTCATTGCGCAAAGAAGACGCAACAATGATTGAGATTGAGTAGAGAATTAAATCTAATTGGAGAATATATGTCAGAAATTAGAATTGCATTAGCAGGAAACCCAAACAGTGGTAAAACTACATTGTTTAATAGTTTGACTGGTTCCAATCAATTTGTTGGAAACTGGCCAGGGGTTACAGTTGAGAAGAAGGAAGGAAAGCTTAAGAAGCATGACGGAGTAGTCATAACAGACCTTCCTGGTATTTATTCACTCTCTCCATATACATTGGAAGAAGTTGTTGCAAGAAACTATCTTATTGAAGAGCGCCCAGATGCAATCCTCAATATTGTAGATGGTACAAACCTTGAAAGAAACCTTTATCTTACAACTCAGCTTACTGAGCTTGGTATTCCAGTAGTTGTAGCAATCAACATGATGGACGTTGTAAGAAAGAATGGCGATAAGATTAACATTCCTGAGCTTTCTAGAGAACTTGGATGCAAGGTTGTTGAGATATCGGCACTCAAGGAAGAAGGTGTTATGGCTGCGGCAGAAGAGGCAATTAAGGCAGCTGAGGGAACAAAAACAATTCCAATGCACACATTCTCTGGTGTTGTAGAACACGCTTTGGCCCACATTGAAGAGGCAGCTCTCCATGATATGCCACAGGAACAGCAGCGCTGGTATTGCATCAAGATTTTTGAAAGAGATTCAAAGGTCCTTGAGAAGCTTAACATTAAGCCTGAAATCTTGTCCCACATTGAGCAAGACATCAAAGCAGCTGAAAAAGAGCTTGACGACGACGCAGAGAGCATCATCACCAACGAGAGATATGTTTACATTGCTTCTCTCATGAAAGGATGCTACAAGAAAAAGAATCTTGGCAAGGAATCTACATCCGACAAGATTGACCGTGTTGTCACAAACCGATGGTTAGGACTCCCTATTTTTGCTGCTGTCATGTTCTTGGTTTATTACATTGCAATGGTAACTGTTGGTGCTGCGGCAACTGACTGGGCAAATGATGGCCTATTTGGCGATGGTTGGCATCTTTTAGGCATTGGATCTAAGCAATACGAAGCTGCTGCAGAAGAGTATGGCTATACAGATCAGATTATTTCTGCTTTCAATGATGAGTATGGTTCAGACGAGATTGCTTCTGCTATTGACCTTGAATCTGAAGACTATTCGGAGGATGCAGCAAAGACAGCTTTGGAGACATTGGTAAAGAACACTCCAGCTAACGCTTCAGTGACTTACGAAGTTGAAGATGAAGAAACTTTGGCTGTTGAAAAGTTCCCAGATACAAAGAAAGAGGATCTTGTCTCAGCTGTTGAGCAGTATCTTAATATAGAATACAAAGAAGGTTATGGTGCTCCAGATACATCTACTTATGGTGTATGGGTTCCTGGTATTCCTGTTCTTGTTTCCTCTGGCCTTGAGGCTGTAGGTGCTGCAGATTGGCTTTCTGGACTTATCAATGACGGTATTGTTGCTGGTGTTGGTGCTGTTCTTGGTTTTGTTCCACAAATGCTTGTTTTGTTCCTTTTGCTTGCTTTCCTTGAAGCTTGCGGATACATGGCAAGAATTGCATTTGTTCTTGATAGAATCTTTAGAAAGTTTGGTCTTTCCGGAAAGTCTTTCATTCCAATGCTTGTTGGTGTTGGTTGCGGTGTTCCTGGTATTATGGCATCCAGAACAATTGAGAACGAAAGAGATAGAAGAATGACAATTATGACAACCACATTTATTCCTTGTGGTGCTAAGGTTCCTTTTATTGCCATGATTGCTGGTGCTATCTTTGGTGGATCTGCAATAGTTGCAACAAGTGCATACTTCATTGGTATGGCAGCAATTATCGTCTCTGGTATCATGCTTAAGAAGACCAAAATGTTTGCTGGGGATCCTGCTCCATTTGTTATGGAACTTCCTGCATACCACTGGCCGACACTTAAGAACGTGCTTCGTTCAATGTGGGAAAGAGGCTGGTCATTTATTAAGAAAGCTGGAACAATCATTCTTCTTTCAACAATTCTTGTTTGGTTTACAACATACTTTGGTGTTGTTGATGGCTCATTCAGAATGCTTTCTGAAGAAGAGATTGACTACTCAATCCTTGCTTTCATTGGTAACTTGATTGCTTGGATTTTCAAACCTCTTGGTTGGGGAACATGGCAAGCAGCAGTTGCTTCTATCACAGGTCTTGTTGCTAAGGAAAACATTGTTGGCACAATGGGTATTCTTTACGGTGCATCTGGTGATGTTTACGGAACTCTTGCTTCTGTATTCAACGGTGTTACAGGCTATTCTTTCTTGGTATTCAACCTTCTTTGTGCTCCTTGTTTTGCAGCTATTGGTGCTATGAAGAGAGAAATGAATAACAAGAAATGGACATGGTTTGCAATTGGTTATCAATGTGGTTTCGCTTACGTGATTGCCTTTATGATTAACCAGTTTGGTAGCTTGTTCATGGGTTGTGGAAATGTCTTTGGTGTGATTGTTGCACTAGCTCTTCTTGCTGGCATGATCTACATGTTGGTAAGACCTTATAAGGAAGCTACAACACTTACAAAGAATGTTAAGGTTAACTAAAAATGGGTACTATTCTTGTTGTTCTTATTATACTAGCTATAGTGGCTTTGGCGATATTTTCTATTGTTAAAGATAAGAAGAACGGGAAATCTACTTGTGGCAATAATTGTTGCAAGTGTCCTATGAGTGGCCAATGTCACAATTATAACAAAAATAAAAAGTAATTCAGTTAACTAAAGTTTATTTAGGGGGACTGTTGCAAAAGTCATTTGACTGAGCAACAGTCTTTTTTTAATTTAAATCTATACAT
>CAVFGI010000035.1:0-5054 GCA_963621975.1 Selenomonadaceae bacterium
GTGTTTCTTTCTCACCGTATTCTGTTCGTCTTCGAATTGACTAGGAAGCCCTCATAGCTTCCATGATTCATCTTTCCTTCGTTATCAATGTAAAGAACTTTTATCGTCGTACCTTTTGGCACGCTCAGTGAAGTTACCACAAAGACATTTTTCTGTCAACAATTTTATTTAAATTTTTTTTATTTTCCTAAATCATCTTTTTAATTAGCAGCTTTCGCCCCACAGCAAGCACGATAATTCGTTATATTAAAAGAGGTTATATTTTAAAATATCACAACAGCAGTGATTTTGCACTTTTGTTTGTATTAATTAATAAGGAGTTTTTTGAGCAAAAGATATCTACATCAATATCAGAATAATGCCCCAAGAACTCCACTACTAACAATGAGGTGGTTATGAACAAAGCAACAGTATTTGGCTACATGCCTACAACCTATGGCGGTCTAGAAATTCAAGTTGACTGCTCCATTAGAAACGGCTTCCCCGGATTCGACATCACAGGCCTCCCCGGCACAGCAGTCAAAGAAGCCAAAGAAAGAGTGCGAAACGCGCTAAAGACATCGGGCTTCAGCTTTCCCCAAAATCGCATACTCCTCAACCTCAGCCCAGCGGACGTACCAAAAGACGGCACCACGCTCGACCTCCCCATAGCACTTGCAATCGTACTGTGCAAAGCCATGCAAGGCAAACCCCTCACCGGAGACCTTCGCATCTTCGCTCTCGGCGAACTTGCCCTAGATGGCCACCTACAACCATCCAAAAACCTCCCCCACGCCATCGCCAGCGCACACAAACTGGGCTGTAGCCTCTGCATCCTCCCTCGCCCCATCACGCCCTCAAATCCCGATATTTCTGAACCCTCTTCCACTAGTTCAAGTGGCATAATCTATGCATCAACATTATTGGAGGCCATGACAGTCTGTCTCAAAGCACTGGATACGCAAGAGAAACCTACACCACTTGTGGAAAGCCAAAAACAAACAATTTTTGAAGATGTCATTGGACTTGAACAAGAAAAAGAGCTGTTATCTATGGCCACAGCAGGTTTCCACTCAATGCTTCTCTTTGGCCCTCCAGGAGTTGGAAAAACCATGCTAAGCAATAAAATACTATTATTATTGCAATACGCCAACGAAGCCGAAAACAGAGCATACTCAAAACCAATCTCCCTCACCCTGCCCCATGACACAAATGCAACAAACACCAATAAAATACTTTCTAGCAAAGGACTTCACTCACAAAGTTTACTAAATGGCGGAACACTAATATTAGACGAGCTCAACGTGTACAATTCAAAAACCTTGGATGCCGTGAGATCTTTTATGGACAATAAAACATCCCCAAATAGAAGTGGAGATGATTTTATCGTTATAGCAAATATGAATCCCTGCCCCTGCGGAGCTTTAGGCAGTAATCATTCTCTTTGCACCTGTACAGCTAAAAGAATTGAAAATTACTGGAGCAAAATTGGCAGACCCATAATTGAACGCTTTGATATTAGACTTCCCATCCAAGAGACCAACACAATGTCCAGTCTCACTTCCAACTTAGAATCACAACCAGATACTTACTACATCAATAAAATACTACTGAGCCGGCAGAGGCAGCGGGCTCGCTATAAATATATAGAAGGAGTTTCTTACAACAGCCAGGCTATTTCATCAATCAAAGCATTACAAACCCTCAAGGAGGAACTTACCATTTTTGAAGATTTTGCCCACACAGGTACTTGCAATCTTCCTCAAGATACACGTGGACGCCTAGGAGTTATACTCTTGGCACGTTCAATTGCCGATTACGAAGATAGACCAAAACTTATCACCAATGACATCATTAAAGCAGTAGGACTTAGGAAGTTTGGCCTAGGAGATTATTTTTGGCGTACGATTTTTTAAGAATAGAGTATTGACAATAAAGCACTCAATTTGTTAATCTCACGTTGTTGTTACGGGCCACTAGCTCAGTAGGTAGAGCAACGCCCTTTTAAGGCGTGGGTCATTGGTTCGAATCCAATGTGGCTCATGCTTATTAACAACAAGATGTCGCCTTCGTCTAGTGGTTAGGACAACGGGTTTTCATCCCGTCAACGCGAGTTCGATCCTCGCAGGCGATGTTCGCAAGGCTCCCATGGAGCCTTTTTTATGGGGTCCTATAAAAGATTTATCTTGTCTTCTCAAGGAAGTCATCTACAGCAGCATTAAATGCCACAGGGTTTTTATAAGCAATAAAATGATCGCCTTCAATGAACACTAACTTGCTGTTTGCAATACTGTGTGCAATAAGTTTTGTGTGATTTCTTAAAATCATATCATTCGTGCCAGCAATAACAAGAACTGGCATTTTAAGAGATTTGAGATCTTCAGCCTTCAAATTGGGTTCAAAAAGCATCAAAGCCATTAACTGTGCAGTCTGCTTATCATCACGCATTAAGGCCAGGTTGTATTCATTCTCAATCCACTTATTTACACTTTTCTTGCAACCATCATTAAAAAGATTTGCACCATTTAAAATAAGTCTATCCACCATCTCGCCATGGCGTAACGCAAAAAGAAGAGCAATATTTCCACCATCCGAGAATCCAAGAATATTCGCCTTTGCAATACCCTTCTCGCACATAAAATCATACAAGTCATCTGCAAACCGACTAAGAGTAAAAGGCATAACCCCACGCCCGGAATCCCCATGCCCACGGGTATCCAGCGCAATCACTCTAAATTTCTGACTAAAAAACTCCACCTGCGCAGTAAAATTTTTATGATCCTCTCCATTTCCATGCAACAGAATCAAGACATCTCCACTGCCCTTTTCCTCATAATTCAATACAACATCCATACCCCGATATTACTAAAAATCCCAAACTATTGACATATATGAACAAACTAAATATATTAACGTATGAACATATTCTAATATGTTTAATTGTTAAACAAACACAAGCAGGAGCAAAGCTATGTCAAACAATACGCATAACACTGAATGCGAACATGAAGAGCACAAAAGCTGTTGTTGTCACGTAGAGCACCACAGCCACGAACATGACAGCCATGAACATCATCACGGCGAATGCGGTTGTGGATGTTGTCATCATCACGGAGAAGAAGAGGAAGATCCAAAGAAAGAGATAATAAAGATAATCGTTGGAGCAGTACTTTTAGTAGCAGGGCTACTAGTAAAACACTTTGAATTATCAAATATACTCTATTATATCCTTCTAGCTTCTTCTTATTTGGTTCTTGGTTGGGAAGTTGCAGTAAACGCAATCACAAACCTATTTCATGGAGAACTCTTTGATGAAAATTTTCTAATGTTCATAGCAACAGTAGGAGCTGCAGCATTAGGAGATTATACTGAGGCCGTTTCAGTCATGCTCTTTTATGACATAGGCGAATTTGCTCAGGATTCTATCGCAGAGAAATCTAGAGATAACATCAGTGCACTCATGGAAATAGCTCCTGAGATAGCACGCATAATCAATGAAGACGGAAGCATTGCAGAAGTTACTCCAGAGGAAGTAAAAGTTGGCCAACATCTCCAAATTCGTGCTGGAGAGAGAGTACCACTTGATGGCACAGTTCTTGAAGGAAGTTCCTTTGTAGACATGAAAGCCATAACTGGTGAAAGTGTTCCAGTCAAAGTTGGCGCAAAAAGCCAATTAATCAGTGGCTCAATAGTTACAGATGGAGTACTAACAATAGAAACTACAACCTCATATAAAGACAGTACAGTAAAGAAAATACTAGATCTTGTAGAACATGCACAAGAAACAAAAGCACCAACAGAAAGATTCATAACAAGATTTGCAAAAATCTATACACCAATAGTAATAGCAATAGCAGCACTTGTTGTTTTAATTCCTTCAATTATCACAGGACAGTGGACATTGTGGCTTGGAAGAGCATTAGTTTTCTTGGTAATCAGTTGCCCCTGTGCATTAGTGCTTTCTGTTCCACTTGCATTCTTTGCAGGAATGGGTGGCTCAGCAAAGGAAGGAATTTTAATAAAAGGTGGAACACACCTTGAAATGCTTGCAAAAGCACAAGCCGTAGCATTCGATAAAACAGGAACAATAACTCAAGGTGTTTTCAATGTCCAGAAAGTCATTACAGCAGAGAATGTTGACGAAACAGAAGTCTTCAAGACAGCTCTTGCAGTTGAACAAAACAGCACCCACCCAATAGCCCTTTCGCTAGTTGAATATTGTAAAGATAATAACATTGAAAATGAGCTAGATTGTACAAATATTCAAGAACTCTCAGGAATGGGACTCAAGGGACAATACAACGGTAAAACAATATATGCCGGAAATGATAAACTCATGCAACAAATGAAAATATCCGTAGATACAGAGAAGGCTCAAATACTTCAAAAAGAAGTAGGTTCTCTCGTATATGTTGCATGCGATAACAAATGGCTTGGAACAATTGTTATTAGTGATAAGATAAAGGACAATATTCCAGAGCAAATTGCAAAACTTAAAGAACTTGGAATCACAAAAACTGTCATGCTCAGTGGTGATAAAAAGCGCACCGCCCAATATGTTGCTAAGTGTGCAGGACTAGATGCCTGTGAAGCAGAACTTCTTCCACAACAAAAAGTTGAAAAAGTCAATGAACTCAAAAAGCAGTACGTCACAGCCTATGTAGGAGATGGAATCAACGACGCCCCAGTCATTGCAACAGCAGACATTGGAATTGCAATGGGCGGTGTAGGTAGCGACAGCGCAATTGAAGCCAGTGGCGTAGTCATCATGACAGACGATATCTCCAAAATTCCACAAGCAATCCAAATTGCGCGAAAAACCGTCAAGATAGCCAAGCAGAACATTGCATTTGCGTTAACTGTAAAGGTTTTGGCAATGATTCTTGGAGCACTAGGCCTCGCTGGCATGGAAGTTGCAATCTTCGCAGACGTAGGGGTTGCCCTTCTTGCAGTACTTAACTCCATGCGCGCCAGCAGAACCTAACAGCTCTTTTTTATCCCGATATCTTTAACTGGGACTGTTGCAAAAGTCATTTGACTGAGCAACAGTCTTTTTTTAATTTAAATCTATACAT
>CAVFGI010000036.1:0-4650 GCA_963621975.1 Selenomonadaceae bacterium
AAGAGAAAAAGAAAGGGACCATTGCCCTTAGTCAAATGACTTTTGCAACAGTCCCCTTTAAACATTTTTTAAGGTTTTTGCGTACAAAACCTCTATTCAGTTGGAAAAACCTCAAGCTCAATATCACTTAAAGCATAAGATGCACAGGGGTGAATCCAACCAAACTTCTTATCAGCAAGTCTTCTACCATCTTTATCTTCTGGAACATAAACCTCTCCACTAATTAAGCGAGAATGACACCAGCCACACTCACCGCTTCTGCAATGTGAAGGCGCCTTAATACCAGCCTTCTCCATAGACCAAAGAAGTGGTTCTTCAGAGCTTGTTTTTATACTAGTTTTCTCCCCTCTTATCACAACTGTAAGATTAAAACTCTGCTCAGCTTTTTCAGTCTTAATACGGCTATCACCAGAAAGCTCCATTCTATAAAACTTCTTCTTAAGTCCAAGAAGCTTCATTTGCTCCTTTTCATACGAATATAGAGCACTAGGACCACACATAAACACAGAGTATTCGCCTTTTGGAGCATATTTCTTTATAAGCTCTGCTGAGACAAAACCATGTTCGTAACCTTCTATTTTTTCATCAGAAAGAACATGAACAACTTTGACTCTTCCATTAGATTGGTTTGCAATAGCCTCAAGCTCGTCCTTTAAGAGGATATTATCACTAGTTCTGCTTCCATAGAGAATAGTTAGATTAAAATCTTCAATTCCATCTTTAATAGCACTAGCCATTGAGTAGAATGGTGTGATACCAGAACCTCCGGCAATAGCAATGACATTCTTAGCATCCCTTAAATCCTCATAGTAAAATTCTCCAAGTGGACCACTAAGTTGAACCTCTGTACCCTCTTTCCAGTTTTCAAGAATGTACTTACTTGCAAAACCTGGATTTGTAGCTTTGATAGTTAAAGTATAACTACCGGAAAGTGCTTCCTTTGGATTTGAGCAAATTGTATAAGGCTTATTTACAAACGCTCCATCAATGTTCAAGGATACAGAAACATACTGTCCAGCACGGAAATATGCAAGATTATCGGTATTCTTTTCCTTATTCGGAATCAATATAAAGCTCTTTGCACCGTTGTACTCTATAACACGACTGACCTTGGCATACTGAACAGCTGGATGAAGCTCGCTTGCCAAGATGTTAGCACTAAAAATAGATTGCGGGATTGTTGCAGGGGCTGCGTCAATAGCCTTAAGTCTTGTCTTTACCTCTCCCAAGAATGGAAATGGATTGAGCCCTTTAAGGCCTTTTCTTGAATAATTATATTTCTTAGCCATTTTACTTTCCCTCCTTCATTTCCCCATAGAAATATCTTGCCTGCTCTTGGCCGGAAAGATAAGCCTGTGAGTATCCGTCCATTTGTGTTCCATGTCCACCTACAAATCTCAAACCTTTTATTGTGTAATCCTCTTTGTGTGCACACTGAACCCGAGGGAACATTCCATCCCAAGAGGCTGGGATATAGCCGTAGACATCACCATTTGGAGTTCCAAGATATCTTGCCCATGTAACAGGAGAAGCTATAACAATTTCTTCAATGTGGCTCTTTAAATCACATCCAGTAACTTCTTCATAACGTTCTATACACTGGCGTGCAATCTTGTCTTTTACCTTAAAATAGTCTTCCTTCTTAACATTCTTGAACGGATCTCCCGTATAGAACTTACTGAATTGAATAAAAGCTCTATTTTCACCTGCTGCATCCTTAAGAGCATTTGTAAAAACAGTACAGGTGATATCTTTGTGAGTCTCAAGAGAATCAGAAGAAAGGAACTGCTGATGGTTATTAGGATTATAACGCATGAAAGTATCGTAGTTTTTAAGACCAATCTCTTCTGCAGATGCATCAAGCCCAAGATAAACAGTAAAGCAAGACTGAGCTAAGCGCTGCGCATTCATCTTCTTTTTGTCATACTCAGGAACTTCATTCTTATCAACCATTCTGTCAAATACTACATGAGGCATAAGATTAGAAATAACATAAGGACATTCAATATACTGGCCACCTTTAATGACAACACCCTTAACCTGTCCACCTTTAATATCAATTTTTTCAACAGGAGTGTTGTACCAAATATCGCCTCCAAATTCTCTAATCTTTGCATCAAAAGCAAGAGAAATTTCATGAGATCTATTCTTTGCAAACCAAGGCAATTGAGTAAGATAAACATACGTCATAAATGTATATGGAGCAAAGCTCATCTCAGTAGAATCTGCAGAAACATAAGTCCAATAAGACTCAAAAATATTTCTAGCCTTCTCTGGAACACCAATTCTTTTTAGCATTTCATCACATGGCTGAGGGACAAGACACATAAGATCATAATACTTAAGCATCATCTCAACCTTTTGAAGACCTTCAGGTTCATTGTGTCTTTGATAAAGCCATTCAACACCATCAACTAACATACGGCCAAGTTCCATAACTGTTGTCATAGACTCTCTGCTTCCTGGAACGGCCTTTTCCATAGCATCTATAAATGCTTGTACTCCAGCTGGCATACTTACGTTAAAACCATCTGGATCTGTGGCAATTGCTGCAAAACTTTCATGAACAGGACACCACTGAACATCAAGACCGTAGTCATCCTCAAGAAGTTGTCTAACAGCACCTCTTTTACCTTCACCTTCACCCGTTCCCATTTGACACAGCTCATGCAATGTTGCCTCAAATTCGTAATTTCCTCTTACAAAACTTGTTGCACATCCACCTGGAAGATTATGTTTTTCTAAAACTAAAACCTTCTTGCCTTTCTTTGCAAGCCAAAGAGCTGCTGACAACCCTCCGTTACCTCCACCTACAACAATTACGTCGTATTTCTGCACGATTTTCCTCCATTTTGTTTTCTGGTTTAGCCACAATAATTTTAATCTGTTATTTTTCGTAATACAACAACAAAATTATAGTTTTTTATTCTTGTGGTCATATTTTTTATAGCCACACAAGAAAAATATTTATATTTTTATGGACTATTTATTCGTGGCTTTGATATTATAACCACATGACAGAAAAAGTAGCGTATAAATCAAAAAGCCTTAAAGGTTCTTTCATAGAAAAGCTAAAAGCAAAAATTCTTTCTGGAGAACTTAAACCTGGAGATAAACTTCCTCCGGAGCGTGAGATTGCAAAAGAAATTGGAATAAGTAGAGGATCTGTAAACCAAGGAATTCTTGACCTTGAAAGAATGGGTTTTTTAAGGATAGTTCCTCGGCAAGGCACTTTTGTTGCAGAATATGGAAACAATGCTACACCAGAGACTCTTGCGGCTATAATGACTTACGATTCTGCGGTAATAAACTCTAGGCTGTTTAGAGATTTTATGGATTTTAGAATACTCGTTGAACGAGAATGTTCTCGCCTTGCATGTATTTATCTTACTCCTAAAAAAACAGATGCTCTAAAAGAAGTAACAAACATACTTTATAGTGTTAGGGAAGAAGATTTTACAGAAGCTATTTTTCAATACCATAAATGTATTGTTGAAATATCGGATAACAAAGCATACCTCATGATATTTCAAAGCTTTGAAAAAATGATTAGAAACCTCATTGCCGAACACTTCAAGGATTCAAATGAAGTTGAAAAAAGCTTACCGATATTCCAGGAACTAACAAATGCAATTATTCGGCGAGACGCTTATGAGGCTGATCTTCTTATGCACAACCTCTTAGGAACCGCTTCAAGTTATCTTAATGTTTGCCTAAAGAAAAATGAGCGCAAGTAAGAGCTCTCTAACCGTTGCTTAAAAAAAATCAATTCATTAAGATTATGCCAGCTAGGCAACTACATGTTAACTAGCGGAGGTTATATGATTTTTGAAACACTTGGGGATAAATCAAAACCATCGGTATTATTCTTTCATGCCATGGGAGTTGTTGGGCAGAGTAGCTTTCCTGTTGCAAAGCACTTGGAGAATGAATATTTCTGCATAATGCCCACTGCAACTTGCTATTGCAAAGGCCAACGCTATGTGAGTAAAGCAGATGAAGTATCTCAAGTAGAGAAGTTCCTTCGTGAAAATAATATCGCTAGTTTAAAGCTAGTTGTCTCTTCCTCAATTGGAGCCGACTTGGCCAGTGCTTTTCTTGCTCAGACAAAAATTCCTGTTGAGTATGCTTTCTTTGATGGTGGCCAATTTGCTCAAATTTCAAAAGGTATGAGAAGAATAATGGTGCCTTTTTTGTACTTTGCAATTAAAAGTCTTTACTGGTCTAAAGGTAAAACTCTTGGCAGAATTCTTTGGTGCTCGGATGAAGATATAAAGCCGTACTTCATTGAGGCTGGCAAAAACCTCACATATGGCAACCTTAGAAGGCAAATGAAAGACAGCCTAGAAGATAAGCCCTTCCCTCCAATGTCTGCAGAAATGCAAAAGCATAGCTATTTTGAATTTGGTAGCATTGAAGAGCACATGAAGTATAGAGAGACTGTCATGAAAGCATATCCAGATGGAAATTTCCCTGTTTTTGAGGGATATAACCACATGCAAAAGCAAATAAGAGATCCAGAGGGCTTTGCTATGATGCTCAAATCAATCATCAATGGTAATGGCATGCCTGAATAAATCTAAAATATTAAAGCTGTCATCAATGAAAGTGGATTTCATAAGACTCTTTAAGTTTTCCCTGAAAATTGCT
>CAVFGI010000037.1:0-4523 GCA_963621975.1 Selenomonadaceae bacterium
TAAGGCCATTTTAAGAAGATTTTGCAGAAAAAGTTGGATTTTAGTTGCAAATAATCTTGGATTTAACAACAATCCAACTTTTTTTGCCCAGAACAAGACTCGAACTTGCACAGTATTGCTACCACTAGGACCTGAACCTAGCGCGTCTACCAATTCCGCCATCTGGGCGTATCCACTTGAAAACCCTTTTACATACCAAGAAGATTCAAGGAATAACAAGTGGAATATAGAACAAGAAAATCTATTTGTCAATTAAGGTTAGCACCCATGCAGGTGGCACCCATGTGGTTAATCCCCAGCACGTAGTACTCTGCCAGAAGGAATTAAATCACACACGAAATGCCAGCAACCTACAAATTGTTCACTCAATGCTCATAATGAACATGAAGCAGCTCGTGCTCGTGACCAGAAAGAAGTCTCTGATAAAGAGCAGTGACCGCACTGTTGTCCTCTGAGTGGCGAATTGTAAGAAGCTTATCTGTTTCATAAAGGCCGTTACCACGAGTCTTTTTAATATCGTAGTGAACAAAAGGCTGTCCGCCACCGGCAACACAACCACCAGGGCAAGCCATGATTTCAATGATATCAAACTTCTCTCCCCCCTTAAGCCTTTCCAAAAGAGCCTCTGCATTAGCAAGACCACTTGCAACTCCTAACCTAAGAGCCACCCCGTCTTCTGTTGTAAGTTCAAAGATTTTAATCCCTTCATTTCCACGCTCACCAACATTAGAAAGCTTCATAAGAGCTGCACGAGACTTATCTTGAACAACATTTCTGAGAACAGCTTCAGTAACCCCACCAGTAACGCCAAAGATGACACCTGCTCCAGAAGGCGTACCATATGCCGGGTCAACAGGTTCTGGATCAAGTTCATTAAGCTGAATACCAGCCTCTTTCATCATGTTTACAAGTTCAGCTGTGGTGATAACAGCACCAACCAAAGGAGATCCATCTGAGCCAATAAATTCAGGACGTTTTGCCTCAAATTTCTTTGCAGTACAAGGCATTACAGCAACTTGGAATAACTGTTTATCCTCAACATTACGCTCTGCGTTGATCACAGAGGCCAACATCTCCATAGGAGAACGGCAAGTAGAAACATTAGGCAAGAGCTCAGGATGACGCTTTTCACAATACTGAATCCACGCAGGACAGCAAGAAGTGATAATTGGAAGATTCTCACCAGAAGCAAGCCTAGACAAGAATTCTTTAGACTCCTCAATTACAGTAATATCGGCCCCAAAAGAGGTGTCATACACCTCATCAAAGCCCATCTTGCGCAGTGCAGAGAACAAAAGAGGTGAAACGTCCTTGCCCTCTTCAATTCCCTCCATGTTGCCAAGTGCAACTCTCACAGCAGGTGCAACTTGAATAACCGTTTTGATATTGGGGTTGGAAATTGCATCCCAAACCTTCTTGGTCTCGCTTTTGGCCAAGATAGCACCAGTAGGACAAGCCACTGCGCACTGTCCGCATCCTACGCACATGGTCTCAGATAGAGGCTTTCCAAAAGCAGTAGAAATGTACATCTTGGAACCTCTATATGCAAAATCAATTGCACCCACGTTTTGGACCTCGTGACATGTACGCACGCAATCTCCACAAAGAATGCACTTGCTTGAATCAAAAACAATTGAATCCGAGCCATTTGTAATCTTGTTATCCTCTGCATGATTTGGAAAACGCACCCCCTCAATATTAAAGCGGGCAGCCAAATCCTGAAGCTTACATGCCTTGTTATTTGCACATGTTGTGCAATCTCTACAATGGTTAGCCAAAAGCAGCTCAAGAATATTTTTCCTATATTTTCTTAACCTAGCAGTATTTGTCTTAATACTCATTCCTGCTTTTGGCGGTGTGGAGCATGCGGTATAGAGAGTTCCACGCTCATCCTCAACCATGCACATTCTACACGCACCATAGGTAGAAAGAGAGGTGTGATAGCAGAAAGTTGGCATCTTCACCCCAGTCTTTCTAATTACCTGAAGCATGTTTTTCTCACCATCAATTGCAACTGGCATTCCATCTACATACATATAATTGGGGTTATTCATCTTCAGGCCTCCTTAATTGCGTTAAACTTACACGTAGCTATACAGGTACCACAGCGAATACACTTGCTTAGGTCAATACTGAACGGCTCTTTTATCTTACCAAAGATAGCATTCACCGGACACTTACGCGAACACGCACTACACCCCTTACACATATTGGGGTCAATATAAATCTTCTTGAGTTTTTGGCACTGCCCAGCCGGACATGTCTTGTGATATATATGTGCCTCATACTCATCTCTAAAATTCTTGATAGTGCTAATCACAGGATTAGGGGCCGATTTCCCCAAACCGCACAAGGCGGTGTGGGAGATTGTGTCGCTCAATTCTTCCAAAAGCTCAATGTCCCCTTCCCTTCCTTCTCCAGCTACAATGCGCTCAAGAATCTCAAGCATTCTTCTCGTCCCTTCTCTACAAGGAACACACTTTCCACAAGACTCATTTTGAGTAAAATGCATGAAGAATCTTGCAACTTCAACCATACAGGTATGGCTATCCATAACAACAAGACCACCAGAACCAATCATAGCTCCAATTTTCTTGAGATTATCGAAATCAAGAGGCAAATCTAAGTCTTCCTTGGCAAGGCAGGCCCCAGAAGGACCACCAATCTGAACAGCCTTAAACTCACCGTCCCCTCTCATACCACCACCAATATCAAAAACAATTTTCCTTAAAGTAGTTCCCATAGGAACCTCAATAAGGCCAGTATTCTTAATATTTCCTGTAAGAGCAAAAGCTTTTGTACCAGGACTTGTGGAAGTACCAAAAGAAAGATACCAGTTAGCACCATTTGAAATTATCTGAGGAACAACACCAAAAGTCTCAACGTTATTTAACACTGTAGGACAATTAAACAAACCATGCTCTGTAGTTCTTGGAGGTTTAACCCTAGGAAAACCCCTCTTGCCCTCAATTGAAGCAGTAAGAGCAGAACCCTCACCACAAACAAACGCACCAGCACCTCTAGCAATGTGAATTGTGAAATCAAAACCCGAATTCAAGATATTCTTTCCCAAAAGTCCCATTTCTTCTGCCTGAGATATAGCATTTGCAAGACGTTTAACAGCAAGTGGATACTCAGCTCTAACATAGATATAACCTTCGTGCGCACCAACAGCCACACCAGCAATAAGCATACCCTCAAGAACTCTGTGCGGATCTCCTTCCATGATAGATCTATCCATGAAAGCACCCGGGTCTCCTTCATCTCCGTTACAGACTACATACTTAACATCACCCTTAGCACGTCTTACCTGAGCCCACTTTACACCAGTCTGGAATCCACCACCGCCTCTTCCTCTCAACAAGGACAACGAAATCTCAGAAATGACACCCTCTGGTTGCATATCAAAGAGAGCCTTTTCAAAAGCACTATAACCACCAATGGCTATATATTCTCTAATGCTATCTGCATCAATCTTTCCACAATGCGCAAGCACAATTCTTATCTGCTGTTTGTAGAAAGGAATATCATCCTGCTTCCTATAAATCTCATCCCCAATCTTGTAAGCAAGACGGTCAACGCATTCACCCTTTTTGATTGTCTTCTCTATAATCTCTTCACAATCCTCAAGATGAACCTTGGTATAAAGCCAACCTTGAGGCTCAATTCTCACAAGAGGACCCATCTCACAAAAGCCATGACAACCACTCTTTTTAAGCCCTACACTGTCATTATGAGGTTCTTTTTCGAGGGTTACCTCCACTTTTAGGCCATTATTTTCCATCTCAGCCTTAAGCTTGTCATATATCTTCAAGGAGCCACCAGCAACACATCCAGTACCGCCACAGACAATAATCTTTTTTGTCTCAGCTTCATAAGATTTTTTCAGAGACTTTCTTAAATCCTGCAATTCTTTTCTTGTTGTAATCACTTTGAAGCCTCCTTCTGTTTAAGTTCATTGATAACTTCCATAGCTTTTTCAGGAGTCATTGCAGGATGAACTTCCTCATTGACAGTCATAACAGGGGCAAGACCACAAGCACCAAGACAGGAAACTGTTTCTACAGTAAAAAGCTGATCGTCCGTTGTTTTCTTCTTTACAGAAAGACCTAGTTCTGTTCTTACCTTATCCAAAATTGGAACAGAACCTCTAACATGACAAGCCGTTCCATCGCAAAATTTAATAACATACTTTCCCTTTTTTTCTAGAGAAAAGTTTTCATAAAACGTAGCAACACTATAAATGCGAGCCTCACTCATGTTGAGCTTTTCAGCAACATAAGGAAAAATCTCACTAGGCAAATAATGATAGTGTTCTTGGACCGCTTGCAAAATTGCAATAATTGAAGACTGTTTTGCACCACATTTGGCCAAAATATCTTCAATCACAGAATAATCAAAAGAATGAGCCATAAAAATCTCCTTGATTGGAAGGGGTTTTGAAAATCACACCGTGTCAATATAACATAAAAGGGACTGTTGCAAAAGTCATTTGACTAAGGGCAATGGTCCCTTTCTTTTTC
>CAVFGI010000038.1:0-4045 GCA_963621975.1 Selenomonadaceae bacterium
AAGTTGCCAAATTCTGCAGTGCTGTCCTTGTTACGGGAAACCTCGCACACTACCCAGAGGATAAGAACATTATTCTTCCATCAGAGTTCATTGAGCGATACTTATAAAAAAGAAATTGCCTCCATACCATTATGTTGAAGAAAGGAAGAGAAGGTTATTCTCTGAAGTTATGGAGTGGATGGACCAGAGAACCCAAGAGCCTTTGAGGTTGGAGTTCTTTCGTAGAAACCCACAAGCAAGAAGATTCTGCACCAATTGCACAGCCCACCAAGCTAAGCACCCCAGAGGGCTAGGGGTTTCATTGTTTTTTAAATCAAGGGCTCAAACTAATAAACATTTGAAAAGAAATAAATATTTTTGATTTACTTGATTGAAACTGTGTTATAATCAACCCTATGGATAAACAGTACTCATCTAAAGAAGTTGCACAACAGTTGGGGTATTCTACAGCAAGAATTCTCATGGTATGTAAAGATTTAAGCCTGCCCCGCGTAGGAAATCAATATGTCTTGGGTCAAAAAGAGATTGACTTGATAAAAAGTGTTGTAGGACATAAACCTACAGGTCGACCAAGAAAACACGGAGAATAGCATGGCTTCAAGATTTATTACGAATGATGGACACTCTCTTACAAATACAATAAAAAGTTTAATTAATAATTCTAAAGAATTAGCCTTTCTTGTAGGTTTTTTCTATTTTTCCGGGTTTGAGCAAATATACAAAGAAATTGGTGATTTGCCTCTACGTATTCTTGTTGGCATGGATGCAGATGTTGATGTAGCAAATAGATTACGTGAGTTTTCTATCTATTTTGGGGATAATGAAAATCGAGAATCAAAACTCTCTATTAAGAATAAATGGTTTGACCAAGTTGTTAATGTGGTTTGCAAGACCGATTCTATAGATACTCAGGAAACACAGGAAGCTTTCAAAGTATTCAAAGAAAAGTTGTTTAATGGCACATTGGAAGTTAGAAAGACAATGGAGCCCAACCATGCCAAAATGTATTTATTCTCATCTGACACTCTTGACCCCATTAGCAATAACGAGACAGGAAAGGTTATTGTTGGCTCTAGCAATTTTTCCATTCAAGGACTGAAGGCAAGAAATGAAATAAATGTTTATCTTCAAGATGATAATGATTTCCAAGAAGCAAAGGCCATATTTGAGGAGCTTTGGGATTCTGCTGTTGTTTTGGTTGATTCCAACAATAAAGAAGAATTTATTGAGAAAGTTATTAACAAAACTTGGCTTGAAGCCATTCCTCGACCATATTTGATGTATATAAAAGTTTTGTTAGAGTATTTCAAAGTTAATGAAGAAAGAATAATGACTCCTAATGAGCTATCAAGAGATAGCCTAACGGAATTCTTTAATGTTTCTTATCAAATTGATGCAATTCGGGATGGAGTTGCTAAAGTTAGAAAACATTCAGGTTGTATAATTGCAGATGTTGTTGGTTTAGGAAAAAGTATTATAGCTTCTTCAATTGCAGCTAATTTGGAGCGTTTTGGAGACATTCAGCGGACAATAATTATTTGTCCTCCCCACTTAAAATCTGAATGGGAGACCTATGCACAAAGTTTTTATTTAAAGGGTTGTGCAATCTATACACCAGGAAAAATTGAGAAAGCTGCAAGTGATTATAAAACAGCAAAGAACATTCTTGTTATCATAGATGAGGCTCATAGGTACAGAAATGAAGATACCCAAGATTATGCCAGTCTGCATGAACTGTGTGCTGGCAATAAAGTCTTACTTCTTTCTGCAACGCCTTTTAACAATACCCCTTCTGATATTTTTTCAATGATTAAGTTGTTCCAAATTCCTTCCAACTCCACAATTCAGACAGTAAATGACTTATCCAAGCAAATGTCTTTATTGATGACAAAGTACAAGAGCCTAAAGAAAAACCATAGAGATGGTTTTTTATCTGAAGATGAGTTTGAAATACAATCTGCAGAAATTGCTAGAAATATTAGAGATATTCTAGATCCTGTTGTAATTCGTAGAACTAGAATAGACCTAATGAAACACAATGGATATAGGAAAGACCTAAAGGAAAGGGGAATTGCATTTGCTAAAGTAGAGTCTCCTGTCTCACAAGATTACGAACTTGGGAAACTCTCAAATCTATATGTAGAAACTCTTGAAATGCTAGACCCAGATCCTACAAATGGCACCATTAAAGGTTTTACCGGTGCTCGTTATCAGCCTTTGACGTATCTAAAAGACAATGAAGATATTATCAAGAAGTATGCAAAGATGTTTGATATGGACAACTTTCAGTTTGGACAAAGAAACGTTGCAAAATTCATGAAACAGCTCCTTGTTTGTCGTTTTGAAAGTTCAAAAGAAGCATTTATTCAGAGTTTAACTAATATCTTGAAATCAATGGAAAAGCTAAAGAAGGTTTATTGCGACTATCACGTTATTCCACTGGATAAGAACGGAAAGCTTTTTGATAAAACAAAACTAGAAGATTTGGATGATCTTTTTGATGGCTCTCTTTTTGGATATGAAGAATATCTTGACAGGACTTTCTCTGAAGAAATGAAAAAGGGGTTGAAATTCATTGATGCCAATGACATTACTAATGCCTTCTTAGTGGATTTAAATGATGATATAGCCCTCTTTGAGAAGTATCTTAAGAAATGGAAAGAGGTAAAAATAGATCCTAAGCTGAATGCTATTTCAGAGAAAATAAAGGAGTCTTTGAAAACGGATCCAAAGCGAAAGATAATTGTCTTTACTGAATTTGCTGATACTGCAGAGTATTTGTGTACTGAACTGGAGAAGCAAGGGCTTAGAGTATACTCATACTCAGGAAAAAATGCCAGTAATGGGCGAAGAGAAACCATACGAGCAAACTTTGATGCCGGTTATGCCTACGAAAAGAAAAATGATTATGATGTTCTTGTTGGTACGGACGCTATTTCTGAAGGTATTAGTTTACATAGAGCAGGAACAATTTATAACTATGATATTCCATACAATCCAACTAGAGTTATTCAGCGTGTTGGGCGTATTAACAGAATGAATAAAAAAGTCTTTGATGAACTCTTTATTTATAATTTTTTTCCAACAGCTACAGGAGAGGCTGTAAGCCATAAGTCAGAAATTAGTACGTTTAAGATGAAATTGATTCAGGCTGTGCTTGGTTCTGATACCCAAATCCTTACGGACGATGAAGAAGTTAATGGATATTTTGCAAAGCAGTTTGATGATGCTTTTGCGGCAGAAGACACAGTTTCTTGGGATATTGAATATAGAAACGAACTGGAAGAAATTAAAGACAAATACCCGGAATTAATTAAAGAAGCTGAAAACCTACCTCAAAGAAGCAGAGTCGCTCGCAAGAATGTGGATATGAATCTTTCTAATATAGCAGGACATGAATACTTCACTCCTCTTCATGATAATGGCGTTCTTTTGTTTACAAGGAAAGGCGATTCCTTTAGATTCTCTTCAGATGATGAAGAAACAGATGTTTTACCACCTCAACAGGCATTGGCTTTATTTAAAGCTCAACCAGAAGAGGAAGGGTTCAAAGTAACAGATGAGTTCTATCTAAAGTATCAAAAGGCAAAAGTAGCAAGTGGGCTTGTTAAAACCAGTGTGAAGAAAACAAAGAGCCTACAAGATGCTAATAAAGTTCTTGTTGTCCTAAAGAAACGACCTTTGGCTCAGATAGATAAGGATTATCTTGATTCTGTAATAAAAACAGTAAACCTTGACTGCGTTTCACTGTATAACCTAAAGAGAATAAAAAAAATTGATCCATCCAATGCTGGGGCAATAAAGGAGCTTAGGAAAATAATCTCTGAGGAATTTATTCAATCCGTGCTTGATAAAATTGCTAAAATTGGAAGTGAGCCAGAAGTGGTTCTTTTGTCAGAAGAAATGATTTAAGAGGGGTGTTTATATATGTACCAGTTTGCTATAGATGAAAAATACAATCACGAGACATTTATGAGGTTTTTGCAAGATTTTCTTCCAGATTCTTTTGAACCAAAAGATGACCCAATTTTTTATGATTTCGCTA
>CAVFGI010000039.1:0-3973 GCA_963621975.1 Selenomonadaceae bacterium
CAGCACCGTAATCAAAAGTACGATAATACCTTTTTTCATACTTCCTCTATTAATACTTTAGTAATGCTTGCTTGTTTCCCTGAAAAATGGATATTTTTGGCTCTTCTGGAAATCTGTTGGTCAAGACTAAATATTAATCCTTAAGATTCCATTTTTAAGGACTCTTACCCAAAAAAGAGAACTCTAGGAAAAAAATTTTTTTTATAGATCTACAAAATAGAACTTTTGAAAAAAATAGAGCGCAAAAGTTCTATTTTCACTTGATATGGTTGTCCGCATTGCAGACTTTATTTCAATCCCCACATTTTTGGGCAAGAGCCACCTTTTTTGCCTCTTTTTCCTTTCTTTATTTTTTCCCTTAAACCTATTGACCAACACTTTCCCGGAAGAATCAAAATTTTTGGAATTTTTAGGGAAAAGTTCCCTGAAAATATCGGAATTTTAACTTTTTCAGGGAAATCACAGAACCCTGAAACCAAAGATTACACAACAATGCCAAATTTTGGGGCCGTGCAATGGGCCGTGCAATGGGACGTGCAATGGGCCGTGCAATTGGCCGTGCAATTGGCCGTGCAATTGGCCGTGCAAGTGCTCAACTTGTTCTGACTCAGTTCCTTGTTGCTCTCTTTTGGGCGTGGTGCTATTATGCGACCATGAAAGAGAAGACTGTTAAGACCAATGCAATGCGTATTCTTGAAAAGAATGGTGTTTCCTACGAAGTTGTAACTTATGAGGTGGATGAAAAGCATTTGGATGCTGTACATGCTGCAAAAACTGCTGGGCTAGATATTGAGAAAGTTTTTAAGACAATTGTAATGGTTAATCAATCCAAAGAACTGTTTGTTTTTTGTCTGCCTGCGCAACTAGATATTAGTCTTAAGAAAGCTAGGGATATCACAGGTTCAAAAAGTCTCGATTTATTGGATTTAGATGTACTGCAAAAGTATACTGGCTATATTAGGGGAGGGTGTTCTCCTCTTGGAATGATTCATAGCTATCCAACTTTTATTGAAGAGCTTGCAACACTGAATTATGTTATATATGTCAGTGGAGGACTTAGAGGGGTTCAACTTTGTCTTTCGCCAGAAGATCTTTGTAGATGTTGCAATGGATCTTTTGCATCGTTTACATAATAAAGTTTTTGCAAAATAGCCTTAAAACTCTAATTGAGCGCTAAGCCGTCTGTTTTGGTCAATTGAGAGCTCAAGTTTTGCACTTGATAACGGCAGAGTCCACTTGAGTTTGAGCTTTACTTTTTGGTTCTTAATTTGCAAGCTACTGTGCGAATTTGAAAATTCCAATGAAGTATTTCTAATTTCACATTCTCCTTTTAGTGGCCTGTGAATCTGTGTGGATAATTCAACAATTTTGCCGTCTATCTCTGCTTTTGCACTTAGTACTGTGTTTGATATTTTTCCTTGGTCTCCTTCATAGACAGTTGAGTTAACGCTTTTTACACTGAAATTTTTGATTTTTATGCCTACAGTATATTCAATTGTTCTTTCTTGCGAGTTGCCTCCATAAATTGGCTTGGAGTAGGTGGTCATTTGATGCGTTCCAAAGATTTTTGTAGTATTTCCCATTTCAAATTTTAACGTGGTTTTTACTTGCGGATTTGCTTTTTCTTCTAGGTTTCTGAGCTTTACGCCAACGCCTCCTATCTTGTTTTCGTAGCTGACTTCTGCATTCTTGGTTTTTGCTTTTAGCTCTATTCCAGTTGTGTTTCCACCTCCCAGCTTTGTGTCGTATGCACCCTGTACAAAGGCCCCCGATTTAATTTCCACTGGCCCCAGTTGTGTGCATGAGGAGGCCCCAAGCAAGGTGAAGCACATGTGTTCACCATAGCCTAATTCTTTCCAATTAACTTGAAAACTTTGTATATATCCTTGAGATAGGATATTGTTTTGCGTTGCAACTAAGAAAGCTCCATATGCTTTGTTATTGCCTAGTATCATGCCAATGCCAGTTGGTGAGATTGGATTTAGGACAGGGCCAAGGGTAATGACATCTATATTTTCCAAGCTTAGGGTAAAGCCCGATAGCTTTGGATTAAATGAAGGCAAGAAGTTTTGAACAAAGTTTTTGCCTTTTATAAAGCCCACACTTGAACTGTTTCCACTCATGGGGTCCAATAAGCGAGTGAAGAGTCCCTGGGGCTGTATTTCTCCTATATGAAGGATGTTAGAAATATCGGCCTCTAGGAAGGGTGGGGCCTTGAGGAGGAAGCGGCCATCTTTGGTTTTTTGAATTTCAATCTGGTAGCGTACGCTTTCTGTTTGGACGCTGATACCTAGTACGTTTGGATTTGTGTAAGTGAAAAGTAATGTTGGATTTTCTTTGGCGACTGCAAAATCTGTGAAAACTGTGCAGATGACTAGGATGATTGCGATTTTGTATAAGAAATTTTTCATTTTTTGTCTCCTACATAGTTATTCAAAATTTTTTGACAAAACTACTGCAGTTGCAAAGCCAATGCTTGTAATTGGCCGTTTATGTGGGTAGAATTGGGATGAATTTTTTCTAATTTTGTAAATTAACTCGTGGAGGGGTAATATGGTTGTTCTTTGTCTAAATTGTGGAAGTTCTTCTGCAAAGTATCAGGTTTATGACTGGGATAATAAAGATGTCTTGGCCGTTGGTGTTGTTGAGAGAATTGGTCTTGATTATTCAACAATTGAACATAAGGCTTCAGGTAAGCCAGATTATGAGGCTAAGTTTACTTGTCCAACTCACAAAGAAGCTATTGAACTTATTATCAAGATGCTTGTTGACAAGGAATATGGGGTAATTAATGATGTTTCTGAGGTTGGAGCTGTTGGCCACAGAGTTTTGCATGGTGGTGAGCTTTTTAAGAAATCCACTTTGGTTACAGATGAAGTTGTAGCGCAGCTTAAAGAACTTATTCCACTTGGACCACTTCACATGCCTGCTAATATTATGGGTATTGAGGCTGCTCGCAAGGTTATGCCTAATGTTCCTCATGCTATTGTCATGGATACTGCATGGCATCAAACTATGCCAGCTGAGGCTTATATGTATGCTGTTCCATATGAATGGTACACAAAGTATAATGTAAGACGTTATGGTTTCCATGGAACAAGCCATCTTTATTGTGCCAAGAGAGCCGCTCTTCTTCTTGGTAAAGAAAACAAGGATACTAATGTAATTATTTGCCACATTGGAAATGGTGCATCTGTTTGTGCAGTTAAAAATGGTGTTTGTATAGATACTTCTATGGGCCTTACTCCTCTTGAGGGCCTTGTAATGGGTTCAAGAAGTGGTGACATGGATCCTGCTATTATGCCTTATATCATGAATAATACTGGTATGACAGCTAAGGAAATGGATACTACACTTAACAAGAAGAGTGGTCTTATTGGTATTTGTGGTTACAGCGACAGACGTGATGTTGAAAAGGCTGCTAACGAGGGCGATGCTAAAGCTAAGCTTGCCATGGACATGGAATGCCACAGAATTAAGAAATATATTGGTGCATATGCTGCTTTACTTGGCAGAGTTGACGCTGTTGTTTTCACAGCTGGTGTTGGTGAGATGGCTCCAACCATCAGACATGGTGCTATCTGCGATATGGATGCATTTGGCATGAAGCTAGACGATTATAAGAATAGCATTTGCAAATGCAGAAATGCAGAGTTCGATATCTCTACTGACGATTCTCCTGTTAGAATTTTTGTTATTCCTACAGATGAAGAACTTGTTATCACAGAAGACGCTGTTGCCTTGATGAATGGAACTTATGACATTCACACAAACTTCCATTATTCTTTTGAGGATTCTTCTTATGTTAACAAGGCTAGAGCCAGAGGTCTTGTGAAGAACTTAGAGAAGAAGCCAGAATTGAAGAAGATTTTAGCACTGCCAAAGAAATGATTTAGACAGATAAAGAAAAAAGGGACTGTTGCAAAAGTCATTTGACTGAGCAACAGTCTTTTTTTAATTTAAATCTATACAT
>CAVFGI010000040.1:0-2632 GCA_963621975.1 Selenomonadaceae bacterium
GTAAGCGTAAAATAAATCTCCCAGTTTTTTCATAGCAGATTAATTAGACTATTCTCAATCCAGGAGGATAGTTGTGAATATTAACATTGAAGAATATGACCTCTACATTAAGCCAGGTGCGACAGACCTTAGAAAAAGAGCTGAAAGCCTATCGTTTTTAATCAGGAATGAAATGGGCTTAGATCCTCTTGAGAAGAGTATCTTCATATTCTGTAGTAAGAATAAGAAAAGAATAGTAGCAATAGTATGGAACGGAAATGGGTGGCTTGAAATAACTAAGAAACTAGAGTGTTACGGAGGAAGATACTGTTGGCCTAATAGTGAGAAGGAATCAAAAAAAGTAAGTATTGAAGATATTAAGGAAATGTGGAAAGGGGGCAATCCTTGGAGACGATTTTCAATATTCTAAAAAATAAGAAATGATGTCCTAATTTAAAATTATTACCACAATTTTATAGATATTATTCATAAAATATGCTATCATTTAGTCATGGAAAAGAAGATTGATTCATCATTAACTAGAGCTGCTCTACAGACATTTTCACACGAAGAACTTGTCAATGTAAGTGTTGCTCTTTACAACAGAGTTGCTGTTCTTGAAGAGCAACTTGCAGTTTCTAAAGAACTCAGACTTCTTGCCAATGTTGAAAAGTATAGTCCCGCAACAGAACAGATGGAGTTTCTTTTTCCAGAGCTTGAGGCAATATACAAATTGTGTGAAACTCTTCAAGAAATAAAGAATCTGAAAGCTCAAACAGAAGAAGATGTCAAAACAGAAGAAGAAAAAGTTAATAGAAAGAAGAGAACTTCTAGACTTACAGCGCCAGCGGATGCTCCAGTTATAGAGTTTGATCATACGAAAGGAACTCCTGACAGGATTGAGAAAGATGGCATCATATACAATAGAGCTAGGAATAAAGAAATCTGTAAGATTGGATACACCAAAAGAAAGAAAATTGTTGAAAAACATATCTTCCCAACTTGGGAGGCAACTGTAGAACCTGAAAACGATGAGGACAACAAGATTGTTGGGTTTAACGATGCAAGCTTGGACGCACTTTCTTGTTCTCCATCTCTGGTAGCTGAGATTTTGACTAAAAAATTTGATGATCATCTTCCACTGTATCGGCAAAGTGAAATCTATGAAAGAAACGGAGACCACATTTCTAGGCAACTGATGACGCACTGGATAATGAGGTATTACGAAAAGCTCTGTCCGTTTGACCAATACTTCGGAGACAAAATCTTTGAGATGAAAATGGTAAGTCAAGATGAGACGCCACTTGAAGTGATTTCTGTTAAGAACAAAAACGGAAAGATTAGTTCTTCTTCCTTTGCAATAATAAGAATTGGCTCCTCTTACGATGAAAAGAATCATAAACTCAATAAAGTTGTACATACCTACTATTCTGATGGACGAAGTAGTGAAAAACTGTTTGATGGATTTAAACGAAACAATTACAAAGGACCTCTGATGACAGATGGTCTTAAAGGCTACTACATTGGTCCAGTCGAAGAAGGGAAAAAATGTGCCTGTTGGGTACATGCCGTCAGAAAACTCAAAAATTATGTGCGCCTTGTTAAAGACGACAAACCTATTAACAAAACTCTTTATCTTCATAGTCAACTCTATAATATTGAGCAAAAGCTCAGAGATGAACTTAACCTAGGTAATATTTCTGCCAATGAATTTCTCACTGAACGCAAGAAACAGGCGAAGCCTATCATTGATAAAATTTTTGAGACCGTTGAAATTGCAAGCAATCCTCTAAAGAAAGATTCAAGGCAGGATGGGATTAACTACCTTATTGAGTACAAGCCATACCTATACAATTACCTAGATTTCCTTGAAGCTACGCCTGACAATAATGAATGTGAGAGAAGAGCCAAAGCTTGGGCAACAGGACGCAAGAATTGGCTTTTTGCTCAAACAATTGACGGTGCAGATGCTTCCTGTTTCTTCTTCTCTCTAGTTGAGACTGCAAAGGAGAACGGACTAAATCCTGAAGACTATCTAGAGTACGTTCTCACCTACGGACCTACTACTCCAAAAGAAGATTTTTCTTCTCTTCTTCCCTGGAATGTTGACATGAGCAAAATTGAAACGTTGCATGAAACAAAGGCCAATGCCAAACCTGATTTAAAAAGGACAGAGCCATACATATTCACAGGGCTCAGCCGTTGACAGCTTTCAAGGCTCTAAACACTGATTCAATTGAGTTTTCGTTAATTGAAATCTTCGCACCCATATATTCAACAAAGATAGATGGAGATACTAAAACATCCTTCACTTTTTTGCATTTGTAGATTTTTACAAGAGAATTTGGTGTACATTTATCTACGTCCTTCATTTTTTCAATCTTCTTTAATAACACAGCCTTCTGCTCTGTGTTCCCTAATGTTGATGTATAATCTGAACCAAGGATTTCCTTTGCCCATCCTCTCATCGTGACTCTGCTCCTTCCAGACTCTTTGCAATAATCTTTTAACAACTTTCCGCTAGTTAACCAACTTTTTAAATAATCAATCTTCTGCTCTTTAGTGAACTTTATTGTCATAGCTACTTTTCTCCTATGCCAACAATAATGCTCTATATCTATCTAAAAATCAGAATTATTTATTTTACGTTTAC
>CAVFGI010000041.1:0-2575 GCA_963621975.1 Selenomonadaceae bacterium
CTGAATATCTGGCCGAGGTAGAGGAGAACGGGCTGGCCTTGAGGTATGTCCCTCTCGCTAGAAGGACACGCACTATCTGCCTGGCTGCAGTCCGCAGCAACGGCCTTGCCCGAGTTTTGGAGTTTTAGCGAGAAAAAAAGCGAAATAGATAGATAATTTCAAATACTTAGGTAGTTCCTAAAAATTTCCTTAGCGTGACCATTAAAGAGTTGCCATTCGTACCTCCGGAATAGCCTCGGCAGGTGTTGCAAAATGTGTATGCAAAGCTTTTGCTAAATCAGACAACAGGTGCACACGATTAAGTGGAGTTAGACCACATGCTTGCATAATATCTGGCATATAAGAAGTTGTTGTAATATCTCCTTCTTTGATGATGTTTACTAATTCTTTAGTGGACATCCATATATGATTTTTACGTACATCTTTCTGTCTTTCTGTAAGTAAAAACAAAAAATCATCATCAATACTAAATGCACATACTTTTGCATCGTATAGACTTTTGCATATTTCATTCGTTGAAATTTTTTTACCTTGTAAATTAAGGCGGTGTTGAAGAAGGCGCATCAATAACAAGGCAAGCATACAAATTGTAATATGGCCTCTGATGTGGTCTGAAGTTCGAACATACATTGGCCTTAGACCAAAATTTGTTTTTAACAAACGAAATGATTCTTCTATTTTATTTAGCTGACTATAGTGTCCAACAAGGTTTTTTCCATCAAAAAACCTCTTCTTTGGATGCGAGTCCTTCTGTTCTTCTTTCTCAGAATTTAATTTCTGAGAAAAAGAGGGTGAGTCATCGTATACAACAGCTGCAAATCCACTAAAACGCCTCTTCTTTGCCACTGCATCTTCATCTACACCAATTATTTGACATTCCTCCTTCTTGCCATCTGTCTTTGCAAACGCAGCCCATCCAGTCTTTTTAGGACCTAGTTTCTCTCCTGCTGCTTTTTTCTTGTTGATGATATCAACCATTACATCAATGATTTTATCATCACGTTGCTTTCGTTTTTCATTAAAAGTTAATACCAGCATACAGTCAACATATTCTCCTTTATTGTTTCTTTTTTTCCAGTCGTTTACAACCTGGTACATACCTTTTTCAGGAGACTCAGGATCAAATGGAGTATACTGTGACATATCAAGCATCTTTTTTGTTAGCTCTTCATTGAAATTTGTTACTTTTTGAGCAACAAGAAATCCTAGATCAAGGTCTTTAAGCATCTTTAGATTAGAAGCAGAATTAAGTCCTCTATCAGCAACTACTATTGCATCTTGTATATTGTATTTGCTCTTAAGTTTCTTTATCGCAGGCTTCATTGTCTTAAATTCTGAGGCATTTCCTGAAAAAACTTCAAAATCCATTGGAAAGCCGTTTTTATCAATGATTAAAGCAATTGATACTATAGGAAGATCTAACCTATGTTCTTTTGAAGGGCCACGCATACGAAGATAGCGAAGTCTGTTGTTTGCGTCAGTTTCCCAAAATTCTAAAGGAAGTTTATCAGGAATGACTAAACCGTCATTGTCAAAGCATTCCTTTGACAAAAGGCCTTCTATTCTCATGCTGTCAGCAGCTTCCTGAACACGTTCAGCAAAGTCACATTGCTCATAATCTCTTTCGGCGTCTGTCAATGCCGTCTCAAAGTAAGCATTTGTGACATCATAAAAAATGAGAGTAGCTCTATCCTTACCAAACTTTTGATCCAATTTCTTATTGCACCAATGAAATATTTTATCTTTATTCTCCTTGAGAAAACTCAGAGTATCGTAGCAGTTTTCAAGTGAGACATCCTTCATTGGATCACCAAGAAAATTATCCTTTGAACCGTAGCTATACAAAACAGAACCTGGATCAATCACTTTGATGCATGTCATTAAAAGAGTACTTGCACTGAAACTGAATTGTACTCTAGATTTAGAAGCTTTTTGCAGATAGTTTAGCTTCCATGTAAGTCCAAGATCTTCATCCCATATATTTTTAAGTGCATAGTACCCATAATTCAGCTCAGGAAATGAAGTATTTTTAAAGCGTGCTTTTGCCTCTTCGTTGTTTTGAAGGATCTCCATCACTTCTTTAATCCTTTGCGCAGCAAGAGACTGTTTTTTTTCTATCATTTTGTCTTTGTAGGTCTGCTTGAGGTTTTCCAATGCCATAGGATCTTTAGCAATTAAAACATCTAAACGTCCAAAGTTCTTGATGACACGAGCTCTTTTTTTTCCATTGTCATCACAATAAGCTTCCATCAATTTGACGTAGGCATTTTTATTACCTTTCCCACTATAGTTGACGCAGATGTACATATGATACCCCTCTCAGCTTAGTAGCGTGACCATAACAGTTTTTTATACCTAAAAAATTTCACTGTCAAGAGGTAGCAAAGATTTCAAGGGGTTATTAAGCAAAATAGGGTAAATTTTGCCTCTAAAACTCCCAAACTCGGGCTCTCTTCTGATGAAAACGAGCATTGGCTTGCAACAGTCGCCTCAAACACCTGGCTGACATTCTCACAAATTGGAAAAATCCGCGTAGGAATAAAAACTACGGCTGACAATGTGTTCATAGGAGACA
>CAVFGI010000042.1:0-2104 GCA_963621975.1 Selenomonadaceae bacterium
AATGAAGGTTTATGATGTAGCAAGACGTCTAGATGTTCCAATTTCAACTATTTGGAGTTGGCTACACGAAGAACAATTTGCATTCGTTGGTTTAGCTATACTTGTGGTTTTAGCCTTATTTTTGCTAATCTTTCCCCAGTATCTTCCAACTCGCTTAATTTCTTTGCCGGAAGCAATAAAAAATCCTCTTGTACCAAACCCAACCACTATACTTTCTGCAAGACGAGTACTGAACTCTTGTTAACTTTTGGCTCAACAATGCCAACCAATATGGTTCTCCTAAAGAAATTATCTGTATCAAAGAACCTTGAATCCAAGCATGTTAAATGCAGTTTTTTTTGCGAAAACAAACCTTTTGAGAGGAAAAGCTTAAACCTTTTGAAAACCTTTGAGAGATGTAGTATTGAAACATTTGGAACCTAAAAGGGAATTGCTCAACAAAGTTTATGAGAAATAACTTGTTAGTTTTTTTCTGTGTTTGCTACAAATTTTTCAAAGTCGCTTTGATATAGTTGGTCTTGGAGAATTCTATATTGCTCAAATTCACTTTCGGCAAAGGCTTTTGCTATAGCAGGTGTAACTTTCCCTTTGTCCTGAAGAATATCGGCATTGTTGAATTGTAAAAAAGCATCTAACTTGGTTGCCCAATCTGCCATGGCCATGGGGATATGGCGACGTGCTTGTCTTGTGGCGTAATCAAGGTACATTGTGACGATTTCATTTAATTCTTGTATTTCGTTGAGGGATAAGTAGTTCTTGGCAATTGACACGTCTGCTTTTACAATTTTTTCATTTGGTGCGTTGTGCCAAGAGGTTAAGCCCATATGTTCTTTTGTATGGTCTGCTCTTGCCATTATGTCAATGGTAAGTAGGCATAATCAATAAGGAATTTTGCTATGGCTTTTTCATTACCCGTATCATAGTAGTCGACAAGTTTCTTTTTGTATTCGCTAACTTTTTTAGCAGGTATGACAATTAAACCTTTTCCGTGAGATATGAGAATGTGATTTGCAAACAATACTGCAGTTCTTTTGTTCCCATCTAAGAATAATTGTTTCCTCATTATGAAAAGTAATGATTTAATTGCACGTTGAACTGTATCCTCCATTTTCAATATCTCCTCTAGTTGCTCTTTAACTGCAGATTCAATTGGAAAAGGAGGAATATAAGAAGAGCCTCCTATGGTTACAGGTACTGTACGCAGTCTACCAGCAGTTACAGAGAAGCCTTCTTCTACCAAAGAGTTTATTTGACACAGTAATAGGTAATTTGACGGATACTGCAGGACACCCTTGTTTGTTATAAATTCCCATGAGTGCTTTAGATTAATTACTTTGTTGATATCGTTTGCTGTCATGTTAGTTACTTTGCCACCGTTTAACAAAGTTTCAGTATCTGAATATGTAGTTGCAACGCCTTCTAACATTGCCTGCTTGTAAACAGAATCAACTATATTTCTGATGGCGAATGCTCTATTTAGTTCTACTTCTTCAGGTATTTTGGTCTCTATGTAATTACATTCTGCAAGTTCTTTGTTCACTGCAGAAAGTCTTTTTTTTAAGTCTTTTGCCAGCTTATTGTTTTCTAAAATGAGATTGTAAAGTTCATTAGAAAAAACTCCTGCATATTTTGTTCTAAGAACACCCTCATCCCGATAATGTGTGTATATGAATTTTTTTTCGCCATTTGCTCTAATTTCTATTGACCCATATACAAGGTTTTCAAGTCTTTTTGTTAAAGAGGACTTTTCTTCAATTAAAGAGACAATTGTACTCATAGAAACCTCATGTGAAACAAATTATGAATCAATGTTACCTAAAAAATTGCCGTAAATCAAGTGTATGTGTAACAAAAATAGAGAAAATGTTTCATCACATATGACTTCTATTGGAGTTGGCCTCATCTTTTGTAGGAATTCTGCTGAGTCTAAATGCATTTGTGCATATTTTAACCACATCTCTTGAAATTTTGCGTTCAAGCGATGCTGTTTGTTGGCGCTTGAGAAAATCGGTATTTTTGTAGACTAGGGATAATGACGCAAATGTCAAAATCGCTGTTTGCAGTTGGCGTTCCATAGGCATAAGAGCCAAAAAGATAGATTTTT